>JBBSQA010000010.1:0-89567 GCA_038258285.1 Actinomycetales bacterium | reverse complement strand
GGATTGGACGGCAATGTGCTGTTTTATCTCGCCACCGCCGACCGTTTTTTCGCCCCCATCGCCGGCAAGCTGGGCGAGGCCGGGCTGGTCCAGGACGACAAGGGCTTTCGCCGCGTCATTGTGGAAAAGCCGTTCGGCCACGACCTGCAATCGGCCAGGGACCTCAATGCCTATCTGCTGACATATCTCAAGGAAGATCAGATCTATCGCATCGACCATTTTCTGGGCAAGGAGACGGTGCAGAACATCATGGCGCTGCGTTTCGCCAACGGCTTGTTCGAGCCGATCTGGCACCGCAACCACATCGATCACGTCCAGATCGACGTCCCCGAGACCCTGGGTCTGTCGACGCGCGCCGCGTTCTTCGAAGGAACGGGCACCTACCGCGACATGGTCGTGACGCACCTCTTCCAGATCCTCGCGTTCACGGCGATGGAGCCGCCCACAGCCCTGGAGCCCGGTGCCATCAGCGAGGAGAAGAACAAGGTCTTCCGATCGATGTTGCCGATCCAGCCGCAGGACGTCGTGCGTGGGCAATATGCGGGATACCGCGGTGAGCCCGGTGTCGACCCCGAGTCCGACACCGAGACGTTCATTGCGCTCAAGTGCTACATCGACAACTGGCGATGGGCTGGCATCCCGTTCTATCTGCGCACCGGCAAGAAGCTGGCCGAAGGGGCCCGCATCATCTCCATCGCGTTCCGCGAGCCTCCCAAGTCGATGTTTCCCGCCGGCTCGGGCATCGGTGACCGTGGTCCGGACCACCTGACCTTCGACTTGGCCGACCGGACCCGGATGTCCTTGTCGTTCTACGGCAAGCGACCCGGCCCAGGCATGCGTCTGGACAAGCTGTCGATGCAGTTCTCCATGCAGGAGACCGACTGGTCCGGGGCCGTGCTCGAAGCCTACGAACGCCTCATCTACGACGCCGCGCGGGGAGATCGCACCTTGTTCACGACGGCAGAGGGCATCGAGCGGCTCTGGGAGATCTCGACCGAGCTGTTGGAAGACCCTCCTGTGGTGCGGCCGTACGAGGAAGGGTCCTGGGGCCCGAACCAGGTCCACCAGTTGGTGGCACCCTTCACGTGGCGCCTGCCGTTCGAACGCAAGTGGCGTGAGGGCAAGCCCAAGCCGGAAACCCGGAAGTAGCCGAGGCGACGCCCGCACGGTGACGCCGACCGCATAGGGTCAAGGCAGGAGCGGATTGGTCGATGCCTGAAGTCTGTCTCTTCTGCGACATCGCCTCCGGTGAGGCCCCGGCCGCGATGGTGCACCAAGGGACTGATGTGGTGGCGGTCCTCGACGTCCGGCCCCTGTTCAAAGGCCATGTCCTGGTGGCACCACGTCGCCACGTCGGAGTGCTGACCGACCTGGCGCCGGAGTTGGTTGAGCCGGTTTTCGGGCTGACCCAACGCTTGGCCGACGCGATGGTCACCGGCCTCGGCGCCCAGGGGTCCTTCGTGGCGGTCAACAATACGGTCAGCCAGTCGGTGCCCCACCTGCACGTCCACGTCGTGCCTCGGACCAAGGGGGACGGGCTGAGAGGGTTCTTCTGGCCGCGTCAGCGATACGACGCCGGGCAGATGCAGGAGTATGCGGCTCGGCTGGCTGCGGAGCTGGACCGCGACATCGAGGACTCAGAGGATCCAGAGGGCTAACGAGACTCTCGTAGGGCGATGACCTCGCGCTGGAGGTCCTCGATGGTCTCAGCCAACGACGCGATGTCCCGCGCCGTCGCCGCCTGCGACTTCTCGTTGCTGTCGGTGACCTTCTCCAGGAACCACGAGGACAGACCGGCCGTCACGATCCCAAGGAGGGCGATCCCACACAGCATGAGGCCGAGTGCAAACATCCGCCCTTCGGTGCTGACGGGATAGAAGTCGCCGTATCCGACCGTGGTGACCGTGACCAGGGCCCACCAGAGGGCGTCCTGCCAGGTGCTGATGTTGCTCCCGCTGGCACCCCGCTCCGCGTCGAGGACGGCCAGCCCGGAGATGCCCACCACCAACACGACACCGACCGTGACGTACGTGGCCACATGTCCTCGGAGTCGTTCGCCTCCTTGCTGCTGGATCAAGGCCAGGGCGGCCACCAACCTCAGGGGGCGCAAGGCCGGAAGGGTCACCGCGGCCAAGTCGATCAGGTTGTGACGAACAAAGTGCCATCGGTGTTCGGCGATCAACAGTCTGATCCCGTAGTCCACCGCGAAGATGATCCAGATGACGTACTGCAACACGTCGCAGGTCTCGATGAGGCCGAACGGGGCACGCGGGCTCAGGATCGGGATGGCGTAGGCGAAGAGAAAGACGATGGCCAACACCATGAGTGTGCTGCGAGTCTTGCTCTCCCACTGTTCTAACCGAGTCATGCGCACATGATGACAGCCTCCACCGCGCCGTATGGCGCGATGGGGGCTGCCTTTGACGACCCTCTACAGGTCGAAGTACATCTCGACCTCGTGCGGGTGCGGACGCAGCCGGATGGGGTCGATCTCGTTGACGCGCTTGTAGTCGATCCAGGCGGCGATGAGGTCTTCGGTGAAGACGTCCCCTTCGGTCAGGTAGGCGTGGTCGGCCTCCAGGGAGTCCAGGACGTCCGGCAGCGACGCCGGCACCTGGGCGATGCTTTCGAGCTCGGCGGGCGGCAGCTCGTAGAGGTCCTTGTCGACCGGGTCCGGCGGCTCGATGCGGTTCTTGATGCCGTCCAGACCGGCCATCATCTGTGCAGCGAAGCACAGGTACGGGTTCGACGACGGGTCGGGCACGCGGAACTCGACGCGCTTGGCCTTGGGGGAGTCGCCGGTGATCGGGATCCGGACGCAGGCCGAGCGGTTGCGCGCGGAGTAGACCAGGTTGACCGGGGCCTCGTAGCCGGGCACGAGACGGTGGTAGGAGTTCATCGTCGGGTTGGTGAAGGCCAGCAGCGATGGCGCGTGCTTCAACAGTCCACCGATGTACCAGCGCGCCATGTCGGAGAGTCCGCCGTAGCCCGACTCGTCGTAGAACAGCGGCTCGCCGTCCTTCCACAAGGACTGGTGGGTATGCATACCCGAGCCGTTGTCACCGAAGACGGGCTTGGGCATGAAGGTCGCGGTCTTGCCAACCGCCCAGGCGCTGTTCTTGACGACGTACTTGAACTTCATCATGTCGTCGCCGGCCTGCAGCAGCGTGTTGAAGCGGTAGTTGATCTCCTGCTGACCGGCGGTGCCGACCTCGTGGTGCGCTCGCTCCACCGAGAGACCGACGTCTGCCAACTTCAACGTGATCTCGTCACGGATGTCGGCGAAGTGGTCGACCGGGGGCACGGGGAAGTACCCACCCTTGTACCGAGTCTTGTAGCCGCGGTTACCGCCTTCTTCGGCGCGGCCCGTGTTCCAAGCCGCCTCGACCGAGTCGATGTAGTAGTAACTGGCGTTCTGCTTGGTCTCGAAGCGCACGTCGTCGAAGATGTAGAACTCGGCCTCGGCGCCGAAGAACGCGGTGTCGGCGATGCCGGTGGACCGCAGATACTCCTCGGCCTTGAGGGCGATCTGACGCGGGTCACGGGCGTAGGGCTCGTCCGTGAAGGGATCCACGATCGAGAAGTTCATGACCAAGGTCTTGTTGACCCGGTAAGGGTCGACGAAGGCCGTCGTCGGGTCGGGGATGAGCTTCATGTCGGACTCGTGAATGGCCTGGAAGCCGCGAATGGACGATCCGTCGAACATCTGGCCGGTCTCGAACGCGTCGGCATCGAAGGTTTCGGCGGGCACGTTGAAGTGCTGCATCACCCCGGGCAAGTCGCAGAACCGTACGTCGACGAACTTGACGTCGTTGTCCTTGATGTAGGCGATTGCCTCTTCAGCATTGCTGAACATCGATCCTCCTGGAAGTGGCGGGCAGGTCAGCCCAGACGCGGATGACCCGAAGCGCTCCAAGACTATGCACTGGGGGTTTCACTGCCATCACCCAGACGTTTCCTGCGTGTTTCGCCGGGGTAGTCTCCGAGCGTGAGTGAGCCGAACGCCTACGCCGGATCCGGACTCGGTCTTCCGGAGGATGGACCTGGCTCCATGGCCCCCCTCGGGCGCCGGTTCGTGGCGATCGTCATCGACTGGGGGATATGTCAGGTCGCGGTCTGGCTGCTGTTCGGAGGAGAGTTCGGTTCCGGAGGCGCAGCATCCTTCGCGCCGTTGGGCATCTTCGCTCTGGAGAATGTGCTGATGGTGAGTGTGTTGGGGTACACCCTGGGGCATCGGGTGATGGGGCTGTCGGTGGTGCGCTTGGCGCCGGACGACGTCGCGGCACCCTCAGCGTGGCTGGCACATGTCCCCGGTCCGCGGGCAGCCTCGGTGCGCACCATCCTGCTCTGTCTGGCTCTACCGGCGATATTCTCGGACCGGGACGGTCGCGGTTATCACGACCGTGTGGCCGGGACCGTCATCCTGCGGCGGCCCCAAGACCGGTGATCGCGCTCTAGCGGCCTCGCATGGACTTGCGGTCCACGCGCGCCTTGCGGGGGTCGACTCCGGCCGGGACGGGCGGTTTACTGCTGCCCATGGCCTTCAGCCTGCGCTGCACAGCGATGGCCTCGTCCTTGCTGATCTTCTTGTCCAGCTTGTTCATCGACCGGACCAGTTTGGAGAGCCGGATGTCTCCCTCGTCCTGACCCACTCGAAGTACATGGACCGGGACCGCGTCGCCCGTGGCTCGGGTGGCACGGCGCTTCTCGGCCAACGCGAGTCGTCCGGCTGGGCCCTTGGGGCCTTCGCTGATCAGGACGACACCAGGTCGACCGACGGCCCGGAACACCATCGCGGCATTGTTCAGGTCGCGCATCCCGCGCATCTTGCCGCCGGCCTCCGCGGCGATCGGCTCCTTGTCGTAGAACCAGCCACGGCGCAGGGAACCCAGCACCGCACCACTGGCACCGGGCTGGCCCTCGATCTGGGAGAAGGCAGCCTTCTCAGCCCGCCGTGACAACACGATCAACGCGGCCAGGAACGCTGTGGGAATGCCGAGGATCCCGAAGTAGATGACTTGGTCGAAGGCCCATCCCAACAGGAGGGCCCCGAGGAGCACGACCAGGAAGGCCAGCGCCATCAGCCACACCGAGGAGGGGTCGTGCTTGCGGGTCATCGTGAAGACTTGGCGCATCTGCGCCAGGCGACCGACCTTGTTGGGGTCGGACTTGCGTCGACGACCGAAGCGTCGCCGCTTGCCGTCTCCCGGGGTGACCGTCTTCGATTCTGCTGCCATGCGGGTCAGGATACGGGGGTAGCCGCCCGAGCCACCAATGACGCTGCCTCTTGACGCGCGGGGGAGTCGGCTTTGTCCGCGAGGTGCTGCAGCTGTTCGGGGATCTCGCGCCCGGTATGCCGCATCGCCTGGGCCCACAGACGTCCAGCGCGGTATGAGCTGCGCACCAGCGGTCCGGACATGACCCCCTTGTAGCCGATCTCCTTGGCCATCTCGCTCCAGTGCACGAACTCCTCCGGCTTGGCCCACCGCTCGACGGGGTGGTGGCGAGGCGAAGGACGAAGGTACTGGGTGATGGTCAACAGATCGGTCCCGGCTTCGTGCAGGTCGTGCAGGGCCTGTTCGATCTCATGGTCCTCCTCGCCCATCCCGAGGATGAGATTGGACTTGGTGACCAGGCCTGCGTCTCGACCCATCGTGATGACCGACAGCGAGCGGTCGTACTCGAAGGCGGGTCGGATGCGTTTGAAGATGCGCGGCACCGTCTCGACGTTGTGGGCGAAGACCTGAGGCTGCGCGTCGATGACCTGTCCGACCAGCTCGGGGATCCCGTTGAAGTCGGGGATGAGGATCTCGACGCCCGTGCCGTGGTTGAGTCGGTGGATCTCCCGGATCGTCTCGGCATACAACCACGCCCCACCGTCGGCGAGGTCATCGCGCGCCACTCCGGTGACCGTCGCGTAACGCAGCTGCATCTGAGCGACGGACTCGGCAACGCGACGGGGCTCGTCCGCGTCGAAGTCAGCCGGCTTGCCGGTGTCGATCTGGCAGAAGTCGCATCGCCGGGTGCACTGCTCGCCCCCGATCAAGAACGTGGCTTCGCGGTCTTCCCAGCACTCGAAGATGTTGGGGCAGCCCGCTTCCTGGCACACGGTATGCAGCCCCTCGCCCTTGACGAGCGAGTTGAGCGCGGTGTACTCCGGCCCCATCTTGGCTGTCGTGCGGATCCATGATGGCTTGCGCTCGATCGGGGTCTGGCTGTTGCGTGCCTCAACACGCAGCATCCGGCGTCCTTCGGGTGCAACGGTCACGTAGCGCCTCCAACAACACAGTTCGACTTCATGGGTGGGTTTGCTGGTGAAAACACCGAGCACCCCCAGGGTATGCCCTGCGTCACGGGACCGACGAGGCCACCGGGGCGAACACTCGGAGCAGATGGCGCTCGATGACCGGGAGCGCCTCAGCGACCGTAAGGCGGTGACCCAGCTCCTGGGACAGCGACGTCACTCCAGCATCGGGAATACCGCACGGGATGATGGGGTCGGCCCAGGCGAGGTCACAGTCGCAGTTCAGAGCGAACCCGTGCATCGTCACGTCCTTGCTGACGCGGATGCCGATCGCCCCGACCTTGCGGTCCCGAGCTCCCGGCCCTTCGGCGCGTACCCAGACGCCGCTGCGACCCTCGACCCGTTCCGCGTGAACGCCGACCTCCGCGCAGACCCCCATCATCATGTCCTCGAGCCGGCGCACATGGGCGACCACATCCACGGGGGAGGGGAGGCGGACGATGGGATAGCCGACGACCTGGCCAGGACCGTGCCAGGTGATCTTTCCTCCGCGATCCACGTCGATGACGGGGGTGCCGTCGTCAGGACGCTCGTGCGGCTCGGTGCGTTTGCCGGCGGTGTAGGTCGCTGGGTGCTCCAGGAGTAGGACCGTGTCCTCGGACAAGCCCGCCGCCACCGCGGTATGGACCTCCCGCTGCATCTGCCATCCGTCGAGGTAGTCCACCGACTGCGGTCCGAAGCCGACACGCTTGATCTGCATCCGTTCACCCTACGCCGACCGCCCTGTGGATAACGCGGATGCGCGGGGCGCTCGGTGCTGCATGCTGCTCGGATGGACGATGAGCACGTAGGGCTCGACGACCGCGGTGGGCTGTGTGCCTGTCCCGGTTACCTGGTGACCCAACGACTGCCCACGAGCTTCGCGCTGGTCGGGCGCGCAAGGGCCCTCCGTGCGGTCGACGGTCTCGAGGTGCACTTGACCTGCTTGGTGGTGACCCCGCACCTGGAAGGAGACGCGGTGGGCCGGAAGGCGTCCCTTCATTCGGGCATGGTCGCGGCGGCCCAGATATCCCGAATCCGACACGAGCACCTCGTCCGAGTGCACGACGTGATTCCGGTGACCGACGAGGAGACTGCCCACGACCAGGTGGTGCTGGCTACGGCCCTCGCGCGGGGAGGGACCCTGTCCAGACACCTGGACCAAGTGGGGCAGTTGTCGCTGAGCCAGACCATCACGCTGGTCGTTCCGATCGGAGAAGCACTACAGCACGTGCACCGTGCAGGTGTGGTGCACGCCCAGCTGACCAGCGAAGCGGTCGTTTTCACCGCAGACGGCAAGCCCCTCCTGTGCGACGTGGGGATTCCGCAGATCACCGGTACATCGCCGACCGCGTGGCCCGCGGGGAGGGAGTGGGTAGCGCCCGAGGTGTTGGAGGGATACGAGTCTTCGGTGGAATCAGATGTCTATGCGTTCACGGCCCTGGTGTGGCACGTGCTTTCAGGTGACCCACCGGCGCGGATCGGCGGCGGGGGTGATCTGGACGAGCGGGTTGCGGACCTGCCTGCAGCCATTCGAGAGGTCCTGCACCGCGGGCTCGCCGTCGATCCGGAGGCAAGACCGGACGTCGCAGAGATCGTGGCCGAGTTCCAGGCAGCGGGAGCCGCAGAGCCCATCTCGGTGAACGCAGACCACCTCAACGACGTGCCCACGAGAATTCGGGCGATGGCGGCTCGTCGCCCCGTCAGCCATAGGGCACCGGCCCGGCGCCCGCCTCATGCAGCCGCCGCGATCGTGGCGGTGCTGCTCTTGGTGGCCGTCGTCGTCGGGGCCTTCCTGCTCCCGGACCGACGCGCATCGCTAGGAGACCCGATGACCGGCGGCGGAGCGTCGGCCGCCGGCTCGACGGGATATGGCACACCGGAAACACCAGGCACACCGGTGAAAGCCCGCGCATCGAAGACAGCACGCGTACCGGACCGGACGACCGTGACGACGGGTCCCTCGACCTCACCGGGGGACATCCTTGCCAGGGTTCTTCGAGCCCGCGCCGACGCCTGGCAGTCGGGGGACCCTGAGCGGCTGCGTCAAGCACATGCCGCCGGCTCCGAGGCCTTGGTCCAAGATCTCGCCGACCTGCGCTCGGCCACCGTCAGCGGAGCGCAGTTCCGTGACGTGGACTTTGTGGCCCACGACATCGAGGTCACCGAGGTCGTTCCAGCCGGTAGTCGCGATCTCGAGTCGGCCAGCCAGTTCACGGCGGAGGCAACGGTCGACCGGGGTCGCCTTCGCGTCGTGAACGCGGAAGACCAGATCCGCACCGTGCCACCGAGCAGCGAGCTCGTCCGGTTCACCCTGCGCAGAGACCCCGAAGGGTGGCGATTCTGGTCGTGGGACGCGGTCGACTCTTGACGCCGTCGGGATCCGCGCTGTTAGGACAAGGGCACGGCGGCAGGAGCCTCGGCTCTAGGAGCTTGTCTCAGGAGAATGATCGCTGCCGCTCGTCGTCAGCCAGTCCATGGCCGAGTCCAGGTCGGGGTGGTCCCAGCTGAAGCCGGCTTCGGTCAGCACCGTCGGCAACGCTCGCTGGCTCCCCAGGATGTCGCCGGCCATCTCACCCAGAGCCACCCGGAGCGCGATCGTCGGCGCCGGCAGCACGGCGGGTCTACGCAGTTGCTCACCCAGGGCCTTGACGACGTCAGCCTGCGTGTCGGGTGATGGCCCACAGAGGTTGACCGCACCCGTAATGTCCGCGTGGTCGACCAAGAACATTAGGGCACGCACGTGGTCGTGGAGGGTGATCCAGGCCCAGTACTGTTTGCCCGAACCCAGCGGCCCAGCCAGCCCGAACTTGGCCAGGGGCATCATTTTCGCCATCGCGCCGCCGTCGGCCGACAGGACGATTCCGGTGCGCACCAGTGCCACCGGCACACCCGCTTGTCGTGCCCGCCACGTCGCCGCCTCCCAGTCCCGACAGACCTCGGCGAGGAAGCCTTCGCCCAGTCGGGACTCCTCGGTCAAGACGTCCGAGCCCCGGTTGCCGTAGTAGCCGATCGCAGACCCGCACACCAGCCGGATAGGCGCCTCGAGCGAAGCCACCGCCTGAGCGACGGCCTCCGTGCCGTCGATCCGGGAGCTCCGGATGGCCTCTTTGTAGTCCTGCGTCCAACGGTGGTCCCCGATACCGGCGCCGGCAAGATGCACGATGGCATCGACATCGTAGAGGAGGGCAGGGTCGAGCTCACGGTCCTGCGGTTTCCACTCGGCCTCGCGCACACGGGCCGGTAGCCCCTCGGAGCGAGGCTGACGGCGGACCAGATGGACGACGGAGTCTCCGCGACCACGCAACGCCTGGGACAGCGCAGCGCCGATCAGCCCGGAGGCTCCGGTGATGGCTATGGTCCGCTTCTGGCGTGACACGACTTCGGGATCGGCGTGGGACGGGGCTTCTTCGGGGCTGTCGTCGAGATCGCTCATCAGACCTCGAAGGACGCCTCTTCAAGGCGAGCCTTGACGGTGGAGAGGAAGCGAGCCGCGTCGGCGCCGTCGACGATCCGGTGGTCGTAGGTCAACGCCAGGTAGACCATCGAGCGGATAGCGATGTTCTCGCCACCGTCCTCATCGACCACGACGACGGGCCGGCGCACCACCGAACCGGTGCCCAATATGCCTACCTGCGGCTGATTGAGGATCGGAGTGTCGAACAGCGCGCCACGACTCCCGGTGTGGGTCAGGGTGAACGTGCCACCGCCGAGCTCGTCGGGTCCGATCTTGTTCGTACGGGTTCGCTCGGCCAGGTCGGCGATCTTGCGAGCCAAACCGGCAACGTTGAGGTCTCCCGCATCCTTGATGACCGGGACGATCAAGCCCTTCTCGGTGTCCACCGCGATGCCCAGATTCTCCTGGGCGTGGAAGACCACCTGGTCGCCGTCGATGCTGGAGTTCACGGTCGGATGCTGCTTCAACGCCTCGACCGCGGCCAGAGCGAAGAAGGGCATGAACGACAGCTTCACGCCCTCCCGCTTCAGGAAGTCGCTCTTCGCCTGCGTTCGAAGTCGCGCCACCTTCGTGACGTCGAGCTCGACGACGGTGGTGAGCTGGGCGCTGACCTGCAGCGACTCGACCATGCGGGTCGCGATCACCTTGCGCAGACGCGACATCTTCTCGGTGGTGCCGCGCTTGGCAGAGGCTGCCTCGTCCGGCGTTGCGGAAGGCTTCGCCGAGGAGGACGGAGCCGAAGCCGGCGCCGCCGTGGTCTCCTGGGCTGGGGGTGCTTCGGCGGCGGGAGCCTCCGCCGGCTCCGGCTCGGACTCGGCGGCCTTGGCGGCGTCGAGGACGTCCTGCTTGCGGATACGGCCACCGACGCCGGTCCCTTCGATGGAGTCCAGGTCGACATCGTGCTTGGCCGCGAGCTTGCGCACCAGCGGCGTGACGTAGGCGCTGACGTCCTTCGACTCCTTGTCGCCCGCAGACTCCTGAGTGTCGTCGGAGTCTTTCTCGTCCTTGGCGTCCGACGATCCGCTGGACTCGGTGCTCTTCGAGCCGGAGGCGTCACGGCCGTCCGTGGTCGCCGACTCCTCACCCGCCTCCTCGTGCAGCTTCTGCTCCGAGGCGAGGTCTTCGTCGCCCTCGGGGACGTCGGCGGACGCAGCGTCATCGGCGTCGGAGTCACCATCGGAAGCGTCGTCGGAGTCGGAGTCGGAGTCCGTCGACCCGCTCTCTGCGCCACCGATAATGGCCAGGTCCCCGCCGACCTCCACGGTCTCGTCTTCTCCGGCCAGGATCTTGGTCAACTTGCCGGCCACCGGTGAGGGGATCTCCGTGTCGACCTTGTCCGTTGACACCTCGAGGAGCGGCTCGTCGACCTCGACGTCGTCGCCCTCCTCCTTCAACCAACGCGTCACGGTGCCCTCCGTCACCGACTCACCCAGCGCAGGCATGGTCACTCGCTCGCCTTCGCCAGAGGCCTCCTGCGGCGCCGAACTGCTTGTCTCCGCCGAGTCCCCGTCCGACGCAGACTCGTCGTTGACGTCATCTTCCGCCTGGTCGTCCCCACCTGCATCGCCCGCGGGTGCGGACTCATCGTCCTGCGACTCCCCGGAGTCGTCGGAGGAGGAGTCCGAGGACTCCGACCCGTCACCGATGACGGCCAGGTCGGCTCCGACCTCCACGGTCTCGTCCTCTTCGGCCAGGATCTCCTGCAACACGCCGGCCACGGGTGACGGGATCTCGGTGTCGACCTTGTCGGTCGAGACTTCGAGGAGCGGCTCGTCAACCTCGACCTCGTCGCCCACGCTCTTCAGCCAACGGGTGACGGTGCCCTCGGTGACGGACTCACCCAAGGCTGGCATGCTTACGCGTTCAGACATTTTCGACGTCTCCTGGTCCGGGGATTGGCAGTCTAGTTGTGCGATACAGGTTTGTGCAGGCGCTCACGTGTGCGAGTGCAGTGGTTTACCGGCCAAGGCCAAGTGCGCCTCGCCCAGAGCTTCGTTTTGTGTCGGATGAGCATGAATCAGCGACGCCACCTCTTCGGGCATGGCCTCCCAGTTCACGATGAGTTGTGCCTCACCGGCTTGCTCGCTCATCCGCCCGCCGATCATATGCACGCCGAGCACGGGGCCGTCGGAGGCCGAGCGCACGAGCTTGACGAAGCCGGTGGTGCCCAAGATCTGGGACTTGCCGTTGCCGGCCAGGCTCAGCTCCTGAGACGTTGCAGCGCCGAAGGACTCCCGGACCTGGTGTTCCGTCAGACCCACCGAGACGATTTCGGGGTCGCTGTACGTCACTCGCGGTATGCCGTGCTCCACGCTCGGGGTCGGCTCCAGACCGGCGAGCTGCTCGGCGACGAAGATCCCTTGCGCGAAGCCACGGTGCGCCAGCTGCAACCCCGGGACGAGGTCGCCGACGGCATAGATGCCGGCGACCGTGGTCCGCAGCTGATCATCGGTCGTCACGAAGCCTCGGTCGGTCGCGACGCCGATCTCGTCCAGGCCGAGGTCTGCGCTCACCGGGCCCCGACCGATGGCGACCAACAGCAGGTCCGCCTCGAGGGTGCTTCCGTCTTCGAGCACGATCTGCACCGTTTCGCCCAGGTCTTCGGCGCTGGTGACGGCCGTGCCGGTCCGGGTCGTGATGCCGCGTTTGCGGAAGGCCCGCTGTAGGGCGCTCGATATCGCTTCGTCTTCCGCCGCTACGAGTCGATCCAGCGCCTCCACGACCGTGACTTCGGCCCCGAAGGAACGATAGATGGACGCGAACTCGACGCCGATCACCCCGCCCCCCAGGATGACGACACGGTCCGGCACGGCGTCCAACGCCAGCGCCTCTTCACTGGTGACGATGCGACCACCCACCGGTGCCTGGGGCAACTGGCGGGCCGCTGAGCCAGTGGCGAGCACGATAGCCCGTCCCGTCAGGGTGGTGTCACCGACGGCGACGGTGTTGCTGGAGACCATCGTGCCGGTGCCCTGCACGTAGTCGATCGTGGCTGCTGACACCAGGCCTTGGAGCCCTCGGTACAGACGTTTGACGACGTCGTCCTTGTACTGGTTCACCGCGGGCATGTCGATGGAGTGGAAGGTGGCCTGAACGCCGAACCTGCCCGCCGCACGCGCTGAGTCGGCGACCTCCGCGGCGTGGAGCAGTGCTTTGGTGGGAATGCAGCCGCGGTGCAGGCAGGTTCCCCCGAGCTCGGCCTTCTCAATGAGCGCCACCCTCAACCCCAGCTGCACTGCGCGCAGTGCACACGCATAACCCCCACTACCGCCCCCCACGATGACGATGTCGTAGGTCGGCGCCGACTCTGCCGCAGACTGCATACGCGCATCTTGCCACCTTCGTGGAGCTGGGCCGGGCCCAAATCACTGCACGACGCGCTCCCCGGGCGCTGGTGTGGTCTGGTAGGCAGCCCAGGCGAGGTGGTTTAGCCTCGGTGCTTATGACGTGGTGGCGACGCAGGCGCAGCACTGGCGGTGAAACCGGCGGGAAGGGCAGTGGCGGTCCGCGAGGGCGAACGGATGGGCCGGACATGGCCGTGGATCTGGTCGCCGTGCGTGCCTATGCGCAGGAGTTCGTCGCTTCGCGGCGAGGGGTCGAGGGGTACGTGGAGCCGGCCACCAACATCAGCACGACGACGCTGGTCCTCATCGCACACGACGGCGAGTGGACCCGGCGCGCGGTGGGAAGCCCACGCAACGGGTTCGGAATCTGTCGGGACCTGTCCATCCCGGTCTACGACGTGAACCAGATCGGCTATCCGAGCCGCATGCGCGAGTGGTCGCGTCGGCAGCGAGACCACTGACGTCCGCCATGTGGGGTCCTGTCCGTCGTCAAAATCGCTGTTCGCCGCCTCACCGAGATGCCAAACTGACGTTCCGACCTACTACAGGAGGAACGCATGACAGCTGAACAAGGGCACACCAACGATTCGGAACGTCCTGACGAAGAGGACGTCAAGCGCAAGTTCCGAGAGGCGCTGGCCAAGAAACACGCGCACGGAGGGACCGATGTCTCCGACCACGCCGAGCACGGCAAGGTCGCCGGGTCCCGAGGCGCCAAGACCAGCGGCGCCCAACAGATGTTCCGCCGTAAAAGCGGCTAGGCCACGTAGCCTCGGGCGAACTCGACGAGGGCCCTGACACCCGCGCCGGTGCCACCCTTGGGGGTGTAGCCGAACGGGGAGTTGTCGTTGAAGGCGGGTCCCGCGATGTCTAGGTGAGCCCACGGCAGCGTCGAGCCGGAGGCGTCCGGTCCGATGAACTCCGCCAGGAACGTGGCGGCGATCATGGCCCCGGCGGCCCGCTCTCCAGTGTGTTTGATGTCGGCAACGGGAGAGTCCATGCTCGCGCGGAGCTCTTCGGGTAGGGGCAACGGCCACGCGGGCTCGCCCGCGGCCGTGGCGCCGCCGAGCGCCCGCTCGATGACGTCATCGTTGTTGCCCATCACGCCGAAGGTGCGGGAGCCCAGGGCGACCGTGCAGGCACCGGTCAGTGTGGCGATGTCCACGATCGCGTCCGGGCGCTGCTCCGACGCCAGCGCCAAGCCATCGGCCATCACCAGACGACCTTCAGCGTCCGTGTTGATGATCTCCACGGTCTTCCCGTCGCGCATCGTGACCACGTCACCGGGCCGCTGGGCGAGGTCACCCGTCATGTTCTCCGCCAAGCAGAGATAGCCGGTGACGGCAACGGGAAGCCCCAGCTCGGCGATCGCGATGACAGCGGAGGCGACCGCGGCTGCACCTCCCATGTCGCACTTCATGGTGACCATCCCCGTGGCCGGCTTCAGGCAGAGACCACCGGAGTCGAACGTGATGCCCTTGCCCACGAAGGCCACCGAGGACTTGGCGCCTCTGGGGGCGTAGGTCATCGTCACCATCCGTGGTCCGCGGGCGGAGCCCTGACCGACCCCGACGATGCCGCCACACCCCTCGGCTTCCAGGCGCTCAGGATCCCAGACCTCAACTTTGACGTTCTTCGGCGCCCGGCGCGTCACCGATGAGGCGAACGACTCGGGGTAGAGCGCGTTGGGGGGTGTGTTGACCAGGTCGCGGGCGTAGAACACCGCGGTGGCCACGGTATGCAGGCGGTCCACCATCTCGCGACCCTCCTTGGCGCGAGGTTTGATCCCGGTCAGGACTGCGGACCCGAGCGGCTTCTTCGCTGAAGAGGTCTTGCCCACTCCGAAGAAGGATTGGAAGGCGTAGGCCCCCAGCAGTGCCCCTTCGCCGGTGGCGGCTACTAGCTCCGGTGTCGGCGGTCCCATCGCGAAGGCTGCCCTTTCCTTTCCCGCCAGCGCCCGGGCCGCGACCCCTGCGGCCCGCCGCACCCGCTCGAGGGCATCAGGTTCGGTGACACCAGGGCGCCGCGAGTCTTTGCCCGTACCCACCACGAGCACCAACTCGGCCGTGACCTTCGCGACGTCACTGAGCGTGATGACCTCTCCGGCCGTCCCGCCGGCGCCCACTGCGGCCAGCGTCTTGTTGATCGAGGTGGACACGGTGCGGGGAAGGTCCAGCTCCCCGACCAACTCTGCCTTCCCGTCCACCGACCTTGAGGCCAGCACCAGTGCATCACAGCGGATCGAGCTGGGATGTGCTGCGGAGAGCGAGAGTTCCGTGCGCAGTGACGACATGTGTCGTGCCTCCTGGTTGTGGGTGCTGACGAGGGGTGCATCGACCCTAGCCGAGCGATCGGCTGCCACCGGGGATCAGGGCCGGATACAGTCGCTGCTATGAGCGACGCGCAGCCCAAGACCTCGCCCCTGCACCCGTTCCACGTCGAGCTCGGCGCCAAGATGGCTGACTTCGGTGGGTGGTCCATGCCGATCGAGTACGCCGGTGGAGGAGTCGTCGCCGAGCATCGGGCGGTCCGGGAGCGGGCCGGCATCTTCGACGTCTCGCACCTGGGGAAGGCGCTGGTCCAAGGACCCGGCGCGGCTGCCTTCGTGAACGCGACCCTGAGCAATGACCTGGACCGTATCGGGCCGGGCCGGGCGCAGTACACCATGTGCTGTGCTCCCGACGGCGGGGTGATCGACGACCTCATCGCCTACCTGGTCTCGCCGGACGAGGTTTTCCTCATACCTAACGCGGCCAACACCTCAGGAGTGGTAGCCGCGCTCGCTGCAGCAGCCCCCTCCGGGATCTCCGTGCACGGACGCCACGAGGACTACGCCGTGATCGCCGTGCAGGGGCCTCGCTCCGACGAAGTGCTGCAGCACGCAGGGCTGCCGACCGGGCATCCGTTCATGAGCTTTGTGGACGCCGAGCTGGATGGGAGTGCCGTGCGGGTGTGCCGGACCGGCTACACCGGCGAACGGGGATACGAGCTCGTCCCCAGCGCGGCGAATGCCGCCGTGGTGTGGCGGCGACTGTCATCGGCCCTGGCGGACGTGGACGGCCTGCCCTGCGGGCTCGGCGCCCGGGACACGTTGCGCACCGAGATGGGATACGCCTTGCACGGCCACGAACTGGGTCCCGACATCAGCCCGGTGATGGCCGGGACGGGTTGGGCGGTGGGCTGGAACAAGCCCGACTTCTGGGGCAAGGAAGCGCTCGCATCCCAACGAGCCGCCAAGGACGGGCGGATCGCCCGAGGTCTGGTGGTGACGGGGCGCGGCATACCTCGAGCCGGCTGCGACGTGCTGGACGAGGAGGGACGCCCGGTGGGGTCGGTGACCTCGGGGACCTTTTCTCCAAGCCTGAAGCAGGGCATCGCGCTTGCTCTGGTTGATCGGGCCGTGCCCCTGGAGTCGAACGTGGAGATCGATGTGCGTGGACGACGGATCAGCGCCACCGTCGTCAAACCACCGTTTCTGCAGGCGTCGACCTCCTAGGGCTGGATCCCTGGTAGAGAGCGGCCAGGTGCCGCATTAGGCTCAACTCATGACTCAAGAGCACCGCTGGCGTTTCACCGACCCCACCGGGTCCACCATCGAGGACCTCGGTTTGGCTCAGGTGAACTTTCCCAGTCAGGCCGAAGCGGAAGCTTGGATCGGCGAGGAATGGCCCCAGTTGGCCGAGGCCGGGGTGCACTCGGTGACCCTCTTGCAGGGCGAGGAGATCGTGTACGGACCGATGAGTCTGAGTCCCTGACGCGAACGGACCCGTCTGTGAGGGCCTGAGCGTCGGGCGGAAACTAGCGTCGTCGCAGGGGTGTGCCTCGGGTCACGTGAGCCCGTGGCACGCGGGACATCCGCATCTGGAAGGAGCGGAGAACGACGTAGGACGCCGACCGTTTGGGCGGTTCGCTCCCGAACTCGTCTTCGAACGCCACCTTGGTGCGGCGCCACAGCAGGACCGCGTCGAGCAACCCGAAAAGGATCAATCCGTAGGCTCCCGCGAACATCGCCAGCTGGACCCCGGGGACGTTGACCAGCGAGGCAGCCAGGATCAGCAACATCGTGGGCAACAACACCTCCCCGATGTTCCACCGTCGGTCCACGGCGTCGCGCAGATAGCGACGTTGGGGCCCACGGTCTCGAGGAGCCAGGTACTTCTCCTCGCCTCGGAGCATCCCGTCGCGGGCGATCGCGCGATCGAGGCGCCGCTTCTGCTTCGCGTCCTTGCTGGCGCCTCTGCTGTCGGCAACAAGGGGCCGTCTCCGCGCCGCCTCGGAGTCCTTGCGCTTGGGCGTAGGCCTTCCCTTGCCAGCGGTGCTCTGGGTCGCGGAGGCACCCACCGTCACGGGGCCTGGGTCAGCGTCGAGGGGCTCGGAGTCAGTTTTTTTGCGAAACAACACCCGTCCACTGTAAGCGGTCCGGCCCGCTCGTTAGGCTCAGCCGATGAACCCCACCCCAGCCAAGGACGGCCGAACTGCCACCGAAGCCCTGGCGCGGCAAGCGGATCGGGTGAAAGAGTTGCGCGAGCGCATCGCGCAGGCCATGCCCGGAGTGCGCTCCGACCTGGAGGCCCTCACCCGTATCCCGTCCGTGTCGTTGGACTCCTTCGACCAACGCCACGTCGACGACAGCGCCCAGGCGGTGGCGGACCTTCTGATGGCCGAGGGGATGGAGGTTTCCATCGTGCGTGAGGGGGGTCGTCCGGCCGTGATCGGCACGCTGCCCGGGCCGCCCGGCGCCCCGACTGTCCTGCTCTACGCCCATCACGACGTACAGCCGCCGGGAGAGGACCGCGAATGGGACAGCCCCCCGTTCGAGCCCACGCAGCGAGGTGATCGGGTCTACGGGCGCGGCATCGCCGACGACAAGGCGGGGGTGATGGCGCACGTCGCTGCCCTGCGCGCCCATGGTGGGGCACCACCGGTCACGGTCACCGTGTTCGTGGAGGGAGAGGAGGAGATTGCCTCAGGGAGTCTGCCGCAGATCCTCGACCGTCACGGGGAGGCCTTGCGAGCGGACGTGATCGTGCTGGCCGACTCCCACAACTGGAAGGTCGGTGTGCCTGCGCTGACGACGACTTTGCGCGGCCTCGTGCGTGTGGTGGTGAGCGTGCGGGCTTTGGATCACGGCGTTCATTCAGGACTGTACGGGGGAGCGGTACCCGACGGGTTGACGGCGCTGTGCCGACTGATCGCCACGTTGCACGACGACGCCGGGGACGTCGCGGTGCCCGGGCTGCTTCGATCGGCTGCCGCAGACCTGGACTACTCCGAAGACGACCTGCGCGCTGACAGTTCGCTGAGCGAAGGCGTCGAACCCATTGGGACGGGGTCCTACCTGTCCAGGATGTGGACTCAGCCATCGATGACGGTCATCGGCATCGACGCCCCCAGCGTCGACCGCGCAGCCAACCTCCTCTCGCCGGTAGGCCGGGCCAAGCTCTCCATGCGGGTGCACCCCGACCAAGACGTCGAGGCGGCATACGAGGCACTGCGTGAGCACCTGGTCTCGCATGCTCCCTGGGGTTGCCACGTGGAGGTCAGCCTCGAGGACCAGGGACCCGGCTTCAGCGCTTCGGCGGACGGTCCCGTCTACGACCAGGCTCGCTCCGCGTTCGAAGACGCATGGGGCGAGCCACCCGTAGACATCGGTGTCGGCGGGTCGATCCCGTTCGTCGCCAGCTTCGCCGAGCAGTTTCCGGAGGCAGCTATCCTCGTCACCGGCGTAGAGGACCCGGACACCCGGGCCCACGCCGCCAATGAGAGCCTTCATCTGGGCGAGTTCGAGCGGGTGTGTCTGGCCGAGGCCATCTTGTTGGAGCGTCTCGCCTCCAACAACAACGAGGAGAACCTGTGAGCCAAGGCAGCTATGTCGAAGACTCTTTCGAGCGCGATACCCGGTACATCCCGGAGCGGATCACCCGCGACGGGACACCGGACGGGTATGCGGTGGAGGCGGGTCGATACCGGCTCGTCGTCGCCCGAGCGTGTCCCTGGGCCCACCGCACCGTGCTCGTCCGGCGACTCCTCGGACTCGAGGAGTCGCTGTCCATGGGCATCTGTGGTCCCGTCCACGACGCCGACAGTTGGTCCTTCGACCTCGACCCGGATGAGCTCGACCCGGTCCTGCAGATCCCGCGGCTCAAGGACGCCTACGAAGCACGTCCGCAGGGATACAAGCCGGGCGTGACCGTGCCGGCCATCGTCGAGATCGCGACCGGTCAGGTGGTGACCAACGACTTCCAGCAGATCACCCGGGACTTCAACACCCAGTGGTCCGACCTGCACCGGTCCGGGGCCCCCGACCTGTATCCCGAGCCCTTACGCGAGGAAATCGAAGAGGTCGCAGCGCTGGTCTACGAGGACGTCAACAACGGCGTGTACCGCTGCGGCTTCGCCGGCACGCAGAAGTCCTACGAGAAGGCGTACGTCCAGCTGTTCGATCGTCTGGACTGGCTCAGCGAGCGGCTGAGCCACCAGCGTTATCTCGTGGGGGACCACATCACCGAGGCCGACGTCCGGTTGTGGACCACTCTGGTGCGTTTCGACGCCGTCTACCACGGGCACTTCAAGTGCAACCGTCAGAAGCTGGAGCAGATGCCGGTGCTGCACGCCTACGCCCGGGATCTCTTCCAGACCCCGGGGTTCGGTGACACCGTCGACTTCGCCCAGATCAAGGCGCACTACTACGCCACCCACCTCGACATCAATCCCACCGGAGTAATCCCCGCCGGACCTCTGGCTGCCGGTTGGCTCGCCCCGCACGACCGGGCCGAGCTGGGTGGGTCACCCTTCGGTGACGGCACCCCGCCGCCGCCACCACCGGAGGGCGAGCGGGTGCCCGACCTGGCCGAGTACGACCGGCTCGAGCAGGGCCAGGACGACTGAGCGCACTACTCTTGCCCACTGTGCCTGAGAAGACTGCGGTTCCTACCCCTGCTCCCGAGGGCGTCGCGACCGACGCCCTGGCCGAGTCGACGTCGGTCGCGTCCCTGCGACGCAGCGTCGAACGCTCGGCTCAGATCGAGCGGGAGATCGCCGAGGACCCTCGTCGCTTCCGCGTGCTCACGGGGGACCGACCGACCGGCAACCTGCACCTGGGCCACTACTTCGGCACCCTGGCCAACCGGGTCACCTTGCAGCAGGCCGGCGTGGAGACGCTCATCCTGATCGCGGACTATCAGGTCATCGCCGACCGAGATGGGGTCGGACCTCTGCGCGAGCGCGTCTACTCCTTGGTGGCCGACTACCTCGCGGTGGGCATGGACCCCGAGGCCACGACGATCTTCACGCACTCCTCGATCCCGGAGCTCAACCAGCTCATGCTGCCGTTCCTCTCGTTGGTGACCGAGGCCGAGCTGCGTCGCAACCCGACCGTCAAAGCGGAGTCGGAGGACACCGGGGGACGGCCGATGTCGGCCCTACTGCTGACCTATCCGGTGCATCAAGCGGCGGACATCCTGTTCTGTCAGGCCAACCTGGTGCCCGTCGGCAAGGACCAGCTCCCACACCTGGAACAGGCGCGGGTGGTGGCCCGCCGCTTCGACGAGCGCTATGGCCGCGTCGAGCCGGACCGCCCGGTCTTCCGAGCTCCCGAGGCGTTGCTCTCGTCGGCGGCGAACCTGCTTGGCACCGACGGGGCCAAGATGAGCAAGTCCAAGGGCAACACCATCGAGCTCGGGATGGACGCGGACGCGACGGCGGCGGTGCTGAAGAAGGCCGTCACGGACTCCGAGCGACACATCACCTACGACCCCGAGTCGCGCCCGGAGGTGTCCAACCTGGTGCTGTTGACCGCTTTGGCCAGTGGCCGAGACCCCCATGATGTTGCCGCGCAGATCGGCAGCGCCGGGTCCGGGGCGCTGAAGAAGGAGGCCACGGCAGCGGTCAACGAGCACTTCGCGCCGATCCGGGCGCGGCGTCGGGACCTGGCTCAGGACCCTGCATACCTGCGCGACGTGCTCGCTCGAGGAAACGACAAGGCCAGGACCATCGCCCAGGACACGCTGGACCAGGTGCGTTCCGCCATGCAGATGCAGTACTGAGCCCGGGAGCCCTTCGTGCGCGTCAAGGTCGTGGCCGACCGATTCGGCCCAGGGGACGGGCGTAGTGCCCGGCAGATGGCGAGCGACGTCGCGCAGGGCTGGAGGATGGCAGCTCCGCACGACGAGGTCGAGTCGTTTGGCTTGTCCGACGGAAGCGCCGGGTTCGTCGATGCGGTCAGTGCGCTGGCTGACGAAACGTCTCCCGTCGTGATCGACGGCCCCTTTCGTGGCGTTGGGGGCGAATCCGAACCTGTCCCGGCACAGATCGTGCTCGTGGGGGAAACGGCATACATCGAGGCCGCGCACGTGGTCGGGAGACACCTCGTGCCGGATGAGATGGACCTTGATGACAGCTTTGGAGCCAGTAGTGCCGGAGTCGGGGAGCTGTTAGCAGCGGCCCGCGCCACGGGTGCGCGACGGATCGTGGTGGGGGTCGGCATCGATGTCGCCTGCCACGACGGGGGACGGGGTTTGCTGGAGGCGCTGGGGGCAGGTCCGCACCTCGAGGCCCTGCCCGAGGTATGTCGAGACTGGTCCGGCCACACCCTGGTGCTCGCCACCGCCTCGTCGATACCGCTGACCGGATTCCATGGAGCCAGCGCCGCCCTCGCCAGTGAGCACGCCGTCAGCGCTCAGTTCTCGCAGAAGATGGAGAGTGAGATGGGGGCTTATACCGAGACCGTCGATGCGGCGCTCGGGGGGGTTCGGTCTCCTGATCTGCTTACCGGAACGGCGCGGCGCCGGGAGCGGGAATCGGGTGCAGGTGTGGGGGGCGGTCTGGGATACGCCCTGCAGATTCTGGGTGCCCAGACCACGCCTGGAGCCGCCCTCCTGCTCGAAGACCTTGATGTGGAGTCGAGGTTGAGGGGCGCCCTGGTCGTGTTGGTCGCGCAACGCTACGACTGGCACAGCATTGGCTCCGGTGTGGTCGCTGACACCGCGCGGGCAGCTCTGGGCGCTGCGTGTCCGACGGTCCTTCTGGCTGAAGAAGTGTTGGTGGGCCGCCGTGAGGGGATGTCCTTGGGCATCAGCGGCAGTTACGCCCTGCGGGCGGCAGAGACGATGTCCCAGCTGAGCGCGCGGGTGGCCAAAACGTGGTCACCGTCGCCGCGGGCGAGCTGATCCGACGGAGCCGACCCACCGGGCCCTGATGCCGCTCCCTGGTCGGCGATGCGGGGGGCACCTCTTCGGGGTGCGTACCATGGAAGAACGTCATGCGGGCGTGCTCCGCCGGGGAACAACGGTGTGGTCGCGCAGCGTTGACGAGCGACAGGCACCACCTCGAGAGGACAGGACTTACGCAATGAGCGTTCAAGACACCCAGGTCGACTCCACCACGACTGACACTGCCAGCAGCGCCGACCACGGCGTCCTGTTGACCGACTTGGCCGCTAACAAGGTCAAGAGTCTTCTGGAGCAGGAGGGGCGCGACGACCTGCGCCTGCGCATCGGCGTCCAGCCCGGGGGCTGCTCCGGTCTGATCTACCAGTTGTACTTCGACGAGCGGTCCTTGGACGGCGATCTACTGCGTGACTTCGAGGGAGTCGGCGTGGTGGTCGACCGGATGAGCGCCCCCTATCTCGACGGAGCGACCATCGACTTCGCGGACTCCATCGAGAAGCAGGGCTTCACGATCGACAACCCGAATGCCGGCAGTTCCTGCGCATGTGGGGACTCGTTCAGCTGAGTCCTGCTGTGGCGGGGTAGGTTCGCCCGATGAAGTTTGCTGTGTGCGGGTCCATAGCGACCGACCACTTGATGACCTACGACGGCCGGTTCGCCGACTCTCTCGTCGCAGAGGAGTTGCACCAGATCTCGGTGTCCTTCTTGGTCGATGACCTTCAGGTGCGTCGCGGCGGCGTGGCGGCGAATGTGTCTTTCGGCATGGCCAAGTTGGGACATCAGCCGATCCTGGTGGGTGCGGTCGGTGACGACTTCGCCTCCTACCGATCCTGGCTGCAACGTCACGGGGTGAACTGTGACTATCTGTGGGTCTCGGAGGTCCGGCACACCGCACGCTTCATCGTGACCACCGACACGGCGATGGCACAGATTGCCAGTTTCTACGCCGGCGCGATGAGCGAGGCACGCAATATCGAGCTCGGTCCGATCTTGGACGCGGAGGGGGAGTTGAGTTTGGTGGTTATCAGCCCCGATGACCCCGAGGCGATGTTGCGTCACAGCACCGAGTGCCGGACGCGCGGACTGGCTTTCGCTGCCGACCCCTCCCAACAACTGGCGTTCATGGACGGTCCGTCGATCCGGAAGCTGGTCGATGGAGCTACCTACCTCTTCACCAACGAGTACGAAGCAGCCATGACCGAGCAGAAGACAGGCTGGGACAGCTCGGAGATCCTGCGGCGAGTCGGCACGCGCGTCATCACTCGGGGCAAGGACGGGTGCAGTGTGATCAGTGCGGATGCGGAGACCATCGACGTCGCCGTGGCCGGAGAGGTGACCCCTGTGGATCCCACGGGAGTGGGAGACGGGTTCCGTGCCGGGTTCCTGGCCGGGCTGGCGTGGGACCTCGGTCACGAGAGGTGCGCTCAGCTCGGCTCGACCGTGGCCTCCTATGTGTTGTCGACGGTCGGCACCCAGGAGTACGACGTGGACCGTGACCGGTTTCTGGCCCGGATGAAGTTGAGCTACGGCACGGCGGCCGCCGACGAGGTGGAGCCGCACTTGGGTCGTGATCGTTGAGCGGGGGCCCAGCGGCCCTGCACTGAGGCCACCGCCCTCTCGGTGGGCCTTCAACCTGGAGGATGCTGCTCCCGGGGAGGACCTGGTGGCCGTGGGGGCGGACCTCGCGCCGGGCACCCTCCTGGCCGCATACCGTGCGGGGCTGTTCCCGATGGGCGTGGGCGAACTCGGCCAGCCGCCGCTGGGCTGGTGGTCACCAGATCCGCGCGGCGTTCTCTTGCCTGGCGACCTTCACGTATCTCGCTCCTTGAAACGCAGCCTGCGCCGGTTCGAGATCCGCATCGACACGGCTTTCGAGGAGGTCCTCGCGGGGTGTGCGGACGAAGGCCGTCCGGGACGCTGGATCACCGAGAGCATCGCGGCGGCATACACAAGGCTGCATGAGCTCGGGTGGGCCCACAGCGTTGAGGCGTGGTGCGAGGGGCGACTTGCGGGTGGGTTGTACGGCGTCTCGGTGGGTGGGCTCTTCGCGGGCGAGTCGATGTTCCATCGCATCGGCGACGCTTCCAAAGCCGCCCTGGTCGGTTTGGTTGCGCACCTGGAGGAATCGACCGCTGAGATGAGTGTCCCACCGCGGTTTTCGGGGGTGAAGGATCCGGCCCCACGAAGCGACTGGCTCATCGACGTCCAATGGCGCACCGACCACCTGAGCACGTTGGGAGTGCGGGACATGGGCCGCTGCGACTACCTCACGTTGGTCGGGCCCCTGCTCGATCTCCCTCAACGCTGGTCCGGCGCGCGGCAGCCCTGACCCAACGCCGTGCTGGAGGGCCGTACGCGGTAGCATTTGAGACGTTCCGGCTGGGCTACAACGGTGAGGTGTGCTGTGCGACGACAGAGTGACGTGGCTCGACGCTACAAGGGTCGCCCGTGGGGGCTCGTGGCGGCAGTTTTCCTTGCCCTGCTCACACTGTCCGGTTGCGGTGCCATCGTCGAGCGGGGGTTCCTACCGGAGCCGATCACCACCGAGGGTTCCGCCATCACGGACTTCTGGAATGCCACCTGGATCGCCGCTCTGGGGGTGGGGGTGCTCGTCTGGGGCCTCATCCTGTGGTGCATGGTTGCCTACCGGCGTCGCAGTGTTGACCAACCGCTGCCCCCGCAGATCCGCTACAACGTGCCGCTGGAGATCCTGTACACCGTGGTGCCCCTGCTGATGGTCGCGGTGCTGTTCGGAAAGACGGTCGAGCTCGAGGGCGACATGCTCGACACCACCGCTGAGCCCGACGTGGTCGTCAACGTTGCGGCCAAGAAGTGGAGCTGGGACTTCAATTACGTCAACGAAAATGTCTACTTCGAGGGCCAACAGCCCGAAAATATGGATGCCGGACTGCCAGGAGTCGTCGACGAGCTGCCGACGATGGTCCTTCCGGTAGACAGTCGGGTCGAGTTCGTCCTGACCTCGCGCGACGTCATCCACTCCTTCTGGGTCCCTCAGTTCCTGCGCAAGCTCGACATGGTGCCCGGCCGGGTCAACGTCTTCCAGGTGGTGACCAGCGAAGAGGGAGTGTTCCAGGGCAAGTGCGCCGAGCTGTGCGGCGCCTACCACTCAAACATGCTCTTCCAGGTAGAGGTGGTTTCGCAGGAGGAGTACGAAGCTGCGATGGCGGACCTGGAAGCCAGGGGCAACACCGGTCAGCTCGGCCTCGACGTGAACCTCTACCCGTTGCAAATCGACCAAGACGACAAGCTTCCGGAGGGGAGTAACTGATGGCGACCATCGTTGGACCTGAAACCCGGACTCCCGCCGACTCCGGACCCCCGCCGCAGGCGCCCCGGAAGAACTACGGTGCGCTGTTCGTCAAGGTCATCACCACGACAGACCACAAGGTCATCGGAAACCTCTACTTCGTCACCTCCTTTGCGTTCTTCATGCTGGGCGGCCTGATGGCCCTCGTGATCCGCGCCGAGCTGTTCCTGCCCGGACTGCAGGTGGTGGACAACCCTGAGCAGTACAACCAGATGTTCACCATGCACGGCACGATCATGCTTTTGCTGTTCGCGACGCCGCTCTTCGCCGGTTTCGCTAACGCACTGATGCCGTTGCAGATCGGCGCTCCGGACGTGTCGTTCCCCCGGCTCAACATGTTTGCCTACTGGCTCTACCTGTTCGGCGGGCTGATTGCCTCGGCTGGTTTCCTCACGCCCAGTGGTGCGGCTGCCTTTGGCTGGTTCGCCTACCAGCCGCTCGCAGGTGCCGCCCACAGTCCTGGACTCGGCGGCGACCTCTGGGTCATGGGTCTGGCGCTAGGCGGGTTCGGCACCATCCTGGGGTCGGTAAACTTCATCACGACCATCATCTGCATGCGTGCGCCGGGGATGACGATGTTCCGTATGCCGATCTTCACGTGGACCGTGCTGGTGACGTCGCTCCTGGTCATCATGGTCTTCCCGGTCCTGGCTGCAGCGCTGTTCGCGATGGCGGCCGATCGCATCATGGGAGCTCAGATCTTCGACCCGACCTACGGCGGGGCGATGCTGTGGCAGCACCTGTTCTGGTTCTTCGGGCACCCCGAGGTCTATATCATCGCGCTGCCGTTCTTCGGTCTGATTTCCGAGATCCTGCCCGTCTTCAGCCGAAAGCCGCTGTTCGGATACAAGACCCTGGTCTTCGCCACGATCGCGATCGCTGCACTGTCGATCAGTGTCTGGGCGCACCACATGTACGCCACCGGAGCAGTCCTGCTGCCGTTCTTCGCGGTGATGACGATGCTCATCGCGGTGCCCACCGGCGTGAAGTTCTTCAACTGGATCGGCACGATGTGGGGCGGCACGCTCGTCTTCGATACTCCGATGATCTGGGCGATCGGCTTCCTGGTGACTTTCTTGTTCGGTGGGCTGACCGGGGTCATCCTGTCCAGCCCAGCGCTCGACTTCCACCTCAGTGACTCGTACTTCGTTGTAGCGCACTTCCACTACGTGGTGTTCGGCACCGTCGTCTTCGCGATGTTCGCCGGCTTCTACTTCTGGTGGCCCAAGTTCACGGGCCACATGTTGAACGAACGACTCGGCAAGATCCACTTCTGGTCCCTGTTCATCGGGTTCCACGGGACTTTCCTCATCCAGCACTGGTTGGGCGTCTACGGTATGCCTCGCCGGTATGCCGACTACCTGCCTGAAGATGACTTCACGTGGATGAATCAGATCTCCACCGTGTTCTCCTTCGTGCTTGGTGCCTCCACGTTGGTGTTCATCTACAACGCCTGGAAGAGCTTCCAAGGGCCCAAGGTCGAGGTGGATGACCCATGGGAGTACGGCATGTCGCTGGAATGGGCGACGTCATGCCCGCCTCCTCGTCACAACTACACGTCGATCCCGAGGATCCGGTCAGAGCGTCCGGCCTTCGATCTTCACCACCCCAACGTGGCAACTCTGGAGTCTCCTGAGCCCGACAAGAACGTCATGGAGGAACTGCTCGGTGGTCCGGATACCGATCCACAAGGCGATGTCGGCACAGACGAGGGTGGCTCGCGTGGCAACCGTCAGCAATGAGCGAAAGGGCCTGCGGCTATGAAGGCTGAAACACGACTGTTCGGCGTGCTGATTCCGTTCTTTGCCTTGATGGCGGTGATCTACGCCTACTTCACGGACTTCGGCGAGTGGGTCGGCATCGTGGGGTTGGTGTTGACCGCTTCGTTGTGCGCCTTCGTGGCGTTCTACCTGTGGCTCACGGCCCGCAAGCTTGACCTGCGACCTGAGGACAACCTCGAAGGTGAGATCGCCGAGCAAGCCGGTGACTACGGCTTCTTCAGCCCTCATTCGTGGTGGCCGCTATGGCTGGGACTCTCTTCAGCGGCTCTGTTCCTGGGCGTGGCGGTCGGTTGGTGGATGGTCATCGTCGCCGCTCCGTTTGCGGCCTACGCCACGGTGGGCTGGACCTTCCAGTACTTCCGCGGCGAGAACGCGGTGTAAGCACTCAGCAACGGAGTGCTGGCTGACGGCTGCGTTTAACGAGACCCTCCACGCTCCCTTCTCTTGTTATGGGCCGACGGCACTGATCCATCTTGAACCGATGTCGCGTCCAATCCGAAACGAGACACCTAAGACACGAGTGAACCGCACTGGGGAAGTTGAAGGGTCTTTTCCTGCTTCTACGGCGTCTGGATTTATTGGATTCTGGTGCTTGAGAACAAGAGGATCAGAGGGGGACGGCAGGGATACTCGGCCGAGTTTCGGCGCAAGGTTCTGGACTCGCTCGCTGAAGGGCGCAGCGTCGCGGCCGTCGCGCACGACCTCGATATCAGCGTTCAGACGATTTTCAACGGGCGGCGAGAAGCCGAGCCGCAATGACATCGCGACCGACCGGGCCTCCTGAATCAACTGTGGGTCACCGACATAACTGAACACCCCACCAGGGAGGACAAGGTCTACCGCTGCGTCATCCTCGACACCTATTCGCGGCGCGTGGTTGGGTTGGTCGATCGATTCATCCGCGACCGGCTCGCTGGTCACCAACGCCCTGGGTATGGCCATCGCCAAGACTCCCGCCGTCTGGCCTCGAGGGGCAGCATTGGTGACTGCTACGACAACTCAATGAGCGAGTCGTTGTGGTCACGCATGCAAGTCGAACTACTCAGCCGCAAGTTAGTCCAGACGGCGTCGTAGACATCGGTGACGTGGTCGACGCGGGGAGGTCACCCGTTAGACGGCGTAGCAGTGCCTCGAGACTGTTGCGGGTGCGCTGGGGTTTGGCTCCGAAGGCACGGTAGGTCTCTCTTCAAGGAGCAACGTGGGGCAGTTGCTCGACCGGAGTGCCTGGAAAAGACGCGGTAGTTCGGACGCAGCGTGGTCACGGCCGGATCAAGGAAGACTCCTTCTACGGAGGAGCGCACCGGCTGGAAGTCATCCACAAACGTCCTCAGCCCCAGCCCAGCTCGTGCAGGCGGTCCTCTTCGATTCCGAAGTGGTGGGCTATTTCGTGGACCACCGTGATGGCGATCTGGTCCACCAGCTCCGCGCGATCACGGCACATGCGGGACAGTGGACCACGGAAGATGGTGATGTGGTCGGGCAGCTCGTTGGCCCAACCGTCGTAGCGTTCGGTAAGCGGGACCCCGTCGTAGACGCCGAGTATGTCAGGCTCATCCGGGGGAGGCTCATCGGCGACGAGGAAAACCACGTTGGACAGCATCTCCAGGAGTTCACTGGGGATACTGTCCAACGCGTCGGCGATCGCTTCCTCGAATTCGACCGAGGTGACGTCTTCAGACTCCGTCATGGGGCACAGTGCATCGTAGATAGAGCGTCACTGATCTCCGCGACGGGGGGACTAACGAACGCTGCTCTCCTCGATGGCTGCGGGCTCACCCGGCTTAGCGTTCACAGGCTCGCTGAGCTGCGGCATTGCCGCAGGCATCGAGTCGTGCTCACCGTGCGAGTGGGCGGCCGCGAGCTCAGCCGGCGTCACCGGCTGCACCTGGTCGCGGAAGTAGAAGTCGGACAGAGCCCGGCGCAGACCATTGCCGACTGGCTGAGGTTTGCGGACTCCGTGCTCGTCGACGTTGTCACCCTGCCCCAAGGACAGCGGGTACTGCGGATCGTGCTGCACCAGCGTCCAACGGGTGTAGGGGTCCAGCGGCTGGTGGACCTCGTAGAACTCACCTTCGGGGGTGCGGACGATCCGACCGCTCTCGGTCCCGTGCAGCACCATCTCGCGGTCGGCACGCTGGAGCGACAGGCATAGACGCTTGACCACGAAGAAGGTGATGAACGGTGCAATGAAGAACATTGCCCGGAACAACATGGTGAGGTCGTTGATCGACAGTCCGAGTTTGATGGCCAGGATGTCGTTGACCGAGCCCATAGCCAGGACGAGGTAGATCGAGATGGCCGCTGCTCCGACCGCAGTGCGGACCGGGGCGTTGCGGGGACGGTCCAACAGGTGGTGCTCACGCTTGTCGCCCGTGACCCAGGACTCC
Source organism: Actinomycetales bacterium (assembly GCA_038258285.1). GTDB lineage: Bacteria > Actinomycetota > Actinomycetes > Actinomycetales > Dermatophilaceae > Ornithinicoccus. The sequence continues at coordinate 59,820 of JBBSQA010000010.1, read as the reverse complement.
ACGAACGGGTACGCGCCACAGACCAGCCAGACCAGCGGGAGGAGGACCAGGGACCCCAAGAAGATGTTGAAGCTCCAGGTCGTGCCGAAGGCCGTGAACTCCAACCAGCCCGGCAAGAGCCGCAACGCACCATCGGAGAACCACATGTAGAAGTCCGGCTGCGAGCCTGCGGTCACCTGGGTCGGGTCGTAAGGACCGAACACCCAGACCGGGTTGATCTGGATCAACGCGGAGATCAGTGCGGTGATGCCGAACACGATGAAGAAGAAGCCACCGGCTTTGGCCATGTACACCGGCATCAGCGGAAAGCCCACCACGTTGTTGTTGGTGCGACCCGGCCCGGGGTACTGGGTGTGCTTGTGCACCAGAACCAGCACGATGTGCACGGTGAACAGGCCAACGAGAAGGGCTGGGATGAGCAGGACGTGGGCGATGTAGAGGCGGGGGATGATCGCCTCTCCCGGGAAGGGCCCGCCGAAGACGAAGAACGTCATGTAACTGCCGATCACCGGGGCGGACTGCATGAAGCCGGCCATGGCGCGGATGCCTGTGCCCGACAGCAGGTCGTCGGGAAGGGAGTAACCGGCGAAGCCTTCGATGATGGCCAACAGCGACAACACGGTGCCGATGACCCAGTTGATCTCGCGCGGCTTGCGGAAGGCGCCGGTGAAGAAGACCCGAGCCATGTGCAGGGCGATCCCCACGACGAAGAGCAGGGCAGCCCAGTGGTGCAGCTGCCGGATCAGCAACCCGCCCTTGATGTCGAAGGAGATGTCGAGGGTGGTGGCGTAGGCCTCGCTCATGCTGACGCCCTTGAGCGGCACGAAAGACCCGTTGTACTCGACCTCTCCCATGCTCGGGACGTACCAGAACGTGAGGAACGTGCCGGTGATCAGGCAGATGACCATCGAGTACATGGCGACTTCGCCGAGGAGGAAGGACCAGTGGTCGGGGAAGACCTTGCGGAGCAGGAACTTCATTCCCTTGGCGCTGCCGACGCGTTCGTCGGTCCAGATGATCGGCGCGGGCAGAGTGGGCTTATCGCGTTCTTCTGCCCTGCTCTGCGCGGTACTCGTGGTGGCATCGGTGCGAACGGAGTTCGCCCCTTGTGGCACTCGGGATGTTGTTGACATCAGTCACGCTCCCAGAAACTTGGTCCTACGGGTTCGGCGAAACCGTCGGCGGCAACGAGGTATCCATCGGTGTCGACGGTGATGCGAAGTTGGGGCAGAGCACGACGAGCGGGCCCGAAGATGACTTTGCAGTCCTGCGTCATATCGAAAGTGGACTGGTGGCAGGGGCAAAGGAGGTGGTGGGTCTGCTGCTCATAAAGAGCGACCGGACAGCCCACGTGCGTGCACACCTTGGAGTAAGCGAGGATGCCGTCGAAGCCCCAGTCGAGGGACTTCTGGCTGACCACCACCTCAGGGTCCAGACGCACCAGGATGACCTGGTCCTCAGCCTTTGCCTCCAGAATTTCGTGCGGCGAAAGCTCCTCTTCGGCTTCTTCGCCGACGAATCCTTCGGGCATGACGTGGAAGACGGACCCGATCGTCACGTCCGAGGCACGGATCGGTGCTCCGGAAGGATCGACCATCAGACGCAGGCCGGCCTTCCAGTTGGTGTCGTACAGGTCCCGGCCCGGGGCTGGACCCAGACTGCCGGCGACCTGCAGGACCAGCGGGATCGCAAACAGTCCCAGTGCGCCGGCCGCGCTCTGCAGGATCAACGGTCGTCGACCCAGCTGTGACTCTTTCCACCCAGCACGAAGGTGACTCGCGGCGCCTTCGCGTACATCCTCGGGGGAAGCCTGCTCGTGCCGCTCTTCAACAACTTCCTCGTCCGGCATGAGGGTCTTGGCCCAATGCACGGCGCCAAACCCGATACCACACAGCGACAAGGTCATCGTCAGGCCGAGCGCCACGTGATAGAGGCTGACCTCGCCGATACCGATGAACTGGCCGCGAGCATCAAGGGGGATGAAGAAGTACGCGACGACGAAACCGACCGTGCCCAGAGCCGACAGGAAGAACAGTGCGACGACTTGGCGCTCGGCGCGCGTCGCGGCCTTTTCATCCACATCGCTACGGCGGGGGACGTGCGGAGCCAGACCCGGGTTGTCGAATCGATCCGGAAGGGCGCCTCTTTGTGTTTCCGGCAGACCAGCGGTGTTGTCGCTGGTGGCGGGCGTGTTGTCACTCATAGTCAGGCAGCCTTCTTTCCCAGCCACACGGCAGCGGCGATAAGGAGTCCTACGCCGAAGGTCCAGATGAAGATGGCGTCACCAGCAGGTCCCAGTGAGCCGAGGGCTTGTCCGCCGTAGGAGGTGCCACCCTCCTCGATGTCCTTGAGGAATGCGATGACGTCACGCTTCTCTTCGGGGGTGATGTTCGAGTCGTTGAAGACGGGCATGGACTGCGGACCAGTCAACATGGCCTCGTAGACGTGCTGAGGCTCAACGTTCATCAAGCTCGGGGCGTACTTACCGCGGGTCAGCGCTCCGCCTGCTCCAGAGGAGTTGTGGCACATGGCGCAGTTGGTCCGGAAGACCTTGCCGCCGTTGGCGATGTCGGCGCCCTCGAGGTCGAGGTACTGAGCGTCCGGCACGTCCGGTCCGGGGCCCAGAGAGCCGATGTACTGCGCCATCTGGGTGATCTCTTCGGTGTCGAAGGCCACAGCGTCTCGGTTGGCCGGGGCCTGCACCCCAGGAGCGGCCAAAGGCATCCGCCCAGTGGATACCTGGAAGTCCACCGCCGCAGCACCGACCCCGACCAGCGACGGGCCGTAGGAGCCGTTTCCCTGTCCGTTGGTCCCATGGCAGGAGGCGCAGTTAGCCAGGAACAGCTTCCGGCCGCCGTCGAGCTCCTGCATCGAGGCTGTGGATGCCGAGGTTCCCGGCACCGCCTTCGGTTGCAGGGCCGCATAGGCCGTACCGGTCAGGCCGAGGCCCAAGAAGAGCACGAAAAAAATCGCGAGCGGGCTACGGCGGCGGGCGGCCAGTCGTTTCACTGGTGTGTCCTCACGTCGGCAACGGTCAGGGATGGCAGCGGACTACAGGTGGTCTTCATCGCGATCACTGGACGACATAGATCGTCAGGAAGAGCGCCACCCAGACCACGTCGACGAAGTGCCAGTAGTACGACGTGACGACGGCGCTTGTGGCTTGGCTGTGCGTGTACCGCTTAGCGGTGAAGCTCCGTCCGATGATCAGCAGGAAGGCGATGAGTCCCCCCGTGACATGCATCCCGTGGAAACCCGTGGTCATGTAGAAAACGGAGCCGTAGGGGCTGGAGCTCAGGGTCACACCTTCGCGGATGAGCTCGGCATACTCCAGGATCTGGCCTGCGACGAAGGTGGCGCCGAAGATGTAGGTCAGGACATACCACTCACGCATACCCCATTTACCGACCTCGGTCAGCCTGCCGGTGCGGCTCGGCACCCCCTGCTCAGCCTTGAACACCCCCAACTGACACCACACCGAGGAGATCACCAGGATGGTGGTGTTGGCCAACGCAAAAGGGACGTTGAGCATCTCGGTGTTCTCGGTCCACAGCTCAGGTGCGACCGAGCGAATGGTGAAATACATGGCGAAGAGGCCGGCGAAGAACATGATCTCGCTGGCGAGCCACACGATGGTGCCCACCGCCACCATGTCCGGTCTGCTTACGGGGCCACTGGCCGAGGGCACACTCGCCCGAGGGGACTGTGCAGTCGCTGAAGTCGTCGCCACGCGTTCCAGTATGACCTATGGGGGTAGTAGTGCGTCAGCGACCCTCCCATGACCTTGCCGGCAGCGCTCACGCCTCACGGGTGGGTAGCATCTGCCCATGACCGTCTCGACTCTGACCGAGCAGAGCCCCAAAGTGCGTCGCATCGCGATCTTGTTGTTCAGCGACGACAGATCGACGCGTGACGCCGTGAGACTCGGGGTGGGAAACAGGCCGGCTCCGCACGTCGAGGTTGAACGCTGGCATGAATGTGCCACCGCCCCTGCCGTCGAGCTGGCCTTGGATGAGGGGTCCTTCGACGTGTTGATCCTGGACGGGGAGGCCCAACCGTTCGGTGGCCTGGGACTGTGTCGCCAGCTGAAGAACGAGCTGTTCGAATGTCCACCCGTGCTCGTGCTCACCGGGCGACCCAACGACGGGTGGTTGGCGGCCTGGAGCCAGGCCGACGGGGCGGTCCCGCACCCTCTGGACCCCGCGGTGTTGGCTTCCACCGTGGCACGGCTCGCTCAGCGGTGAGTCCCGCAGGTTCGATGTCCTGGACCTCGCTGCTGACTCATCTGCTTGATGGGTCCGATCTGTCCACGCAGGAGGCAGCGTGGGCGATGGACGAGACGATGGCCGGACGGGCGACTCCAGCGAGCCTTGCCGCCTTTCTGGTGGCCTTGCGGGCCAAGGGGGAGAGCGTGGAGGAGATGCGTGCGCTCTCGGACATGATGCTGACTCATGCCGTGCCGTTCGAGAAGGCGGACCACGTCCGAGCCCTGGACATCGTGGGCACAGGAGGTGATGGCGCGCACACCGTCAACATTTCGACCATGGCCGCCATTGTGGCTGCAGGCGCAGGACTCACGGTCGTCAAGCATGGAAATCGCGCTGCCTCGTCGACGTCCGGGTCCGCTGACGTGCTCGAAGCTCTCGGGGTGCGCCTCGATCTGGGCACCGAGCGGGTGGCGCAGGTCGCGCACCAGTGCGGCATCACATTCTGTTTTGCTCAGGCGTTCCATCCGTCCATGCGCCACGCGGGTCCTACCCGCCGCGAGCTTGGGGTGCCGACCGCGTTCAACTTCCTCGGGCCGCTCACGAATCCTGCGCAACCCACCTACTCCGCCGTGGGGGTCGGGGATGCGGTGATGGCTCCGATCATGGCCGGTGTATTCGCCGAGCGCGGCAAACAGGCGGTGGTGTTCCGAGGGGACGACGGCCTTGACGAAGTCACTCCTGCCACCACGACATCGCTGTGGTGGGTCGCCGAAGGGGCGGTGACCCCGTTCGTGCTTGACCCGCGAAGGGTTGGGTTCGACCTCAGCGCTGCCGAGGCCCTGCGGGGTCAGGACGCGACCTTCAACGCCGGCATCGTTCGGTCCGTGTGTAGCGGTGACGTCGGGCCGATCCGCGACGCGGTGCTGTTGAACGCAGGCATCGCGATGGCGTTGGTCGGCTCCGACGGCGGGTCGGGCGAAGGCCGCGTGCCGGTCGATGAGGCCCACGTGCACCAACGTTGGGCGGACGGAATACAAGCAGCACAGGCGGCGATCGACGACGGCCGCGCCCTGACCCTCCTTGACGACTGGGTCCGCACCACGCAGGAGTAGCGGTGGCCCTACCGAGGGCGCAGGCCTAGACCGTGACCTTCGGGAGTCTTTCGCCTGACCCGCCCGCTCCGCCAACCGGGCACGTCCACACCCCCTCCAGATCGACGAGACGCGTCCCAGGAGTCTCCAACCAATCCAGGATCAGCTCGCTTTCCTGGGGATGGGTGACCTGTGCATTCTCGTGTGGAAACACAGTGACCACCTCCGCGCTTTCGCGCAGCGCGGAGATCATCGGTATTGGGTCGTCACCCGCCGAGCACACTCCCGCGGCCGCCAGGCGCCCGTAGCGCACACAGATGGCTTCCCACCCTCCTTCGTTTCGCCGCCGAGCCGCCACCATCTCCGCGCTGTTGCGCAGAGGTTCCAAGCGTTGGGCCCGTGCAGCGGCGCGCACCAGCGCCAGCATTCGATCCCGGACGAGCGCCGCCTCCTCGTACCGTTGCGTCTGGGTGAGCTCGGTCAGCCGATGGTGGAACTGCGCCACCGCGTCGCTGGTCCTGCCCAGCATGGCCTCGCGAGCCTGACCAGCGACCACGGCGTAGTCATCGACGCTCTGCTGGCCGCTGCACGGAGCTCCGCACCGCCCCATCTCGGCCAAGATGCAGGGGCTTCCGGTGCCTTTGCGGCTGAGTCGTGCTGTGCACTGGCGGATCGGCACGACCTCATGCACCGCGGCAACAGCCTCGGCCGCCACACTACGACTGCCGAAAGGCCCGACGTAGTCGGCACCATCGGCGCGCATCGAGGACACGATCGACAGACGTGGGAAGGCTTCAGCGGTCAGTTTCACCCACACTGCACGCTCGGGGTTGCGGGAGCGAGCGTTGTACGGCGGCTTGTGGGAGGCGATGAGGCGTAACTCACGAACCTGCGCCTCCAGGCGTGTCTGACAGACGATCGGGGTGATCGACTCTGCAAGCCGCACCATGTCGCTCATCCGGCGGCGCGTTTCCGAGGCCGTGAAGTAGGTGCGCGTCCGTCGCCGGATATCCACCGAAGTGCCGACGTAGAGCGGCGAGCCGTTGCGGTCCTTGAAGACGTAGACCCCCGGAGCCGACGGCATCGCGTCGGCCAAGAAACGTTTGCGGCGCGTGGTGGCAGGCACCCGCCCCGAGTAGCTGATGAGCTCCTCCAGCGTATGAACGCCGAGGCCGCCCACCCGCTCGATCAGGGCATGCAGGACGTCCACCGTGGCCTGGGCATCGTGCAGGGCGCGATGGTCGGGCGTGATCTGCGCGCCGAACAATGCGGCCAGGCTCGACAGCTTGTGGTTGGGCGATTCTTCGCGGGTCACCAACTGCCGGGCCAGGTGCACGGTGTCCACCACGGAGAAGCCCGGCCACGGGTGTCCTGTAGTGGCCGCTGCCGCCTTGAGGAAGGAGATGTCGAAGCCCGCGTTGTGGGCGACCAGGACGCTCCCACGGGCGAAGTCCAAGAACGAGGGCAGTGCCGTCTCGATGCGAGGGGCCGTCGCGACAGTACGGTTCGAGATCCCGGTCAGCACCGTGATGAAGGCGGGGATCGCGATGGTCGGCCGCACCAAGGTCTGAAACTCTCCTTGAACCACCCCACCATGCACCTTCACGGCGCCGATCTCGGTGATCTGAGAGGTGCTCGGGGAACCGCCGGTGGTCTCTAGGTCGACCACCACGAACGTGACGTCGGCCAGCGCCGTGCCGAGGTCGTCGAACGTGGGCTGAAGCATGCCTCGAACGGTAGATCCGCGCTCCGACAGACCTGGGAAGGAAAGGGGTGTGTCGGTGGGGGGCTCTAGCGTCTGCATCACCTAAACGGAGGTGACACGCGATGACGATCATCGACTGCAATACCTGCCCGGTTCGAGGCCAGCACTGCTCGAGCTGCTTTGTGCCCGTCGTGGCCGGAGCCTGGCTGCGAGATGAGGACCCCTACGCTGAGGGCGCTCTGAGCTCGACGTCCCTCGGGTCCAGCCTGGGTCAGCCGTCCTCTGCGTTGTCGTCGTCAGGCTCTCCGTCGATGCCGCTGACCGACCAGGAGTGGGAAGCCGTCGATGCCTTCATCGGCGCCGGACTGGTCAACACGCTCGACGTGCTCGACCTGGTAGCCACCCCGGACACCTCGGCTCAGCCAGGGTGGCTCAGGGTCAGCTGAGACACCCTCTTCTATCGCTGCTGAGCCGGCGAGGAGTCGGAGTCGGAGATGCGCGTCTCGGTCGGTGCAGCATCCGTGGTGACGGTCTCCAGCGCTGTGCCGTTGGCGCGCGTCGGCTCGGCTTCACGCGGCCTGGTCCGCGGCGTCTCACCCTCCGACGTGTCTACAGGTGCGCTGCTGGTCGGGGCGACCACCGCAGAGGCTCGGGCGGCGTCAGCGGCGTCCTCGTCAGCGCGCTCGGAGTAAGCCGATCCTGAGCGCAGCTCAATCTCCGGAAGGCGGAGCAGCACCAGGAAGCAGATGGCCATGACGCCGGCACTGGCGAGGAAGACCAGGTCCATCGCTTCGGAGAAGCCCACCAGGAACGGTCGAGCCAGAGCGGGATCCAGAGTCGTCAGGGACGACGAGTCCTGGAGCACCCCGCCGAAGGCCGTGGCGGGGTCCGCGCCGGAGGCCGTGGCCTGCTGGAACTGTCCGGCGAAATCAGCGTTCGCCGGATCCTGTAGGGCGCTCTGGAATGCCGCAGTGGGCGCAAGCCTCTGCATGGACTCACCGATCTTCAGCGGAGCCTGCGCAAAGAGCAACGACAGGAACACGGCCGTGCCGATCGTCCCACCCATTTGACGGGTGAAGGTCGCCGAAGCGGTGGCCACGCCGATCATTCGCGGCGAGACCGCGTTCTGTACGGCCAACGTCAGCGGCTGCATGTTCGAGCCGAGCCCGAAGCCGAAGAAGGCCATGATCGTCATCGTCAACGGGAGGGGAGTGTCGGCTCCGACGAACGACATCGCCACCATGGCCAGAGTCAGCGTGGCCGAACCGATGATCGGGAAGATGCGGTACCGCCCCGTGCGAGCGATTAGCTGACCGGACAGGATCGACCCCGTCATGATGCCGAGCGTCATGGGCAGCAACATCAGTCCTGCCTGCGTGGGAGTGGCTCCCTTGACGATCTGCAGGTAGAGCGGCAAGGTCGCGAGCCCGCCGAACATCGCCACGCCGAGCATGACCGACGCGATCGAGGAGATGCGGACCGTGCGGTTGCTGAACAGGCTGAGCGGCAGGAGGGCCTCGGCGCCCATCCGTTTCTCGACGAAGAAGAAGGTGGTGAGCGACGCGAGGCCGATGGCGTAGCAGGCCAACGCCTGCGGAGAGCCCCAACCCCATTCGCGCCCTTGCTCAGCCACGACGAGGAGCGGGACCAGGCCGATCGCGAGGGTGGCAGCGCCCCACCAGTCCAGGCGGTGATCCAAACGGGTGTGCTTCATCTTCAACGTGCGCTGCACCACGATGAAAGCGGCCAGGCCGATCGGCACGTTGACCAGGAAGACCCATCGCCATCCGGTGATCGCCAGGATGTCGTCGGCGCCCGCGAAGAAGCCGCCGATCACGGGGCCCAACACGCTGGAGGTGCCGAAAACCGCTAGGAAGTATCCCTGGTACTTGGCTCGCTCGCGGGGAGGAACGATGTCCCCGAGGATGGCCAAAGCCAGGGAGAAGAGCCCGCCGGCTCCTAGGCCTTGCAGCGCCCGGAAAGCTGCCAGTTGCGTCATGTCCTGGGAGAGGGAGCACAACGCGGACCCCACGACGAAGATCGTGATGGCTACGGAGAAGAACAGGCGCCGCCCGTAGATGTCCGACAGCTTTCCGTAGAGCGGAGTCGAGATCGTGGCCGTGATGAGGTACGCCGTGGTGGCCCAGGCCTGATGGTCCAGACCGTTCAGGTCATCCGCGATCGTACGAATCGAGGTGGAGACCACCGTCTGGTCCAGAGCAGCCAGGAACATGCCCATCATCAGTCCGAACAGGATCGTCCGGATTTGGCGGTGGGTCAGGGCTGTGGAGGAGGCGGCAGATGGAGAGGATGCGCTGGTCACTGAGTGGCCCTTTCGTTATGGGCGAGGTGTCTGGCGTGCACGCCGGCAGCGAAGGCGTGCAGATAACGGGTGAAGCACTCGACGTCCGCGCTGTCCCAGTCGCTCAGCAGGTCATCGAAGACCTCCGCCCGCGCGACGCGGGCGGCTTGGACCAGCGTGCGGCCCTGCTCGGACAGGGAGAGCAACTGGGCTCTGCCGTCCTGCGGGTCACTGACCTTGGTGATCAGGCCGTAGTCCTGGAGGCTGTTGACCTGTCGGCTGACGGTGGACAGGTCGTTGTTGACGGTGCTGGCCAGATCACTGACCCGCATCGGGCCGGGAACGAGCGCGAAGAGGAGGGGATGGGACAACGGGTCGACGGCTTCGTGCAGCCGCGGGAAGGTGTGAGCGGAGGCCCGAAGCACCTTGATGGTGTGCATGAGCTCGGTTGCCAACGCGTCGGAAGCGGGGGACGTCGACACGCTCACAGAGTAAGTTGCTTGCAGCAAGCAAGCAAATCCGTCGCGCGACCACGTGATAGAGCCGTGACTGCCGCACCGTAATCTGACGTGGTGCCCTCCTTCTCCTCATCCCCCTGGGGGCCCGTCGTCCTCTCCCGCCGCGGGATGCTTCAGTGCAGCGGCCTGAGTGTCTTGGCCGCTGCCATGACAACCGGGGTGGCCGCTTGCGGCGATGACGTGGAGGTGGTGGTGACGGGTGGGGTCTCCGCAGAGCGCGCCTCGGCCTACCGAGATCTTGTGCTCACAGCGATCCCTGCCGTCGAGGATCTGTGGGGTGAGGGTGCGGTTCCGCTCCCCGTGCACCTCGACCTGCCCTCCACGACCGCGGCTTGGGCCGCTGCGACCGGCCATCCACCCGAGCAGCGGGGGTATGCCGCCAGCACCGTCCGCCCACGAGAGCGCACCACCGCGGTCCGGATCGTCATCCATCCGGACGCCTGGGACGGGCTCAGCCCGGCCGGTCGCCAGGCCGTCGTGACCCATGAGGTGACACACCTGGGAAGGGGGGCCGGGCAATTAGCCCCCTGGTGGCTGGAGGAAGGCCTCGCTGAGTACACGGCCCACCGGAACTCCGCGATGTCGATCGCAGACATCGCGGGCTCGGCTTTGGCGCGGGCAGTCCGCGACCCGGGGGAGTCGTGGCCCGAGCCGAGCGCCGACGGCGACGCCTGGCAGGGCTACGCGCGGGCCTGGCTTGCGTGTGTCTTCATCGCACAGCGACACTCCGAACCCGACCTGCTAGCGATGTTCGACGCCTCGTCGGCCGGGCGACCGACGTCCACCTTGGTGCGGGACGTCCTCGACGAAGACAACGACGACCTCCACCGAGCGTGGGTCGTGTGGCTGCGCCGCCAGTAGCGAGTCGCCCCCCAAAGGGCCGTGCTCCAGTGCCTACCGCGGGTCGACGCCTAACGCTCGTCGACGTAGAGCCCTTCGACCTGATCATTCATGTCCGCCAACACCCGGCCGCGGCGCAGCTTGATCGACGGGGTGAGATAGCCGTTCTCCTCGGTGAAGTCACCCTCGAGGATGCTGAACTTCCGGATGGACTCGGCACGGCTCACCGCGTCGTTGGCATGGTCTACAGCCCGCTGCACCTCCGCGAGGACGGCTTCATGAGTGCGGGCTTCTTCCACCGAGATGCCTTCGAGGTCGTGGTTGCTCGCCCAGATGGGGAGCATCTCCTCATCGAGGGTGATCAGGGCGGCGATGAAGGGTCGGCCGTCACCGACGACGATGCACTGGGAGATCAACGGATTCGCCCGGAGACGATCTTCCAAGCCGGCGGGCGAGACGTTCTTGCCGGCCGCCGTGACCAAGATCTCCTTCTTGCGTCCGGTGACCTTCAGGAAGCCGTCGCTGTCCAGCTCGCCGAGGTCCCCGGTGTGGAACCACCCGTCGCGGATGGCCTCAGCGGTGGCATCGGGGTTGTTGTGGTAGGACCCGAACACGTTGTTGCCCTTGACGAGAATCTCACCGTCGGTATCGATCTTGATGGCGACTCCCGGGAGCGGGCGCCCGACGGCACCGATCTTGATCAGGTCCGGGGTGTTGACCGTGGCGGGCGCCGTGGTCTCGGTCAACCCGTATCCCTCCAGCACGACCAGACCGACGCCTCGGTAGAAGTGCCCTAGTCGATCGCCGAGCGCCGCTCCGCCGGATACGGCGTACTTGCAGCGACCACCGAGAGCCTGGCGCAACTTGGAGTACACCAGTATGTCGGCCACTTTGTGCTGGGCCGCCAGCACGGGTCCCGGGCCTCCATTGTCTTGGGCCACGCTCCACCGGTGGGCCACCGAAGCCGCCCATCGGAAGATCTTGCCCTTCCCGCCCGCCTCGGCCTTCTGCTCCGAGGAGTTGTAGATCTTCTCGAAAACCCGGGGGACGGACAACAGGTACGTCGGCTGGAAGGTCGCCAGGTCGGCCAGCACCGTCTTGGGGTCTGCGGTGTGCCCCATCGTCGATCCGGCCTGCATGGCCAGCACCTCGATGAAGCGAGCGAAGACGTGCGCCAACGGGAGGAAGACCAGCGTGCTGGCCCCTGGCTCGGCCACGACGTCCTTGAGCCGCTCCACGGTGTTTTCGGTGAGCGCCATGAAGTTGTTGTGGCTGAGCTCGCACCCCTTGGGCGGTCCGGTGGTCCCGGAGGTGTAGATGATGGTGGCCAGATCCGCCCGCTTGACGCTGGAGCGTCGCTCGGCGATGTCTGCGTCGCTGACCTCGGCGCCGGCGCTGACCAGCTCGTCCAGTGCGCCAGAGTCGATCTGCCACACGTCGGTGAGGTGCTCGAGGGAGTCCCGCACCCGGCCCACTGTCGCGGCATGTGATGCGTCCTCCACGACGATGGCCACCGCCTGGGCGTCCGAGCAGATCCACTCGACCTGCTCGGCCGATGAGGTCTCGTAGACGGGCACCGGGACCGCTCCTGCGGTCCACAGGGCGAAGTCGGTCAAAGTCCATTCGTAGCGGGTACGACTCATGATGGCTACCCGTGCTCCGGTGCCGACGCCGGCGGCGACGAAGCCCTTGGCCAAGGCCTGGACCTGGGCCCAGAACTCGGCGGCGGTGACGTCACGCCAGGTGTCGCTCTCGGCGATGCGTAGGAGCACCTTGGCCGGGTCGACGCCGGCCCAGTATGCGGCGACGTCGGACAGATTGCCGTCGGCGGCCAGTGGAACTAACGGGGGGACGGCGATGTCCTGCACGGTCGAGCCTCCTGGGGGCGGGGTCCTCGGTCGAGGTGAGCCGACATGTTATCGCGACGACCTGCTCGCCTACGGTTTCTAGGGGCGGCGGTCCGTGGCCGATACGCTGCCCTCTGTCGGTCCCATGACACGCGAGCACCCAGGAGACCAGTGATGACCTTGAACATCGGCGTCGACGTCGGCGGCACCAAGATCGCCGCAAGCTCGGTCGACGAGCACGGAAGGATCGCTGCGCGCGCACGTCGGCAGACCCCGGCGCAGGATGTGGACGCTATCGCTGGCGCGGTGAACGAGGTCGTTCAGGAGCTGCGCGAGAAGGCCGAGAGCCAGGGAGACGACGTCGCCGGTGTCGGCGTGGCGTGTGCAGGGTTCGTGGATGCCGAGGGCACCACCGTGGTCTTCGCTCCGAACCTGGCGTGGCGGGACGAGCCGCTGGCGGAGCGGGTCCGCGAGCGCGCCGGCATACCTGTGGTGTTGGAGAACGACGCCAACGCTGCGGCCTGGGGTGAGTTCCGCTTCGGCGCCGCTCGTCAGGCCGACCACATGGTCATGGTCACCTTGGGCACCGGCGTCGGCGGTGGAGTCATCGACCGCCATCAGCTGGTGCGGGGGGCGCACGGAATGGCCGCCGAGATCGGCCATCTGCGGGTCGTGCCCGAGGGGCACCGGTGCGGTTGCGGCAACCGAGGCTGTTGGGAACAGTACGCCAGTGGATCGGCGCTGGTCCGTGAAGCTCGTGAACTGGTCGCAGCGTCCAGCCCGCACGCCGCCGACCTGTCTGAACGTTGCGGCGGCGATCCGGCCGCGCTGACCGGCACGATGGTCACCCAGTCCGCGGCCGAAGGCGGACGGGCCGCCATCGAGCTGCTGGAGGATCTGGGGCGTTGGGTGGGGGAAGGGGTGGCTTCCTTGGTCGCCGTCCTGGACACCGGGGTAATCGTGATCGGTGGCGGGGTGAGTGCCGCGGGTGATCTGGTCATGGAGCCTGCTCGGGCCGCCTTTGCCCGACAGCTGACCGGTCGTGGCCATCGACCGGTGCCACCCATGGTGCTCGCCGAGCTGGGAAACGACGCCGGCATGATCGGCGCGGCGGACCTGGCTGCAGCCCGCGTGGCGCGCTGACCTCCCGCTGACGTGGTGATGCAGCCTCCGGAGGTCGCCATCGGGGTCGACATCGGCGGCACCAAGGTGGCGGCCGGTCTGGTCGATCACCGGGGCGTCGTCACCGCGAGGCAGGATGCCGACACCCCACACCGCAGCACCGCTCCACGGGTGGTCGAGAACGTGATCGTGGACGCCGTCACGACGCTCCTGGACGAGCACCTGGTGACCTCTCTTCGCCCCTCGGTGCCGATCGGCGTGGGAGCGGCGGGGTTCGTCGATGCCGACCGGCGCACGGTCCGCTTCGCGCCTCACCTCAACTGGCGCAACGAGCCGTTGGCGGCACGACTACGGCAGCGCCTGGGGCAGCGCGTCACCCTCGAGAACGACGCCAACGCGGCGGCCTGGGCCGAGTATCGCTTCGGGGCCGGTCGCGGCGAGCCGCGACTCGTCCTGATTACCCTGGGGACCGGGATTGGCGGGGGGATGGTCTTCGATGGTCGCCTCGAGCGTGGTCGAAACGGGATGGCCGCCGAGTTCGGGCACATGACGCTGGTCCCCGACGGGCACCGGTGCGAGTGCGGCAACAGGGGGTGTTGGGAGCAGTACGCGAGTGGACCCGCCTTGCGCCGAGAAGCTGTGGAGCGCCTTCGCGCCGGGGGCCCGCGCACCACAGGGCTTGCGCACGCCAGCGGTGGGGACCTGCGCCTGGTCACGGGGGCCATGGTCACCGAGCTCGCCGATGCCGGCGACTCGGAGGCCCAGGACGTGCTGAGTCAGATCGGGTCCGCGCTCGGTCGCGGATTGGCCAACGTGGTCGCGGCGCTGGACCCCGGCGCGATCGTCATCGGCGGCGGAGTGAGCCGAGCCGGCGTCCTCCTGCTCGAGCCGGCACGCCAGGCTCTGGCTCGACACGTCACGGGCCGAGGTCATCGACCCCTCCCACCGCTACGCATTGCCTCGCTCGGCCCTGACGCCGGCCTCATCGGCGCGGCGGACCTGGCGCGCCTGGGTGCCGAAGGGGACACGCCCGGGCGCGACGACGCATGACCATCATCCCGTATGGGTGGACCTGAACATCAGGTCAGACGCGAGCACCGGAACCGTCGTCGCCGGACCGGCGCCGAGGCGAGCGCAACACCAACAGCACGAAGCCGGTGACGGTGCCGACCATCCCGAGTGCGCCCCAGGGGAGCGTGTCGACGGCCGGGAACAGTGCACTGAGGAAGACCAGCAGCGGCCCAAGGGTGAGCCCGATGACGATGCCCCAGAAGTGCAGGTCGCCAGCTGGTAGCGGGTCCGTCTCGGCCGGAACGAAATGATCGTCCTCGGCGGGGTCGCTCCCCTCCCGCCATACCAGGGGGTGGGCCTCATCCGGAGCGGGCGGAGGATGCGACTCCTGGGCCGGCTTCGCGGCCGGTCCGGGCCGCGAGGGCGGCGGTATCGGGGGGGCTTCGTTCTCGACAGGCCCGAAGGCGGCGACGATCTCACCGAAACGCCGGTCGACGTCGGCGCGGTCATCGTCGGGGTCACGGTCCCGGTTGCTCTCGGGGCCGGAGGTGCTCACGACAGCACCGTTCCGCGAAGGCCTAGGACGATCACCACAGGATCGATCTTGTCACGCCCTCCGCACGAACCGCGTGTGCCGTAGGCTGCGCCCGCAGAAGGCGAGGAGGCCGGTGTGATCTATTGGGTGCTCAAGGTGATTGTCGTGGGTCCAATCCTGCGACTTCTGTTCCGTCCCTGGATCACCGGGGAGGACCACCTGCCCACCCGTGGGGGAGCGATCCTGGCCAGCAACCACCTGTCGTTCTCGGACTCGATCTTCCTGCCGTTGATGGTCTCGCGCCGGATCACGTTCCCCGCCAAGAAGGAGTACTTCACCGGCACCGGCGTCAAGGGTTGGGCGACCAAGATGTTCTTCACCACCACTGGTCAGATCCCGATCGATCGATCGGGGGGCGAGGCCAGCATGGTCGCCGTGCGCCAGGGGATGAAGGTGTTACGCCGCGGTGAGCTGTTCGGGATCTATCCCGAGGGCACGCGCTCGCCGGACGGCAGGCTTTACCGCGGGAAGACCGGGATGGCGCGGATGGCGCTGGAAGCGGACGTCCCGATCATTCCGGTGGCGATGATCGACACCGATAAGGCGCAACCGACGGGGCAGAAGATCCCGAACCTGCACCAGGTGGGGATGAAGATCGGCGCGCCGATGGACTTCTCGCGCTTCGCCGGCCAGGAAGAGGATCGGGCGGTCCTGCGCATCATCACGGACGAGGTCATGGCCGCGTTGGCGGCCCTGTCGGGCCAGGAGTATGTCGATGAGTACTCCGCCGTGGTCAAGGAGCGCGCGGCCGTGGAGCAGCGTGCCCGGATCAGTGCTGCGACCAAGGCCCGGGTCGACGAAGCACGCGCCGGCGTCGAGCAGGCTCGCGAGCACGTGCGCGACCGGACCGCCAGCGTCGCCGAGCAGCTCTCCGAACGGTTCGCCAAGGACGACGCCAAAGACGACTCCGACCGGGGCGACCCCACACGATGACCCAAGCACCCCCTCAGCGCTCCTACGATAGGGGCGTGTATTCCGACGTCACTGCTGTCCCCGTTGGCCACGTCCTGGACTGGGAGGACAAGACCGCCGCCCAACAACCGACCTGGGGAGACCCGGCCGCGCTCGCCGAGGTGCTCACCACGCTGTCGACCTACCCCCCTTTGGTGTTCGCTGGGGAATGTGACGCCCTGCGGGACCGGTTGGCGGCTGCTGCTCGTGGCAAGGCTTTCGTCCTGCAGGGGGGTGACTGCGCCGAGACCCTCTCCGGGGTCACCGGTCCGAACATCCGCGACCGGATCAAGACCATCCTGCAGATGGCGGTGGTGCTGACTTACGGCGCCGGTATGCCGATCGTCAAGGTCGGACGGATCGCCGGTCAGTTCGCGAAGCCGCGCTCCTCCAACGACGAGACCCGCGACGGGGTCACGCTGCCGGCATACCGCGGAGACATGGTCAACGGCTTCGAGTTCACCCACGAGGCCCGGGCGCACAACCCCGATCGGTTGCTCCGCGCCTACCACGCCAGCTCGGCCACGCTGAACCTCGTGCGCGCCTTCACCGAGGGCGGTTTTGCCGACCTGCGGTCCGTCCATATGTGGAACAAGGGCTTCCTCTCTGGTCCCGCACAGGCGAGGTATGAGGTGATGGCCGGGGAGATCGACCGGGCGATCCGCTTCCTGGAGGCCTCCGGGGTGGCCGACGCCGAGCAGATGCGGCGAGTGGAGTTCTACTCCAGTCACGAGGCCCTGGTTTTGGACTACGAGCGGGCTATGGTCCGCCGTGACTCGCGGACCGGCAACCCCTACACCACCTCGGGCCACTTCGTATGGGTGGGTGAGCGCACTCGTGACCTCGAGCAAGCTCACATCGACTTCGTCTCTCGGGTGCACAACCCGATCGGGGTCAAGCTGGGCCCTTCGGCCACCCGCGAGACCGTGTTGCAGCTGATCGACACGCTGGACCCCGACCGCATCCCCGGTCGGCTGACCTTCATCACGCGCATGGGCGCGAAGCGTATCGGCCAAGTGCTCCCCGAGCTGTTGGAGTCGGTGCGTGAGGAGGCAGCCCACGTGACCTGGATCTGTGACCCCATGCACGGCAACACCTTCACCTCGGCCAGCGGGTACAAGACGCGCCGGTTTGAAGACGTGGTCGGCGAGGTCCGTGGCTTCTTCGACGCCCACCGGCAGGTCGGCACGTGGCCAGGAGGCATCCACGTGGAGCTCACCGGCAACGACGTCACCGAATGTGTCGGCGGGTCCCATCCGGTCGACTTGGACGACCTCGGTCTGCGTTACGAGACCCTGTGCGACCCTCGGTTGAACCACCAGCAGTCGCTGGAGTTGGCCTTCCAAGTCGCCGAGATGTTGGAGCAGGGCACGCGCTGATGCCGTCGGCCGACCTGCGCTCGGACACTCTGACCCGGCCCACCGAGGCCATGCGGGCCGAGATGGTTCGCGCCCCCGTCGGCGACGATGTCTACGGTGAGGATGCGACCGTGTCCGCGCTGCAGCAGCATGTGGCGGACCTGCTGGGTCACGAAGCTGCTCTCTTCACGCCGAGTGGCACGATGGCAGGCCAGCTGGCCATCCGCGAGCATTGTGCGCCGGGACAGGAGCTCATCGCCGACGAGATGTCGCACGTGTTGCGAGCCGAGATGGGCGCCGCAGCCGCGCTGTCCGGGATCACCACCCGCAGTTGGCGAGCGGAGCGGGGCCTGTTGGAGCCGGCCGCAGTGAGCCGGCTGGCGGCCCCCATGAGCAGTCCCTACAAGGTGGCCACCTCGTGCGTCGTGGTCGAGAACACGCACAACTTCGGTGGGGGCACGGTCCAGCCGCTGTCCGCGCTGCGGCAGGTGCGAGAGATGACGGCCGAGCGGGGGATGGCAGTTCATCTCGATGGGGCGCGGCTGTGGAACGCGCACGTCGCCAGCGGGGTTTCGCTGCAGGACTACGGAGCCTGTGCCGACACGGTATCCGTGTGTCTGAGCAAGGGTCTCGGCGCACCGGTCGGCTCCCTGCTGGTGGGCTCGGCGGAGACGATCGCCTCCGCGCGGGTTTGGCGCAAGCGTTGGGGCGCCGGGATGCGCCAGATCGGCATACTCGCGGCAGCAGGGTTGTACGCCGTGCAGCACCATCTGGATCGACTCGCCCTCGACCACCAGCGCGCAGCGGCCGTGGCCCGCGCGGTCTCGCAGGTCGCCCCCGAGGTGGTGGACCCGGATCGGGTGCAGACCAACATCGTCATCCTCGACGTCGGCGCAGCCGGGTGGAACAGCGAAGATTTCCTGCGGCAGGTCGAGGAGCAGGGGGTGAAGGGCTTCGCCACGGACGCTGCTCACGTTCGGCTGGTGTGGCACCTGGACGTCGGAGACGAAGCCACGGGTCACTGCGCGCAGGTGCTGACGTCCGTGCTCGCCGAGGGGCCTACAGCACGCTGAGCGTGACCTCGGTGCCCACCGGGATCTGCTCTCCATCGTCAACGCTCTGGAACCTGACGGTGCCGAAGAGGGCCCCAGCGATCTCCTCCCGCTTGACCTTCAGGCCCAGGTCCTCCAGCAGTGGCTTGGCCTCGCCGAACTGCATCCCGATGACCTGGGGCATGGTGACCAGCTCAGGTCCCTTGGAGATCGTCAGCGTGATCGTGTCTCCGCGAGTCCCCTGACCACTGGAAGGGGCCTGGGCAGCGACCGAACCCGCCGGCACGTCGTCGTCGAAGACCTGCTCACCCTCGATCTCGGGTTCGAACCCGGCCTCCCGCAGGCGCTGCTCCGCCGCGTCCTGTTCTTGTCCCACCAGGTCGGGTATGTCGATCGGTTCCGGTCCCGCGCTCGTCACGAGGTCCACCACAGTGCCCGGAGGGAGGGGGTCATCTACGGGCGTCGGGGTCGACCGCAGCACCACCCCTGCAGACACCTCCTCATCGAAGTCCTGAGTGACCGTTCCCAGTGCCAGCTGGGTGTCCTCCAACAGCTTCGTCGCTTCGTCCACCGTGGACCCGATCAGGTCGGGCACGGCGTAGCGTTCGGGACCTCGGGACACGTCGAGGCCCACCTCGCTGCCGTGCCGCAGCGACGCACCCGGCTCCTGCGAGGCTGAGATCACGGTCCCGACGGGCACCGTCTCGGAGTAGGTGGCGGTCACCGAGGCGTCGAGGTCGACGCTGTTCAGCGCATCCACGGCATCCGCTTCCGACTCACCGACGATGCTGGGCATATCGGAGTGGATGCCGGGGCCGGCGGTGAAGTACCAGGCTGCGGCGGCTCCTCCACCCCCGATGAGGAGCAGCAACACGGTCAGGAAGACGCCGAGGCCGCGACGAGCACGGCGGGGGGTGGTCGCGCGGGCCGCCGCGGGCGGACTCGCGGACTTGGCCGGGCGGTTGCCGGTCGTCCGGGCGAAGTTGCCTTCTGTAGCCGGCGCACGGACCGACACAACCGCCGTGGCCTGGTGCACGGGGCGGGTGGCGTCCATCGAGGAGGCGCCGTCTCCATCGGGCGAAGGCGTCCCGGGACCGGGGTCTGTCGCTGAGGCGCGGGGGAGCACCGGCACCACGTCGAGCTCCTCTTCACTGAGCTGCCCGACCAACCGGGCGAGCTCGGCTCGCAGGGCCATCGCATCCTCGGGTCGATCCTGTGGCTCCGTCGCGGTCGCGCGAGCGATCAACGCATCCAGGTCGCGAGGAGTGTCCGAGATCAGGCTGGCCACGGCCGGTACCGTCTCGTGCACGTGCTGGAACGCGACGTGGATCGGGCTGTCGCCACCGAAGGCCTTGGCTCCGGTGAGGAGCTCGTACAGCACCAGCCCGACGGCATACACATCCGTGCGTGCATCGGCTCGTCCGTGCTGGACCTGCTCGGGGGAGAGGTAGGCCGCCGTGCCCCACATCACGTCACTGGTGCGGCTCATCGTCCCGGCGGTGACCGCTCGGGCCAACCCGAAGTCGGCTACCTTGACCGCGCCATCGGCGTCGGTCAGCACGTTTTCCGGTTTGATGTCACGGTGGATCAGACCCGCGCGGTGCGCCGCGGACAGGGCCTGGAGGATCTGGTCGACGATGGAGGTGGCCTGGCGGATCGACAGGGGGGACTCGTCGTGGATGATGTCGCGCAAGTTGCGCCCCGGCACCAGCTCCATGACCAGGTACACCAAACCGTCGTCGTCGCCTTGGTCGTACACGGACACCACATGCGGGTGCGACAGCTTGGCGGCACTACGGGCCTCGCGTTGGAAGCGTCCGACGAAGTCGAGATCACGAGCCAGGTCCGGCCGCATGATCTTCAACGCGATCGGCCGGTCCAGCCGCAGATCGTGACCTCGGTAGACCGAGGCCATCCCGCCCTCGGCCATGTGCGCATCCACCCGGTATCGACCGTGCAGGACACGATCGGCGAGGGGAGTGGGGGCAGCGCTCACCGCATGATTCTACGGAAGCCCGTGAGCAAAGCCTGGGATGCTAGCCGTGGCTACATGCGCGAGCGCAACGCCGTGATGGAGGACACGTAGCCCTCGGTGTCGGAGAACTGTCCATGTTGGTTGACGCTGCCCAAGCCTTGGTAGTACCCGCCGATGGCGTCGCTCTCGTTGTCCGCGGAGCGCTGGAGCGCACGCATGATGACGGTGCCGGCAGTGATGTTGTCCTGGGGGTCGAGGAGGTTGAGCTTGCGGCCGACCAGCGATGAGGCCCATTCGCCCGAGGTCGGGATGACCTGCATGGTGCCGATGGCGTTGGCCGGGGAGACCGCACGCTGGTTCCAGCCGGACTCCTGGTAGGACAGCGCCAGCATGAGCTTCGGGTCCACACCGTGGCGCCGGGCGGTCGAGACGATCATCTGTTTGGTCGCGGCGGTGGAGGGAGCGGGTGCATCAGCTAGGTACTGCCGGTTCGCCTCCGCTGAGCGGGCCACCGCAGAGCTGTACGTGTAGTGCAAGAACGTGTCGTCGACGACCGTGTCGGCATGGCGGTCGCCGATGTCCTGCGGCGTGTAGGGGGTGGTGCGCTTGGCGGACTGCCTCGAGGAGCTCGCGTCCTGCTCTCGGGTGCTGGCGCCTGCGGAGGAAGTGCCTCCGGGCAGGCGCACGCTCGTCCCGACCCAGAGCCGGTGCGGATCGAGGTCGGGGTTGGCGGACTGAAGGGCCGACAAAGACACGCCGTGCTTCGCGGCAAGGTCCGACAAGGTGTCCCCGCTGCGCACCGTGACGGTGCTGGGGTTGGTGCGCTTGCTGGTCTTCGACGATGTCGAAGTGCGGCTCTTGGACGAGGTCGATGTGCTGCGGGCGACCGAGCCGTCGACGGTGATGCGCTGACCGGGATAGATCATCCGCGTGTTCGTGATGCCGTTGTTCTTGGCCAGCGAGGCGACCGACACGTTGTACTTGGCCGCGATACCCGTCAGGGTGTCACCCGGTCGCACCGTGACCGTGCGGCCGCCCGTGCTCCGCTTCGTGACCGCGGAAGGAGATGCCGACGATGCGCCTTTCGGTGATGACGAGCTCTTCGCCGTAGCGGAGAGCTCCAGTCGCTCGCCCGGCATGATCCAGCGCCCACCGTCGCGCAGCGAGTTCGCCGACACGAGCGCCGCCACGGTGGTGTCGTGCTTGGCCGCAATGTCGTACACGGTGTCGCCAGGCTGCACGACGTACCCACTGGCTCTGAGGGCCGAGAATGCAGGGGCAGGGCCGGCGCTGACCGGACCGTGGGCGGCGACGCCGGCCGAGATCGACATAGGTGGCATGTCTGCGGGCATGGGTGGCATCGACACTCTTCTCTTCGGTGGGGTCGTGAGCACGACGTAGTGTGGTCCGTGGTGATCAAAGCGACTCGTGATGTCCCTGTGACGCACGTGACGCAGGTGACGGTACTAAAGAGTTCAGGCGTCGTCCATATTCACGGCGTGTCGTATCTAATGAAAGAATGGGTTTGTGATAAGCGACAACAATGTAATTCACCAAGGCGAGTGGTTGGCGGTGCCCGACATTATGGAGCGCACGGGGCGCTCTTTGCCCACCGTGCGGACCTGGCTACAAGAGCGCGACCTCATCGGGATGAGGCGTGGTCCGAACAACGCGTTAATGGTTCCCTCGGCCTTTGTCACCGACCAGGGGCCGCTCAAAGCGTTGCGCGGAACGTTGTCCGTGCTTTCCGATAGCGGGTTGACCGACGAGGAGATCCTGACCTGGCTCGGCGAGAAGGATGACACCTTGCTCGGCGGCAGCCCCATCGGAGCGCTCGAGGGTGGGCACAAGACGGAGATCCGACGTCGGGCCCAAGAGCTCGCCTTCTGAGGTCAGGGACGGTCTTGTCCGGATCAGGACCGGGTGGGTCAGGCCGATCGCGCGGTGCTGATGTCGATCAAAGCTCGTAGCGCAGCGCGACCCTGCTCGTTCATCGCCGGGATCGAGTCCAGTGCGCGATGGGCCTCCGCGATGCCATCATCGATCATCGTTTCCACCTCCGCGACGGCGCCGCAGCTGAGCAAGGAGGCACGAAGGTGGTCCACCTCGGCCAGAGTGAGGTCGGGGTTGCCCAAAGCCTGAGTGATCCGGACGCGATCCCGCTCGCTGGCCAGATGCAGAGCCATCGCGACGAGAACGGTGCGCTTCCCTTCGCGCAGGTCGTCCCCGGCCGGCTTCCCTGTGGCCCCCGGGTCTCCGTAGACGCCGAGCAGGTCATCGCGTAGCTGGAAGGCCTCTCCCAGGGCCAGCCCGTAGGCCGACAAGGCCTGCCGATCGGACGCAGAAGCGCCGATGGCATGGGCTCCGATCAGGAGCGGATGCTCAATCGAGTATTTCGCGCTCTTGAACCTGATCACCCGGCGACATTGGTCGATGCGCTGGTGGTGGCTGAGGTGGTCCCATCCCTGGGCCGAAGTCAGCACGTCGAGATACTGCCCACCCATGAGCTGAGTGCGCATCAGGTCGAACGTCCCGCGAGCGCGGCCGAGGTCCTGCTCAGACAGTCCCGAACTGGCGAAGAGCTCGTCGCACCAGTTCAGGCAGAGGTCTCCCGCCAGGGTGGCGGCGGCCTGCCCGAAGTTGCTCGACGAGCCGGACCAGTCGGCGTCGGCGTGGTGAGCCTCGAAGGCGCGATGGGCCGTAGGGCGTCCGCGACGCAGGTCACTGTTGTCCATGACGTCGTCGTGCAGCAGGGCTGCGGCCTGGAAAAGCTCCATGGCGCTCGCGGCGCGCACCAGAGCCAGGCTGTCGGTGCCGTCGAAAGCGCGGTATCCCCAGTACAGAAAGGCTGCGCGCAGTCGCTTCCCTCCGGCCAGTAGATCGCTGATCGAGTCCAGGAGCGCCAGGACCGGCTCACCGACTTCGGACAAAACGGCGCGTTGGCGACCTACGTGATCCTGCAGGACCTCGGCTACCCGCGCGTGCAGGTCTACGCCATCCAAGGGATGTGCGTCGCTCGGACCCGACGGCATGGCCGAAGGGTCTTGAGGTGGCAGTGAGGACACGGCTCTCGCTCTCAGGACGGTCTGCAGACGGGGGTGCGTGTGCACCGCGAGCCTACGGCCTCGCACCGGACCGTCTCCTCCTCGGTCTGGTGCGAGGCCGTCAGCGGTGCCCGTCTACGAGGGGTGGTGGGGCGAAAAGGTCCATCGGAACCATCTTCTGGGGTTGACACCCCAGCCTGTCGATGTCGTACATTTGTTCTATATCGAACACATGTTCTATTTACGTCCTAGGTCTAAGAGGTCCGATGAGTCGCCAGTATCACGAGTGCATCGAGGTCCTTTTCGGTGAGGTGCTGCTCGGGCGGCTGCACGACACCGCGTCACTGTATGCCGAGCCCGGCAGGTCTGTGCCGACCGCGTTTCGGTGGCGAGGTCGCCACCACGTCGTGCGAGCCGTAGTGGCCCAATGGACTCAGCGCCTCCCGTGGTGGCGGATCGAGACCGCACCGCACGACCCAGCCTGCGCACACGCGATCTCAGCAGATGCGCCCCTGGAGCAGCACGTCTGGCGAGTTGAAGCCAGCGTGGGATCGGCCTGGGGGACAGGCGTCTACGACCTGGCCGAGGGCGAGCACTGGCGACTCGTGCGAGTTGCCGACTAACCGATGAGCTATCACAAGGAGAGCACCATGAGTAACGCCTGGACGGTCCTGGACCTGCTTGACAAAGCGCGCGACGGGTTGGTGCAAGCGTGTCACAGCGACACCAGCGCTGATCGCTATATCCAGTCCCATCTGTCCGCATTGCGCACTGCGGCTGCCGTGATCGCCGCTCGGAGCAGTCCTTCGAGGCGCTCCAGTCCCCGCAGCGTGTGGGAAGTGCTGCCGGTGGTGGCCCCTGAGCTCACCGAGTGGGCCGTGTTCTATGCCGCCTCGGCTCGCCGGCGCGGTGTGATCGAGCGTGGGGATGGTGGGGTGACCTGCCGCGAAGCCGACGATCTGGTCCGGCAGAGTGAGTGCTTCCTGGAGGTGGTGCGTGGCTTGCTGCATCTGCCGATTGCGGAGCCGCTGTCCAGCGAGCTCGCCGCGATCAGCGTCCGATAATGACGGTCAGCGAGGACTTTGCTCATCTCCATGTCGCTTCCAGCTATTCGATGCGATATGGGGTCAGCAGTCCCGAAGCGCTGGTGCAGCGGGCCAGCGACCTGGGCCAGTCGACGTTGGCGCTGACTGACCGTGACGGCGCCTACGGCGCGATTCGTTTCGTCACTGCCGCCATGTCTGCGGGGATCCACCCCGTGCTTGGAGTAGATCTGGCGTTGCGTGGTGATGGGCCGACGCCAGAGGAAGAAGTCGCCGCTGCCCGCAGGGGAACTCGAGTGCACCCGGTCAAGGGAGGGGTGCATCGTGATGACCGCCACCCCCGAGTCACGGTGTTGGCTCGGGGTCAGCATGCCGGTCTTGCCCCTGGGGCCGGCTGGTCCCGTCTGTGTCGGCTGATCACCCATACCCATCTCGCCGGTGAGCGGGGGAATCCGCTCACCGATGGTGATCTCCTGGCCAGAGCTGCCGTGCCCTCGGCCGGCGTCAGCCCCGTCGTGGTGCTGCTCGGACCCGACTCCGACGTGGGTCGGGCGGTGCTGGCTCGTCAGCATGGTCGAGCGGTGCAGGCGTTGCGGGCGTGGCAGAAAACTTTGCCTGCCGAAGCGCTACGTATGGAGATCGTCGTCCACGGTGGGCCGCCGCACACCAGTGGGAGCGTCTCGCACGCCTCCCGAATGTGGGCCTTGGCGCTGGAGCACGACGTGCCAGCGGTGGTCAGCGCTGCCGTTCGCCACGTCGGGGTCCAGCAGGCTCGCGTGGCGGACGTGCTGGATGCTGCACGCAGGATGGTGCTGCTGGAGGAGCGTCATCTTGACCGTGTGAGCGCTGCGGGTCATCTCGTGGACTCGGCGTCGATGGTCGCGCGTGCTGATCAGGTCGCGATGTCTGTGGGGCCCTATCGCGTCAGTGGCGCTGACCTGCTGAGGACGACCGCCATGCTGGCCAAGGAGTGTCGTCAGGACGCTCGCTCCGATTTGGGCATCGGGGCCGTGCACCTGCCGGAGCCTGAAGTACTTGGCGTCACCGGTGTGGGGCAGGCCCAGCACGTTCTGGCTCAGCGGTGCCGTGACGCTGTTCACCGCCGTTACCCCGCAAGCTCGGCTGGAGCGTTGCGGGAGGTGCAGGGACGGCTGGACGATGAGCTGGCGGTGATCTCCGGACTGGGGTACCCCACGTACTTCCTGACCGTTGCTGCGGTATGCGACCTGATCCGTGAGCAGGGGGTGCGCGTTGCTGCACGTGGGTCGGGGGCAGGGAGTCTGGTGACCTACCTCCTGGGCATCAGTGGGGTGGACCCGATCCGGCATGACCTGTTGATGGAGCGCTTCTGCTCCCCTCTGCGAGCTCAGCTGCCGGACATCGACGTCGATGTGGAGTCGGCGAGGCGTACCGAGATCTACGAGCGCATCCTGGAGCGTTTCGGCTCCGAGCGAGTGACCTGCGTGTCGATGATGGAGACCTATCGGGTGCGGCACGCCATTCGCGACGTCGCAGCGACTCTGGGGATGCCGCCCGGAGAGGTCGACGTCATCGCCAAGGCCTTTCCGCACGTCCGGGCCAAAGATGCACGGGCAGCGATCAAGGACCTGCCTGAGCTGCAGCGGTTGGGGTTCGATGGGCCGCGGATGCAGATGATGTTCGAGCTGGTGGAGAGCCTGGACGGTTTGCCGCGACATGTGGCGATGCACCCCTGCGGAGTGATCCTGTCGAACACTGGCTTGCTGGATCGCACACCGGTGGAAGCGAGTTGGTTGGGCTTCCCGATGAGCCAGTTCGACAAGGACGACGTCGAGGAGCTGGGGCTGCTCAAGCTCGACGTTCTTGGTATCCGCATGCAGTCAGCGATGGCGCACGCGCTCTCCGAGGTCCGTCGCGTCGATGGTGACCAGATCGACCTCGACGACCAGCAGCAGGTTCCCTTGGATGATCCCTCGACCTTCACCTTGATCCAGTCCACCCGGACTCTCGGGTGTTTCCAGATCGAGTCGCCGGGTCAGCGAGAGCTCGTCGGGAAGTTCGCCCCGGAGACGTTCGAGGACCTCATCATCGACATCTCCTTATTCCGCCCGGGACCGGTGAAGTCCGACATGATCCGTCCGTTCCTGGAGGCGAGGCAGGGGTGGGCCGAGCCGGAGTATCTCCATCAACGGCTGATCCCTGCTCTGGCCAGCACCTACGGGGTCGTCGTCTTTCACGAGCAAGTGCTCAAGATCGTGGCTGAGACCACTGGTGTCAGCTTGGCTCAAGCAGATGAAGTGCGTCGGGCCATGGGGTCGCCAGTGGGCCAACAACAGATCGAGCAGTGGTGGCGGCCGGCGGCGCTGGCTCGTGGCTACACCGCAACGGAGGCCCAACGGATCTGGGGAGTGCTCGCGGCCTTCGCGTCTTTCGGTTTCTGCAAGGCACATGCTGCGGCGTTCGCGCTCCCGACCTACCATTCCGCCTGGCTCAAGACGCACCATACGGCGGCTTTTCTGGCCGGTGTGCTGACCCACGACCCGGGGATGTATCCCAAAAGGTTGATCCTGGACGAGGCCCGCAACATGGGCGTGCGAGTGCTGGGCATCGACGTCAACGCCTGCGGGTCGACGTACCAGGTGCAACGTCTGGAGCATGACGTGATCGGCCACGAAGTGCTTGAAGGTGAGGTGAGTGAGGGTGGAGCGCCCGGATCCGACCTCCCCTCCCACACCTCATTCGAGCCCGGCCGGGTCGGTGACCATGTCGATCGAGCGATGGCGCGTATAGAGCAACGTGCCAGTGGTTATGGCATCCGTCTGTCGTTGGCTGAGATCAAAGGCATCAACGATGGCGAGGTGCAACGGATCGTGGCGGGTCAGCCGTACGCGTCACTGGCCGACTTCTGGCAGCGGGCCGCCGTGTCCCGTCCGGTCGTCGAACGGTTGGTCACGGTCGGTGGTTTCGACTCGGTGCACCAGGTGGGCCAACATCTGACCCGTCGCGACCTCCTGCTCACCGTGCGTGAGCTGGATCGTTGGTCCAAAGCCCATCGTTCGACCGCTTCGTCCGCCGCGAAGGCGCGTCGACTCCTCCCCGAGAGCAACGCGGGCCAGATCGCTGTGCGCACCAGCGCTCAGGCTCAAGGCGCTCGAGCGTGGCACGTCAGCGCCCCGGTCAGCACCCAGCTGGCGCTGGACCTGGGAGATGAGCCGCAGGTGCTCGCGGGCAGTGGGTTGCCGACGATGAGTCCACAGGACCAGACGATGGCCGAGCTGGAGGTCCTGGGGATGGATGTGAGCGGCCACGTGACCAGCACCTACCAACCGATGCTGCAAGCCTTGGGAGTGACCCCCGCGCACCGGCTGTTGGCGTGTCGCAACCAGTCCGAGGTGATGATCGCCGGTGCCAAGGTTGCGACGCAGACCCCACCTGTCCGCTCGGGACGACGAGTGGTGTTCCTGACCTTGGACGACGGGACCGGGCCCAGTGACGCCACGTTCTTCGAGGACGTCCAAGGCCCCTATGCCGCAACGGTCTTCCATTCCTGGTTGCTGGTGGTGCGTGGGGTGCTGCGCCGCACCGGGCCGCGTGGCCGATCGGTGCGAGCGACCGCGGCCTGGGAGATGACTCACTTGGACCACATCTATCGCAGCGAGGGCATCGAAGCGGTGGTGGAGTTGATGGAGCGCACCGAGCGGGAGGCCGCTGTCCAGGCAGATGAGCGCCGACCGTCAGGCCAAGGTGGCCACAGGAGTGCGCCTGCCGCGCGTCGGGTGTTGCTGCACGCCTCGGGCTTCACGCAGTCGCCGTATGCGGATGTGGGGCCGCCAGGTGGCGACCGCAAGCTGTGGCATTCCAGCCCAGGCAGCTCCGGGCGGTGAACGCGTCTGCGAGTCGCCGTGACGTGCACGATGACGATGCCGAATGCACGGTGCTGCACGTTGACATGGATGCCTTCTACGCTTCCGTGTCCCTGATCGACCAGCCTCAACTGGCGGGTCAGCCCGTGATCGTCGGTGGGGGTTGGCGCAGTGTCGTGCTCTCGGCGACCTACCCGGCACGGGCCTTCGGCGTGCGTTCGGGGATGCCGATGTCCCGTGCTCAGCGGCTCTGCCCTCAGGCTGCGGTGGTGTTCCCGGACCACGAGAAATACGCAAGAGTCTCCGAGGCAGTGATGTCGATCTTCTCCGAGGTGACTCCGGTGATGGAGCCGGTCTCCATGGAGGAGGCCTTCCTGGACGTCTCACAGTCTCGACGCAGACTGGGTTCACCCACTCAGATCGCTGCGTGGATCAGGGACACTGTGGCTGACGAGCAGCAGATCACCTGCTCGGTGGGCGGTGCGGCGACCAAAGCCGTAGCCAAGATGGCCTCGCGAGCGGCCAAGCCGGACGGAGTGCGGATGGTGCCTCCCGAAGAGGTGGTGTCCTTCCTTCATCCGCTCCCTGTCGGTGCTTTGTGGGGCGTCGGTGAGGCTACAGAGGCAGAGCTGAACCGGTTCGGCCTGCATACGGTGGCCGATATCGCCCACCTTCCGGAGCGGACGTTGCAACGGGCGGTCGGCCACGCCAGTGCGCAATACCTGCTGAGTTTGGCGTGGGGGAGCAGCACTGCTGACGTGGTGACTCCGTCACGACGAGAGCGCAGTGTGGGTTCATCGCAGACGTTCAGCCACGACATCGACGACCCGATCGAGCTACATCGTCAGCTCCTGCATCTCAGTGATCGCACAACAACCCGGCTGCGTCATGCCCAGATGATGGGGCGCACCGTGGTCCTCACCGTTCGGTTCTCCGACTTCACCACCATCACACGGTCCCGCACGATGGCTCGCCCTACGGACGTCACCCGCGACGTCTACGCCACCGCCTCGATGCTGTTCGAGGCGTTGGGGCTGCAGCGTGCCCGTATTCGCCTTCTGGGGGTCCGCGTGGAGGGGCTCAGCGAGGGGGCCAGTACTCCTGTGCAAGCGCGTTTGGACGAGCCAGCCAGAGGCTGGCGTGAAGCGGAAAGGGCTGTCGACCAAGCGGTCTCACGGTTTGGTCAAGGGGCCGTGCGACCAGCCACTTTGATCAGCAGTGGTGCCGGTGAGTGATCTGCCGTCGAGACCACCAGGGCGAAGGCGTAAAGTGTTCCTTAGATCGGGAACCTGGGGTAGTGCTTCCTTCGTTCACGATTTATCCTGGTAACAGGATGCTGGCACCAACCCTGTGCTCGCACACATCAGTCCGGGAGGTTCCCAGTGCCGCTCTCCGAGCATGAGCAGCGCGTCCTTGAGCAGATGGAGCACGCGCTCTACGCCGAGGACCCGCGGTTCGCTTCCAACCTCAAAAAGCCAGCCGCGCAGAGCAGGTCCCGCAAGCGCGCCGTGCTAGGCGTTGTGATTGCCATCATCGGTCTTGCTCTCGTGCTGACCGGGGTGTTCCTCAGCCAGATCTGGATCGGGGGGCTGGGCTTTGGCGCCATGGTGCTCGGAGGTGTTTGGGCGTTTACGCCGGGGAGCAAGAACCCGCCCTTGTCGGTCGTCGGCTCCGGCCCCGAATCTTCTGGTGGCACCGGTGGAAGTAAAGCGGCCCCCCAGCAGAAGAAATCCTCCGGCCCCCGTCGCAGCGGCTCTTTCATGCAGCGTATGGAACAGCGTTGGGACAAGCGTCGCGACGGAGATCGCGACTAGGTCTAGCGGTCATCAGCGAGATAAGCCTTCGTGGCGCGAGAGTCTCGTGACGGAGCGTGATGGTGTCTGTGCCCACCGTGACGCTCAGCAGAGTCCGAGTTCAGGCGCTCATGGTGCTTACGTTCCGATGACCACGGCGCACAGCCACATCGTGATGATCAACAAGGCCGTTACCAGTTCGATCAAAATGTTCAGTCCCACGGCCTTCAATGCGTGAACTGTAGATCCCCATGCCGCGCGATGATCGTGGTGTCGCATCCGCTGAAGCACGTAGATGCCTAACGGGAATCCGACCACCGCGCCGACGAACGGGATGGCAATGCCAAGGACAATCGCAACGACCACAGCGAAGACCAAGGTCGCGGTCCGGACCCCCGCTCGTCGCATGCGCTGCCCAGGGATGAGGAACTGCAGGACGAGCCCGATAGAAGCCAGGACCAGGGTGACTGCCAAGACGCTCCAGCCCAGAGTGGACGTTTCGTCGAGTGCCCATAGCAGCACTCCTAGGCACACCAGAAACAGGCCTGGGAGGATCGGTATAACGATCCCCACCAGGCCCACGAGCATCACAAGGGCAGCGGCCACCGTCACGGTGGTCACGTTGGCTCAGCCAGCTGGCTGGGACTCCTCATGCAAACGCTCCGACTCGTCGGTAATGGTGATGCCTTCAAGATCGCGCAGCTTATCCAAGTGGGCGCGACCGTGGTGAGCGCAGAAGTGCAACTGCAGCCCGTCAGCCAGTCGAGCGCGGACGTAGGCCTGCGCGCCGCAACGATCGCAACGGTGGGCAGTGGTCAGTCCGGGGGACAAAGTGGCGTTCACGTCTGTGCTCCTTTCGCTGGGATCCGATCCGGATCAGACGTCCGTTTCGGAGTGACACCTAGTCAAGCATGGCGTCGTAAAGGGTCAACGCGACACACCCCCGCTGTGTGTCCTGTTCTGCCCAGGGCGTAACGGTGCGTCATGATGGGGCCGTGGAGGAATTGGCCGAACCCAGTCTGGAAGAACTGTTGCGCCTCACAGCGTCCCGTGACCAGCTTGCCTTCGCCACGCTCTACGACCAGGTCTCCCCTCGCATCCACGGCTTGGTGGTGCGCATTCTGCGGGACCACGCTCAGTCGGAGGAGGTCACCCAGGAGGTTTTCCTCCAGATCTGGAACAACGCCCCCAACTTCGACGCCTCGCGGGGCAGCGCCTTGTCGTGGCTGATGACCCTGGCTCATCGACGGGCGGTTGACCGAGTGAGATCTGCTCAAGCGCAATCCGTTCGGGACGAGGACTACGAATCACGTCGTGATAGGCCCACGTTGGATCCGACAAGCCAGGAGGTTGAAGACCGTTGGCAGGCAACTGCAGTGCGAACGGCAGTCATCGACCTCGGCCCTCCTCATCAGGAGGCACTTGAGATGGCGTACTTCCAGGGGATGACGCACCGGGAGGTCTCCGAGGCACTCGGGGTCCCGCTGGGTACCGCTAAGACGCGTATCCGCGATGGCTTGCGCAAACTACGAGAAAGCATGGGAGGCCCGCTATGACGTCGACTTCACCGCATGTCGATGACCTCATCGGGGCCTATGCGCTGGACGCTGTCGACCTGCGCGAGCGTGCTCTGGTCGAGGAGCACCTCGAGCAGTGCGAACGATGCCGCGTCGACCTTCGAGAGTTGACCGAGGCCGCGGTCCTGCTGAGCAATGGCTACGAAGTAGCTCCGCCAGCCGACGTACGGACGCGGCTCATGGACGTGATTGCTGAGCAGGAACTCGACCGTGCACCGTTGGACGAGCCTTCGTATGCGCCGTCGCCCGTCTCGACCTCGAGCGGTTCCGGCAGCCGAGCCCTCTGGGGACTGGCTGCGGCCGGGCTCCTGGCCGTCGGTGGGTGGGGCATCTGGCAGGGAGTCAGCGACGACCTCAGCCCTATCGACCAAGTCATCCAGGCCACCGATGCCCGCTCCTTCGAGACTGAGTACGAAGGAGACACGGTCACGGTCGTGTCCTCCGCTTCTTTGGATCGGGCCGTCCTCATCACCGAGGACTTGCCGGAGCTGGCCGATGACGAGGTCTACCAGGCGTGGTGGATCAACTCTGAGGAGCAGATTCTCTCCGCGGGTGTGCTGGACAACGGCGGTGGTGATGCCGCTGGTGAGGTGGAACTGGAGGGTGACCCGGCCGAAGTCGCCGCGTTTGCGTTGAGCGTCGAGCCAGTCGGGGGGTCAGAGCAGCCCACAACGGATCCTGTCATCGTCGTCCCCCTGCAGAGCTAGCTCTCGACGCCTGCACTCCTCGCGCGACAGAGGTGACTTGCCTGGAACGAGGGCGACCGGCGATAGACGCAACGGCCGACTCGAACCTCAGGTATGCAACTCCATCCGAGCTCACCAGCCCGCCCCGAGCGTCCCAGATCGCGGCGATGCCAGCACCGGGCGTGTTGGTGTGACGTGTCAGCACCCCGATGCCACCAAGAGCGCTTTGCTATCAAGGGACCCCTCCGGGACTTCGAAGTACCATCAACCACGATCGCTGTCGGGTCATAGTTCGGCTATCGGGGCAGCCGCACGTGGCTCCGATTGGCCCACGCTCGGATCGCGGCGCGAGGTTGCGGGACGCTGCTTCAGTCGGCCCTCAAGATCGATGCGAGTTTCGCGCCGACACCAGCACTTCATACAGACTGTTGGGGTGCGTTTGGTGAACCTGACAGTCAAGTTCTTCCTCGAGCTCGCAGCTTTCGCAAGTTTCGCGGCGTGGGGATGGCACGCCGGAAGCGGCCTTGGCGCTGTTGTTCTAGCTGTTTTGATGCCCGGCCTAGCGATCACGGTATGGGGGTTGTTCTGCGCGCCTAGATCCGCCAGGCGGCTTTCCATCAGGTGGCGGGCCCCTCTGGAACTGAGCATCTTCGTGCTGGCCGCAACGGCACTTGGGGCCACCGGTCGCCCCACGTTCGCGGTGATCTTCGCGGCTGTTGTCGTACTCAACGCAGTCTTGCTCACTGCCTACGGCCAGTGGGACTCCTAGCGCACGAAGAGACCCCGAGCCCTTGAGTGCGCCACTTGCAGGTGGTAACGAACCATCGCTAATGAACGATCGTTGACCGCTGCAGCTTCGCCTGCAGGGGACGCGATCGTCACAAACTCCTCCGGACCAGCTCGCTTGGATAGCATTGCTGCATGTCCATCAGACTCGAAAATGTGGCCATCGCAGTCCGTGATATCGAGGCAACGATTGCCTTCTTTAGTGACCTCGGTTTGACGGTCCTGGGCCGGGATACCGTCAGTGGAGAGTGGGCTGACACGGCGGTCGGCCTCGACGGGAACCACGCCAAGATCGCGATGCTGCAAACGCCGGATGGTCACGGCCGACTCGAACTCTTCGAGTACATCCACCCTGACGCAATCGAGACCGAACCCACGCAGCCGAACGAGATCGGTATGCACCGTGTTGCCTTCTCGGTCGACGACATCGACGTAGCCGTTGAAATCGCTGCCAAGCACGGCTGCCATCCGTTGCGTGGCGTGGCGACCTACGACGACGTGTACAAGCTCACCTATGTCCGTGGACCCAGCGGGATCATCGTGATGCTGGCGCAAGAGTTGGGCAGCAAGTAGGCCCACGCGCCCATTCCCGAGCTGAGTAGGTCCCATGCGATCATCAGGACGAGTTGGTCAGTGACCACGCTGCCGTGGCGGGATACTCCCATGAGCCCGCATCGCCGCGTTAAAACGGATGGCCGCAGTGTCGGCGCCCTCGACCTTTCGACCTGGGACGCCTTCGATGAGCTGTGTACCAACAGCGACGTCTTTCCCAGCGGTTGCTACTGCAGCCGCGCTGAACCGCGACCGCAAACACCAACGGGTGCTTACCGGAACGAGGCACGCCGCACTGGTGTTTGACGGCGATGTGTGCGTTGGCTGGTGTCAGTTCGGGCCACCCGGTGAGGTTGTGCGGATCAAGAACCGCCGCGAGTACAAGAAGTGTCCATGAGCCGGACGCGTCGAGGGGTACCCCGAGCCCCCCGGTGCGGTGCCAGCAGGATTTCTTTTCCACGGTGCACTGTCCACATTCGACCGTCTCGGCTTTGCCCGCGCCGGGTGATCGTGCCGCAAGGGATCGCCCACCGGGACCGTTGTTCCTGAACCAATCCGATCTAGGACGGAGGCTGCGCGTGTGGTGAGCCGCCTACCGGGGGACCGCCAGATTGTCGTTGGTCCGCTCCCAGCCGTTTGCTATCTGAACGTGGAAATCATCCGTAGGAGGAGGGCGCTGCTGTCGCTGGTCGAGGAGGTCGTGACCGAGACGCCTTCTGCTGCGAATCGTTTTGATGGTGCACCGCTTGAAGCGGCCCTCCCGTCCGCCCCCCGCTCTAGGCTCGATCGCCAGGACGGCGCACCAGCTGTCCTGGCCCTCGCGACTGGCGAAAACGTGCAACTGGTCAACATCGCGGACGTGCGCCAGGTCTTCGATAGGCATGCCGCTCGGGTTGCTGAACCACTCGGGCAACTGCGCCGGAGTCTCGTCCAAGAAGGCCAGCTGGGGGACTGCAGGTCCCGAGACGGTTAAGGCCGGTACTCGGGCGGCTGCGGCTTGTATAGATAGTCGGCGCCGTTCTGATCGACGCCATCATGCGAGATCAAGCCTGCCACGCGCGCGACAGTTTTGAAGCACCACTTAACAACATCACCTAAAACGCGTAGCACGCTCATGGCGCTCTCCTTTGCTGGTCAAATGAGTCTCCCACCATCGCTGAGTTAGCGGAAGGCCATGTGGCAGCGAAAGAGGCAGGCCTTCCTGTGTTCACCCACCTCCCAGTCGGATTGGAGTCATTCCGCATTGGGGTCACCTTCGCCTCCACAGCCACCTACATCGATGGGCTTTACCGAGTGCCACACGGTCCGCTGGGTGGTGCCGAGTTGGCGCGCGACCCCCGAGGCCGCGGCCTGCGGCGAAGATTTCGTGACCGCTTCCGGCGATCGGCAAGCCCGCGATCGTCACCGGATGATGATCCGCTTGGGATGTGAGCCCGCGGCTCAGGGCAAGAGGTCCCAGTACTGCTTGCGGGCTGGCATCGCGTGGATGACCAGTGCCTCGCCGCTCGCGAAAGTGAGGACGACGGTCTCGAGTAG
Organism: Actinomycetales bacterium; assembly: GCA_038258285.1. Classification (GTDB taxonomy): domain Bacteria; phylum Actinomycetota; class Actinomycetes; order Actinomycetales; family Dermatophilaceae; genus Ornithinicoccus. The sequence continues at coordinate 24,386 of JBBSQA010000010.1, read as the reverse complement.
GCGGGCCTGGGTGTCGAAGCCGAGCCGCAGTTCACGGCGCGGCCAGTCCTCTGCTTGGACGGCGTCTTCGGGGAGTGCCCTGTGCTTGAGTGCGCTGTCGTGGACCTTCACGCCGCAAAGCCGGCCAGGGCTCTGCGGATCGCTTCGGATCGCGAGATGTTTTCACGCTCGGCGACGGTGTCGACGGCGGCGAGTTCCTCGGCGGTGAGGCGGACGGCGACGACCTGCATCGGCTCAGCGCCGCGGCCGGGACGACCGCGTCCGCGACGCTTCATCTCCTCGACGTCGTAGCCGGCTTCGGCCTCGTCCGCCCACTCGCGGATCTGCTCCTCGCTCACCATGGCCAATATCGTATGACGAAAAATGAACCGTCGAAAGTGGGCGGCGAGATACATGCAGTTGCACGAGGTGGCCGAATGGATGTCGCTGGTGAGGTCGGGCTTCGCCCGACGCCCGAGCCGCCCACATCCAGTGATTTGGCCGGGCCAACACAAGTGGAGATGCCTCATGAGCGCACTACTTGTCGGGTACGCCCGATGCTCGACCGATCAGCACGACCTCACTGCCCAACATGACGCGCTACTCGGTCTTGGTGTGGAACCAGACCGGATCTACGTCGACCACGGTCTGACCGGTACCAACCGGGAGCGTCCCGGACTGCGTGAAGCCCTGGCCGCCTGTCGGGCTGGAGACACGCTGGTGGTCACCAAACTCGACCAACTAGCTCGGTCCCTACCGGACGCGCACGCCATCGCCGACGAACTCACCATGCGAGAGATCAGCCTCAGCCTCGGCGGGTCGGTTTACGACCCCACCGACGCGGTGGGTCCCCTGCTGTTCAACGTCCTTGCGATGGTCGCGGAGTTCGACTCCGACCTGATCGGGCTGCGCACAGTCGAGGGAATGAAAGTCGCAAAGGCCAAGGGCCGGTTGAAGGGCAAGCAGCCAAAGCTAAGCCGTAAGCAGGAAGCGCACCTGGTGTCGCCAGTTCACAGCGGCGAGTACAGCACCCTCGAAGTCGCTGAACTGTTCGGCATCGACCGCTCCACCGTTTACCGCGCCATCCAACGACAGCAGCTGACAACCAAGGCAGGCGTTGCACCCACCTCGGCCCGCCGCTGACCAAACCTTGCCGGCGTCCCGCATCCGACACCCCAGCGGGACGCCGGCACGCAACGTTCCCTAGACGCCAATGAATGGCACCGCCGTCCCGACAGCGGTTCCTCATACGGTGCCAGTCACGACCAGCGTTGGTGGATTCCGATGAGCACCTTCAGGTCGGTTGGTCCGTCTCGAGGAGGACCTTGTTGGGTGCTGCGCAGTCAGTCGTGCCGGTTATCGGGTGCCCACTCGAGAAGGTCGCCGGGTTGGCAGTCGAGTACTTCGCACATGCGCTCCAGAGTGCTGAAGCGGACCGCTTTGGCTCGACCATTCTTCAAAACGGCGACGTTTGCTGGGCTGATTCCAACACGTTCAGCGAATTCGCCCACTGACATTTTGCGTTTGGCTAGCTCGACGTCGATGCGGATGACGATTGTCATCAGATCACCGTCTCTAGTTCAGTTCGCAATGTTGTGGCCTGCACCAACAGAGTGCGCATGACGACCATGAGCAGGGCCATCCCTATCCCCACCAGGACCCCCATCAGGAGTAGCAGTATCCATAGTGGTGGGCCGCTCACGGTGTACGACTGGTAGACGATCGCGGCCAGGCACACCAAGCTCGCGGCCAGGAACGCCCCGATGGTGCCGTCGACCCAGCGCACCGCGTGGAGCGAAAAGACGTCACCTCGCCGAGTGAAGCCAAGCAGACGCAGCGTGCAGAAAATACCGGTTTGTACACACCCCAAACCCAAGATGGACAGCGCGAGAATCGGCCACCGCATGTACGCCTCACCCGGGAGGTCCTGAGCCATCACCCCAGAGAGCCAGGGCAGGCCGACGAGCTGAAGGAACAGGATGACCAGCAGGGACACGATCAGCAAGACGCGGAGTATGTCTACCGCAAAACGATGTCTAGTCATAGGTCGAGTATCGCTGATTACCTATCGATACTCAATAGATCGACCGGGAAGGACGCCTTCCTGCCCCGACTCTGCGATGGCTCAGTCAAGGTCATTTGATCCAACCAGCCACCGAGGTCCACGCGCCAGGCTGTACCGCAGGGACAACCGTTGCCGGTCGGCAATCCCGTCTCGGGCACCGATCCCCGAAAGGAAGGTGGTGTGTTCATCGGTCGCTGATAACGGCATACTCATGATCATGCTCGCGACCCGAGATTTCTTCCGTGCCTGGTGGGTCGGATTGGTGGGCACGGCGCCAGTGGCTGCTTGTGTCATCGCGATCTGGGCGTTGGCGCCCCAGGGGCCCGTTTTACAGATTGTGTTGATCTCGATCGTGATCCTTCTGGTAGCAATTCCGGCCATGCGGGTACTCAGCCGTAACCGAAACGGAGCGCGGTTGGACGCGTGCATGGCTGTATTCAAGGGAGATACCGAACTACCGCCAGCACCACCAGAAAAATCAGCCCCAACACATACATGAGCAAGACGCTGTCGTGCTCAACCTCCTGGCACCGTCGTAGGGCAACACTAGGTGCCTCATCACCAGCGGACCGTTGGACGATCCCTAACCGGTACTCACTTGTCTACATTTCGTCTACACTGGGATCATGGCTGCAGCAGAGACCACCACCGTTCGCGTTCGGCGCCCAGACTCCGAGCGCCTTCAGTCCCTTGCCCAAGCCCGGCAAACTGCTGTCATTGATGTACTGCACGCGGCCATCGACGCCTTGGAGCGTCAGGAGTTCCTGCGCGGTCTCGCGCAGGACTACCAAAAGTTAGCCGCGGACCCAGAGCGTTGGGAGCAGTACCTGGCCGAGCGACAGGAGTGGGACACCCTCGCGTGATCTGGCGAGGAGAAGTTTACGACGTCGACTTGGGCCAGCCGATCGGGCATGAACCTGCCTTCAAGCGACCTGCCGTGGTTGTATCAGTTGACATCCTGAACAACGGACCCGGCCAGCTCGTCATAGTGGTGCCAGTCACGTCCGCCGCCTACGGCTTGCGCAGCCATGTCGAGGTCGAGCCGGGAAGCAGCGGACTAGGACACACCTCCTACGCTCGTTGCGACCAACTCCGGGCCATCTCGACCACCCGCATCGTCGCCCGCAGAGGAATGATCGCGCCGGGCGAGATAGCTGTCATCGATCAAGCGCTGCGATTCATCCTCGACCTGTAAGAACCAACCGCTTCGTGGAGGGATCGATGAACGGTGACGATCCTCGCTCCAGACAACCCTCCCGTCATCGGTCAACAACCTCACAAGCCCGGTTCCGACGTGGCTCCCCGCTTAATCAGCCGACGCCGTCAGGAGAACCGCGCACACAGGCCCGTCGTCTTCAAGCCAGAAGAGTCGCTCGACCTGGTCTGAGCGCTGCAGCAGGGGAGTCGCTGGCTTCACGGCATTGAAGCCCGACGCATGGACTTCCTTCACCATGATGGCCACGTCTGTTAAAACGCCACGCGGTCGGCCGTGCACCACCGGAAGAAGGCCGCAGGGCCCTCACCCGTGACAGTGAGGGGCCTGCGGCCTCGCCGCACACCGTCGATCGTCTAGCCAGCGTGTTCGCTCGCGCAGCTAGTAGTGCAGTTGATTGACCGTTTTCAGGGTCACGCGGCGTCGACCAGACGCGCAAAAACAACCACATTGTCGACATGGCGACGTTGCTCGGCGCTGTAGTCACCACCACAGGTGATCACTCGCAGCTCGGCATAGTTTGTGCGGCCGTAGACGCCCAGGCTCGGAAAGTCGTCCTTGGGGAAGGACCCGGTGTCGTACACCTCGAAGGTGGCTGTGCTTCCATCTTCGCGATCGACCTCGATCTCATCCCCGACGGCCACGGACCCCAACTCGAAGAAGACGGACGGGACCGAACCTTGGCTGGTCACATGTCCTTCGATCACCGCTGGGCCGATCTCACCGGGGGTGGGTGAGCCTTCGTACCACGCCGCCTGGTTGTAAAGATCGCCCGAGGGCACGTCCAAGACGCCGTCCTCGGTTAAGCCAAGGGGGTGGAGGTCAGAAGAGATGTCGCTACTGCGGATGCGTACCGCGACGGGCTCCGACGGTTCCAACGAGGGCGGGTCGCCAGCAGCCTCGGCGGCGCCCGTGGCGTTTTCTTCGGGCTGCGGAAGCGTGGCAGGAGCATTGTCGGGCTCACCGACAGGGTCGTCCCGACCCTCGGGCTGCTCAGTGGCGGCGGCGCTCTCGCCGCCCGACGCCCCGATGACCGAGGCAGACGTGGCGTCGGACTCCGGAGCCGGTGGGTCGCCCTGCTGGTGCATCACCACGAAGATGAACGCACCGATCCCGAGCATGAGGAGGAGGGCGGAGACCGCAGGCACGATGACGTGCCCGCGGCCTCCTGGGGTGGTTGTCATCTCGCTCAGCGCGAAGCGCTGGTTCCGCGACGACGGTTGACGACCAGGCCGGCGGCTCCGGCACCGAAGGCCAGGGTGCCCAGGGCTAGCAGCCCGGCATACTCCGTGCCTTGCGTGGAGCCACCACCGGTTTCGACGCCACCTTCGGGCATCGCCATCTGCGCGGCGTTCAACTCGCCGCAGGCAGCTGGGTCGGTGGCTTCAGCCGGCAGCGACGGGTCGAGGTCTGATTCCATGTCTCCGTCGTACTCACCGTTGCCGTTGTGGTCCACACCGTGGACGACAACCACTGCATCGCCGGCCGAGATCTGGTCGGCGAGATCTTGGGGCACCTCGAAGGTGCGCTCGTAGGACGCGTTGCCCACCGGGAAGTTCGCGACGTCCAGGGCCGCCTCGGGACCCGTTTCACCCGGCTCCTGGGTGAGGGACACCTGCACGCCTCCGTACGACGACGCCGCGTCGGTGGTGCGGATGGCTCCTTCGAAGCCGGTGCCTTCCATGTTCGGGTCGGGGCAGACATTGGCGCCACCGATGTGGATGTGCTGGGCATGCGGGGCGTCGGGGAGAGCCCCGCTGGTCTCGAGCTTGACCGTGATGCTGGTGCCGTCGACCATGGCCCACACCGTGCCGGTGGTGCCGCTGTCATTCAGGGTTTCAAGCGTGCCGGACAGCTCCGTGCCGTCCTGAGCCGCTGCGGGACCGGCCAGGGCCAGGGGCAGTCCGACGATCGCGGCAGCTGCCAGGGGGGCCAAACGTGCAGAGGTGCGCATAGTTTTCCTATCTTTCGGTGTAGGAGAAGGAATCTCCGCGTACTCAGTCAGTGATTCGGAGCCCCTCTGGGCTCGGATTGGGGAAGAGGCGTGATCTGGATCACATTCGGCACGGACGGCCCGGCGCACTCCGAAGGCTTCGAGACCGGCCTCGCCCACCCTCGCGCGGGCCTGTTTGGGCTAACCTGCGAGGACGAGGCAGCCCGGTCGTTGCGGACGCGATCGGCCCGACCAGAAGGACATGCTCATCGCGACTGACTACACGGCTCGACACCTGCAGGTCCTTGAAGGTCTGGAGGCTGTCCGTAAGCGCCCGGGCATGTATGTCGGGTCCACCGACTCCCGCGGCCTGATGCATTGCCTCTGGGAGATCATCGACAACGCGGTCGACGAGGCGCTGGGCGGTCACGCGAAGACGATCGGCATCGACTTGCTTGCCGACGGCTCGGTGCGGGTCAGCGACGACGGCCGAGGGATCCCCGTGGATGCCGAGCCGAGGACCGGGCTGTCCGGGGTCGAGGTCGTCTTCACCAAGCTTCATGCCGGCGGAAAGTTCGGCGGAGGCTCCTACACCGCGTCGGGCGGGTTGCACGGCGTCGGCGCCTCGGTGGTGAACGCTCTGTCCTCGCGTCTGGACGTAGAGGTTGACCGAGCGGGCAAGACCTATGCCATGAGCTTCCGGCGGGGAGAGCCCGGCACCTTCGCCGACGCGGCTGAGAAGTCTCCGGATGCTCCGTTCACGCCGTTCGAGACGACGTCGAGGCTGATGGTGGTGGGCAAGGCCAAGCGCGGGGTGAGCGGCACGCGCATCCGCTATTGGGCCGACCCACAGATCTTCATCAAAAACGCCACGTTCGTGGATCAGGAGCTAAGCGACCGAGCCCGCCAGACGTCGTTCCTGGTGCCCGGCTTGAGCCTGACCGTTGCCGACCATCGCGGCGAGGCCACCCAGACGCACACATTCAGCCACGACGGGGGCATCGGCGAGTTCGTCAGCTTCTTGGCTACGGACACCCCGGTGACCGACTGCTGGCGTCTACAGGGGGCCTCGACCTTCACCGAGACGGTGCCGGTCCTCGACAGTGCGGGCCATATGACGTCCACGGACGTCGACCGCGAGTGCGAGGTCGACATCGCGCTGCAGTGGGGGACCGGCTACGACACCACGACACGGAGTTTCGTCAACATCATCGCTACACCCAAGGGCGGCACTCATGTCCAGGGATTCGAGCAGGCCTTGCTCAAGGTCTTCCGCAAGCAGATCGACAACAACTCGCGCCGCCTGAAGGTCGGCAACGACAAGGTCGACAAGGACGACGTCTTGGCCGGTCTGACGGCGGTGGCCACCGTGCGGTTGGCGGAGCCGCAGTTCGAGGGTCAGACCAAAGAGGTGCTGGGCACCCCCGCGGTGCGTCAGATCGTGGCCAAGGTGGTGGAGTCGGAGCTGACGTCTCGGCTGACGTCGACGGCCCGGGGTGACAAGGCCCAGTCGGCACTGCTGCTCGACAAGGTCGTCGCGGAGATGAAGTCGCGCATCTCGGCCCGTGTGCACAAGGAGACGCAGCGTCGCAAGAACGCCCTGGAGTCCTCGACGTTGCCGGCCAAGCTGGCCGACTGCCGCACCAGCGAGACCGAGCGCTCCGAGCTGTTCATCGTGGAGGGGGACAGTGCGCTGGGTACGGCCAAGCTCGCTCGATCCAGTGACTTCCAGGCTCTTCTGCCCATTCGAGGAAAGATCCTGAACGTGCAGAAGGCATCCGTCTCGGACATGCTCCACAACTCCGAGTGCGCGGCGATCATCCAGGTCATCGGAGCGGGATCGGGTCGGTCCTTCGACGTCGACCTGGTCCGCTACGGCAAGGTCATCATCATGACCGACGCCGACGTCGACGGTGCTCACATCCGGACCTTGCTGTTGACCCTGTTCTTCCGCTATATGCGCCCGATGGTGGAGGCCGGTCTGGTGTATGCCGCGATGCCACCCCTGCACCGGCTGGAGGTCAGTGCCTCGGGGCGGGCGAAGCGAGAGCTCATCTACACGTATACCGAGGCAGAGATGCGCGCGACGCTGGCGACCTTCCAGCGACGCGGGCGGACGGTCAAGCAACCTATGCAGCGGTACAAGGGCTTGGGGGAGATGGACGCTGACCAGCTGGCGGAGACGACCATGGATCCGCGTCGCCGGACGTTGCGCAGAGTGACGCTGGCCGACGGCGAGCAGGCTGAGCGGGTCTTCGAGTTGCTGATGGGTTCGCTCGTCGCGCCTCGCAAGGACTTCATTGTGGACTCAGCCCATGCCCTGGACCGTGAACGGATCGACGCCTGACCTCTGCTATCGTGGGACGCTGCCCGCCGGTGTTCGTCGGGCGAACCCACAGCCACCGGACGATCCGTTCTCGGTGGCACGCGTGCCCGCAAGTAGGGGCACTTCAGGGGTAGGTCTTCATCCGCTGTCGAAGCGTCGAGTCGCACCCACCTCGATGACACGAAGCGAGAACGCCACCATGGCATATCAATCCTCGCGCTCCGGCGCGCCCTCGAACGACAAGAAGGGGCGCCACAGCAGCGCCCAAAAGAAAGCGGCACGTGCCGCCCGAGAGCAGTCTGAGCGCTCCGCCCGACGCGCAGCTGAAGGCAAGAGAGACGACAACGGAGCTTCGCGCGCGGCGAAGTCACCGCGATGGAGCGACGAAACCAAGCAAGCGCGCGACTCCCGCTCGGACTACAGCCCTTCGAGTGCTCGTCGTACGAATTCTGCCTCCGGTGGAAGTGCACGCTGGTCAGCGTCGAAGTCCTCTGGTCCTCGTCGCTCCGGCCCAGGGTCCTACGGCGACCGAAGCTCCGGCTCGTCGTCGTACGGGGAATCCGGTTCCTCCTACGGCTCTGGGGGTGGGCGAGGACGATCCGCCAACACAGCGCCGGGCCGTCGAGACGGTGGACGGGCCGGGGGAGACGCCCGAGGGCGCGGCAACGCAGGATGGGAGGCACGCTCCGAGGACCGGCGACCGCAGGGTCGCTCGACCGGCCAGAGCTGGGAAGAAGTACACGAGAGGGCCCAGCGCGAAGGCCCCAAGACCCGCCGTCCCGACCACCGCGAGAACGGCATGCGCCAACACCGAGAAGAGTCTTCGGGCCGGCCTGATCGCTACGATCGCGCCGGCACCCAACGACGCCCCTCGGACCGAGACCGCGCTACGCGCGAGATGAACCGCACCGAGCGCTCAAGCAGCTACCGCCAGCCTCAGGACCGCGACCGCGGCTCCGCCATCGATGCGGCGTCGCAGCGCAACACCGCACATCGCAGCGACCAGTCATCGGGAGTCTCCTCTCCCGCCCCTGCCTCAACGGCGCGGGCGTCGGCGACCGTGACCCCCGCCGAGGTGACGGAGGACAACGGCTTTGCTGCGTTGGGTCTGCATGCCGACCTCGTGGCGGCATTGGCTCGGATGGGCATCGTGACCCCCTTCCCGATTCAGACAGCCACCATCCCCGACGCGCTCGCCGGGCGAGACCTACTGGGACGGGGACAGACCGGTTCGGGCAAGACGATGGCCTTCGGGCTGCCGATGTTGCACCGTCTGGCGGAGGGTGAGCGGGCACGTCCGCACCGTCCGCATGCTGTGATCCTGACGCCGACGCGCGAGCTGGCTATGCAGATCGTCGAGGCCCTGCGACCCCTGATGTCGTCTTTGCGCCTGCGTCATCAGCTGATCGCCGGCGGCATGTCCTACACCCCGCAGCTTCGTTCCCTGGACGACGGGGTCGACGTCCTGGTGGCCACGCCGGGTCGACTCTCGGACCTGATCGAGCGTGGGGCAGCCAACTTGAGCGACGTCAAGATCACGGTGCTCGATGAGGCCGACCATATGGCCGAGATGGGCTTCGTGGAGGCCATCAGCGAAATCTTGGACCTGACTCCGTCCGGGGGCCAACGTCTCCTGTTCTCGGCGACGTTGGATCACGGTGTGGACAAGGTGGCCAAGAGCTATCTCGTGGACCCGATCACCCACTCCACCAATGACGTCACGGCGAGCGTGTCGACCATGGACCACCATCTGTTCCTCGTGCACCCGCACGACAAGAAGGACATCACGGCAGCCATTGCCAATCGTTCCGGTCGGACGGTGGTCTTCGTGCGCACCAAGCTGGGTGCCGACCGGGTGGCCTTGCAGCTGCGCGAGTCCGGCGTCTTCGCCGCGGCCCTGCACGGTGGGCTCAACCAGGCCCAACGGACCCGGGTGCTTGAGGGATTCAAGTCCGGGGAGCTGCCCGTGCTGGTGGCCACCGACGTCGCCGCCCGCGGCATCCACGTCGATGACGTGTCGCTGGTCCTACAGGCGGACCCTCCGGCCGACCACAAGGACTACCTTCACCGCTCCGGACGTACCGCCCGGGCGGGTGAGGATGGCGTCGTCGTCACTCTGGCGCTGCCGCATCAGCGCAAGCAGGTCACCCGTTTGCTCGACTCGGCCGGCGTGCAGACCACCGCCGTGATGGTCGGTCCGAGTGATGAGGCCGTGATCTCCACAGCCGGCGGCCGGATCCCCTCCGGTGAGGCGATCCCCCAGGCTCGGCTCGACGCCGTGCTGCGGCCTCCTCGACGCGGTGGGCGTCCGCCTCAGCGTGGTGGCGGTGGCCCTCGCCGCGAGGGTGGGTCGCGTCACAACGGCGGTCCTCGACGCGAAGGTGGTCCCCGACGCGAGGGCGGCTCACGCCGTGACGGCGGGTCGCGCACCAGCGGTGGCCCACGGCGGTAGGACGTCTGGTCTGGCTCGGCTCTGAATCTAGCGGTCGGCCGGGGTGCTGAGCAGAGGTGGCACGCGGACGGTAGGCCCCCGCAGTGGGCCGGTGGTACGACGTTTCACCAGATGCGTGGGCAACGTGAGTACGTCGTCGACCATCCCAGTGGGCCGCTTCGGAGGGGTCTCTTCGGTCGGTTCCAGGAGGATATGCAACAGCGTGTCCGCGGCCGCTCGTCCCTGAGCGACCACGTCCTGTTTGACGGTGGTCAGTTTCAGGACGTCCGATAGCGCGTAGTCGTCGACGCCGATGATGGATAGGTCCTGGGGGATCCGCCGATCCGACTGGACGGCGACGGACATCAGGCCGATGGCGATCTCGTCGCTTGCGCCGATCATCGCGGTCGGAGTGTGCTCGCGCATGAAGAGCGTGGCAGCGCACCGAGCCGCATCCTGCGCAGACCAGTCGCAGGTGACGATCCAGTCGCCGTTGAGGACGAGGCCGTGCTCGCGCATCCCTTCGCGAAACCCGTTCAACCTGCCCCAGGGCACGAGACGATGCTCGGCCGTAGAGGGCACGGCCCCGGCGTATCCGATGTGGGTATGACCCAGATCAACGAGGTGGTTCACGGCGATCCGGACGGCCTGGGCATCATCGATATGAATCAGGGGGTGGCCGGGCACGGCGTTGCCGATAGCGACCACGGGCAGGGCCAGCTTCTCGATCAGTGCCAGCTCCTCATCGCGCAACGGGACGTTGAGGGCGATCAGACCGTCGACACGTTTGCTGAGCATTTGGGAGGTCAGGGCCCGGCGGTCAAGGGCCGAGTCCGCCTCGAGGTCGATGAGCAGGACGTGGTAGCCGTACTCGCGGAGGGTCTTCTCTATGGCGCTGACCGCGTTGGCAAAGAACCAGCGGGTCAGAAACGGGGTCACGATGCCCACGACCCTGGTGCGCCCGGACGCCAGCGACGCAGCCGTGGGGGAGGCCACGTAGTCAAGCGCTTCGGCTGCGTGCATCACCCGGTCACGGGTGGCTGCATTCACCGTGCTCACCCCCCGAAGAGCGCGGGAGACTGTGGCTACGGAAACCCCAGCCACCCGCGCTACATCGGAGATAGTGCTCATGGTGTGGTTGTCGACCCGTCAGCCCTTGACGCCACCGGCCAGCAGGCCGCGGACGAAGAAGCGCTGAAGGGCCAGGAAGACCACGAGCGGAACGACCATGGCAACGAAGGCTCCGGCCGAGAGCAGTTGCCACTCCGCGCCACGGCTACCCGCGAGGTTCTGGATCTTCAATGTCAGCGGCTGCAGGTCCGTGCTAGCGAACACCAAGGCCACCAACAGGTCATTCCACACCCAGAGGAACTGGAAGATGGCGAAGGAGGCGATAGCCGGCACCAGCAATGGAAGGAGGACCTGGAAGAAGATCTTGACGTGACCGGCACCGTCGACCCGAGCGGCTTCGATGAGAGAACGGGGGATGTCCATCATGAAGTTATGCAGCAGGAAGATTGCCAACGGCAGCGCGAAGATCGAGTGAGACAACCACAGGACCCACAGCGATCCGTCGATCCCGAAGCGGACGTACTGCGTCAGCAGGGGGATCAAGGCGATCTGGATCGGGACAACCTGCAGCGAGAACACCGCCACGAAAAGGAAGCCACGACCCTTGAAGTCGATCCAGGCGAAGGCGTAGGCCGCCAACAGCGCCAGACTGATCGGTATGAACACCGCCGGCAGCGTGATGACCACTGTGTTCAGGAAGGCGCTGGCAAAGTCGGTCGAGGGACCGAAGAGCACCGTGTCGTAGTTCTCCAACGTGATCTCGGGGCTGGAGAAGAACGTCCACCAACCCGTCGTCTTGATCTCGTTCTCCGGCCGGAACGAGCTCACGAAGAGGCCGAACGTGGGAACGGACCAGAGGATCGCCAGGAGGATCGCAAAGCCCGAGGCCCAGGGCGAGGTCAGACGTGTCTTGGCGTCGACGGCGCGCTGTTCCTTCTTCGTGAGCTTGCGAGGCTCCTTGCGTTCCTTGACGTCTGAGCCGCCAGGAGTGGCCTTGGCCTCCGGGGAGCCGTGGTGCTGGCCCCCGGGGGTGTCCGGTGTAGTGGGTGCTTGGCTCATCGCTGTTCCTCCGAGAGTCGCATCTGACGGATGTTGTACAAGATGATCGGGACCACGAGGATGAACAGCAGCACCGCTAGCGCCGCGCCGATGTCAGCACGACCGAAGACGAAGCTCTGACTGTAGAACTCGTTGGCCACGATTGAGGTGCCGAACTGGCCGCCGGTCATGGTGCGGACGATGTCGAACACCTTCAGGGTGGCCATGGCAATCGTGGTGACCACGACCACCACCGCCGGACGAACCGTCGGGAGCGTGACGTAGCGGAACATCGGGAAGCCTTGGACGCCATCCATCTTGGCCGCCTCGATGATTTCGTCGGGAATCGACTTGATCGCCGCGGACAGGACGGTCATCGCGAATCCGGTCTGGATCCAGACCATGACGGCGATCAGGAAGAGGTTGTTGACCGGCGGATCGAGGAGCCACTGCTGCGGCGTACCACCGACCAGGACCAGGAGCTGGTTGAGCAAACCGATCTGCTCCACTCCAGGCTGGTCGGGGCGGAACTCGTAGACGAACTTCCAGATGATCGAGGCGCCCACCATCGAGATGGCCATCGGGAGGAAGACCAGGGTCTTGGCGAACTTCTCGCCGAAAGCCCGATCGACCAGGGTGGCGTACATCAGACCGAAGCCCGTGGCCAACAAGGGGACCAAGACCACCCACAGGGCCGTGTTGAACAGGACGGTACGGAAGTTCGGGGTGCCGAAGATCGTGCCGTAGTTCTCCAGGCCGACAAAGCCGCCGGCCGTGTTCTGGAACGAGTCGATGATGGTGAGGATGGCCGGATAGATCAGGCCCGCAGAGATGAGGAGCACCGCAGGACCGAGGAAGCCGGTGACCAGCACCCATTTGGGGACTCTGGGTCGGTCAGCGACGAATAGCACGATGGCCATGACCGCAGCAAAGGCCAGGATCGCAATGACCATCACGACCAGCTTGGAGCCGGTCGTCGAGGTTTCCAGCAGAAAATCCATTCTTGCCTCCTTAGGGGAAGTGAGTTGCTGTCACTGGATCGGACAACAGCAACGGGTGGTGCTGCACCACGGCGCAGTCACCACCCGTTGCAGAGTTGATCCGGAGAAGCGACTACTCGCTGGGCCAGCTTGCTTCGACCTTGTCCAGGACCGACTGGCTGTCTTCGCCCAAGGCGATCCAGTCGACCATGGCGGTCCAGAATGTGCCTGCACCGACAGCGGCCGGCATGAGGTCCGAGCCGTCGAAGCGGAACGTCGTCTCCTCGTCGGTGAGAAGCTCGAACGCCAACTGGTCGATGGGGCTGACCAGGTTGTCGGGGTTCATCGCGTTGTTCGCCGAGATCCATCCGGCGCCGCTGACCTGGGCCTTGACGTCCGACCACTCGGGGCTGGTCAGGTAACCCTGGAAGGCAGCCACCTCGGGACGGTCGTCGAAGGCCACCGTGAACTCGCCACCACCCAGCAGGGGCTTGTCGTCTTCGGTCTCACCCGGCAGGTAGAACGCGAACACGTCGCCGTCCTCGGCCACCGTCAGGTCTTCGGCCCAGTTGGCCTGGTAGAACGAGGCCTGGCGCATCATGAAGCAGTTGCCGTCGGGGATGGGTGTTCCGGCGTCGCTGAACGCGGTGGTGGCGATGGACTCCACTCCGCCCAGACCCCCGTTGACGTAGTCAGGGTTGCGCAGGATCTCACCGACGGCGTCGAGTGCTTCGACCACCTGTGGGTCGTTGAAGGGGATCTCGTGTGCGACCCACTGGTCGTAGACGTCCGGGCCGGCCGTGCGGAGCATGTAGTCCTCCAGCCAGTCGGTGGCGGTCCACCCGGTAGCCGTGCCGGACTCGATGCCCGCGCACCACGGCTTGGTGTCCGGGTTGTCGGCGATCATCTGGTCGGTCAGAGCGATCAGCTCGTCCTGGGTGGTCGGGATCTCGTAACCACCCTCTTCGAAGGCGGTCGGCGAGTACCAGACGAAGGACTTCGCGTTGGCGCCCAACGGTGCACCGAGGTAGCGGTCGTCGACGGTGCCGTACTCCTTCCACGCCGGGTTGAAGTACTCCTCGACGTTGGAGACGGCCGCGGGGGAAACTTCCTGAACCTTGTCCGGGAAATTCTTGGCGATCGTCTGGATCAGACCGGGCTGAGGGATGTAGGCGATATCGGGCGGGTTGCCGGCCTGCAGACGAACCTGCAGCTGAGCCTCGAAGTCACGGGAGCCTTCGTACTCGATGGAGGCGCCGGTGCAGTCCTCGAATGGCTTGTAGGAGTCGATCTGCGGCTGGTCCTCGGGGGCGATGATCGAGGTGTACACGCTGATCTCGGTGCCCTCGAGGTCGCCATACTCTTCGAATGCCGCGCAGTCGACGTTGTTGGTGACGTCAGCGAGAGCATCCGACTCTTCGTCGCTGCCGCCGCAAGCTGCCAGGGTGATAGTCGCCATGCCGGCCGTAAGGGCCAACCAGCGACGGGATGTGGTGCGTGAGGGCATTGCCCGCCTCCGTTTCGCTTGGACGTCGAGGCGGTACGTGCCTCGACGGTGAGGGATACATCGCTAATGTAAGCGATTGCGAGCGTCAGATGGGGGCCCTCGGGTAACAGGCCGGTAACGATTGGCACTACCGGTAGGCGGCTTCGGTCAAGGCAGGACAGGCGCTCAGTGACTGCCGGTCGAGTCCTGCAGACGGAGGAACTCCAGGTGCCGAAGGTAGGCGTCCAAGCAGTCATGGATGACCTGCGAACGGGTGTATCCCATGACGTCGTAGCCCTGTCCACCGTCCGCGGAGTGCACCTCGAGTCGCGCGTACGTCTCGTGCCCACGGACCATTCGGCCTCCGTAGGCAGGCACCGGCGCCTCCACCAGCTCCACCCGGTACACGAACGGGTGCGGGGTCGAGGCGGTGGTCCGCAGCTGAACGTTGCGGCTGGAGGAGTCAGGATCTGCATCCATCGCCGCGACGATGTCGATGTCGATGTCCGCCGCGACTCCCTGGTCCTCCAGTTCCTCCGCTACGTCGCGCAGAGCCGGAGCGACCACATCGTCGAGAAAGGCGCTGCCCTTCGCTGGCTCGGGAAAGGTCAACGCATGCGAGAGTCGGGTGTTCCAGGACCGGCCCGGGGTGCGCTCGGTGGGGGCATCGCGCGCGGAAAGCATCATCGGCAGCACATGCTGACCGCTGTCGGCACGGTTGCCTTCCACCTGCAAGGCACGCCACAGCCCCCAGACCACCAAGATCATCACGAAGGCGAACGGCAGACCCATGATGACCGTCGCATACTGCAAGGCGACGATGCCCCCCGCGCTGAGCAGGGCCGCGGTCAGGACGCCGGTGGCAACGGCCCAGACGATGCGCAGCCAGGCGTCGGCGTCATCGCGGGAGGTCCGCAGGTAGGAGCACAGGTTGGCCATGACCAGCGCACCGGAGTCGGCTGAGGTCACGTAGAACAGGAGGCCGACCAGGGTGGCCACGCCGATGATGAACATGGCCCCTGGGTAGTCCTGCAGCAAGGTGTAGAAGCCGCGCTCGGGTGCTGCCATCGTCGCCTCTCCGAAGGCGGCATCACCCCCACGCACCCGGTCGATCGCGGTGTTGCCGAAGATCGACACCCACATCACCACGTAGCTGAACGGGATGATCATGGTCCCGGCGACGAACTGACGGATCGTGCGACCTCGCGAGATGCGGGCCAGGAAGAGCCCCACGAACGAAGCCCAGGCGATCCACCAGGCCCAGAAGAACAACGTCCAGAAGCTCATCCACTCGGCGGTGTCCTCGAACGCGAAGGTCTGCAGCGTCAGGGAGGGGAAGCTGGTGACGAAGTCGCCAACGTTCATCACGATGGCCTCCAGCAGGAAGGCGGTCTTACCCAGCACCAGCACCCAGGCGGCGAGTCCGATCGCCAACAGGACGTTGATCTGCGAGAGCAGGCGGATGCCCTTGTCCACTCCTGTCGTGGCGGAGATGGTGGCAATGATCACCGCCAGGGTGATGAGCCCGATCTGGGCAGCCTTGCCTTCCGGAATGCCGAACAGCAGGTTCAGGCCGAAGTTGAGCTGAACGACCCCGATCCCGAGGCTGGTGGCGACGCCGAAGATGGTGCCGATCACCGCGGCGGTGTCCACCGTGTGGCCGAGGGCTCCATTGATGCGCTGGCCGAAGATGGGGTAGAGCGCGGAGCGCACCGCCAGCGGGAGGTTGCGTCGGTAGGCGAAGTAGGCCAGGGCCATGCCCATCAGGGCGTACATCGCCCAACCGGTGATCCCGTAGTGGAACAGGGTCCACACCGTGGCTTCCCGAGCGGCTTCGACGGTCCCGCCTTCGCCCACGGGCGGGGCAAGGTACTGGGTGACCGGCTCGGCGACGGAGAAGAACATCAGGTCCGTGCCGATCCCGGCGGCGAAGAGCATCGCGGCCCAGGAGAACGTCGAGAACTCGGGCTTGGAGTGGTCAGGGCCTAGCTTCACATGGCCGTACCGTGAGATGCCGAGGAAGAGGACGAAGCCCAGCACCACGGTGGCCAGGGCGATGTAGAACCAACCGAACCACGTGCCGGTGTATCCCACCAGGGACCCGATCCGCGCTTCTGCCGCTTCGGGCCAGAAGATCAGCCAGACGGCGACCAACACCGTGCCGCCGAGGGAGGCGCCGAAGACGATCGGGTTGACGCGGGCGGCCTTGGTGGGCTCGGGCTCCTTCGCCGACGAGTTAGCGGGCTTGGAGCTTTGGTCGATACTCATGGCGTTCCTCCTGGGGCTGAGGTATGCCGCGTGATGGGCATGCCTGGCCGGGCGCCGGTCGCGCTCGGGGGGTCGGTGTGCGCATTCCACGCGTCGTTGCGCGGATCCCCCTGTGGAAACAGCGGCATACCCTCGCCATGTTTGTAGTACGGCACTTCGGTGGGCGGAAGCATGGTGTTGCCGGCGATCAGGTCGGCCGCTCGCTCGGCCACCATCATCACCGGGGCATAGATGTTGCCGTTGGTGATGAAGGGGAAGACCGACGCGTCCACGACGCGCAGGCCCTGCATACCGTGGACGGCCATCGTCTTCGGGTCGACTACGGAGCTCGGGTCTTCACTGCTGCCCATCTTCGCCGTGCACGAGGGGTGCAGCGCGGTTTCGGCGTCCCGCGCGACCCAGTCGAGGATCTCCTGGTCGCTGGTCACCCCGGGTCCAGGGGAGATCTCACCCTTGCTGAAGGCAGCGAAGGCAGGCTGCTCGAGGATGTTCCGGGCGGCCCGGACCATCTCGATCCACTCGCGACGGTCGGCCTCGGTGGAGAGATAGTTGAACTGGATCGCGGGGTGCTCGAGGGGGTCACGGGAACGGATGGCGACCGTGCCCCGGCAGTCGGAGTACATCGGCCCGATATGCACCTGGTAGCCGTGCTCGCTGGCGGGGCGTGACCCGTCATAGCGGATGGCGATCGGCAGGAAGTGGAACATCTCATTGGGGTACGGCACTTGGTCGTTACTACGGATGAACCCGCCGGCCTCGAAGTGGTTGGAGGCACCGACCCCGCTGCGCAGGAAGAGCCACTCCGCACCGATCCGCGGCTTGTGCTGATGCTTCAGCCACGGTGCGATGGATACCGGCTGGCTACTCTCGTGCTGGATGTACACCTCGAGGTGATCCTGCAGGTTCGTCCCGACTCCTGGAAGTTCGAGCAACGGATCGATGTCGAGGCCGGCGAGGTGGGCGGGGTCTCCGATACCGGCGAGCTGCAGCAGCTGCGGGCTGTTGAACGCGCCCCCGCACAGAATCACCTCCCCTGCGCTGGCGCTGCGTTTGGCCTTCCCGGCGACGAGGTAGTCCACGCCGGTGACGCGGGTGCCTTGGGTATGGAGCCCGCTGACCGTGGCTAGGGTCCGCACGGTCAGGTTGGGCCGTTTCATCACCGGGTGCAGGTAGGCCCGGGCCGCGGACAGGCGTCGGCCGCGGTAGACGTTGCGGTCGAACTTGGCGAACCCTTCCTGCCGATAGCCGTTGACGTCGTCGGTCAGCGGGTATCCGGCCTCCTGGACCGCTTCGAAGAACGCGCCGAACAGAGGTGAGGTCGCCGGTCCGCGCTCCAGCTTCAGTGGCCCCGAGCCCCCACGCCAGGTGTCGGCGCCCGCCAGCGTCGTCTCCATCCGCTTGAAGTACGGCAGGCAGTGGGCGTAGTCCCAGTCGGTCATCCCCGGCTCCGCCGCCCAGCGCTCGTAGTCCAAGGCGTTGCCCCGTTGGAAGATCATCCCGTTGATGCTGCTGGAGCCGCCCAGCACCTTGCCGCGGGCGTGCTCCACTCGACGTCCCCCCATGAAGGGCTCCGGCTCGGTCTCGTACTTCCAGTCGTAGAAGCGACTCCCGATCGGGAAGGGCAGCGCCGCAGGCATGTGGATGAAGGGGTCGATCCGGGCGTCACTGCGTCCCGCCTCCAGCACCAGGACCGAGGTCGAGGCATCGGCGCTGAGCCGATGAGCTAGGGCCGAGCCCGCCGAGCCGCCACCCACGATGATGTAGTCGTAATGCGATGAGGACGGCATGTGCGGCTCCTAGGGGGCTCAGATCGTCAAGGTCACACTCGGTCGGCGAACCACTTCGCGCGACCGGGCCGGGTGTTGTGCCAGACGTGCTTGTGCTCCTGATACTCGGCCAGACCGGCGTGGCCGAGCTCGCGACCGATCCCGGATTGCTTGAAGCCGCCCCACTCCGCCTGCGGCACGTAGGGGTGGTAGTCGTTGATCCAGATCGTGCCGTGCCGCAGGCGTGCGGCCACTCGCTCAGCCCGTCCGGCGTTCTGCGTCCACACCGCTCCGGCGAGGCCGTAGATCGTGTCGTTGGCGATCTCGACGGCAGCATCTTCCTGGGCATCTGAGTCGTCGCCGGAGAAGGTCTCCACGGTCAGCACGGGACCGAACGACTCATCGTGGACGCACGCCATGTCGCGGGTGCACCCGTCCAGGATCGTGGGCAGGTAGTAGCAGCCGGTGGCCAGGTCCCCTTCGTCCGGGGCGGAGCCACCGATGAGCAGCTTGGCGCCGTCGGCGACCGCCGCCTCGACGTAGGCGTGAACCTTGGTCCGATGGGCCTCGCTGATGAGCGGGCCGGTCTCGGCGTCGTCGTCGAAAGGTCCCCCGAGGCGTATGCCGCCCGCTCGGCGGACCAGCTCGTTCACCACCTGGTCGTGGATCTTTTCCTCAACGACCAGCCGTGAACCGGCGGAGCAGACCTGACCGGAGTCGAGGAAGATCGCGGTCAGCGCGTTGTCGATCGCCGCATCCAGGTCGGCATCGGCAAAGATCACGTTCGGGTTCTTGCCGCCGAGCTCCAGGGCCACCCGTTTCACCGTAGGAGCAGCAGCCGCCACGATCGCTCGACCCGTCTCCACACCACCCGTGAACGAGACCAGGTCCACCAGGGGCGACTCGGTCAAGGCTGGGCCGACCTGGGCACCGGCACCCAGGATCAGGTTGCCGACACCGTTCGGCATCCCTGACTCCGCAAGGGCGCGCAGCAGCCAGATGGCGGTCGAAGGAGTCAGCTCGCTGGGTTTGAGCACGAAGGTGTTGCCCGCCGCCAGAGCCGGGGCGACCTTCCAGGAGGTCTGCAGTAGGGGGTAGTTCCACGGGGTGATGAGCACACAAACCCCTACGGGCTCGTGCACGACCCGGCTGGCTACGTCCGGCGTCCCGGTGTCGACCACCCGTCCGGCATCCGCCCCAGCGAGGTCGGCGAAGTGCCGAAAGACGGCGACGATGTCGTCGACGTCGAGCTGCGACTCGACGAAGCGCTTGCCCGTGTCGAGCGACTCCAGCCTGGCGACGTCGTCCCGTTCGGCCTCGAGCCGGTCGGCCACGGTCCGCAGCAGGGTGCCGCGCTCGGTGAAGCTGCTGGAGCGCCACGGACCGTGGTCGAAGGCCTCGCGGGCCGCGAAGGCCGCGCGCTCGGCGTCGGCCGCCGTTCCTTCGGCGACGTCGGCGACGTGGGTGCCGTCCGCGGGACAGGTGATGGAGCGGGTGCCCCCCGCTTGAGCTGCGCGCCATTGGCCTGCAATGAACAGTTCCGCCATGTTGGTTACCCTAGCGAGAATCCTGACTTCCCAGTGGCTGGAGTGCCTATGACCTCGATTCAGTTCCCGCCCGACTTCCTTTGGGGCTCGGCGACGGCCGCCTACCAGATCGAAGGTGCCGCGGCCCTGGAGGGACGCACCGACTCGATCTGGGACACGTTCGCGCGCAAGCCCGGTGCCGTGCTCAACGGTGACGACGGATCGGTGGCCTGTGACCACTACCACAGGTATGCCGAGGACGTCGAGTTGATGTCCGCGATGAACCTAGGCTCCTACCGGTTCTCGGCGTCGTGGGCTCGAGTGTGCCCCGACGGTGGCCGGGTCAACCCGCAGGGGCTGGACTTCTACTCGCGTCTCGTCGAAAAACTATTGGAGCAGGGTGTGATCCCCTGGCTGACGCTCTACCACTGGGACCTGCCGCAGACCCTGGAGGACGCCGGCGGTTGGGCGAACCGGGACACTGCATACCGCTTCGTGGACTATGCGGCCGCCATGCACGACGCGCTGGGGGATCGGGTGGAGTACTGGACCACACTCAACGAGCCGTGGTGCACGGCCTTCCTCGGGTACGGCAACGGGCATCACGCCCCGGGGCGGACCGATGGCACCGACGCGCTCAAGGCGGCCCACCACGTGATGCTGGGCCACGGGTTGGTGGTCCGAGAGCTGCGCCAGCGGGACGAATCCCTGAAGTTGGGGCTGACGTTGAACTTCACCGATATCGCGCCCGCCACCCAGGCCCCCGGAGACCTCGATGCCGCCCGCCGGCTGGACGGGCTGTCCAACCGCTACTTCATCGAGCCCATCCTCAAGGGGGCCTACCCAGCCGACGTGATGATGGACGTTGCCGACCTGTGGCCCGAGGACCTGGTCCACGATGGCGACCTGGAGATCATTTCGACGCCGATCGACGTGCTGGGCGTCAACTACTACTTTGGGACAGCCGTCAGCGGTGGCGACCTGTCGACGACGGATGCGGGCCGGGCCCGAGACGAGGCCGCAGCCGCAGCCGCGACAGCCCGGGGGAAGGAGCCTTCGGCCAACCCTGGGTCGGAGCACGTCGAAGTCATCTCCCGTGATCTGCCGCTGACCGATATGGGCTGGGAGGTCGTCCCTGATGCGCTGCGAGCCTTGCTCGTCCGGTTGCACCACGACTACGCCGCGCCAGCGGGAGTGGGCCTCTACGTCACGGAGAACGGCGCCGCGTATGCCGACGAGCCAGATGAGAGTGGCTTCGTCGACGACCAGGACCGGATTGCCTACGTGCGAGCGCATCTGGGGGCGGTGCACGAAGCGATGGAGCAAGGCGCGGACGTCCGCGGTTACTTCCTGTGGTCTCTGATGGACAACTTCGAGTGGGCTTTCGGCTACAGCAAGCGCTTCGGTATCGTGCGCGTCGAGTACGACACCGGGGAGCGCATTCCCAAGGAGAGCGCCCGGTGGTACTCCGAAGTCGCTGCACACGGTGAGATTCCGCTGTAGGGCCTTCACCGACCAGGCGCCCCCTACCGAGGACCATCACCCATGATGACGACGGCTGTATGAGGATCGACCCTGAAAGCGGTACGCCCGTCTTCCAACAGATCTGCGACTCGATCGTCGGTGACATCCGTGCCGGCCAGATCGTGCCGGGCACCCATCTGCCGCCGGTGCGGCATCTGGCCGCGGACCTGGAGGTCGCAGCCAACACCGTGGCCAAGGCCTACAAGCAGCTCGGGGAGGAAGGACATGTGCGCACCCACGGGCGCAACGGCACCGTGGTTCTGCCGCCACCACAGCCTGGCCCCGCGGACCAGAGCTCCTCAGCGGTCGCATCGTTCGTGCGGGCAGCGCGAGCCCAGGGGTTGACCTTGAACGAGGCGATCGGGCTAGTGCGACAGACCTGGTGAGGGTGGAGAGTCGACGTCCAGGATGGCGTGGAGCTTGCTCATTGCGATCGCTCCACCGACCGGCCCCACGGCCAGCAGCGCCATCGCGGTCGGCCAGCCCGCGGCCCCGACCACCCACGGCACCGCTTGGATGGTGACCACGGTGAGCGCGAACCCGACCGCCGTCTGGGTGGTCAATGCGGTGCCCATGTAGCGAGGGTCGACCACATCCGCCACGCAGCTGGAGAACAACCCCGAGTCAGCGATCACCGAGGCCCCCCAGAGCAGCATGATGGGCACGACCAGGTATGCCGACTGGCCGAAGGCGAGGGCAGCGAGCAGTGCGCAGGTAGCGCTGATTCGCATGGCCCAGCCCGCCACCTTCGCCCTCCCGAGGCGGTCTCCGAGTAAGCCCGCGATAAGACAGCCTGCCAACCCCGCGATCCCGATGCTGCTGAAGGCGATCAGACCGACGAACGAGCGGGATGGGTCGGTGGCACCGCTGGCCATCAGGCTCGCGGCGACGTAGGCCGGAAGCCACGTCCACATGGCGTAGAGCTCCCACATGTGGCCGAAGTAGCCCAGGTTGGCCAACAAGGAGGCGCGCTGGGTGAACAGGGTGACGACATACCTGGGGTTCAGCGGTGGGGCAGGTCGGGCCAGCGGCCCTGGACGGACCCACTGCCACGCCACCACAGCACCGAGCAAGGCCAGCGAGCTGGACACGGCCAGCACGCCTCGCCAGGGAAGCGAGGCGAAGCTGTTGATGAGCTGCGGCAGGGCGCTTCCGAGCGTGAGTGCGCCCACGAGGACTCCCAGGGCCAGCCCTCGCCCGGACTCGAACCACGAGGTCATCAACTTCAGGCCGGTGGGGTACACCCCGGCCAGCGCCATTCCGGTCATGAAACGTAGTCCGACGGCCGGGCCTATGGAGTCCACCGACAAAGCAATGGCGGCGGTGCTCAGGGCAGCCACAACCGCGGACACCGCCACCACACGTTGGGCGGCGAAGACGTCCGAGACGTTGAAGGCTGCCGAGCTCAGGGCCCCCACAACGAATCCCAGCTGGACCGCGACCGTGAGCAGGCTGGACTCACCGGGACTGATGTCCCACTCCTGCCGCAGCGCTGGCACGACCGCCGAAGCGGAGAACCAACTGCCCATGACGAGCACCTGGACGGTGGCGATGAGCGCCAGTTGCGAGCGTTGGGCGGGGCTGAAGTCTCGGACGCTCACCGAGACACTCTAGGTCCGCCCTAGCGGCGCAGGGGAGTGACGTAGGCAGCACTGATGCCACCGTCGATGACGAACTCGTTAGCCGTCATGAAGCTCGAGTCGTCACTAGCCAAGAACGCCACGGCCGCCGCGATCTCCGAGGGCTCGGCGAACCGGCCCATCGGGACGTGGATCAGGCGCCGCTCGGCCTGCGCAGGGTCCTCGGAGAACAGCTCCTGCAACAGCGCGGTGTTGACCGGCCCAGGACACAGCGCGTTGACCCGCACTCCGGTGCGAGCGAACTGCACCCCTAGCTCACGAGACATCGACAACACCCCACCCTTGGAGGCGCTGTAGGAGATCTGCGATGTGGCGGCGCCCATGATGGCCACGAACGACGCGGTGTTGATGATCGACCCCTTGCCCTGCTCGATCATGTAGGGAAGGACCGCCTGGCAACACAGATAGACGCTGGTCAGGTTGACGTCCTGCACCTTGCGCCAGGTCTCGAGGTCGGTGTCCAGGATCGACTGGTCCGCCGGAGGGTTGATGCCGGCATTGTTGAAGGCGACGTCGATGGATCCGTAGGTCTCATGCGCTGCGGCGAACAGAGCTGCGACCTGCTCCTTGTCGGCGACGTCGGTCTGCACGAAGAGGCCGCCGAGGTCCTTGGCCACCTGCTCACCCACCTCAGAGGAGCAGACGTCACCGATCACGACCTTGGCCCCCTCGTCAGCCATGCGCTGGGCACTGGCCAGACCGATACCGCTGGCACCACCGGTAACGACGGCGACGCGATCGGTCAGACGAAGGTTTGAAGCGTTGACGGACACAGTAAGGGCCTTTCTGTTGGGGTGACGAGTGCAGATGAAGCTCGCTCAGAGACCGGTCATGCCGCGGTCTCTAGCTCGATGCGAAGAAGACCGTCTTGACCTCGCTGAAGGCATCCAGTGCATCAGGTCCGAGCTCACGGCCCAAGCCAGACTGCTTGAAGCCACCGAACGGGGTGCTGTAGCGCACCGAGGAGTGGGAGTTGACGGAGATGTTGCCTGCCTCCAGGCCGCGGCTGACGCGCAGTGCCCGGCCCAGGTCACGCGTCCAGATCGACCCGGCCAGGCCGTATGCGGTGTCGTTTGCGATGCGCAGGGCGTCCGCTTCGTCGGTGAACGGCAATACGGTAATCACCGGACCGAAGATCTC
>JBBSQA010000009.1:0-93488 GCA_038258285.1 Actinomycetales bacterium | reverse complement strand
TGGCTACCGAGACCATGATCATCACGGCCACCAGAGCGGCCATCGGGATGGCGGCCACGAGGTCGCCGAGACCCACGATCAGGGCAAGCAGGAAGATTCCGGCCATGAAGGTGGAGATACGGGTGCGAGCTCCGGAGACCTTGACGTTGATCAGGGTCTGACCGATCATCGCGCAGCCACCCATCCCGCCGAAGAAGCCGGAGACGATGTTGGCCACACCCTGGCCCCACGCCTCGCGCGTCTTGGGAGAGTGGGTGTCGGTGATGTCGTCGACCAGCTTGGCCGTCATCAGCGACTCGAGCAGTCCGACCAGGGCCATGGCCAAGGCGTACGGAGCGATGATCTGCAGGGTCTCCATCGTGAAGGGCACATCCGGGATGAACCACGACGGCAGCGAGTCGGGCAGCTCGCCCTGATCGCCGACGGTGGGGACGGAGATGGCGGCGACCACGGTGGCTGCAGACAGCAGGACGATCGCTACCAACGGGGCGGGCACGGCCTTGGTCATGCGGGGGAGCAGGAAGACGATGCCCAGACCGATGACGACGAGCGGGTACACCGCGAAGGGGACGTCGATGAGGTGCGGGATCTGCGCCATGAAGATCAAGATGGCCAAGGAGTTGACGAAGCCGATCATCACCGAACGAGGGATGAAGCGCATCAGCCGGGCAGCACCGGAGAGGCCGAGGATGATCTGCATCACTCCAGCCAGCAGCACTGTGGCGATGAGGTAGTCGAGCCCGTAGTCGCGAGCGACCGGAGCGATGACCAAGGCGATGGCGCCGGTCGCAGCCGAGATCATTGCCGGCCTACCACCGACGAAGGCGATGGTGACCGCCATGGTGAACGAGGCGTACAGGCCCACCCTCGGGTCGACGCCGGCCAGGATGGAGAAGGAGATGGCCTCGGGGATCAGCGCCAGCGCGACGACGAGTCCGGCGAGGACCTCGGTGCGTAGCCGGGCGGGATCGCGCAGTGCCGCGCGGGTGCTGGTGACGTCAGCCTCGTGGTCGAAGACCGGCTGGTCGCTCTGGCGGTGTTCGCCGGGTTGGAGGTCGGCGGGCATGTGGTCGCGGGCGTTCGGGTATGCAGGCACGAAAGGCCTTTCTGCAGAAGGCGGAGGTCCGGTCATGGGAGGCGAGGTGGTCGCCATCGACCAAGGGGACCCTTTGACCCTATGGCCCCGACCCCGCGGAGGGAAACGCTTACTCTCCGACCTGAGCACGAAAGTGCCCGGTGCTGTGACTGATCACACCAGCTCAGACTGGTGCGGCGGCGGGCTTCAACGCAGGAGCTGTGTCCTCAGGTCGAGGACGCGCGCGTCGATATCGTCACGGATCAGTCTCATCCGCTCGAGGCCCTCGATGCCACGATCTGAAGGCTCGTCCGTGTCCCAGCGCTCGATGGGGGCTTGCCCTGGGCTCTCGATCCGGGCTTCGCCACCCAGGACGACGATGCGGTCGACCTCGTCCAGCCACCGCGGGTCGATGCCTTTGATGTACTCCCCGTCGAGGGAGCCACCCACTTCGAGGATGGAGGCCACCGAGTCCTGGTTCATCTCGGTGCCGGGCACGGTGCCGGCCGAGTGCACCTCGATCTCGTTACCCGCATGCAGACGCATCAAGGCGGCCGCCATCTGGGACTTGCCACCGTTTTTCTTGCACACGAACAACACCCTGGGGCGGTCCGACATCAGAGCTGCGCCACCTTGGCGAGCACGGAGCCGGTCACGCGCTCGATGGCGGCGAGGTCTTCGGAGCGGACATCGTCGAAGAACACCGAACGCACCAGCGCGGCGTGACCGGGGGCTGCGTGCTCGATCAGCCGTCGGCCTGGCTCCGTGACCTCGGCGAAGGCTCCCCGACGGTCTGCGGAGCAGTCGCGCCGGACGATCAGGTCTCGCTTCTCCATCCGCGTCAGATGGTGGGATAGTCGGCTCCGTTCCCACTGCATGGTGTCGGCGAGCTCCACGATGCGCACCCTTCCCTCGGGCGATTCGGTGAGTCGGACCAAGACCTGGAAGTCGGCGATGGACATCCCCGAGTCCTGACTCAGCTGTCGCCCGATGGCCGCGTTCAGCTCGTTATGTGCCGCGAGCCACTGACGCCACACGCGTTGCTGCGCCTCGCTCAGCCATACCGTCTCGTCATCAGTCATGTGCTCAGCCTACCCGAGTTGTTGACATGTCACCCAGGAGGCCTCTAAAGTAGATGACACATCAACAACTGGGCCGCTAGAACGACCCCCCACCTTCATTCCAGGAGTAGACATGACGACGTCCACGCAGCAGCCGCAGGCCCTCACCGATATCACCGGTGACTACACGATCGACCCCCAGCACTCGCAGATGGGCTTCGTGGCTCGCCACGCGATGGTGACCAAGGTCCGCGGGACCTTCACCGACTTCGAAGGCTCGGTGAACGGTGGCGAGTCGCTCGCCGATGCGTCCATCTCGATCTCCTTGCAGGTCTCCAGCCTCAGCACGCGCAACCCTGACCGCGACGGTCACCTCCTCGCCGGAGACTTCTTCGACGTCGAGAACCACCCGACCATCGACTTCGTCTCCGACTCGGTCGAGCCGCTGGATGCCGAGACGCTGCGCGTGGGTGGTCAGCTCACCATCAAGGGCGTCAGTCGCCCGGTCAGCATCGACTTCGAATACGCCGGCGCGGCCACCGACCCGTTCGGGCTGCAGCGCGTGGGTTTCGAGGGCAGCACCACCGTCCTGCGTTCCGACTTCGGCATGACCTTCAACGCGGCGCTGGAGACCGGTGGCGTGCTGGTCTCGGACAAGATCACGCTGGAGATCGAGATCTCGGCGGTCAAGAACGTCTGAGCTGTGGTCGCGGCAAGGGCTCAGTGGTCGATCAATGTGATCGAGAGGTCGGTGACCTCGCCGACGCTGAGCCCTTGCGCTGACCGCACGGCCTTCTTCATGGGCAGCACGTAGGCGGCTTGCTCCTTGCTCGGAAAGAGCGAGGTCTTCCAGGTGGTCGTGCCGATCGTGACTTCGACTCGGACGGACCCGAAGCCGTGACTCTGGCCGGCGGTAAGGTCGGCGATCTCGTCGCTGGCGTCTGTCGGCAGGGTGATGAAGTGCCAGGCCGTCTCGTCCCACCGCCACAGCGGCGCGGTGAAGGTGCACTGCCAAGCGTTGCCCACGCGACCATTATGCCGAGCAGCAACCCTGATCGATGAGATCAGCATCGGCTTCGGCGGCCTGGTCGAACACCCCAGCCCCACCGCATACCCCGGTGTCCGGCAACGTCAGCTCGACGGCCTGGGCCGACTCCAGGTCACCGTCGATCGCAGCGGCAATCGACCTGACCTGCTCGAAGCCGACCATGGCCAAGAAGGAGCTGGCTCGGCCGTAGGACTTCATCCCGGCGAGGAACAGCCCCGGGTCGTCCTGCTGCAAGACGTCATAGCCGTGGGGGGCCACTGAGCCGCACGAATGGTGGTTGGGGTCGATGCTCGGGGCGAGCCGTCGCGGCGCTTGCAGGCGGGGGTCGAGGTCCAGCCGTGCTTCCGACAGGAACGACAGGTCGGGCCGGTAGCCCGTGGACACGATCACCTCGTCCAACCGGTCGATGGTCCGGCCGTCGGAGCCCGTCAGGGCAACGCCGTGGCCGCTGCGCTCGACCGCGCAGGTCCGAAAGCCCGTCACGACCTCGATCCGTCCCTGCTCGACGGCACGGTGAACGGCCGTCCCGAGGGCGCCACGCCGCGGTAGCTCGTCGGTGTTCCCCCCGCCGAAAGCCCCTCGGACCTCGCCGCGGCGCACGACCCACACGACCCGGGACGGCGCGTGTCCTGCGTCGCGCAGGGCCGTCGAAGTCAGCGCGATCAGGGAGGTCAGGGCCGAGGCCCCGGAGCCGACCACCGCCGCGGCACGGCCCGCATACCGGTCCGGCGTTGATCGGATGTCGGGTGTGCCGTAGTGAAGGTGGCGGGCGAACGCGACCTCGCCGGACGCCGCGTAGCCGTCGGCTGCCAGTGGGCTCGGTGTGCCCGTGGTGCCCGAGGCGTCGATGACGGCTGCAGCCTCCATCCGGTAGCTCACCTCTGTCTCAGCGTGCGGTCCGTCCGAGATGGCGACCGCCACCACGAAGGGCTGGTCGTCCCGATCGTTGTCGACCACCAGGTCCCGGTCGTGCTTGGCGACCCCGAGCACGCGGTGGCCGTACCGCACCCGCGCACCCAGAGCTTCGGCCAGCGGGGCGAGGTACTGATCGGCCCATTCGTGCCCGGTGGGGTAGGTGTCAAGTGGTGGGGAGACCCAGCCGCTGTGGCTCAGCAGTCGTTCTGCTGACGCGGAGATGACTTCGGACCACGTTGAGAACAACCGCACGTGTCCCCAGGAGCGCACGGCCGCAGCGGGGACCGCTCCGGACTCCAGGACCACGACCTCGTGGCCGCGCTGGACGAGCTCTGCCGCGGCGGCCAGACCGATCGGACCGGCGCCGATGACGATGGTTGGCACGGCGTTCGAGTGAGTCATAAGCCTCCAGGCGTGTGTCATATTGACAGAAATCGATACGGCCACGTTGCCGCACGCATCGATCATTGTCAATATGGAGAGGTGACTGACGAGGTGAAGGTTGTTGAGGACGGTCCCGCGGGATCGAAGATCGAGTTGGACGACGCACTGACCATCGCGTTCAAAGCGCTGTCGGACCCGGTGCGACGGGCGCTCTACTCGGCCATCGCGACGCAGTCGGCTCCGACGTGCGTCTGTGACCTACCAGACGTGGGGGTGGCCCAACCGACGGTGTCCCATCACCTGCGCAAGCTGCGTGAGGCCGGGCTGATCACGGGTGAACGCCGCGGCCCCTGGGTGTACTACCGGGCCGCGCCCACGGCATTGGATTCGATCATGGACTTCGCTCGGGCCCACTCATCGTCCGATGCAGTCCCTCAGCTCGAGACAGCTCAAACCGGCGACCGGTGACCTCGCTCACGTCGATGCTCACCACTTGATGCTTGGTCTCGCCTACCCAGATTTTCAGCGGAAGGTCGTACGTCTCACGCGCCGCATCGCCCTCCAGTAACGCTGCGCGGCCGCGGGCCACGACCGACCATGCCACCTCACCCACCACGTCGTCGATCTCGAACGCCACGTCCTGGTCCATCACCACGCCGAGCAGGGTGCTGCCCTCGGCGGTGCGGAAGATCAGGCGTCGGGCCGCGGTCGAGGCGATGTAGTTGATCGGCACGATGTGCACTTCGGCGGCTAGGTGATAGGCCAGCCGCCCGTACCGGGCCTTGGCGAGCAGCTCCCAGCAGTCGCGCTCAGAGAGTATGGACATGGTCAGCTCCTCAACGGTGGGGCGGTCCGATCAAGAAACTTCACCGTAGGACGAAGAGATGTCCTAGAACAGGGTCGAAAGGCCCGAGGGTTGAGTTCTTCCTAGACTCCAGGAATGGCTGAGTCGTCCACGCAAACCCCTCCGCGCTGGCCCTCGCTCGCAACCGAGCTCAGCCGCCATTTGGGTGAGGACGCCGTGAGCACGCGAGCTCTCGACCGCTACGCCCTCGCCCACGATGCGTCCCACTACCTCCTGGTCCCCGAGCTGGTGGTGCGACCCACATCCAGCGAGCAGGTGGCTTCCGTGCTGAGCGCCTGCGATGCCGTGGCGGCTCCGGTCACCTTCCGCGCTGCGGGCACCAGCCTCTCGGGCCAGTCGGTCAGCGACGCGGTGCTGGTCGACGTCCGGCGTCACTTCGAGGGGGTCGAGGTGCTCGACGACGGGCGCCGGGTCCGCGTGCGACCGGGCTCCACCGTCCGCGCGGTCAACGCACGACTCGCTTCTTTCGGCGCCAAGGTGGGGCCGGATCCGGCCAGTGAAGGCGCCTGCACGATGGGCGGGGTCATCGCCAACAACTCCAGCGGTATGCAGTGCGGCACCGCACTCAACAGCTACGCCACCACCGAGTCGATGGTCATCGTGCTGCCGAGTGGCACCATCATCGACACCGGCGACCCACAGGCCTCCCGTCACCTGCGGACGGTCGAGCCCGACATCTGGCACGGCCTGGCCCGGCTGCGCTCACGAGTGTTGGGCAACCCTGAGTCGACGGCGACCATCCAGCGCCTCTTCTCCATGAAGAACACCATGGGCTACGGCATCAACGCCCTGCTGGACTTCGACGATCCGGTGGACATCCTGGCCCACCTCATGATCGGCAGCGAAGGCACGTTGGGCTTCGTGGCGGAGGCCGTGATGCGCACC
This sequence comes from Actinomycetales bacterium, assembly GCA_038258285.1. Classification (GTDB taxonomy): domain Bacteria; phylum Actinomycetota; class Actinomycetes; order Actinomycetales; family Dermatophilaceae; genus Ornithinicoccus. The sequence continues at coordinate 87,255 of JBBSQA010000009.1, read as the reverse complement.
GTCGAGGTCCCGACCCACTCCAGCACCGGGCTCCTCGTCTTCGAGGACCTCGCTGCAGCCACCGGTGCCGTCCCACAGCTCCTCGAGACGGGCACGGCCACGGCCGAGCTGTTGGACGCGGCGTCGCTGCGAGTCTCGCAGTCGGACCCGGACTGCCCGCGCCAGATCAGCGACCTTCACGTCGATCGGCACGCGGCACTGCTGGTCGAGTACCACGCAATGTCGCCCGGAGAGCTGGCCGACAAGAGCGCCCGTGCCGCACCCGCTTTGGCATCGCTGGCGGTCGCCGACTTCGAGCTGACCTCCCATAGCTCCGAGCAGGCTCGGCTGTGGCGAGTGCGCAAGGGCCTGTACAGCGCGGTCGCCAGCGCCCGGCCGCCCGGCACCAACGCGTTGCTGGAGGACGTCAGTGTGCGCGCCGATCTGCTGGGCGCGACGTGCATCTCGCTGACGGACCTGTTCGACCGGCACGACTACCGGCACAGCGTCATCTTCGGGCACGCCAAGGACGGCAACGTCCACTTCCTGCTCAACGAGCGGTTCGACGACCCTCCATCGTTGCGCCGTTACGAGGCGTTCACCCACGACATGGTCGACCTCGTGCTGGGAAACGGTGGATCTCTCAAGGCGGAGCACGGGACGGGGCGGATCATGGCCCCCTTCGTGCGGCGCCAGTACGGCGACGAGCTGTACGACGTGATGCGGCAGATCAAGGCGCTCATCGACCCCCGCGGTCTCCTCAACCCGGGCAACGTCCTGTCCGAGGACCCGTCGTCATACCTGCGGGATCTCAAGCCGAACCACTCGGTGGAAGAGGAGGTCGACCGCTGCGTGGAGTGCGGTTTCTGCGAGCCGGTGTGTCCCTCACGTGATCTGACCCTCACCCCACGCCAGCGGATCGTGCTGCGCCGCGACATCGTCGCCGCCCGCAGCCGAGGTGACGAAGCGCTGGCCAGCGAGCTGGAGCGGGACTATGACTACGAGGGAGTGCAGACCTGCGCGGTCGACGGCATGTGTGTCACCGCCTGTCCGGTGTCGATCAACACCGGCGACCTGGTCCGCAGGCTGCGCCGCGAGAGCGTGGGGAGGGTTCAGGACTCGCTCTGGGCGGTCGCCGCACACGGCTGGCGCGGGGTCACCACCGCGGGCGGCCTCGGTCTCACCGTTGCGGCAGCGATGCCCTCGTCCCTGCCCCGGGGCGCGACCGGTCTGGGACGCGCGGTGGTAGGCACCGACATCGTGCCCCTGTATGACGACCGTCTGCCCCGTGGAGGCCCGTCCCGACCGAAGGTCGTGGACGACGCGGCGGATGCGGTGTTCTTCAGTGCCTGCATCGGCACGATGTTCGGGCCTGAAGCCGCAGCGAGGGCTGAGGGCGGCGCCGGGTCCGGCGGCCATGACGCAGACCCGACAAGCCGTCCGGGAGCGGCCCAGGCCTTCCTGCGGCTGTGCGAGATGTCGGGGCAGAGGCTGCGCACTCCCGCCGCGCTGGCCGGACTCTGCTGCGGCACCCCGTGGAAGTCGAAGGGGCTGAGCAGGGGATACGACGTTATGGCCGCCAAGGTGGTGCCCGCCCTGCGCGAGGCGAGCGACCACGGCCGGCTGCCCATCGTGGTCGAGGCCTCGTCGTGCGCCGAGGGGCTGGTGGAGATGTTGGCCGACCGGGCGCCTGACCTGCGGGTCGTCGATGCCGTCTCCTTCGTCGCCGACCGGGTCCTGTCTGCCGTGGAGATTCCCGAGAAGCAGGCCTCTCTCGTGGTCCACCCGACCTGCTCTGGGCAGCGCGCCGGCACGACCGAGGCGTTGCTGCGGGTGGCCCGCGCGGTTGCCGATGACGTGGTCGTGCCGGCGTCGTGGGGATGCTGCGCTTTCGCTGGAGACCGGGGACTCCTACACCCGGAGCTGACCGAGGCGGCCACCCGGCGGGAAGCGGAGGAGGTGCGGCGCCTCGATGCCGACGCCTACGTCTCGAGCAACCGCACCTGCGAGATAGGAATGACCCGAGCCACCGGGCGGAGGTACTACGGCGTGCTGGAGGCGCTCCTGGAGGTGGCGCGGCGCCCCTGACGAGGGCGTCGGACCCGGCCCTTGCCGGGCATCCTGAGTGCACCCCGTCCGGGTAGGAGAGTGCCCGTACGGACCGGGCTTCTTCATGACCAGAAGCGGTTGACAGGACTAGACCTTTGGTCCAAAGTAGACCAATGGTACGCACCGGTGCGCATCGTCCGACAGGTAAGGGAGGCTCGTGAGCCCGACTTCGCGCAGCAGCGAGACGACCGGTACCCCCATGCCCCAGCCGATGGGTGTGTGCCGATGAGCACCGCGTCACCCGACCGCTCGTCGAAACAGACGGCGGTGCGGCAGGGCCTGGGCCGGCGTCTGGCGTCGATGTCGCCCGGTGAGCCGTTGCCCTCCGAGCGTGACCTGGCGCGCGAGATGGGGGTGGCGCGGATGACGCTGCGTCGAGCCATCGAGTCACTGGTGCACGAGGGGCGGCTGCTGCGTCGACAGGGGGCCGGCACCTTCGTGGCGGCGCACCGGGTCGACCACCGCCTCAGCGCGACATCGTTCTCAGAAGACATGCGTGCCCGCGGACTGGCGCCGGGGAGCCGCACCCTCTGGGCCAGAGCCGAGGACGCGGACGCCGTGTTGAGCGAGCGCCTCGGCGTGGACGAGGGGCACCAGGTCCTGCATGTCCGTCGACTACGCACCGCGGACGGCACGCCCATGGCAGTCGAGGACCTGCACGTACCGTGCGACATGGTGCCCGGCCTGAGCGGCTCGGAGCTGGAGGACACGTCGTTCTACGAGCTGCTCGAAGAACGCTTCGACCTGCATATCGCAGCCGGCACCCAGACGGCGCAGGCGTGCCTGACCAGCGCCGAGGATGCGGCTGGTCTGGGTGTCGACGTCGGCGACCCTGCCTTTCTTTTCGAGCGAATCTCGCGACTCGCTGACGGTCGTGTCGTCGAGTTCGTCCGCTCCGTCTACCCCGGCGACCGCTACCGGATCGTCGCCGACATCTTCCCTGAGGCACCACCTATCACCCCACTCCCAGAAAAGGATTCCTGATGAAACCCACGAGAAAAACCCGGCGCACCAGCACCGTCGCGCTGCTCGCCTGCTTCGCTGTTGTGGCCGCTGCCTGCGGTGACGGGGGAAGCGACGACTCCGCATTCGGAGAGGACGCCAACTCCACGGTCGACGCCGAGGGAGAGACGCTGAGCGTCTGGATCATGGAGGGCACCAACCCCGACGCCGACCCCTTCTTCGACGAGGTCTCCACCGCCTTCACCGAAGAGACGGGTGCGACGCTCGACGTGCAGTTCGTCCCGTGGGGATCGGCGCACGACCAGTTCGTGAACAGCATTGCGGGCGGGACGACGCCGGACGTGGCCGAGGTCGGGACCACATGGACGCCGGAGTTCGCCGACGCCGGAGCGCTGTTGGACATGAGCTCCCAGGTGGAGGGGGCCGGCCTGGAAGAGGGGTACGTCGACGGGCTGGTCGAGGCGGGCACCTACGACGAGGGTCTCTACGGCGTGCCCTGGTATGCCGGGGTGCGCTCCGTCGTCTACCGCACCGACATTTTCGAGGAGGCCGGCGTGGAGCCGCCGACGACGTGGGAGGAGTTCGTCGACGTCGGCACGACGATCAAGGAGTCCGACCCCGACATCATCCCGTTCCCGGTCTCCAACGCCGCCTTCGCATACCTGCCCTTCGTTTGGGGTGCCGGGGGTGAGTTGGCCGTCCAGGAGGGAGAGGACTGGACCGCGACCCTGGACACGCCGGAGGCCCTGGAGGGTACCCAGTTCTACACCGACCTCGCCCTGAAGCATGACCTGTCGACCCCGGCTGCCTCGACCTGGGACGAGGCAGCCCTGCGTGACGCCTTCGCGGCCGGAGACGCGGCGATGATCGTCAGCGGGTCCTGGACCCCCGGGTCGATCCTCGAGGCCAACCCCGACCTGGAAGGCAAGCTCGGGGTGTTCCCCATTCCCGGGCCGGACGGTGGGATGAGCCCCAGCTTCCTCGGTGGCTCCCACCTCGGCGTCTTCCAAACCGCGCAGAACCCGGATCTGGCCTGGGCTTTCGTGCGGATGATGACCACCGGTCAGTTCGCCGAGGAATGGGGACAGGAGTCTGGCTTCTTCCCGGGCACCACCGAGCTGTTGGACGAGATCGCCGCGGAGGACGACCCGCTGGTGGCCCCCTTCGCTACCCAGATGAACGAAGCCGGCGCCTCGCTGCCGGTGACGCCGTTGTTCGGCCAGGTCGAGGGCAAGCAGACGATTCCGGCCATGCTGCAGTCGATCCTGTCCGGTGAGACGAGCGCGGACCAGGGGCTGGAACGCGCCAACGAGGAGATGAACGAGATCTTCTCCTCATGAACCAGACGCGTCAGGAGGCCGGTGCCGTCGAGACCCCCCAGGGGGAGGCACCGGCGCCGGCCCACCGCGGACGTCGCAGACCCTTCGTCCGCGGCCGCCAGGCCGACCAACGAGCGGTTCAGCGCCGCCGCCCGTGGTTGCTGCTGATCCCCACCTTCATCGTCCTGGGCACCCTGCTGCTGTGGCCGATGGTGCGGGTGCTGACGCTCTCCTTCCAGGACTTCGGGCTGCGAGAGCTGGTCCGAGGTGATGCCGACTTCGTCGGGGTGGATAACTACACCGCGGTGCTGACCGACCGGCTGCTGTGGGAGGTTGCTCTCCCGAATACCGTGGTCTTCGCGGCCGTGTGTGTCGTGCTGACCGTGGTCGTCGGCACGTTGGTCGCCCTCCTGCTTAACCAGATGACGGGTCTGTGGCGCTCGCTGCTACTGACCGCGATCATGGCGGCCTGGGCGATGCCTGCCGTCACGGGCACCTACGTGTGGATCTATCTGTTCGACGCGCGCAGCGGCTTCTTCACCCAGGTCCTCGAGTACGTCGGTCTTGTCGACACCTCCACGACCAACCTGTTCACCGAGCGCGTCTGGTTCTTCTTCATCGCCACCCTCAACGTGGTCCATCACGGGTTTCCGTTCGTTGCGGTCACCGTGTTGGCCGGTCTGCTCACCATCCCCCAGGAGCTGATGGAGGCGGCTGAGATCGACGGCGCCGGGCCGGTCAAACGGTTCTTCAGCGTGACCGCTCCCCTTCTGAAACCCGTTTTCGCGGTGGTGACGATCCTGTCGACGATCTGGGACTTCAAGGTGTTCACCCAGATCTACCTGATGCCGGGCGGAGACGGCGCGAACCGCGAGGTGCTCAACCTCGGGACCTGGTCCTACGTCAGCGCCATGGGCCAGAACCAGTACGGCCTGGGCGCTGCGATCGCGGTGCTGCTGACCGCCCTGCTGCTAGTGGTGACGGTCTTCTACCTGAGGACGCTGTTCAAGGAGGAGGAGCTATGAGCGTACGCAAGCTGCGACGTCGGCTGTGGCTGAGCGTGGGTTTCGTCGTGGTGCTGGCGATGAGCCTGCTCCCGGTCTTCGTCATGCTGAGCACGGCGGTGGACCCTTCGGCCAACTCCGGTGACCGCAACATTCTGCCGTCCGGGTTCACGCTGGAGCACTTTGCGTTCGTGTTGGAGGAAGGCAACTTCCTGACCTATCTGCGCAACTCGCTCCTGGTGGCGCTGGGCACCGTGCTGGCCAGCTCGCTGTTGGCTCTGTTCGCCGCAGTGGCGGTGGCGCGCTTCCGCTTCCGCTTCCGGGCGTCGGTGCTGATCGTGATCCTGACGGTGCAGATGGTGCCGATGGAAGCGTTGGTGATCCCCCTGTTCCTGCAGGCCAAGACTCTCGGTCTGCTAGACCAGCTGTTGGGGCTGGTGGTGGTCTACGTCGCCTTCAGCCTGCCGTTCGCCATCTGGACCCTTCGTGGTTTCGTGGCGGCCGTTCCGGTTGAGCTGGAAGAGGCCGCCGCCCTGGACGGCGCGTCCTGGTGGCAGATGTTCTGGCGGGTCCTTTTCCCGCTGGTGGCCCCCGGCCTGGTCGCCACCAGCATCTTCTCCTTCATCGTGGCGTGGAACGAGTTCATCTTCGCGCTGACGTTCATGAGTGACTCCGACCTCTACACCGTGGCCGTGGGCCTGCGGCAGTTCTTCACCCGCAACGGGGCCAACTGGGGTGCGGTGATGGCCGGGTCGGCGGTCATCACGGTGCCCGTGATGATCTTCTTCGTGGCGGTGCAGTCGAAGCTCAGCTCGGGTCTGACGGCGGGGGCGACCAAGGGATGAGCCCCCACCTCGAGGAGATACGACGCGCCGCCCTGGGCGTGGTGATGCCCGGGTTCGTCGGCACGGACCTCCCGGACTGGCTCGGGTCACGGCTGAGCGACGGGCTAGCCGGAGTGTGGATCTTCGGCCACAACGTGGTCGACAACCAGCAGATCCGTGACCTGACCACGTCGATTCACGCCCGGGCTCCGCGCGCGCTGGTGGCGGCCGACGAAGAGGGGGGGACCGTCACCCGGCTGGAGCACCGGCATGGCGCTTCGTGGCCGGGGCATGCCGCGCTCGGTCGGGTCGATGATCCAGAGGTCACCCGCGCCGTCGCTGCCGAGCTGGGCCGGTATGCCGTGTCGTGCGGGGTCGACCTCGTGGCCGCACCCGATGCGGATGTGAACTCCGAGGCCACTAATCCGGTGATCGGGGTGCGCTCCTTCGGCACGGACCCGGCCCTGGTCAGCCGGCACACCCGTTCCTTCGTGCAGGGCCTGACCCAGGCTGGGGCGCTGTCCTGCGCCAAGCACTTCCCCGGCCATGGCGCCACGACTCAGGACTCCCACGTGGACCTGCCGCGGGTCGAGGCCCGCCAGGCGGTCATCCGGCAGCGCGACCTCCCGCCATTTGCGGCGGCGGTCGAGGCCGGGGTCGACGTCCTGATGACGGCGCACGTGATCTATCCCGCCTGGGCCGAGACACCCGCCACGATCGCGCCCGAGCTCATCGAGCTGGCCCGCCACGAGCTCGGTTTCAGCGGGGTCATCTGTACCGATGCCCTCGACATGGCTGCCATCGCCACCACTATCGGTCGCCATGAAGGGGCGGTGCAGGCGCTAGTGGCCGGGGTGGACCTGATCTGCCTGGGCAACCCTTCCTACCCCGACCCCTACGACGCCGAAGCCGACCTCGAAGGGGTGATCGGGGCGATCGTGACTGCGGTTCAGCGCCAAGAGCTCACGCTGCGGCGTCTGGAACAGGCAGGATCCTCCGTCCAACGCCTGGTCCACCGTCGAGATGCGCGCCGGAAGCTCACCCGCGACGACTCACCCGGGACGGGTCCCACCCCTGGGCCTCGCACCGAAGCGGGGACCCGCGCAGCGACCGCAGCGATCACGGTGCACGGCAGGCTTCCGGGGCACTGGGAGCGGCCGATGGTTGTCCTGGCGTCCGGTGCGGTCAACATCGCCGCCGGATCGGGCAGCCAGGTGGCTGTGCGGGAGCTGGCGTCATCGTGGGCGGCGGTGACGGTCGGGAGCTCCCTCGTCGAGGCCCCGGCGCACCCGGGCGACCTGGTGCTGGTCACCGACGACCGCAGCGCCCCCGGTGGGCTCGGGCCGCTGCTGCGCAACTGCAAGGCGGTGGTGCACCTGGGGGTGGCCCCTCCGGCCAGCGAAGTCGTCGAGAGTGGACTTCCGGTCTTGCGCACGTTCGGCGGGGGTCGGGCCTCGGCCCGAGCTGCAGCTCAGGTATTAGCCGGCGCGGAGAACAGGGACGCATGAGTACGGTCCTCAGCGTCGACGTCGGCAAGTCCGGGTGTCGCGCCGTTCTCTTCGTCGACGGAGTGCGGACGGCCGGTTCCGAGTGCCCCGGTCCGAGTGGGTTGGCCGATCCCGCCGGTATGGACTCTGCCGTTGCGGCCATCGGGACGGCAGTCGGCGACATCACCGCGGGCTCCGTGGATGCGCTCGGGGTCGGGTTGGCCGGGCTGGCCCAGTCCCCTGGGACCGCGCGCGAGCTGGCGAGGCGTCTTGCTAACCGGCACGGCACACACCGTGTGGTCCTGGCCAGCGACATGACCACCTCACATCTCGGCGCTTTGGGTGGGCATCCGGGAGTGGTCGTGGCCGGTGGCACCGGTGCCGTCGCCCTCGCCGTCTCGGCGCGCGGTGAGACGGCGCGGGTCGACGGGTGGGGCTACCTGTTGGGCGACGCCGGGAGTGGATACGACATCGGTCGACGTGGTCTGGAGTCGGCGCTGCGGGCGCACGACGGCCGTGGGGGTTCCGAGACCCTGCGCGTCCGGGCCGCGAAGCGTTTCGGCGACCTGGATAGGTTGTCCGGCCTTGTGCATGGCGCGGTGAACCCGGCTCGGACCGTGGCGGCCTTCGCGCGGGACGTCCTTCGGGCTGCCCAGGAGGGTGACTTGTGGTCGCGACGCCTGTGGACCGAGGCGGGGATAGAGCTGGCGCACACCGCCGCCGCCGCCGCGAGCGGCATGCCCGAGGGTGCTGACGTCGCGGTCAGTGCGACCGGTGGGCTCTTCGACGCGGGGGAGCTGCTGACCCGTTCGTTCGAAGCAGAGCTCGGTCGGATCCTGCCGCAGGCGCGGCTGCTCCCTCGCCGCGGTGATGCGCTCGACGGAGGTCACCTGATGGCGACCCACGACGACCTACCCCACGAACCACTGCTGATTCGACACGAAGGAGAGTCTCGATGACCGATGTGAGCCAAGAGATCGCCCAACTCCGCACCGAGGGGGTGCGGCCTGAGCTGGCCGACCTCGACACCCGGTCCACCCGAGCGGTCGTGGCCGCCATCACCCAGGAGGACGCCCAAGTGCCTGCCGCGGTGGCAGCGGCCGGGGACCGGATCGCCGACGCCGTCGACCTGGTCGTGGACCGGATGTCCCGAGGCGGCAGGTTGGTCTACGTGGGGGCCGGCACCCCGGGCCGGCTAGGGGTCCTCGACGCTGCCGAGTGCGTCCCGACGTTCGGGACGGACCCGGGCCAGGTGGTCGCTCTGATGGCTGGGGGCAGCGACGCGGCGACCAACGCGGTGGAAGGGGCCGAGGACGATCGCGACGCCGCAGGGGAGGAGCTCAGAGCGATTGACCTGACCAGCGACGACGTCGTGATGGCTATCAGTGCCTCGGGCCGGACGCCCTATGCGTTGGGCGCTATGGAGGCCGCCCGCGCGCTGGGCGCGAGCACAATCGGCCTGAGCAACAACCGTGGTAGCCGTCTCAGTGAGCTGGTGGACGTGGCCATCGAGGTCGACACGGGACCGGAGGTCATCGCGGGGTCGACCCGGATGAAGTCCGGCACCGCTCAGAAGCTCGTGCTGAACACCTTGTCCACCGCCGCGATGATTCGGCTCGGCAAGACCTACGGCAACCTCATGGTTGACGTGCGCGCCACCAACGCCAAGCTCGTGGCGCGGTCGTTGCGGATCGTCGGTGAAGCCACGGGGGCTGACCTGCCGACGGCGTCTCGGGCGCTCGCCGATGCGGACGGCGAGGTCAAGACGGCGGTGGTCTCTCTGTTGGTCGGTGTCGATGCCACCGAGGCGCGTCAGCGGCTCAGTGGCTCGGCGGGCAGGGTTCGCGACGCCGTGGCTCGGAGTGACCACGCGTGATCGTCATGGCGCTGTCCTCGGGGACGTCGGTCGACGGCATCGACGTAGCCCTGGCTGACCTCACGCTCGACGACCAGACCGTCCGCCTGGTTCCGCTGCTGCACCGCGAGGTGGACTTCTCGGCGGCGCTGCGGTCCGACGTGCTGTCTGCGCTTCCGCTGCAGACCACCACGATGGAGCAGGTCTGTCGGATCGACACATTGTTGGGCCAGGAGTTCGCGGCCGCAGCCCGAAAGGTGATGCACGAGCGGACGAGCTCTGGCCTGGATACCCCGGAGCTCGTGGTCTCTCACGGCCAGACCCTCTTCCACTGGGTGGAGGACGGCTCGGTCCGCGGGACGTTGCAGCTCGGGCAACCGGCCTGGATCGCCGAAGCCACCGGGCTACCCGTCGTGTCCGACGTGCGGATCGCCGATGTCGCTGCGGGGGGACAAGGGGCGCCGCTGGCCAGCCTCCTCGATCTTCTGTTGCTCCACGACCGCCTCGACCCGTGTGCGGCTCTCAACCTGGGTGGCATCGGCAACGTTACGGTGGCCGGAGCGGGCATCAGGCCGGTGGCCTTCGACACCGGGCCCGCGAACGCCCTGCTCGACGCTGCGATCCGTCGAGATTCCGGGGGCCGGGCCCACGTCGACATCGATGGCACGCGCGCCGCGGCCGGGGTGGTGCACGACGGTTTGCTCGCCGCCCTACTGGATCACCCCTACTACCGGCAGCCTCCGCCCAAGACCACGGGAAAGGAGACGTTCAACGCGAACTACTTGGAGTCCGTGTCGGTAGCGACCGGGACGCAGAGCCTGCTCGCCGAAGATCTGTTGGCTACCCTCGTCGAGCTCACCGCAACCACGGTCGCTGACGCGCTCCGGCCCTACCGGGTCGGGGACGTGGTCGCTGCCGGCGGAGGGACCCACAACCCGACGCTGATGCGCCGCCTCGGCGCGCACCTCAAACCCTCCCGGCTCAGCACCATCGACTCGCTCGGGCTCGACTCCAGCGCCAAAGAGGCCTACCTCTTTGCCCTGATCGGCTTCCTGAGCTGGCACGGGCTGCCCGGCACCGTGTCGAACTGCACCGGGGCCCGGCATACGACCATCGCCGGCCGAATCACCCCAGGTGCCCAGCCGTTGCGCTTGCCCGAGCCGGCCAGGTCCACTCCGACGACCTTGCTCATCGACCACCCTTCGGCTCGCCCGCCCCGATAGAACCCCGGAGACCACTCATGCAACCCCTCGACCTCGTCGTCATCGCCGCCTACCTCATCGGATCGGCCTGGCTCGGCTTGGCCCTGTCCGGCAAGCAGGCCAACCTGAAGGGCTACTTCCTCGGCAACCGAGACCTTCCCTGGTGGGCCGTCTGTTTGTCCGTGGTCGCCACGGAGACCAGCGCGTTGACCGTCATCAGCGTGCCGACCATCGCCTATCTCGGCAACGTCACCTTCATCCAGGTGGCCATCGGCTACCTCATCGGTCGCATCGTGGTCGCCTTCGTCTTGCTGCCGCGCTACTACCGCGGAGAGATGACGACGGCCTACGCCTACCTTGGCCTCCGTTTCGGACGGGGTATGCAGAGCACCGCTTCGGTTGCCTTCCTCTTCACCCGCCTACTGGCCGACGGCGTTCGGCTCTTCGCGGCCGCCATACCCATGAAGGTCATCCTGGATGCCTACGGCATCGACCTCTCGTTCTTCGCCATCATCGCGATCCTGGGCGTGGTGACGGTCGCCTACACCTTCGTCGGGGGCATCCGTGCCGTGGTCTGGGTCGATGTCCTCCAGATGTCGCTCTATGTCGTCGGTGGGGTGATCGCGTTGTTCTTCATCGTGGGCAACCTCGAGATCAACTTCTGGTCGGCCGCCGCCGAGGCGGGCAAGACCCAGGCCCTGGACTTCACCTCGAACCCGATCTCCGCGCCGTACGCCTTCGTCACCGCCGTCGTCGGTGGTGCCCTGTTGTCCACCGCATCCCACGGGGCCGACCAGATCATCGTGCAACGACTGCTGACCTGCCGGACGCTCAACGACGCGCGCAAGGCCGTCATCGGCAGCGCGGTGGTGGTCTTCGTCCAGTTCGCCCTCTTCCTGACGGTGGGGCTGGGACTGTGGAGCTACTACGAGGGCCAGACCCCCGAGGAGCTGGCGCTGCAGACCGGCGACCAGATCTTCCCGACCTTCATCGTCGAGGCGCTGCCGGCCGGCATCTCCGGTCTGCTGCTGGCCGGGATCATGGCCTCGGCGATGAGCACCCTGTCCTCCTCGTTGTCGGCCCTGTCGTCCTCGACCATGGCCGACCTGTACGAGAAGTTCAGCAGCCGCACGTTGAGTGACCAGCAGGGGCTTCGGCTCGGTCGTCTCTTCACGGCAGGCTGGGGGTTGGTCTTCATCGGCGCCGCGGCGCTCTTCACCGGGACCGACAACCCGGTGGTCGAGCTCGGCCTGTCGGTGGCGGGGCTGACCTACGGCGGGCTCCTCGGCTCGTTCTTCCTCGGGCTGTGGGTGCGCAAGGCCCGCCAACTCGACGCGATCGTCGGCTTCGCGTGCGCAGTGACGACGATGTCGTATCTGTTCATCTTCCAGCGCGACCTCATCGGGTTCACCTGGTACACCGCCATGGGGGTGGTCATCACCCTGGTCATCGGCACTCTCCTCTCGAGGAGGCACAGTGAGGCCTCGCCGCTGGCCGACCGCACCGCAGACGAGGAGACCCAGGTGCCGACCGGGGATGAGGCCCGATGATCGAGACCGCAGGGACGCTGATGGCGGGCGAGATTGGCGAGCAACCCGAGGTGTGGCAGCGGGTGCTGGGCGAGGGGCTCCCGTCGATCAAGGCTGCCGCGGCCACCATCGCCGCCCGGCCTCCGCGCTTCGTTTTGTTCGCGGCCCGCGGCACTAGCGACCATGCGGCCCTGTACGGCAAGTACCTGGTCGAGATCGAGCATGGGCTGCCGGTGGGGCTGATGTCACCGTCGAGTATGACGGTGTATGCCGCTCGCCCGGACCTGCGGGAGGTGCTGGTCGTCGCGATCAGCCAGTCCGGCGGCTCGCCCGACCTCGTCGAGTCGCTACGCACAGCTCGCGAGCGGGGTGCCACCACGCTCGCGATCACCAACGCGGCCGGCTCTGCTCTCGCCGCAGAGGCGAAGATCCACGTCGACGTGCTGGCCGGCGAGGAGCGGTCGGTGGCGGCGACGAAGTCCTACACGGCTCAGCTCCTGGTCCTCCAGCTCTTGTTCGGTGCGCTCCGAGGCGACGACCTGGACCCGGCAAGACGCCTTCCGGGCCTCGCGAAGCAGGTCATGGCGCAAGAGCAGGAGGTCCTGGCGGCTGCTCAGCGCTACCGCTTCGCGAGTCGCATGGTGACCACGGGGCGCGGTTACTCCTATCCCACGGCGCGGGAAGCGGCGCTGAAGCTGATGGAGACGTCGTACCTGTCCGCCCAGGCCTTCTCGGGGGCGGATCTGTTGCACGGTCCGTTGGCCATGATTGATCGGCAGGTGCCGGTGCTAGCCCTGGTGCCGCCGGGACGAGCCGGAGGGGCCATGCGTGACGTCCTGCCCCGGCTCGCCGAGCGGGGCGCCGACGTCTACGGGATCGGCGCCGCGGCGGCGGTCGGCGCCTGCCGCGGTGGCTTCGTCTTGCCCACCGACGTCCCAGAGCAGCTGTCACCGCTGCTGGAGATCCTCCCGGTGCAGCTCCTCGCGCTGCACCTCGCGGTGGCTCGTGGTGAGGATCCGGACACGCCCCGGGGCTTGCGCAAGGTCACGGAGACCCTGTGACCGGTCGCGGAGACCCTGTGACCGGCCAGGGTGAGGGCGCACCACCGCCATCATGGCCGGAGTCCCATCTGATCACGGCGGCCGAGGTGGTCACCCCGGACGGGGTCCTGCGACCGGGATGGTTGCAGGTGGCCGGTGAGCGGATCATCGCGGTCGGACCAGGCTGCCCGGGTCGGGTGGCTGACACCGAGCTGCCAGGCGGCACCGTCACGGCGGGGTTCGTCGACATCCATGCTCACGGTGGTGGCGGTGCATCGTTCACGACCGGGAAGGCCGAGGACGCCGCAGAGGTCGTCCGCTTCCACCGCCATCACGGGACGACGACCCTGGTGGCCAGCCTGGTCAGCGCCGAGCCGGAGGCGCTCCTGGGGCAGGTGGGGGCCCTGGCCGACCTCGTGCAGGACGGGCTCTTGGCCGGCATACATCTGGAGGGCCCATGGCTGGCCCCGGGCAAGCGTGGCGCCCACGACGCCGAGGCGTTGCGTGACGCCGAACCGGCCGAGATCGCTCGGCTGCTCCGGGCCGGTCGAGGCGCCATCCGCATGGTCACCCTGGCGCCGGAGCGGACCGGTGGAATAGCGGCGGTCAGGCAGCTCACCGCCGAAGGCGTCACGGTCGCCGTGGGACACACCGAGGCGGACTACGCGACGACCCGAGCGGCGATCGAGGCGGGCGCGAGGGTGGCAACCCACCTGTTCAACGCGATGCCGCCCATGCATCATCGCGAGCCCGGACCCGTGCTCGCGCTTCTGGAGGACCCCCGGGTAGCACTCGAGCTGGTCGCGGACGGCGTCCACCTGCATCCGGCTCTGCTGGCCCGGGTCCTGGTCAGCGCGGGCACCGACCGGGTGGCGCTGGTGACCGACGCCATGTCCGCCGCTGGGATGTCCGACGGTCGGTATGCACTGGGCACGCTCGACGCGGTCGTGAGCGAAGGGGTGGCCCGGCTCCCGAGTGGGGCCATCGCCGGAAGCACGGCGAACGCCGCGGACCTCTTCGGTGCAGCGGTGGAAGCCTTGGCCGAGGTTCCAGAACCGCTGATCGGCGCGAGCCAGGTCACCGCGGCCACCCCGGCAGCCGCCCTCGGACTGACGGGCATCGGGGCCTTGGCTCCGGGCCATCGCGCGGATCTCGTCGTGCTGAGCCCTCAGCTCTCGGTGCTGAAGGTGATGGCTCGAGGAAGCTGGCTCCATCTGTAACCGAGCCGGGCCTGGGCCTGAGGGTTGCGTGAGAACGCGACATACCGCGGGCATACGGTGTGGCCCATGACGGTGGTGGTCCGGCGGGCGAAGGCAGCGGAGCTGGAGGAGGTGGGTCACCTCGTCGCTCGCGCCTATCTCGACGACGAACTCTTGAGCGCCGACGCGGACTACCTGCACAACATCCGTGACGCCGCCGGTCGTGCCGTGGACTCGACGGTGCTCGTGGCTGTCGACGACCAGGATGTCCTGCTGGGCTCGGTCACCTGGTGCTCGCTCACGTCCTCCCACCGGGAGGTCGCCCGGGCCGGAGAGGGCGAGTTCCGCATGCTGGGGGTGTCTGCGGCCGGTCGCGGCCGGGGGATCGGTGAGCTATTGGTCCGGCAGTGCATCGCCCTGGCCCGAGCCGACGACCTGGCCGGACTCGTCATCTGCACGTCACCGCGCATGGTGGCCGCCAGACACATCTACGCACGCCTGGACTTCGTGCGCATCCCCGAGCTGGACTGGATGCCGGTCCCGGACTTCCCGTTGTGGGCATATCGGTTGGACCTGCGACGTTCGTAGACACGTGGTGAGCCTGAGATCGCGTCCGTCCGAGGCCACGCCTATCCCGTCCGAGATCCGGGTGCTGATCGCGGCAGCCTTCGTCATCGCGATCGGCTTCGGGCTCGTCGCTCCGGTGCTGCCGGCCTACGCCCGCAGTTTCGACGTCGGGGTCGCCGCCGCGTCCGTGGTCGTCTCCGCCTTCGCGTTCTTCCGGTTGCTGTTCGCCCCGGTCGGCGGAGCATTGGTCTCGCGGCTCGGCGAGCGGCCCATCTACCTCTCGGGCCTGCTGATCGTGGCGATCTCGTCGCTGGCCACTGCCTTCGCGCAGTCCTACTGGCAGCTGTTGCTGTTCCGCGGGTTGGGTGGCATCGGCTCGACCATGTTCACCGTGTCGGCGATGGCCCTGCTGGTGCGGTTGGCACCGCCGACCATCCGCGGCCGTGTCTCCTCGGCCTACGCCAGCTCCTTCCTGATCGGCGGCATGGTCGGTCCGGTGGCTGGGGGAGCGTTGGCCTCGTTCGGCCTGCGGGTGCCGTTCATCGTGTATGCCGTCGCGCTGGTGATCGCGGCGGCCTCGGTCGGCCTTCGCCTGTCCGGAGCCTCACTGCGTCCTGATCCCGGCAAGACCGTGGGACCACCCATGCTGTTGAAGGAGGCCTGGGGCCAGTCGGCCTACCGTGCGGCCCTGGCCTCTGGCTTCGCCAACGGGTGGTCCAACTTCGGGGTACGAGTCGCCGTGCTGCCGCAGTTCGCGGTCGCGGTGCACGACGAGACCTGGGTGGCGGGGTTGGCGCTCGCGGTGGCCGCCGTGGGGACGGCCGCCACGCTGCAGGTCGCCGGGCGGATGGCCGACCAGGTCGGTCGACGCCCCCTGGTCATCGCCGGTCTGGTGATCACCGCCCTGGGTCTGGGCCTGATCGGGCTGAGCGGCGACCTGCTGGTGCTGCTGGTCCTGTCCGCAGTCAGCGGGTTGGGTGCCGGGTTGGTCAATCCGGGGCAACAGGCGACGGTGGCAGACCTCATCGGGTCCGACCGCAGTGGCGGGTCGGTGCTGGCGACCTTCCAAATGGCGCAGGACTCGGGTGCGATCGTCGGACCCATCCTGATCGGCCTGGTGGCCGATGCCTTCGGCTTCGGTTGGGCCTTCGCGCTGACCGGCGTGGTCAGCCTGCTCGCGGTCGTGCCGTGGCTGGTGGCCCGCGAGACCCTAGCGCCGGATCCGGCAGATCCGAGGCAAGCGGGCTAGCGGCATCGGCTCACTGGTAGCTGATCATGAACGGGGTCGGCTCGCGGGTCATCGTCTGCTCCGGGGTGAGCAGCGGCACGTCCTCGTCGTAGAAGTTCTTCCATCCCAGCGGCGTCCCCGGCTGGGCGGCGCCCACCACGGCCCCCCACGTCGAGTCCTTGTCGCCGGTAGGGCCCTGACCGTCCATATGGATCAGGATCTCGACTTCGTCGCGGCTCAGGTCGATCTGGTCCTGGTCCTGCAGCATCGACAACCGGAACTGGTGCAGCACCAACAGCTTCTGCGGCAGCTCTTCCTCGGCCGTGAGGTCGGCCAGCCACTCGATCACCGAGTTGACCTCCTCGGCCTCGACGCGGCCGATCTGGCCGAGCGGCTTCTGGGTCGGGGTGAGGCGCCACTCGGGATCCAGCGCCAACCCGACGTGCGGCATCCGCAGCAGGTCCTCGTAGATCTTGGCCTGATCAAGGAAGTTGGCCCGTCCCGGCTGGAGGTCCAGCACGACGTAGACCCCCTCCTCACCGGCCTTCTCCACCCAGGGCCGCAACGCCTCCACGCTGAGCTCACCGGAGTAGTCACCGTCGGGACCGGCATCACCTTGGGCCACGGTGGCGATGATCTCGAAGGCCGGGACGGTCTGCACGTCGCTGAAGGGCTCGAACTCTGCGGCCAGCTCCTGGGCGCGGACGACGCTGGCGTCGGCATCTTGCTCACCGAGGACACCGAGGCCCGGCGTGCCTGGAGTGCCGTAGAGCGCGATGAGCCGTCGGTCCGGGAAGAGCTCCAGCCCTCCGCCGGGGAGCTGCTGGCCGGTCTTGGCCACGGCGACGTCCCGGGTCAGGGTGTCGGCGTCGCCGAAGTCAGCGCCGACCGCGACGACCTGCTCGGGTTGGTCCTGCGCCAGGCTGCTGATGGCGTCGGAGTCACGCGCCAGGTCCGACTCGGACACGGTCACGACCTGTGCGCCAGCCGCTTCAGCGGTGGCATCAGCAGCTTGGGCACCGGCGGTGTCGTCACCACCCAGCAGCACCACGACCGACTCGAACCCCGTCGCTGGGACGACGTCCTCGACGTCACCCTCATCGGTCACCACGTCGGCGTCGGGGACCTCTCCGATGACTTGGTCGGTCTCGGCTCCCACTGCGAGCACGGTGGTGGCGCCGAGTCGGTTGATCTCCTCGATCTGTGCGGCCCCCGGGGAATCGGACGGGCCGGCGCTGTTCTCGGCATCGTCGGAACCCTCCGTCGGCTCGGCGCTGCCGCCGGCACCCTGCGGGCCCTCCACCAGCAACAACGGCACCCCGAGAGAGATCGCAGCCTCGGTGCCCTGGCTCATGCCGTCGGCGTCGCCGGACTGGGCTATGACCACCGCGGGGGACGTGGCGAAGAGTGCTTCGCTGACCCGGACCGACAGGGCGGCATCACTCTGATCCTCCTCGCCGACCACGCTGACCGGCTCGGTGATCTCTGTGACGGTGGCCGTGTTGGCGTCCGAACTCTCTGAATCCTCCGAGCCCCCACTTGACCCTGACGTCCCTCCGGTCTCGGAGTCGCCGGTGCAGGCCGACAACGCCAGTAGCAGAGCCAGGCAGGCTCCGGCGGCCCGGCTGCGTCTCGCTGGCATGGCGCGGTGGGCGGGAGTGGTGGTGCTCATGGAAGGTCCCCTTCGGAATCGGTGCGATCCGGTGCGATGTCCCGAAGGGGTCAGGCTAGCGGCGATCCAGGCGCAGACCGTGTTGGTCGTCGCCGTGTTGGTCCTCGGCGTGGTGCGCGCGCGCTGCTTTGTGGGGCGGGTGTTGCCTGATCCGGCAGCGCTGGACTCAGAAACGCACACACGAGTAGCGCGCTATTGGGTCGGTCGACTTGGACGCATGACCAAAACCTGTCAGACTCGGGTCTCACATACCTTCTTGAGGAGTTTTGATCATGACAGCCCGTCGCCGCTGGGCGGCCCTGGCAGTGCTGGCTTTGCCTGTCCTGCTCATCAGCGTGGACATGACCGTGCTCGGCTTCGCCGTGCCGGCCCTGAGCGCCGACCTACAGCCCTCTGGCCCACAGCTCCTGTGGATCATCGACATCTACTCGTTCCTGCTTGCCGGTCTGCTCGTCCTGATGGGCAACGTCGGCGACCGCATCGGGCGTCGCCGCCTCCTGATGATCGGAGCAGCCGCCTTCGGTGGAGCCTCGGTGGTGGCCGCCTTCGCGACCTCACCCGAGATGCTGATCGCCGCCCGAGCCCTGCTCGGCCTCGGTGGTGCCACGCTGATGCCCTCGACCCTGTCGTTGATCCGCACGGTCTTTCCCGACGACCGGGAACGGCGCAACGCTATTGCCGTCTGGGCGGCGTCCTTTGCTGGTGGTGCCGCCCTCGGGCCGATCATCGGCGGATTCCTGCTCGAGCACTTCTGGTGGGGTTCGGTCTTCCTGATCAACGCCCCCATCATGCTGCTGCTCCTGGTGGGCGCGTTCTTCCTCCTGCCGGAGTCGCGCAATGCCGACCCGGGCCCCTTCGACCTCCTCTCGGCCGCTCTGTCGATTGCCGGCATCCTGCCGTTGGTCTACGGGCTGAAGTCGATCGGCTCCGAGGGCGTGAGCCTCGTGGCCGTGGGCATGATGGTGCTCGGAGGAGGTCTGCTGTGGATCTTCGTGCGCCGTCAGCGCCAGCTGAGCGAGCCCCTGTTGGACATCGGCCTGTTTGCCGACCGGGTCTTCAGCGTGGCGGTGCTCACCAACCTGTTGAGCACGTTCTCGATCATCGGTCTGCTCTTCTTCCTGCCGCAGTATCTGCAAGTCGTCGTCGGGTTGTCCCCCTTGCGTGCCGGAGTGTGGATGATGCCGCTTGCCGTGGGCACGATGGTCGGCTCGCTGGCCGCTCCGCGTCTGGCCCGCCTGGTGGGTCTGCGGGTGATCATCGGCGGCGGCATGTTGCTGGCCGCGGTGGGGTTCGCGTCGGGAGTGGTGCTGACTCAGACGGCCCCCCAGCTGGGTCTCCTCATCTGGCCGGCCCTGATCGGCTTGGGGATCGGCATGGCCGAGAGCCTCACCAACGACGTCATCGTGGCGAGCGCCCCGGCCGAGCGCACCGGAGGGGCCGCTGCGATCTCGGAGACGGCCTACGAGTTCGGCGGGGCTATGGGCACGGCCGTGCTCGGGACCTTGGGTCTGGCGGTCTACCGCGCCGGACTGGACTCGGCGCCGGTATCGGTGCCCGAGCGCACCATCGAGGCCGGGGGCGACACGCTCGGTGGCGTCAACGCGGCGGTGGCGGGGCTTCCGCCGCAGGTCGCGGACGCCTTCATCGACGTAGCCAACACGGCCTTCACCGACGGCATGTCGGTGGTCCTCGCCGTGGCGACCGCGGTCATGGCCTACGCCGGGGTGCAGGCTCTCGTCGTGCTGCGCGCTCGGCCATCGGGCGAGGTGACGACCCTCGCCGAAGAACCGACGGACGAGCCGAATGAGCAGACGGTTGAGGCTGCTGAGCCGATCGGGCAGACGGTCACGCCCGCCGGGCAGATGGTCCCGTGACCGGCTCGACCAAACGGGCGCACATGCCCGTCGCCCAACGGAGGGCCCAACTCGTCAAGGCTGCTCAGACGGTCATGCTTCGCGAAGGGGCTTGGGGCCTGACCACGCGGGCCGTGGCCGCAGAGGCGGGTGTGCCGTTGGGTGCGGTGCACTACGCCTTCGACTCCAAGGGTGCGCTGATCAGCGCCGTCTTCGGAGCGGACATCGCGTCGGTGGCGGCCGTTGTCGGTGAGGCACTGTCGCGCGGTGGCACGGCCGAGGAGATCATCCGGCGCGCCGTCCACCGGTATGCCGAGGAGCTTCGGAGGGACCCGAAGGCCGAGCTGGTCGTGCAGGAGCTCGGGCTCATGGGGGTCCGTGATCCTGAGCTGGCGCATCTCGCAGCCGAAGCCGTCACCGGCTATCGAGCTGAGATCGTGTCGTTCCTCGACGGCGTCGCGGCGGTCGAGGGCCGGGGTTGGCAGGCCCCGGTGAACGTCATCGCTGAAGTCTTCTTCGGTCAGCTCGTGGGTTTGGCCCAGAACTGGCTCTGCACGTCCGACGACGAGCTGCTCGATGCGTGCCTGGACGAGGTCGCCGATCAGTTGGCTCGACGTCTCCTCCCTGCCTAACCCGGGGCTCCCGGACGAACACCGGGGAGGGGTCTACTGGACGTCGGCGTCCGGCGGCGGCAGCTGGTAGGTGATCTGGCGCTCGACCGAAGCCACTCCGGTGACGTGCACCACCGACTCGCTGCGCTCCTGGTCTGGCACGGAACCGGTGATCATGCCGAGCCCGTCCAAGACCTGGTCGATATGCATCCCTTGGGCCCGAAGATGCGTGGCCACGGTCTGGATGTCTTTGAGATGCTGGTCATCGACACTCACCGTGACCTGCTGCCAGTGGCTATAGCTGATCGCCGTGGCACCCTGCGGCGTCGTCTCGTTCGACGGACTACCGCCCGACGGGCCACCGCCCGACGGGGCGTCGTCGTCGGCCGCGGGAGAGTGACCTGCGACGTCGGTGTCCTCGGGCGCGGTCACGGTGCCACCTTGACCAGGCCCAGCCCGACGTCCACCGAGGGAAGATCGAGGCGCTGGGTATCCATGGCCAGGGTGGCCCACAGCTCCAGCCCGCGACGGCCGGTGGCCTCCGCCCACAGCGCTGCCACCCCCGCGGCGTGCGGGGTGGCCATGCTGGTGCCACTGATGGTGTTGTAGCGGTCCGGCATCGGCCACGACGAGTACACCGCGACTCCCGGGCCCGCGAGGTCGACCTGTCCGCCCCGGACCGGTGTGCTCTGCGCCGAGAACCGGGCCACCTGGAGGCCGCTGTCCAGGGCGGCCACCGCCATGATCGAAGGACTGTTGGCGGGGGCGCCGACGAAGCCGGGGTTGTCGGGTCGGTCGGCGTTGTTGCCCGCCGCCGCGATGATCAACGTCCCCGCGGCCAACGCCCGCTCACCGGCCACGGTGTAGGGCGGATGCGGCTCGGCGACATCGGCCCCGAGCGACATCGAGATGACGGCGCATCCATTGGACACTGCCCAGTTGATCCCGGCCAAGATGCCTGCATCCGACCCGCTGCCTTGGTCACCCAGCACCTTCCCGGCGAAGATCTCGGCCCCGTTGGCGACGCCGTAGCGCCGCCCCCGGTCCGACACGCTGCCAAGAGAGGTGCCGATGCAGTGCGTGCCGTGTCCGTGGCCGTCTTGCGCCGTCTCACCGGTGACAAAGGACTGATGGGTGATGCTGCGACCGGCGAAGTCCGGGTGCTCCAGATCCATGCCCGTGTCGAGAACGGCGACCTTGATGCCTTGACCGGTGAATCCCGAGAGCTCCATACCGATGGCGTGGAGTCCCCAGGTGAACGCGTCGGTGTCTTCGAAGGAGACACCGTCGGTGCCTCCCGCTCCGTCGTCGATGCCGAGTCGGTTCGCCAGGTCGTCCACGCCGTCGCGGTATCCCTCGACGTAACCCGGCGAAGGCAGCACGTGGTGGATCAGCTCGGGGACGACGGCCAAGACGGACGTGCCACGCTCGGTCGCGGCCTGGGTCAAGGTGCCCATCTGGGTCGGATCACCGGAGACCACGGCCATCCCCAGCTCGGCGAACACGGTGGCGTCCGCGCCGGCGGTCTCGTCCATGTTCATGGCTTGCCCGCTGAAGTCTCGAGAGCTCGCGACCGACGACATACCGGCCATCTCGCGCAGCATGGGCGCCGGGTCCGAGGCGTCTGCGAACACCACGACATACCGTCCGGTGGTTTGTGCTGTGCCCCTACCCTCGTTGTCCTTGCTGCCGCTCTCGGGCGCGGCCGTTGGACCCGTCATGATGATCTCCTCTGCGACTCGATCCCATCAGGCTAGACCTGGGGACCGACACCGGCGTAGAGATGTGGTGCTGGCGGATGCGACAGATCAACCGCGCCAGCGCGACCAGGCAGCCTGTTTGGAGGTGCCTGCGTAGGTGGCGACCTGAGTCCAGGACTGCGCCTCGGCGAGGGTGCGGGCCGACGCTCCCAGAGCCAGTCCGACAGCCTCACTGATCCCTAACAGCTCCTGGAAGGCGGCGGGATCAGGGGAGCGACCCAAGTCGGCGATCAGCTCGCGCGCTTGGGTGGCGAGATCTGCGGGCTCGGCAACGGTCATAGCGGGACCTCCTCAGGGTGATGCCGCCCAGTATCCACCGCCGACGGTCATCGGGAGCAGACGCTGGGCGGCAGATACCGCGGAGGTCAAGGCTCAGCGGCCCTGCAAGACCACCGGGACCGTGGCTTCACCGTCGTCGAAGGTGCGGTTCAACACCGTGTCGCCCCAGGTGTAGGTGGCTTCACCGTGCTGCGGGCGGTAGGCCACCGTGTAGAGGGTGCCGAACCCTTCGGAGTACCGGTCGTTGTGCACCGGTGCGTCGGCGAACCAGTCACCGAGCAGGTCCTGCGTGGGCTCCCCGTCCTCGAGGTTTCCGGCCAAGAACTGTTGGCGGTCGAGGCTGCCGAAACGGGCGGCGGTGTCGGGGTGCTCCACCACACCGAGGCGGTGGTTCGTGGTCACGCGAAGGTCGCTGACCTCAGGTTCTTCACCGGGCGCGACGAAGACCGTCGCGTGCGCACCATCGGTGTCGACCATGGCCAAGTTGTAGGCCTGAGCCACGGGCAGTCCACGCAGCCGCTCGCACGCCTGCGACACGGTGGTGCAGGTCTCCAGCAGGTAGCGGATGACCAGGGGGATGCCGAACCCGGCCTTGCCGCCCTTGCGTCCGCCGTAGGTCAACGAGATCGCCAGTCCGGCGTCGTTCATCCCGTCGACCAGGCCCCAGAGCATGTCCGAAGTGCCGAGGACGGCGCGTGACCCTGAGTAGTTGGTGGAGGCGATGACGCCCTCGAAGAGGTTGGGGTCGTAGTCGTAGTTGCGGATCAGCACCGGGTCGGTGCCGGGTAGCGCAACCTGCGAGCAACCCGCAGCGAAGATGGGCATCCGCCACATCGAGAGCAGACGTGCGGCGATGTCGTCGTCGTGCTCGTCGTCGGTGGCCAGAGCAGTCAGGCGCTCCCACGTGGGGACCATCTCGGGCATGTGCTCCTCCAGGGCCTCTCGGCATTCCTGGAGGGAGGGGCGTGCCGCTTCGCCCTCGCTGAGATAGAAGCCGCGGTATGCCGAACGCGTCGCGTCCCACAGGGCCTGCCAGCGAGGCCCGGGGGTGGGTTCGCGGTAGGCGTGGAAGGTGATCGGCCATGAGCGCTTCGATGATGCGGCGTCGGCCACGGCGGGTGCGACCGAGGTCGGCCAGTCGGACTCGGACCACGAGGATGCGGGGGATGTCGAGGCAGCCCAGGACGATGCGACGTTCGCGTGCTCGATGCGTCGCCAGGCCAAGCCGTAGGCCATCCAGTCCTGCCAGGAGGAGTCGAAGGCGGGGAGTTGGGGCTGGGGGGTCGAGATCTTCACGGTTGAGGTCATGCCGTCAATCTAGACTTGACGAGTGGCTGCGTCAAGTTTTGATTGACGACAAGACCCTATGGCGCGCCACGCCGCCGACTGTTGCGGCCATTGATGCACTGCTGCGGTCGGCGCCCGCAGCAGGTGTGTGCTGAAACCCGCAGGAGTTGGCCCAGCCGAGAGCGACGCCCACCAAACTTCATCTGCGGAGTCGACGCCGGGGATCCGAGCGACGTGCTGCGGCTTTGACGTGTTCATCGAGTTGACGCGCATCCCTGACCAGGGCTTGGTCCACCCGGAGCACCGCATACCCCAGGTCTCGAATGGCGCTCTCGCGGCGCTTCTCCGACAGGAGCGCCTCTATCGACGTGCTGCCGTCATCGGTCCGATACTTGCCGCGCCCGTCGACTTCGATGACCACCCCGAGGGCCTCCAGCAGTCCATCGACTCGAGCGACGAAAGCCCCACTCGCCGTCATGAGCCGGACCTGCGGCCGCATGTGGTAGCCGAGGCCGGACAGTACGAGCCGCGCCTGTGTCTCCAGTGGTGACTCGCTGGCCCCGTGGGCTACTGCGACGACCCGACGAATGATCGCTGTGTGCGGTCGCCGGCGGAGTCGGACCAACGCGTCCCAGGCTTCGGAGGTTGTGGTCTGCCTGGCGTGCAGGGCGGCATCCAGAGCGACGACTCCTGCGACGAACCCTTCGACCTCGGTCACTCCGAACGCCGCGATGAGAGCGTTCACTACGGGGACGCCTTCGACATCGTGGGCCCGCTGTCCCTCGCCGTACGACTCGTGGACGGTGTGCGCAGCTGTGCTCCTGGTCGGTCCCGGGCCGCGCCGAGTCAGATGCACCCGGCGTCCTGTGAGGTCTGCGCCGGCAGCCCACAGCAGCGGCAGACCGTGTAACGCAGCCGCGGCCTGGTGGCTCAGCAGGGTGGGCGTCCGAAGTCTCAGCAGGGTCGCCTGAGCTCGCAGGACGTGCTTGCGCTCGACGGTGAGGCTCGTCCAGCGTGCCCCGAGCACGAAGGCCCCCGGGGCTACCCGGGCGAGGTCGCCTCGACGGACCATGCGGTCGACATCACGTCGGGGTATGCCGAGGGCGCCGGTGTCCGCGAGCGTGAAGAGACCAGTGCTGCGGTGGTGGTCGAGCGTGAGCCATTCCATGTCGCCCACCCTCGGGTTCACCAGGCAATACGTTGCCCCGGCGCGGATGAATGTCGAGGACCCGAGCGACTCCTCCACGGTGTGGACCACTTCGACCAAGGGCGCTCACGGCAAGAGTGCACCCGAACCCGCAACGGTCTACATGCCTGCGCCCATGCGTCGACGGCGCCACAGGCGCGCACCGACCACCCCGCCGACCGTGAGCACGATCAACGCGCTGATGGCGGCGATGATCGGCCACGAGCCCAGGTCGGTCGAGTAGGCACCGAGCGCGACGAAGGCCACCGTCCCGGGGATGATGCCGACCGCCGTCCCCACCACGTAGGCGCGCAGGGGCAGCCCGGTCAGCCCGGCCGTGTAGTTGATCGCGGTGAACGGTAGGACCGGGATGAGCCGCACCCCGATCACCGACAGAAGGCCGTGCCGGTTGAGGATGTCGTCGATGGCGGCCACACGGGCCCCGGTGAGCTGCTCGACGGCTTCGCGCCCCAGCAGGCGACCGATCGCGAAGGCCGCGAGCGCACCCACCATGGCGCCACCCCAGACGAGCGCCAGCCCCCACCCCATACCGAACAGCAGCCCCGCCGCCACGCTCAGCAGATTCTTGGGGACCGGAAAGAGGGTGGTGAAGGCGTAGATCACCAAGAAGAACAGCGGAGCCAGGGGGCCAGCCTGATCCACCCAGCCTTCGATCTCGGCTCGGGTGGGGACCCCACCCACGACCTCGACGACCACCACCAGGACCAACAGCGCACCCAAGGTCGACAGCCGGACGAGGGCCCCACGACTGAGTCGCGACGACCGGGACAGAAGTTCGTCGCCGCTCCCCTGGTGATGGGTGTCGTCGGGGTCCAGCACGTCTGCCAGTATGTGCCCTGAGTTGGCCCTCTCCTGCGTGATCTCGAGCACTTCCCACCCCGGCGCCGACCGCGGGAGTGCACCAGAGGCAGCAACCGTCGGTGCAGGCTGGCAGAGTGGGCGCCGTGAATGACGCGACTGCAGACATCGCCGTGATCGGCGGCACAGGTTTCTACTCCTTCCTCGACGACCCGGTCGAGCACCCGGTCAGCACGCCCTACGGCGACCCGTCGGCTCCCGTGGCCATCGGCACCGTGCGGGGCCGCAAGGTGGCGTTCATCCCCCGCCACGGACTGCACCACGACGACCCGCCGCACGCGATCAACTACCGCGCCAACGCCTACGCCCTGCGCAGCCTCGGGGTGAAGCAGGTCATCGCTCCGTGCGCGGTCGGCGGCCTCAGCGCGTCCGTGGCCCCCGGTGACATCGTCCTGCCCGATCAGCTCGTGGACCGCACCGTGCGCCGGATCGGCTCGTTCGTGGAGACCGGTGCCTGTCACCTCCCGTTCGCCGACCCTTACTGCCGGAACATCGGTCAGGCCGTCCTGGGCGCGGCTCCGGACGTCGTCGACGGTGGCGCGATGGTCGTCGTCGAAGGCCCTCGTTTCTCCACCCGCGCCGAGTCTCAGTACTACGCGGCGCAGGGGTGGAGCCTGATCAACATGACGGGTGCCCCCGAGGCGGCCCTGGCCCGCGAGATGCGTCAGTGCTACGCGGCGATCGCGTTGGTCACCGACATGGACGCGGGGGCCGAGTCCGGCGAGGGTGTCGGGCAGGCCGAGGTGTTCGCCCTGTTCAAGAAGAACCTCGAGCGCCTCACCGGTCTGCTCGCCGACACCATCGAGGCCCTACCGGACCCGTCGGGTTGCTCGTGCTCGACCTGGGCCGAGGGCATCGACGTGACCTACGACATCCCGGGTATGCCGTGAAGGTCCTGCTGACCGGGTCGGCCGGCTTCATCGGCAGCGAGATCGGCCGACAGCTCGAAGCCGACGGCGACGAGGTCGTGCGGGTGGACCTCATGCTCGCGATGGCCCACGGAGAGGCCCGGGCACCCGACGGCACCCACCAGCTCGACGTCCGCGACAGCGCCAGCGGTGAGGAGTGGCGCTCGCTGCTTCAGGGGGTCGACGCGGTGTGTCACCAGGCAGCAGTGGTCGGTGCCGGGGTGACCGTGGCTGATCTGCCGGCCTACGCCTCTCACAACGACCTGGGCACAGCGGCGTTGCTGGCGGCGATGCACGAGGCCGACGTGGACCGGTTGGTGCTGGCCTCCTCCATGGTGGTCTACGGCGAGGGCCGCTACGACTGCCCGACGCACGGTCAGCAAACGCCCCCGCCGCGCACCGTGCAAGCCCTCGACGGCGGAGACTTCGAGAACCACTGCCCGGTGTGCGGCTCCGTGCTCGGGTGGGAGCTGGTCGACGAGACAGCGCGGATGGATCCTCGCAGCACCTATGCCGTCAGCAAGCTCGCGCAGGAGCACTACGCCGCGGCGTGGGTGCGCCAGGCGCCGGCTTCAGCGATCGCGCTGCGCTACCACAACGTCTACGGCCCGGGTATGCCGCGAGACACCCCGTACAGCGGGGTGGCGGCCATGTTCCGCTCGTCGCTGGAACGGGGCGAGTCTCCGAAGGTCTACGAAGACGGAGCCCAGATGCGGGACTTCGTGCACGTCAGTGACGTGGCCCGGGCCAATGTGCTCGCGCTGCGAGCCGTCGTCGACGGGCCGAGCGAGGAGTTCGCGGCCTACAACGTGTGTTCCGGCCAGCCGGTCGGCATCGCCGACGTCGCGCGACAGGTCGCCGGCGGCACCAGCGACACGGGCTCGCGCGACATCAAGCCGCAGATCACCGGCGGCTACCGGCTCGGGGACGTGCGCCACATCGTGGCGTCGCCGGCCCGGGCCGCCCGTGCGCTGGGATTCATCGCGCAGGTCTCACCCGAGCGGGGACTGGCTGAGTTCGCTACGGCACCCCTGCGCGCCTGAAGGTCCCTACCAGCTGGTGTAGAGCAGCGTCTCCACGACGAGGGCGCCGCCGAGCTGCACGGCCAGCGCTGGGCGGACCCAACGCTGAGGCAGTAAAGCCAAGGACACGGTGAGCCACGGCATGAACGGCAACCAGATGCGTTCGACCTCCGCTTTGCTCATGCGGGACAGGTCGGCGATCAGGATCATCAGCACGGCCGCGCCAGCGAGCAAGAGCACCACCCGCCGGTTCGATACGGTCTGGGCCGTGCCCGCGAGGCGCTGCTTCGACGGGACGTTCACCGCGAGAAGAGCGACGCCGGACCCGATCATCGGCCCGGCCGCGATCAACAGGGCACCCAGGTTTCCCCAGACCCAGTAGGCGAACGGTCGGTCCTGAGCCAGACCGTCCCAGTACCGCTCCGTCAACACCGGGTAGGCCTCCCACCAGGCAAACCCGAGCACCGCGAAGACCAGCACCACGGCCAGCGCAGCAGCGGCAGCGATCGGCACCGGCCACCACGATCCCCGGGCCGCGATCAGCACCGCGATGGCCAGCACCCCGAGCAGCGGCAGTCCGTAGGACATCATCACCGCGTAGCCGAGCAGCAGTCCGGCGACGACCGCGAAACCCGCCATCCGACCTCGGGTCGACGCGGTGGCGGCCACGGCCAACGCAGCCATGCCCCACGCGGCTACGGCAGCGAAGAGGCCGTCGGCGGAGACCGCGATGAAGATGCCGGCGGGGCTCAGCGCCAAGAACGGCGCGACGGCGCGGGCCGCCGTCTCGGCGCCCAGGGTCCGCATTGTCATCAGCACGGGCATCACCACGGTCGCCCCGAGGGCGGTGGTGATGAGTCCGGCCCACAGGGGGCTCGTCACGCCCAGACGCACCAGTGCGATGAAGAACAGCACCGCGCCCGGGGGGTGACCGGCTAGGTGCACGACCCAGTTGTCCGGGTGGGCGTACGGGATCCGCGCAATGTACTCGTCCAGCATCTGCGGGACGTCGTCGATCCGCAGCGCCGTCTCGAAGTACTCGTGCCGGTTCGCCAGCACGTGCTCCACACCGGGGATGCCGTCGGTGAAGGCCAGGGACAGCATCCAGGCCAAACCCGCGAGATAGCAGGTGACCAGGAGCCAGCGCCACGGCAGCCGCTGAGCGAGGGGGACCGCATACACCAGGGCCAGCAGGGCGATCGCGACGGCGGGCAGGGTGCCAGGCCCGAAGTAGTTCGGATCCCAGAAGCCATGCAGTGGCTCGATGGTGCCGAAGGCCTCCGGGTCCTTGCGGGCATACACCTCCCAGTCCAGGAGGGTGGGGATGACGAAGGAGGCCGCGATGATCAGGGCAGCGAGAGACAAGCCGACCCAGGGCGCCTTCGTGCGCGGCTGGGACGTCGTCGCCGCAGGCGCTGTGTGCGTCTGGGTCATCCCCCTACGCTAAGTGACGACCCTGTTTGCGACACTTCCGTCTATGTCGACGTCATATGCCGGTCGTTCTTCGGTAATGCACCATTCCGCTGATATACGGATATCTTGACCCACGTGCCGCTTTGCGATCTCATCATCCCTTGCCGCGACGAGGGTCCCGCCTTGGTGGCGCTGCTCCCGATCGTGCCCGAGGAATTCCACGTCATCGTGGTGGACAACGGTTCACGTGACGACACCGCCGCCGTCGCCGAGCGTCTTGGCGCACGCGTGATCGCCGAGTCCGTTCCCGGATACGGCGCGGCCATCCAGGCCGGACTGCTTGCGGCGACCCATGACTATGTCGCGTTCATGGACGGTGACGGTTCCTTCGACCCGGCGGTCCTGCGCCCCATGCTGGTCCAAGTGCGTGAGGGACAGGCCGACATGGCCCTGGGCCGGCGTCGCCCGAGCCGCCAGGGAGTGTGGCCGTGGCATGCTCGCGCCGGCAACGCCTTGATCCTGGCGTGGCTGCGCCGTCGGATCGGGATGACGGTGCACGACATCGCCCCCGTCCGGGTATGCCGTCGTCAGGAGCTTCTCGACCTGGACGTGCAGGACCGACGATTCGGCTATCCGGTGGAGTTGCTACAGAAGGCCACCGTCGCTGGATGGAGGTTGCTGGAGAGTGACGTCGCCTACGGCCCTCGGGCCGAAGGGACGAAGTCGAAGGTCTCCGGGTCGGTGACCGGCACGGTCCGCGCCGCGCGTGATTTCTGGAAGGTCCTGGCGTGAAGGTGCTGGTGATGGCCAAGGCACCCGTCCCCGGATTGGCCAAGACGCGGCTGGGCGCCGTGATCGGGCACGAAGCCGCCGCCGACCTCGCGGCAGCAGGACTGCTGGACACGCTGGCCGTATGCCGGGAGGCAGGCGCCGAGGGCGTCATCGCCTTGACCGGCAACCTCGACGACGCCATGCGGGCGCAGGAGGTCCGGACGGCTCTGGCCGACTGGACCATCGTCTGGCAGCGCGGTGACGGTTTCGCGGAGCGACTGGCCAACGCGCACCTCGACGCCGGGCCCGGCCCGCTCTTCCAGGTCGGGATGGACACCCCTCAACTGACCGCTGAACAGCTGGAGTCGGCCGCCTCGGCGCTCCTACTCCACGACGCAGTACTGGGTCCGGCAGAGGACGGCGGGTGGTGGGGTTTGGGTCTGCGCGACCCTGCTGACGCCCAAGCGCTCAGGGGTGTGCCCATGTCTACGTCACATACCTGCGAAGATACTCATGCGGCACTGCTCGCACGGGGCCTCAGTGTCGGCCGGGTCGAAACACTGCGGGACGTCGACCAGGTGGATGACGCGGAGGTCGTGGCGTCATCCGCACCGCATACTCGATTCGCCCGAGCCTGGGCCACGAAGGGGGTTCACCCATGACTCAGACTCAGACGTCTTTCACCGATCTCTTCTCCCGCGCCCTGCAGGGATCTCCGGTGCACATCGTCGGACTGGAAGACAATCCCAAGCATCTGCCGGTGCAGGACTGGACGCGGGACGCCGACCCGGCCGACCTGGCGTTGCTGGACCTGTGTCCTACCTGCACCATCGACGTCGGCTGCGGCCCGGGGCGACTGACCTCGGCCTTGGCGGCGCGAGGACAGATCGTGCTGGGCATCGACATCGTCAGTGAGGCGGTCGGTCAGACACGTTCGCGCGGGGCCGCGGCCGTGGTGCGAGACGTCTTCAAGCCGATGCCGGGGGAGGGACGCTGGCAGAACGCCTTGCTGGCCGACGGCAACATCGGGATCGGCGGAGATCCGGTCGCACTGCTAGCTCGGCTGCGAGAGCTCATCAGCGATCACGGCCGCATCGTGGTCGAGGTCAAAGAAACCGGAGTGGCGATGAAGACGCTCTGGGCGACCCTGGAATGCGGCGAAGCGACGAGTCGGCCGTTCCGCTGGGCGATTGTCGGTCTCGACGATATCGAGCAGGTTGCGGCCCGGGCGGGTCTGGTGGTGACTTCGCGGCATCCCATCGGCGACCGGTGGGCCGTGGTACTCCAAGTGCATCAGTGAGTTTCGCTCCCGTTGGGCTTTTCGAGCCACGACGGGAGAGGTGCGGCAATAAAGTGTGAGACTCGGAGTGTTCTCTCTGACGAGGGCTACGGTGCAGTCGCGTCTCTAGACTCGATATGTATCGACCAGACACTATGGCTCTTGTGTGGTCCTAGCCCTCCATCGTTCGAGGATTCATGAAACCTCCCTTTCCCACCCCGGAGCTGTTCACGTCGCGGCTGCGCAGTCCGTACGTCGCCGCTCGTATCGGCGTGTGGCTGGGAGTCTGTTTCGCTCTCTGTTTCGTGACCGGCCTGATCAGCCATTACTCCCAAGAAGTCAGCCAACCCATCCCCTTTCCGACGAATCCCGCGTGGGGCTATCGGCTCAACCAAGGGCTACACGTGGCCACCGGGATTGCAGCTATTCCCCTTTTGTTGGTCAAACTGTGGACCGTCTATCCCCGACTTTTCGCCGGCTTCCCGCTCGGGAATCTTCGCAAGATGGTGGTAGTCGGACTGGAACGAGCCTCTATCGCCGTTCTCGTGGCCGCAGGCATCTTCGAGCTGGTGACCGGACTGCTCAACAGCACGCAGTGGTATCCGTGGAGCTTCTCCTTCCGGAGCACCCACTACGCGTTGGCCTGGATCGCGATCGGGGCACTCCTGGTGCATATCGCCGTCAAGCTGCCCGTCATCCGGGATGCCCTGCTCGGCGATATCGACGACGACGAGCATGATCGACCCAGTGCGGTGGAGGCAGGGGCCCTGTCGCGCCGGGGGCTGGTGCGGACCACGTGGTTGGCGGCCGGCGTCGCTGTCCTGGCCACCGCGGGAGCGACGGTGCCGTGGCTGCGCCAGGTCTCCGTCTTGGGGGTCCGATCGGGTGAAGGGCCTCAAGGCATCCCGATCAACAAGTCAGCGCAGGCGGCTCGCATCACGGACGACATGGTCGGAGAGGACTATCGACTGGCCCTGGTGGCCGGCGACGCCGAGATGTCGTTCAGCCGTGAGCAGCTGCTCGGTATGCCGCAGCACACCGAGACGTTGCCGATCTCCTGCGTGGAGGGCTGGAGTGCTAGTGGTGAGTGGACGGGGGTGCGCCTCCGGGACCTGCTGGACATGGTCGATGCCAGAGCAGACTCCGAGGTGGTCGCCCGCTCGCTTCAGCCCTCGGGGCCCTTCCGGAACACGCTGCTGCAGTCCAACTTCGTCCAGGACGAGCGCACCCTGGTGGCCCTGCAGCTGAACGGCGAAGACCTTGACCTGGATCATGGCTTCCCCTGTCGGTTGATCGCCCCGAACCGCCCCGGTGTGCTGCAGACGAAGTGGCTCGGCACCCTGGAGGTGCGCGCATGATCACCGGCGTGCGCTTCGCCCTGTGTGCCCTCGGAGTGGGCGTCGGCCTGTGGGGTGCCTGGTTGATCTTCGGCAGCGCCGACCCCTCCGATCTGATCAGCATCGCGATCTGGCTCGGCGGTGGCATCATCGCCAACGATGGGCTGATCGCCGTCATCGCTCTGGTGGTCGCGGCGGTGGCGATGAAGGTGCTGCCGAAGCCCGCTCGGGCTCCGGCGGCGGTAGGACTCGTCGTGGTGGGAACGATCTCGGTAGTCGCGATCCCGTTCCTGGGCCGGTTCGGCGCCCGCGAGGACAACGCGACGCTGCTCGACCGCAACTACGTTGCCGGATACGGGGTCCTGGTCCTGATCGTGGTCGTGGTGGTGACAGGGTTCGCGCTCTACCGAATGCAGCGAACGACGTCCGAGGGCCTCGACCCCGAAGACAGTCCGGCGGGCGGTGTCGCTAGCGGGCCGAGTCGCGGGTGATGGTTCCCCCGGCGGTGCCGGCTCCCGGGCCGAGCTCGACGATCCAGTCGGCGGTGGCCAGGGCCGCGGGGTGGTGCTCGACCAGCACGACGGTGTGCCCGTCGTCAGCGAGGGTATGAAGCTGCCTCAGCAAGCGGTGCACGTCAGCCGGGTGTAGACCTGAGGTCGGCTCGTCGAGGAGGTAGAGGGTGGGCTGCCTTCGCTCGGTCTGCAGCTCGCTTGCGAGCTTGATGCGCTGTGCCTCGCCGCCGGATAGCTCCGTGGCCGGTTGACCGAGTCGCAGATACCCCAGACCGAGGGTCGACAGGGCAGCCAGGGCTCGGGCGACCGGTGGCTCGTCGGCGAAGGTGGGCTCCGCCTCCGCCACCGTCCAGGACAACACGTCGGCGATCGTGTGCCCTCGCCAGGTGACTTCGAGGGTGTCGTGGTTGTAGCGGGACCCGTGGCAGGTCGGACAGGTGGAGTACGTCCCCGGGAGGAACAGCAGCTCGATGGCCACCGACCCCTCACCCTGGCAGGTGGGGCACCGGCCGGCGGTCACGTTGAAGCTGAACCGACCGGGTCGGTAGCCGCGTTCTCGGGCCAGCGGGGTCCGCGCGAACAGACTGCGGACGTGGTCGAACAGGCCGGTGTAGGTGGCGAGGTTGGACCGTGGGGTGCGACCGATCGGTTTGGAGGTGATGCGCACGAGCCGTGACGGCGCCTGCGAACCCTCGGCCCGGACGGCGATGCCTGGCCCGGCGATGCCTGGCCCGGCGGGGCGTTCTCCGGTGTGACCGTCCCCGGCGGGAGGGTCGTCGCGGAGACCTCCGTCGGCGAGGGCGCTCTCGACGACGTCGTGGACCACGTCGAGCACCGTGCTCTTGCCCGATCCCGAGACGCCCGTGACCACCGTGACCACGCCCAGCGGCAGCGTGGCATCCAGGTCATGGACCGTATGCCGGTCGATCCCGCTGACCTGCAGCGAGCCCTTGGGCGCGCGGACCTCGTCGGCTTCGGAACGGATGTCTCCGGCGTGCACCGGGAAGTGCTGGAACCGTGCGGTGATCGAGCGCTCGATCCCTGCGAGACCGTCGAGCATCCCGGAGTACAGGACCTCGCCGCCCTCGATCCCGGCGCCCGGCCCCACGTCGACCACCCAGTCGCAGGCCGCGACGACGGCCATGTCGTGCTCAACCACCAGGACGGTGTTACCGGCCTCGACCAACCCTCTCAGGGCTCGCAGCAAGGCCTCGGTGTCGCGCGGATGCAGACCGGCCGACGGCTCGTCGAGCACGTAGACCACCCCGAAGAGCCCCGAGCGCACGGACGTCGCGACCCGAAGCCGCTGGAGCTCTCCGGACGACACCGAGGTGCTGGAACGGGCCAGGTCGAGGTGGCCGATGCCGAGGTCCACGATCACCTGCAGATGGGAGCTCAGGTCGTCCAGCAGGAGACGCTCGGCCGCCTCCACCGCTGATCCCTCGGAGCCGCTGGGGTGAGCGTCGGTCTCGAGACCGTCCCGACCCCCCAGGGCCTGCAGACGCTGCTGCATGAGCGCCAACAGCTCCGCGATGGGCCGCCGGGTGGCCTCGTCGACCGCGAGACCCTGCCAGCGCACGGACAACGCGTCCTGACCGAGGCGCCGGCCGTGACAGACCTGGCAGGGGGAGCTGACGACATACCTCAGTGCCCGTGCCCGCTGGCTCGCGCTCTTGGTTTCCGACAGAGTGCGCATCAGGTATCGCTCGGCGCTGACGAAGCGTCCCTCGTAGGGTCGGTGCACGCGGCCGGCTGCCCGCTCGGGCACCACGGTCACGACCGGAGTGTCCTGGCTGAACAGGATGAAGTCGCGTGCGTGCTGCGGAAGGTCCCGCCACGGAAGGTCGATGTCGTAACCCAGGGTGGCCACGATGTCCCGGTAGTTCTTGCCCTGCCATGCTCCCGGCCACGCCGCGATGGCGCCCTGCGCGATCGAGATCGAGGGGTCCGGCACCATCGAGTCCTCGGTCGGCCGATGCACCGTGCCCAGTCCCGAACACTCCGGGCAGGCACCGACCGCGGTGTTCGGGGAGAAGTGGTCGGAGTCCATCGCGGGCACGCCCTCGGGATAATCCCCGCAGCGGGACCACAACATCCGCAGGGTGTTGCCGGTGGTGGTGATGGTGCCGACGGTGGAGCGGCTGCTGGACCCTCCGCGACTCTGCTCCAGAGCCACTGTCGGCGGCAGCCCCGTGACGTCGCGGACCTGCGGGTCCAGCGCCGTATGGATCAGCCGGCGTGCGAACGGCGCGACCGAGTCGAAGTAGCGGCGTTGGGCCTCTCCGTGGATGGTGCCGAAGGCCAGCGACGACTTGCCCGATCCCGAGATCCCGGTGAAGGCGACGAGACGGTTGCGCGGCACGACCACGTCGACGTCGCGGAGGTTGTGCAGCCGGGCTCCGTGGACCGTGATGACGTCGGTCGGGCCGATCCCCCTGGTGGGGACATCGGTGGTCCCCGTCATCGATGCCATCGTCCCAGCCTATGGTCCTCCTTGCGTCGGAGGGACATGATGGTCCGATGAGCAAACTTCACGTCATCGCGACGATCCCCGCCCAAGCCGACGCGGTCGACCAGGTCCGTGCTGCCCTGCAGGACCTGGTGGCGGCCACCCGAGCCGAAGAGGGCTGCAGCGCCTACGACCTGTACGAGTCCGGAGCCGCTCCGGGCACCTTCATCACGGTGGAGCGCTGGCGCTCACAGGCCGACCTCGATGCCCACCTGGCGAGTGAGCATGTTGCTGCCGCCTTCGCGGCGGCCGGGCCGCTGTTGGCCGGTGAGGTGGCGATTCACCCGTTGAAGCCGGTCGAGTAGGCGATGAGGATCTTTCACATCACCGAGGCGCACGTGTGGAGGTCGTCCGCCGCGAAGGGGGTGCACGTGCAGTCCACCCGCGATCGATCCTTGGCCCAGGTCGGCTTCATCCACTGCTCGAGTTGGGACCAGGTGCCCGCGACGGCCGAGTTCGTCTACGACGGAGTGCGCGAGCCGTTGGTGGTGCTGGAGATCGATGTCGACCTGGTCGAGTCGACCGGCGCCCAGGTCCGGCACGAGCACGGCAACCCCGAGGACCGCTCGTCTCCGCTTTTTCCGCACCTCTACGGTCCGCTTCCCACAGAGTGCGTAGGCCGTGTCTTCACCGCGCGTTTCGACGACGGCGGGACGTTCGTGGTGGACGTATGAGGTTGAGCGCCGAGCGGTCCCGCTAGCTGGCGTTCGCCGAGATCTTGCCGAGGATCTCGGGCCACCGAGCATCCAGGCGGGCCCCGCCGAGGCGCACACCCCAGCGCAACGTCAGCACGCCCCATACCGGACCGATCACCAACGCCAGCCAGCCCAGGACCGGCACCCAGATGGCGGCGAGCACCAGCGCGACGACAGGCAGGGCCACCACGAGCGACAGGACCATCCCGAGGACCACCGCGATGAACGACTCGAACGAGGTCCCGCCACCGGAGGAGAACGGGCTCGCGCCGGGCGGCGGGGCCGGGCCCTGCCAGTGGGCGGTGACCCAGACGCCCACCCCCACCCCGCCGCCCAACATCGCGGTGCTCAGTCCGATCGCGCGGGGCAGCAGGCTCCACGCGTCGGTCAGGGCGGCGATGCCGATGACGGCCACCATCGTCAACGGCGCGGACCACACCAGGACGGCCAGCCCCCGGCCGGCCAGGTCCACCCGCCCCGGGATTCCCGAGGAGATCTGCGTCCAGAAGGCCGACCCGTCGTAGGAGATGTCCTGGCTGATCGAGGTGCCCACCACGAAAGCCAGGAGCGCGGGCATCCAGATCAGCCACGGCCCGGCTCCGGTGGTGAACACGTTGGCGAGGACGATCGCGACCGGAGCGATGATGACTCCGGCGATCGAGGCGACGTAGCGGGGATCGCGCCTCCAGTAGCGCAGGCACTTCGCCGCGCTCGCTCCCACCGCGTTGTCCGGCAGCATTCGATCCAGCAGCGTGCCGCCTTCCCGGACGCGGACCGAGGAAGAACCCGTCGCCAGCGTCGAGGTCAGCCTCACCGCGAGGAAGTGGTGCCACAAGACGGTCAGGACGACGACCAGGATCATCGAGAGCACCAGTTTCGTCGCCGCCGCCAGGAGGCTCCCGGAGGCCGCGTCGACCGGCGCCGACCAAGCCCACCCGAGGGGGGTCCATCCCAGTACAGTGGCGGCGTCGAGCACGTTCGCCTCGATGTCTTGCGGATCACCGACGGCCAGGGCGTTGAGCGCGTTGGAGCCCAGCGCAAACCCCATAAAGATGACGAGCAGGGCCACGCTGGCCAGGTCCTTGAAACGTCGAGAGCTCAGCAGACCGGCCAGAGCCGACGTGAGCACCCGTGCCGATAGCAGGCAGATGAGGATGCCGAGCAGCGCCCCGAGCAGTGCCACCGCCACCGGCCCGATCCCGCGGCTCCACGTCGCCACGGTGGCCAGGGCCAACCCCACCGTGACGGTCCCGGGCACCCCGACGGCTCCTGCGACCAACAGCCCGGGCAGGAGTTGGCGGGCCGACAAGGGCAGCAGTGCGAAGCGGCTCGGGTCGAGGGTCTCGTCGGTGCCGAACAACAAGACCGGGAGCACCATCCAGCCGAGGACCAGGGCCGATCCGCCCAGCACCACCACGAGCCCGGCCTGGTCGACGGGAAGGAGCCGTGCTGCGGCGACCCCGATGACGCCGAAGATGAGGAATCCCAGGCCGGTGATCATCGCTAGGACGACCCCGACCAGCCGCCACGGGGACTGCCGCATCATGTTGCGCAGCAGCGACAGTTTCAGTCGGACGAGGAGCGCAACCATGCCAGTCCCTCCG
Organism: Actinomycetales bacterium; assembly: GCA_038258285.1. Taxonomy (GTDB): domain Bacteria; phylum Actinomycetota; class Actinomycetes; order Actinomycetales; family Dermatophilaceae; genus Ornithinicoccus. The sequence goes on along the minus strand of JBBSQA010000009.1, from coordinate 49,373 downwards.
GGTTGGTCTCCTTGGTCCCGACCAGGCTGAGGAAGCGCTGCTGCAGGGACACGCCGTCCCGGACTTCGTCCAACGACCCTTCCGCGAGCACGCGTCCCACAGCGACGACGGCGACGCGCTGGCACAGGTTCTCGACCAGCTCCATGACGTGGCTCGACAGCACCACCGTGCCGCCCCCGGCCACGTACTGCCGCAAGATCGAGCGGATGACCTCACCGGAGACGGGGTCGACCGCCTCGAACGGCTCGTCGAGGAGGAGGAGCCGGGGGGCGTGGACCAGCGCGCAGGCGAGCCCGATCTTCTTGGTCATGCCGGCGGAGTAGTCGACCACCAGGGTGTTGGCGTCCTGCGCGAGGTCCAAGGTGCTGAGGAGCTCTTCGGTCCTCGGGGTGAGGTCAGCGGTGGGCACGCCACGCAACCGGCCCACGTACGTCAGCAGCTCGCGACCGGTGAGACGGTCGAAGAGTCGAAGCCCGTCGGGAAGCACCCCCATCAAGGCCTTGGCCCGTTGCGGGTCCGACCACACGTCGTGACCGAGCACCGTCGCGCTGCCGTGCGTCGGTCGCAGCAGCCCGGTGGCCATCGACAAGGTCGTGGTCTTTCCCGCTCCGTTCGGTCCGACGAGGCCGAACATCACCCCGGCCGGAACCGTCAGGCTCAGCTGGTCCACGGCTCGCTTGGCGCCGAAGTCACGGATCAGATCGGTGAGGACCAGGGCGGGAACATCAACCATGCCTCGCACGCTATCGCGCCTCGTCCCCGGAACGGCTGCACTTGCTAGGGCGCTCGCGCGGGGTCAGAGTCGGGTCATGACGACACCTGTGACGACCGTGGTTTTCGACGTTAACGAGACCTTGTCGGACCTGAGCGCCATGCGCGAGAGGTTCACTGACGTCGGGGCTCCGCCCGAGCTGGCCGCGACGTGGTTCGCCTGCGTGCTGCGTGACGGTTTCGCGTTGTCCACGTGCGGCCAGAGTGCCCCTTTCGCCGACATCGGCCGGTCGGTCCTCAGATCATCGCTTCCGACGGCTTCTCTGGACCGGCCCGTGGGGGCCGCGATCGACCACATCATGGAGGGCTTCCTGTCTCTCGACGTGCACCCCGACGTGCCTGCGGGCGTCCAGGGACTGAGCGAGGCCGCTCTACGCCTGGTGACGTTGTCGAACGGTTCCTCCGGGGTCGCGGATGCTCTGCTTGCTCAGGCCCGGCTGCGAAATCGCTTCGAGGCGCTGTTGACCGTCGAGGATGCAGACCTCTGGAAGCCGGCGACGTCGGCCTACGAGTACGCCGCGAGACAGTGTGGTGAGGAGCTGGCGCACATGATGCTGGTGGCCGTGCACCCCTGGGATCTGCACGGAGCCCGAGCGGCCGGTATGCAGACCGTCTGGATCAACCGGACCGGCACCGCCTACCCCGAGCACTTCACCCGACCGGACGTCGAGGTCAAGGGTCTCGACGAGCTTGCGGAGGCCCTTCGTGATGGGCTGCCGCAATGACCATCGCCGACGGTCCCTTCGTCGAGTACTGGGTGGCCACGCAGCCGGTCTCGCCAGCCGGCCACTGTGCCGAGACCGAGCGGATGACCGCAGCCTGCCTCCCATGATTGCCCGGGGCCGGCAGATTCCGAGTCGGGCGGGGTCGGTTGACACAGAATAAATCGCTCGTCGTGTGTGTGCCTTCGACGCTACGGTCTGGGCATGACCGAGCCCCCGACAGATGAAATCGCGTTCGACGAGCACGGCCGCCCTGATCCGCCCCACCATGCAGGGGAGGTCCAGACTCTCCTGGGCTTCCTCGACTACCACCGCGCCACCTTGGAGTGGCGCTGCCGGGGCCTGGACGACGACCAGTTGCGCACCAGTCTGCACCCGACCTCGATGACGCTGGCCGGCATGCTCAAGCACCTTGCCTTGGTGGAGGACGACTGGTTCACCGCCGACGTCGGCCAGCGACCGATGCCGGAGCCGTGGGCCAGCGTGGACTGGGAGGACGACTGGGACTGGGACTGGCATTCGGCCGCAGATGACACAGGAGAGGAGTTGCGTGGCCTATGGCAGTTGGCGGTGGAGCGTTCACGCGCGGTGGTTCAGTCGCGACTGGGCGAAGACAGCGAAGGTGCACTCGATCGTTGCTATCCAGCTTTTGGCGGTCGTGGCGAGGTGTCGCTGCGGTGGGTGTTGGTCCACATGATCGAGGAGTACGCGCGGCACAACGGTCACGCTGATCTGTTGCGGGAGTCGATCGACGGTCAGACGGGGGAGTAGTCCCGACCGGTGGCGATCAGGGGGCTGCAACACTGGGTCGCATGAAGAGGTCCTTGGCGGTGCTGGCTGCCGCGGGTGCATCCGCATCCGTGGTCGTGACCGGCTCCCGCCTGCGTGCCTGGGGCACACGAGGCGACGAGGCCACGCGAGAGCTGCCGAGCGAGAGCCTGATGCCTCAGCCGGGTGCAGCGTTGACGCATGCCATCACCATCGACGCACCGCCGGAGCGGGTCTGGCCGTGGATCGCGCAGCTCGGTCAGGACAAGGGCGGCTTCTACAGCTATGCGTGGCTCGAGAATCTCAGCGGAGCGGGGATTGTCAACGCCGACCACATCGAGCCAGCGTGGCAGAACCCACAGCCGGGTGACCTGCTGCGGCTGCACCCCACCGTTGCCCTGGAGATCGTGCGGGTCGTGCCCCACGAGCTGCTGGTCATCTCCCGGCCCGTCCGTGCCGGACTGGGTTTCCACTGGACCTTCCTGCTCAGCCCCGAGGGCCAGGGCCGGACACGGTTGCTGGTGCGGGAGCGGTATGTCGTCCCGTGGGCCCCGGCGCGCAAGGTTGCCGCAGTCGTCACGGTGGGCAGTGCCGTGATGTCCCGCCGGATGTTGCTGGGGATCAAGGCTCGAGCCGAAAGGGCTGCGTAGCGATCACCGGCGCCGCCGGGGACGTGCCGCTCCCGGTGACGCCGGACCGGAGGATCCTCCGCGGGGGAGGGTAGGCCGTGGTCGTTACGATCCAGTCATGCGTGCTCCGACGTGGCAGTCTCTGGGTGGCGATCACCGGGTGATGCGCCATTTCATGAACATCTGGCCCCCGTTCGCCGGGTCCGGCATCCATATCGAGCATCTGGGTGCGGACTTCCGCACCGCGCGAGTGGCTTTGCACCATCGCTGGTGGGCGCGCAACTACGTGGGCACCCTGTTCGGTGGGGCGATCTTCGCGATGACGGACCCCTGGTGGATGGTCCTGGTGCTGCGCAGTCTGGGCCCTGACTACGTGGTGTGGGACAAAGCCGCCGAGATCGAGTTCGTGGCGCCAGGACGCTCGACGGTCCGGGCGAGCTATGTCGTCACCGACGAGCTGCTGCAGGAGCTGCGGGCGGCCGCTGCCGGGGGCGTCAAGGTGCTGCGATGGTTGGAAACCGACGTGGTGACGGACGACGGCACCGTGGTGGCAAGAGTGCGTAAACAGCTCTACGTGCGCGAGCGTCGGAAGGCGGCCGCCACCAGCCGCGTTTGAGGCTTGGTGCCCTTTCGCCGACTGACGTGCGGGCCCGCGGGGAGGACTGCTGTGCTCACCTAAGATTGATCGTATGTCCGCGACGTTTCACCCTATGAGCAACGATGGGAGCTGGCGCCGTCATGTTGCCGTGATCCTGTGATCACGACCCTGCTGCTGTTGCTTGCGGGCATCGTGGTGATCGTCCTGATCATTGCGGTGAACGGGTATTTCGTCGCTCAAGAGTTCGCATACATGTCGGTCGACCGCAACCGACTTGCGGCGCAGGCAGAGGCCGGCGATGCGTCGGCCCAACGCGCGCTGAAGGTCACCCAGCGGACCTCGTTCATGCTGTCCGGGGCCCAGCTCGGCATCACCGTGACGGGTCTCCTCGTCGGATACGTTGCGGAGCCGCTCGTGGGCCAACAGTTGGGGAGCCTGCTCGACGGGGCCGGGGTGTCGATGGCGGTCAGCATCTCGGTAGGGACCATCGCGGCTTTGGTGGTGGCCACCGGGGTGCAGATGATCTTCGGTGAGCTCTATCCCAAGAACCTGGCCATTGCGAACGCCGAGCCGATGGCCCGCTGGATGGCTCGCTCGACCCTGATCTATCTGGCGCTCTTCGGCTGGTTGATCGCGTTCTTCGACCGCTCTGCCAACGCGGTGCTGCGCTGGGTGGGCATCACCCCCATCCACGACCTCGACGCGACGGCGAACGCTCATGACCTGGAGCGCATCCTGGCTGACTCCCGGGACAGTGGGCACCTGCCACAGGAGTTGTTCCTGCTGCTGGACCGCATCATCGACTTCCCTGACCAGGACGTCGAACACGCGATGATCCCGCGGGCCCGCGTCGACACGGTGAGTGCGCAGACCGAGGTCGGGGAGGTCCTGACCCTGATGGCTACCGGCCACACCCGATACCCGGTGGTGGGGGCGCAGGGGGATCCGCTGGGGGTCGTCGAGCTGACCGACATCTTGCGCGATGAGGTCGACCCCGAGGTCGTGGTGAGCTCGATCATGCGCCCGGCGGTCATCGTGCCGACGCTGATGTCGCTCCCCGCGGCAGCCCAGGCGCTGACGGGCGCCCACCAGAAGATGGCCTGCGTCATCGACGAGTACGGCGGGTTCGCCGGGCTGCTCACCATGGAGGACCTGGCTGAAGAATTGGTGGGCGAGATCACCGATGAGCACGATCAGGAGATGCCCGAGCTCATCGTGCCCGGTGCGCTGGACGAGTGGCAGATGGACGGCGACGTTCCGGTCGACGAGGCCGAGCGGGCCGTGGGGCAGCGGATCCCCGAGGGCGACTACGAGACCATCGCGGGCTTGGTGATCGCCGAGTCGGGAGAGCTCCTGAAGGTGGGACGCAGCATCACGGTCGCGCTGCCGCAGGACCCAGCCGAGCTGGTGTCCGACCGGCCGCTCAGCCACGCCCTGGAGATCGAGGTGCTCGAGGTCGCTCGTCACGTGCCCAGCCAGGTCCGGGTGCGGCTGCTGACCTGGGAGACCGAAGAGGACGCTGCTGAGGACGACGCCGACGATCGCCCTCCCGAGGGAGGCGCGTGATGAACGACCCCTTCGTGGTGATCGCGGTGACGACGCTGCTCATCGTGCTGAGTGGGTTCTTCGTGGTGATCGAATTCGCGATGCTCGGGGCCCGTCGCCACCGGTTGGAGGCCGAGGCCTCCGCCTCGCGCGCCGCCCGAGCAGCCCTCAGGGGAGTCAACGAGCTGACCCTGATGCTGGCCGGTGCCCAGCTCGGCATCACCGCCTGCACGTTTGCCCTGGGTGCTGTCACGAAGCCCGCCGTGGACCAGTGGCTCGAACCGGCGTTCTCAGCGATCGGCATCCCCGGATGGGTCGCCGGGGGAGCATCGTTCGGTTTGTCCCTGCTCGTCGTGACGTTCCTGCACCTCGTTGTGGGTGAGATGGCGCCCAAGTCGTGGGCCATCGGCCATCCGGAGACGGCAGCCAAGCTGGTCGGCATCCCCGCTCGGGGTTTCATCGCCGTGGTCCGTCCGTTCCTGGTGGGCGTGAACGCGTTGGCCAACCGGCTGGTCGCGGCCAGCGGAGTGACCCCCGCAGATCGTGCCGCAGTGGGCGGTCAGGACGCTGAGACGATCCGCTACCTCGTCGAGCAGTCAGCCGCGAAGGGGGCTCTGGACACCACCTTCGAGACGCACATCACCCAGGTCCTGGCTTTGGAGGAGCTGACCGTCGGTGACCTGTTGGTGAAAGGCAGCCGGCCCGTCGCCGTTTCGGTGGGGGCGTCGGTGCGTGAGGTGAGAGAGGCGGCCGCGCGCAGTGGGCACCTCCGCATCCTGCTCGCCGACGACGACGGACACCTGACCGGTGTCGTGCACGTACGGGACACGTTGAATGAAGACCCCGCCCGCGCGCTCGGGGGGCTCGGTCGGCCCACGTTGATGCTCACCCCGGCCACTCCGGTGTACCAGGCGCTGAGGGTGATGCGACAGCACGGGGAGCAGTTGGTCGTCGTCAGCACCGACACGGACGCCGTGGGAGTGCTCACCGTGACCGACATCCTGCGCAGGGTTCTGCCCCCGGAACGTCCCTCGCGTACCAGTGACGGGGCGCCACGACGAGACCGATGAGCAGGTATGACGTCGTGGTGGTCGGCGCGGGCATCGTCGGCCTGGCGGTCGCGCGGGAAGTCCGCCGGACCGATCCCGCCGCCACCGTGGCCGTGCTCGAGCGAGAGCCCGAGGTAGCCGCCCACCAGAGCAGTCACAACTCGGGGGTCATTCACAGTGGTGTCTACTATCCGCCGGGTTCGCTGAAGGCTCGGCTGTGTGTCGAGGGCGCTGCTCGGATGTACGAGTTCTGCGACACCCACGGCATACCCACGCGTCGATGCGGCAAGCTGATCATCGCGCGCCGTCCGGATGAAATGGGTCGACTCGAGGAGCTCGAGCGTCGGGGCCGGGCCAACGGGGTGTCCGGACTGACGAGGGTCTCTGCGCACGGCATACCGGAGATCGAGCCTCACGCCGTCGGCGTCGCCGCCCTGCACATCGAGTCCACCGGCATCGTGGACTACGGCCGCGTCGCCCGGACCCTGGCCGACACGCTGCGGGCCGAGGGGGTCGACATCCTGTGTGGCGTCGACGTCGACCGCGTCACCCCAGGGGGGTCGGTCGCGATCGTCGAGCACGGTCAGAGCACGACCGAAGCGAGCCGCGTCATCGTCTGTGCCGGACTCTGGTCCGACCGGGTGGCGCAACGATCCGGGGCTGGCCCCGACCCTCGGATCGTGCCCTTCCGGGGAGCCTACTTGCGGCTCAGACAGGTCGGTCAGCCCGTGGTGCGGGGCATGGTCTATCCCGTGCCAGACCCAGCGTTGCCCTTCCTCGGCGTGCACATCACCCCCACCATCGAGGGCGGCGTGCTGCTCGGTCCGACCGCGCTGCCGGTCGCCAGTCGAACGGCCTACCGACTCGGGACCCTCGACCTTCGGGACTCTCTCGAGACGGTCACTTGGCCCGGATCGTGGCGCGCGGCGCGCAGACTCTGGCGCACGGGGTGGGACGAGGCCCGGATGGCCGCCAGCACGAGCGCGTTCGTCCGGGCCTGTGCCGACTACGTGCCCGCGCTATCGGTCGATGACCTTGACGGGACGGCACTCGCCGGAGTCCGCGCCCAGGCGGTAGGACGTGATGGCAGCCTCGTCGACGACTTCGTGATCGAGCGGACCGGTCCGATCGCGCACGTCCGCAATGCCCCCTCTCCGGCGGCTACGTCGGCGTTCGCTCTGGCCACAGAGATCGTTCGGCGCCTGGGTCGGAACGTTTAGCCGTCGGGGTCACCCTCCTCGTGGAGGTCGGACGCTCGTCGGTCACACTGGTCGCCATGCCTGAGTTGCCCGAAGTCGAGAGTGCCCGCGCCACCATCGAGAAGAGTGCTTTGGGCCGGCGGATCACGGAGGTGGACGACGCGGACACGTGGGTCTGCCGTCCGCACGCAGAGGGAGACCTGAGCAGCGCGTTGGTCGGCCGGACGTTGACTGCTGCCCTGCGTCAGGGCAAGTCGATGTGGTGTGAGACGTCCCCGCTGGACGGTGAGGAGCAGGCCGGTCCGGACCTTGGCATCCATCTTGGGATGAGTGGCCGCATGGTCGTCAGTGAGGGGGATGGGTCGCATACCGAGGGGGGTGACTGGCAGGGCGGGCGGTACGGCGCAGGGGCGCACGGTGTCGACCGCAAGCCGGAGTGGGACCGCTTCACCCTGACTTTCTCCGACGGGGGGACGTTGAGACTCTTCGACAAGCGGCGCCTGGGCCGCGTCCGGCTCGATCCGCCGCTGGAGGCACTCGGCCCGGACGCCGAGCGCGTGGGGGAGGCCGAGTTCGTGGAGCGGATGGCGCGAGGCCGCTCGGCGGTCAAAGCCCGGCTGCTCGACCAATCCGTGGTGGCTGGGGTCGGCAACCTGTTGGCCGACGAAACCCTATGGCAGGCGGGGGTGTGTCCGACGCGGACCGTGGACGAGATGACCTCCGAGGACCTCGCCGCCCTGCACAAGGCCTTGGGGCGCGCAACCCAGGCGGCTATCCGTCAAGGTGGGGTGCACACCGGGGACGTCATCGCCTTCCGCACACCGGGCGCTCGGTGCCCTCGCTGCGACGCGGAGATGGTGCGGGACACAGTCGGTGGCAGGACCACCTGGTGGTGTTCGGAAGAACAAGCCGCCGGCTGACGCCGATCTCGGCGCCGACCCGGACCTTGCCGCCGCGAGCGGTCAGACGACGGAGTAGCCACCGTCGATGACGATGGACTCGCCCACGACATAGCGCGAGGCGTCGGAAGCCAGGAAGGTGACCAGACCTCGCAGGTCCGAGGGCTCACCCATCCGTCCCGCCGGGATCCGTCCGCGCCAGCTCTCACCGAGGTCCGGGTTGGCGTCGATGAACTGTCGGGTCATGTCCGAGAGGAAGTAGCCGGGGGCGATCGCGTTGACCCGAATGCCCCGCGCGATCCATTCGGCGGCCAGCGAGCGGGTGAGCTGGTCGACACCGGCTTTGGAGGCGTTGTACGCCGACTGGTGCTGTGGAGTGTTGACGACGAACGCCGACATGGACGAGACGTTAATGATCACCCCGGAGCCCTGCGCCTCGAAAAGCGCGTGCGCGAAGGCCTGGCAGCTCAGGAACGTGCCGGTGAGGTTGACCTCGATCACGCGGCGCCAGTCCTCGGCCGGCATCGACTCACCGTCACCCCAGGTCGAGATGCCGGCCGCGTTGACCAGGACGGTAGGCGTGCCCAACGTCTTGCCGACCTCTGCGTACGTTTGGGCCAGGGCGACAGGATCGGTGACGTCGCAGGTCAGACCGACCACACGGACCCCCCTGCTGGTGGCGAGATCCTCGGCTATGGCGTCGACGGGGCCGCCCACATCGACCAGGGCGATGTCGGCACCCTGCGTCGCCAGGGCATCGGCCATCTCCCACCCCAGGCCTCGGGCTCCGCCGGTCACCACGGCAAGGCCGTCCTTCAAGTCTTCAAACATGATGTCTGCTCCTTGGTGCTTCGACCGTGAATCGCGCCCGGATGGCCGATGAGGTCAGTGCAGTGCGGTGGTCGCGACCGCGTCCAGGTGACCACGGATGAACTGGCGTGCGTGCTCGGCGAGGTGATCGGAGTCCTGCCACAGGTTGCGCCAGATACCGAGGGTGTTGCTCAGGCTCGGCGAGACCACGGCGGAGGAGAAGGACTCGAACACGATCGGCCCCGTGTAGCCGATGCGGCCCAGAGCCTTGAAGCACGACTCGAAGTCGACCGAACCCGTGCCCAGGTAGCCGCGGTGGCTCTCTCCGATGTGCACGTATCCGAGTCGATCACTGCAGTCGAGGAACGGGCTGAAGAGGTCCACCTCCTCGATGTTCATGTGGTAGGTGTCCAGGTGGACGGTGCAGTCTCGGTCGAGGTCCTCGATGAACCGCAGCGCCTGGCGCCCGGTGTTGATCATGTTGGTCTCGTACCGGTTCACCACCTCCAGGCCCAGCGTGACTCCGAGCTGTCCCGCCCGCTCGGCGAGATGGCGTAGTGCCTCCAGGCTGTGGTCGCGCCCTTGCGCGGTGAGGGGCGCCGAGTGCTTGGCCATCGCCCCGTAGAGCACACCGGTGAGATGAGTCCCACCCATGGCCGCAGTGGCCTCGAGCGCGGTCGTGAGCAGCTCACGCCCCGCGGCGACGACGCCCCGGTCGTCGCTGCTGATGTCCGCGTGCGTCGGCAGGCCCAGGCTCGAGGTGACCGCCAGGCCCTCGTCTTCGAGCGCTTGGCGTGCCGTCGTGCTGTCGAAGCTCTTCGGCTCCATCAGCGGGAACTCGACGAGATCGAAGCCAGCTCGACGGGTTCGGCGGACCGAGTCGACGATGCCCTGTTGGTCGAACGTTCCGGTCCAGACCAAGGCGTGGCAGCCGATCGGAGGTCTGTTGTTGTCCATGTCCACTGAGGGGCCCTTCATGCGGTGCGCTCCAGCCGCGGTTGGCCGGACGCGCTGAGCATCATCTCGCACCCGAGCCGGGAGGGGAATAGGGACTCATGTACGCGCGGTCAGCACGATCGGGTCACCGTCGGTGATCGCGACGGTGTGCTCGACGTGTGCCCCTCTGGAGCCGTCCCGGCTACGCAGGGTCCATCCGTCGGGGTCGGTGAAGAGCCGGTCGGTCGTATGCAGGAACCACGGCTCGATGGCAATGACCAGCCCGGGACGTAGGGGGTAGCCGCGGCCGGCCTTGCCGTCGTTAGCGATATGGGGCTCTCCGTGCATCGTGCGCCCGACGCCGTGACCGCCGAACTCGGTATTGATCTTCAGCCCGGCACTCCTGCCGACGCCGGCGATCGCAGCGGAGATGTCACCGATCCGGTGACCTGGACGAGCCACGGCGATCGCGGCGTCGAGAGCCTGGGTGGCGGTGTCGATCAGCGCAAGATCTTCGGCTCGAGGAGTGCCCACCACCAGGCTCACAGCCGAGTCGCTGACCCAGCCGTCGACCGAGACGGCGAAGTCCAGGGTGAGCAGGTCTCCGTCCTGCAAGGTGTAGTCGTGAGGTAGACCGTGCAGCACCGCGTCGTTGACGGAGGTGCACAGCACCTTGCCGAACGGCATCGCTCCGAACGAGGGGTGGTAGTCGATGTAGCAGGACTCGGCACCGCGGTCGCGAATCAACTGGTGAGCCAGGGCGTCCAGGTCGAGCAGGTTCACACCGACCTGCGCGGCGTCACTGAGCCGGGTCAGGGTGTCGGCCACGAAGCGACCAGCCGGACGCATCTCTTCGACTTCGGTGGGGGTCTTGAGTTCGATCATGGGCCCAGCGTAGGCAGGCGTCCTGGTGACGCCCACATCGCTGCGGACCGCCCCCGACGAGCGTCGTCGGAGGTCGACCCGTAAATTCGGGGGATGACCTTTCCTTTGAGCCGCATCCTGTCTGCCGCTACCGCCGCATACGGCGTCTTCGCCCTGGTCAAGCCGGACCATCTGGGCTCCGCGTTGGACGCGCCAAAAGACCAGATGCCCGCGTTCGACCTGATGGCCTACACCTACGCGGCTCGGGACATCCCTGTCTCCGCCCTGGGCATGTTCGCCTCCTCGCCCCAACTCGTCACTGCGTCCATGCTGATGAGGATCGTCAGCGACTTCAGTGATGCGGCGATCCTTGGTATCAACATGGACGACCCGAAGGTGCGCAACAAGGCGCTGGGAGTGACGCTCGCCTGGGGCGCTTTGAACACCGCGGCCCTGCTGATAGACCGACACAACCAGGGCTAGGAGCCGGAGGCTGCTGGAACCCGCTTCGGCCGGGACCTACAATCCGTAGTAACCATCGTCGCCTCACCTCCCCGGCCCCAAGGAGTTCCCTTGACACGCTCACCTCTTCGCTGCCTCGCGCCCGGCCTAGCCATCGGGGCTCTCCTCGTAGCCGGCTGTGGAGGGTCGGAATCTTCGTCCTCCGGCTCGGCCGAGGACGAGAGCGCGGCTTCGAGCGAAGCGGCCATCAACCTGGAGTTGGAGGATGGCTGGGTCAAAGCTGCCGACGAAGGGATGACGGCAGCGTTCGGCACGCTGCGCAACGACTCCGACGAAGACGTCGTGCTGACCCGTGTGACCAGCGAGGTCGCCGACGTGGGAGAGCTCCACGTGACGGAGGACGACGGGTCCGGGGCGATGGTGATGAAGCCGGCCGAGGATGGCTTCACGGTCCCGGCAGGGGGCGAGCACGAGCTGGAACCCGGGGCCGACCACCTCATGCTGATGGGTCTGAACCAGTCGGTGGAGACCGGAACAATGGCAACGGTCACGGTCGGCGCGGACAACGGTCAGGAGTGGAGCTTCGAGGTCCCGGTGCGCGAGTTCGCCGGAGCAGACGAGTCCTACGACTCCGGTGAGTCCACGAGCGGTATGGACATGGACTCCGAAGACAGCGACGGATAGCCCAGGTGCTATGAGTTCGAGCGAAGCCGAACAGCATCCGACGCAACGTGTCGGGGCCAACCGCCGGACGTTCATCGGAGGTGGCCTGTTGTCGTTGGCGGCCGCCGGTGCGGGCGCTGCGGCTGCCACGTCGGTCGAACAGGCTCCAACTACAGCGACGTCGCCAGACGAAGCGATGGCCCTTCCCGGGGAGGTGGTGCACACCTTCCACGGCGCTCGGCAGGCCGGTATCGCTGAGCCACCCCAAGCCTGGTCCACCCTGATCGCCTTCGACCTGACCGAGGGTGCTGATCGCGAGCGAGTTCGGCGCCTGATGCGCGTCTGGACCGACGACATCGACCGCCTGATGTCGGGCCGGGGCACGTTGACCGACCAGGAGCCCGAGCTGGCCCGACGATCAGCCGGCCTGACGGTCACGGTGGGTTGGGGGCCGCGGCTGTTTGTCGTCGCGGATCTGCAGGAGGTTCGACCGACGTGGGCCGTAGACCTTCCGGAGTTCAGTCACGACGAGTTGGATCAGGCCTACGGCGGCGGGGATCTGGTCCTTCAGATCAGCGCGCACAGCCCGATCACGGTGGCGCACGCCCAGCGACAGCTGACGACCTCTGCTACCGGGATGGCCTCGACGCGCTGGGTGCAACCGGGCTTCCGCGAGCCGATGGAGTACCACGGATGGTCGATGCGCAACCTCTTCGGTCAGGTCGATGGCACCGTGCAGCCTCGGTTCGAGGGGGCTGACGCCGACCTGGTGTGGATCGGATCGGATGGGCCGGCAGGATGGCGGCACGGCAGCTCGATGGTGGTTCGCCGCATCGCGATGAGGCTCGACGCCTGGGATCGGGTCGGTCGCACCGGTCGGGAGAACGCGATCGGCCGACACCTGGACGACGGCTCGCCGATCACCGGGGGGCCGGTCGATTCACCCGTGGATCTGGCCGCGACCTTGGACAACGGGCTGCCGGTGGTCGATGGGGCAGCGCACGTGCGGCGAGCAGCGGCCACGACGCGCGAGGAGCAGTTCCTACGCCGCCCCTACACCTACCAGGACATCGACGGAAGCGACGTCCGGACCGGTTTGGTGTTCGTGACCTACCAAGCCGATCCGGTCCGCCAGTTCGTGCCCGTGCAACGGCGTCTGGCCGACGGAGATCTGATGAACCTATGGACGACCCCGGTGGGCTCGGCGCTCTTCGCCGTGCTGCCCGGGTGCTCGCCTGGTCGCTATCTCGGGCAGGATCTGCTGATCTAGACGACCAGGTATGCCGAGAGCAGGGCGAACAACGCGAACCCGGCGGTGAGCGCGAACGGGCCGAACCGGCTGGTGTCGCCCTCGTGAGCCTCGTGCACGATCTCCTCGATCACGACGCTGATCAACACACCACCGGTAAGAGCCAACACGGACAGGGTGATGACATCCGGGGCGGTGCGCAGGGCGAAGTAGCCCAGAGCGGCTCCGACGATGACCGGTGCCGCGAAGGCTGCCGCCATCGTCAACCGGGTGCGGCGTGGCACGCCGGCTCGCCGCAGTGAGGCCAGCGCGGCAAAACCTTCCGGGAGGTCGGCGGGCACCTGGCCGAGCGCGAGCAGCAGGCCCAGGCTGGGGTCGATCAACGTGGCGGTGCCGATCATCACGCCATCGCTGAAGAGGTCGAGTGAGACGCCGGTGTAGATCGCCAGCGGCCCCGTTGATCCGTCGGTGCCCACGAACCGGTGCCTGACGACGCCGATGGCCCGCTCGATGCCGAGGAAGAGCAGACCCCCTGCCGCGAAGGCTGCGATGGGTATCCAAGGAGTGGAGGACGCCATGGCCTCGGGCAGCAGCTCCAGACCCACGACCGCGAGGACAACGCCAGCGGCCACATGGAGGGCGAGGCTCAGGGTGCGCTCGGAGACCTCGGTCAGCTCCGATGCGACGGCGCCGAGGACGTTGCCCAAAGCAGGCAGAGCGGCGAAAGCCAGGACCAGAAGGAAGCCGTCCATCAGCGAGCGTGGTCCTGCGCATCGGTGTCGGGGTGGGCCTTGGGGTCGTTCTTCGCGTGAGCGTGGGTGTGCTCGGGGCAGAGCGTGACGGCATATCCGGTCGCGGCGAGCACCTGCTCGGCCGCCGCGAGCATGTCGTTCAACGGGGTGGGCGCGAGCGCGTAGATCGAGGCACGGCCCTTGCTGCGGCGCGAGAGTAGTCCGCGGTCGAACAGGCACGCGAGGTGTGCGGAGACGGTGGACTGGGCGAGGCCGAGGTGCTCCGTCAGGTCGACGACTCGGTGCTCGCCCAGGCTCAGGTGCTGGACGATCATCAACCGGGTGGGGTCGGCCAGGCTACGAAACAGACACGCTGCTGCCGCGAGCTGTTCGGGATCCCTCGTTGTCGGCAGAGTGGGCGCTGGTATCGTCATATGCCGATGATAGTGCCTATACGCGATGCAGGAAACCATGGAACCGGCGACGACAGCGAGCCCGAGACCACCATGCGAGGGTGAGCAGCCCCGTGATGAGCCACTCCACCCGCGAGGTCAGTCGGACGGCGGCGTCGATATCGGACGCGGCAGGGCGCGGTCCCACCCCCAACCGTGGCCGGTGCTCGACTCGTGTGCCGTAACGCAACGGCCCCCCAAGCTCCACCCCGAGCGCTGCTGCGACGGATGCCTCAGCGACCCCGGCGTTGGGGGAGGGGTGAGCCGGTGCATCACGCCGGACCGCCGCCCACACCGCGAAGGCTCGGTGGGGCTGCGCCATCGCGACGAGCACGGCGAAGACCCGAGCCGGGACGTAGTTCGCAACGTCGTCGGTGCGGGCAGCTGCCCAGCCGAAGTGTTCGTAGCGCTCGTTGTGGTGCCCCACCATCGCATCCATGGTGTTCACCGCCCGGTATGCCGCCACGCCGGGTTCGCCCGCCAGCACGGCCCAGCACAGGGGCGCGATGACGGCGTCCACGCTGTTTTCGGCCAGCGACTCGACCACGGCCGCCGCGATCCCGGAGGCGTCTAGCGCGCTCGGGTCGCGGCCCACCAAGGAGGGCAGCAGGGCACGAGCGCCGTCAAGATCCCCGGCGCTCAACCGCTCCTGGATGCTTCGCGACACGCGTCGCAGCTCGTTGCCGGCGACACAGAGGGTCACCACGGGGGCGGTGAAGCCCACGGCCGCTCCCGCCGAAGCTCCCAGGGTGACGCCGGCGGCGGCATACCCGATTCCGGGGCCACGATCATCAGCCCATACGAGCCGCTCGAGGTGACCCATTGCGGTGCCGAACCACGCCACGGGATGCCAACGGGTCGGTGGCTCGGCCACGGCGCGGTCCAGCGCCAGCCCGAGGGCGGCCCCACCGGCCCGGCGTCTCCACCGGCTCACATCGCTACCGCTCACCGCTGGGTAGCCCGATATGCCGTCGGGTCGAAAGCCTTCAACGGCATCACGCGCCCGGATACGACGAAGAGCACCTGGTCGGCCACGGACACCACCTGTTGGTTCAGCGTCCCGACCGCATCGACGTATCGGCGACCGACCTCGGTGGGAGGGTGGACAGCCAGACCCACCTCTTCGCTCACGATGATGACATGACCATCGTGGCCGGCCAGGGCATCGAGCAGGTCTGAAGAGCCGACGATGAGGTCGTCGTGGCGGGACACCCACGTCCCGAGGGAGTCGACCAGGACCACGCCGGTGGACTGCCGAAGATGGGGGATCAGGTCTCGGGGGTGCGCGCAGTCCAGGGTGGACCACCCGGCAGGGCGTCGGGCCCGATGCGCCTCGATCCGAGCGGCGAAATCGGCATCCACCGCAGGCGGCGCCGTCGCGATGTAGGTCACAGATCCGGCATCGACCGTTGCAGATGAGCTCGTCGACGACGCGGCCAGGGCTAGCCGCTCGGCCACTTCGGACTTGCCCGACCGGGTCCCGCCCAGCACCACCGTGATCATCGAGGCTGCGCTCCCGCCAGCACCGCGGCGTACACCGCCAGGGCCGCCCGCCCACCCCAGAGCGAGCGCGGCCCCCCGAAGACCTCGGCTGAGCCCGACGGTGGGCAGGTGACCGCCACGGCGTCCGACGCCGTCCCGGTCCCCGGCACCAGGGCTTCGCGGAGCGCCTGTGACTTCGCCTCGGTCACGGTCATCACCATGTTGACCAGTGCCGCTTCGGTCAACCGCACCGGCAGCTGGACCACGATGTTGATGGTGCCCGGGGTCCACGGGGTGAAGCCGCCGCTACGGTCGGCCGCCCAGGTGGGGGAGGTGATCCCCACCGTGGCTACCGCCAGGACGTCGTCTTCCACCGAAGACTTCACTCGGGTGATGTCGGCTGCGGTGAAGAACGTCGCCCCCGGTCCCAGCAGGCCCAGGCTGGAGGCGACCTCCGCGGCGTGCTCGTCCAGATCCATCCGGTCGTAGCGCTTGGGCACCCCGACGTTCAGTAACCACTCGCGGAGACCGATTCCGCCGCCCACCGAGGCTGAGGTCATCATCATGACCGGCTCGGGGAAGCGCCAGGACAACGCGCCCCGGTGCCCGGCGGCGGGAGCCACCACGTCGTGGGGGGTCATGTCGCCGGGCCGTCTTCGACCGAGAGAGCGGCCGGCTGCGACCACCCCGGACCACACCCCGGACGGGTCGCGGCTGAGGCCAGCGCAGCCAGATGTTCGGTGTCCAGATGCGCCTCCACCCAGTCGGCGAGCTCGTCGAGGTGTTGGTCCACGACGGCAGCGTAGGGCCGGCTGGTGCCGACGAAGTTTCGTCCTCGCGAAGCAGCGATCTGGTCCAAGAACGCATGACGTGCCGCATCCTGGTCCAGGATGCCGTGCACGCTGGTGCCGCGCACCCGACCCCAGGGATCCACCGCTCCCTCGGGCTCGCCGTCGATCTCCAGCCAGGGTGTCGAGCTGAAGACCGGGCGGCCCCACCGGATCTGGTAGCCCGCCACGGCGTGGCCGTCCCACGAACCGCTGGAGCGGCAGACCACCTTGGGGGATTCGAACCGGGTCTGGGTGGCCAACATGCCCAGCCCGGGCACGGTCCCGGCGCCCGACTCCAGCTCGTCATGCAGCAAGGTGCCCAGCATCTGGTAGCCCGCGCACAGTCCGAGCACGAACGAGGAGGGTGATCGAGCGATGCGATCGGCGAATCCGGTCTCGCGCAGCCATGCCAGGTCGTGCACCGTGGCTCGACTTCCCGGGATGATGATCAGGTCCACGTCGTCGAGGTCCTCGGGTCGGTCGGCCCATCGCATTTCGACATCCGGCTCGACCAGCAGCGGGTCGAGGTCGGAGGCGTTGGCGAGATGCGGCAGGCGCACCGCCGCGACCCGGACGGGCCGCGGCGAACGGGACTGCGAGACCAGCCCGGACGTGACGTCGAGAGAGTCTTCAGCGCCCAGGGAGGGGCGGGGACCGAGGTGTGGCAGGACGCCGAGCACCGGCAACCCGGTGCGCCGCTCGAGCTCGGCGATCCCTGAGTCCAACAGCGAGGTGTCGCCACGCATCTGGTTGAACACGATGCCGACCAGTGGTGCCCGCAGGTGCGGTGGCAGCAGGTCGACGGTGCCGTGGGCTGCGGCGAAGGCCCCGCCGCGGTCGATGTCCACCACCAAGATCGCCGGTATGCCGGCCGCCGCGGCCAGCGGCAGGTTCACCAGATCGCGGTCGAAGAGGTTGATCTCGGCCGCGCCGCCGGCCCCCTCGGCCACCAGCCAATCGTGGTCGGTGCGCAACGAGTCGAGGGCTTCGAGGACGACCGGTCGCAGGCTGCGTGCCGTCTCGCCGTAGGCGTCTGGCTCGGCAGGCCCTCCCGGCTGCTCCTGCCCGAGCACCACCACGTGGCTGAGGCCCCGAGAGGGTTTGAGCAGGATGGGATTCATCCGCCGATCCAGCTCTACCCGTGCCGCCAGGGCCTGCATCGCCTGGGATCGGCCGACCTCCCCCCCGTCGGCGGTGACGGCCGAATGGTTCGACATGTTCTGGGCTTTGAACGGGGCCACGTCTCGGCCCGCGCGGACCCAGGAGCGACACAGCGCGGCGGCCACCGTGGACTTGCCGGCGCTGCTGGTGGCCCCGACCACCAACAGGGCGCCGGACTGTGGAAGGTCGGCGGGCGCAGGGTCGGAGCGCGGACTAATAGTCGATGCCCTTGCGTGCGCGGATGCCCTCGTCGAAGGCGTGTTTCACCTTCACCATCTCGGTCACGGTGTCCGCCACGTCGATCACCTCGGCGGCCATCTCGCGGCCGGTCAGGAACACCGACGTGTCCGCGGGCCGCTCGGTGAGGACGGTCGCGACCTCGACCGGGTCGATCCAGCCCCAGGACATCGGGTAGCTGATCTCGTCCAGCACGATGAGGCGGTGCTTTCCTGAGGCGATGAGCTCGGCGGAGAACTTCCACGCCGCGACCGCCTTGGCCCGGCTCTCGTCCACGTCATCGGACTCCCAGCTGAACCCGTCCCCGGCGGAGAACCAGTCGACGCCGATACTGCGGCAGATCTTCTCCTCGCCCGTGTTCCACTTCCCGCTCTTGAGGAACTGCACGACCGCCGCCGGCCAGTCCCGGGCCACGGCGCGGATGACGGTGCCGAACGCCGCGGTCGACTTCCCCTTGCCGTGGCCGGTGGAGACGAGCACGAGAGAGGACGCGGAGCGCAGCTCGCGACGATCGTAGGGTCGCTGTGTGCGCGGCTCGGAGTGGTCGGTGGACTCGGTCATGAGACCTGCTTTCGGTGGGTGCTGGATCGGGGGCTAGGCAGGACCACGCGCTCGCCATCGAGCACGCGCACCGTCAGATCCGTCGCGTAGACCTCGCTCAGCAAGTCGGGTCTGAGCACTTCGGCGGGCGTGCCGACGGTGACCTTGAGTCCGTGATGCAGCAGCAGCAAGCGGTCGGAGAAGCGGGCAGCGGTGGTCAGGTCGTGCATCGCGGCGATCACGGATAGTCCGTCGGTATGCCGCAGGTCGTCAACCAGCTCGAGCACGGCCATCTGATGGCCCAGGTCGAGGGCCGAGGTCGGCTCGTCCAGCAGCAGGATCGGGGCCTGCTGGGCCAGCGCTCGGGCCACGACCACGCGCTGCCCCTCGCCTCCAGAGAGTGCTCGCACCGGACGGTCGGCGAATGCGGCGAGGTCGAGCCGGCGTAGCACCGCCACGGCGATGTCGCGATCGGCCCTGGACTCGCTGGCCAGCCAGGTCAGGTGTGCGGTCCGGCCGAGCAGGACGTACTCCATCACCGACATGCCCTCGGGCAGCACGGGGGACTGGGGCATCAGCGAGATTTCGGTGGCCTTCGGAGGGCCGTCCTGGGCGTGGACCGTGCCCTCGTGGTCGGTCAACCCGGCCAACGTGCGCAACAGGGTGGACTTGCCGGCCCCGTTCGGTCCGATCACGCCCAGCCACTCACCGGGGTGCAGGTCGACATCGACCTGGTCCAGAACGGTCTTGCCGTGATACGACACGTGCAGGTCGCGGGCGGAGAGGACGGTGGTGCGCGCCAGGGCGGTCATACGTCCATCCGTCGCGACCGGCGCAGCACGAAGGCGAAGAACGGCGCCCCGACGAGCGCAGTGATGATCCCGACCGGGAGCTCCGAGGGGGCCACCACCGTTCGTGCGCCGATGTCGACGGCAGCCAAGAATGCGGCACCAACGAGTGCCGACAGCGGCAGAATGACCCGATAGCTGTGGCTGGTCGTCAACCGGACGATATGCGGCACGACCAGGCCCACGAAGGCGATCAGGCCGCTCACGGCCACCGCCGCGGCGGTCAGCAGGGTGGCAGCGACGATGACGATCAGCCTTGAGCGGGCCGGGTCCAGGCCCAGCGCGCGCGCTTCGTCGTCACCCATCCGCATCACGTCGAGATGACGGCGATGCACGATCAGGATGCCGCCGCACACCACCACGTAGGGGGCCAGGATGCCGACCTGTTCCCAGCCGCTGGTGGCCAGTCGACCGAACAGCCAGGACAGCACCTCGCGGGCACGGGTCTCGTCGAGTTTCTGCAGGGCGTAGGTCTGGGCAGCGGAGAAGAGCGCGGCCATCGCTACTCCGGACAGGAGCAGGGTGGCCGGTGAGCTGAACGAGCCGCGAGCCACCAGCGCCGAGGCCGAGACGGCCAACAGTGCGCCGAGGAAAGCCGCAGCCGGCACCGCACCGAAGGGACCCCAGCCCAGGTCCAGACCGAACCCCAGGGCCAGAACGGCCCCGAATCCCGCGCCCGCGGAGACTCCGAGGAGGTAGGGATCGGCCAGCGGGTTGCGAAAGACCCCCTGGAACGCTGCTCCAGCCATGCCCAGCGACGCGCCGACCAGCATCCCCAACACCATCCGCGGCAGTCGAATGCGGAAGAGGATGGCTTCCTGCTGGGTGCTCAGCCCCGAGTCCAGTCGGACGCCCGGCACTGCGTCCAGCAGAGCGAGCACCACCCCACGCAGAGGCAGACCGGCCGCCCCACTGCTGGCGCTGAACAAGCCCACCACCACCACCATCGCAACGGCCCCGACGAGGGCGGGGACCGTCAGGCTGAACGCCTTGGCCGCGGCCCGATCGACCGGGTCGAGGTCAGCGCGGTGGGTGGTGGTGAGCATGAGCGCGATCAGCGTCGGTGGTGATCAGCGACTAGTTGGCCGGGACTGCAGCGGCCGAGAGGGCGTCGGCGGCCGAGGTGACGAACTCCGGCAGGCGCGGACCCCACCGAGAGGCGATGTCGGCGTTGACGGTCACGATGTTGCCTTCGCGGACCGCGGTGACGTCCTCCCAGCCGGGTCGGCTGGCCACGTCCTCGGCGGTGTAGTCGACCTGGTCGGTGATGACGATGACCTCCAGGTCTGCCGCGATGACGGCTTCTTCGGTCATCTGCGGGAAGCCGGTCTGGTCGGGGTCGGCTTCGTCGCCGATGTTCACTGCACCCATCTCGGCGTAGACCGACCCGACGAAGCCGTACTGGCTGGCCGTGTAGTAGGTGTCGTCGAGCTCGTGGTAGACCCGGATCGGGGCGTCCCCGGGCTCGGGCGCCTCGGCGAGCGCCCCGTCGATCTGAGCGCGGAGGTCCTCGACCGCGGTAGCGGTCTCGTCGACGTTGCCGGTGGCGATGCCGAGCTCGGCCATGCCGGCGTACCCGGCTTCGATGTCGCCCGGAGCGGGGTTGATCAGCACCGGGATGTCGAGCTCGGTGAGCGAGGCGACGAGATCGTTGGCGTCGTTGGAGATCACGACCAGGTCGGGGTCGTAGCCGGTGATGGCCTCGACGTTGGGGTCGAACCCGGACAGCTCGGTGGTCGGCGCTTCTTCGGGGAAGGTCGAGTAGGAGTCGGTGGCCACCACCTGGTCACCGGCCCCGATGGCGAAGAGGATCTCGGTGGCGGAAGGGGACAGCGAGATGATGCTCTGCGGCGCCTCGTCCAGCGTGAACGAGCCAGCCTCGGACTCGATGGTGACGGGGAAGTCGCCGTCGCCGGTCGAGCCCTCGCTGGCGGACGCCTCGTCGGAGGCTTCACCGTCCTGGGCGTCGCTGTCCTGCGAGGCGGAGTCGGCTGGGTCGTCGTCGCTACCGCATGCGGAGACGCCGAGAAGCACGACGAAGCACAGGGCGATGGAACGGGGGATCTTCATGGGGGTCCTCCTGTCGGTCGAGGAGAGAATGCTCGAACGACAGTGGATGCCGACCGAACCGACCCTTGTCCTCGAGGGTGTGTGGTTCTGCGGCAGGAAGTTCGACCGGACTGATCCACCCAGGGGAGGGCGGCTTCACCGTTGCGGGACAGTGCCGGGCTTTCACCGGACTTCGGCTTCGTGACGCCCGCGAAGCATACGCCCATCGAGGGGGTGGCGACACTGCACGAGCGGAGGTCAGTCGAGGCGCTGGAGTGCCTGCGAGAGACGTTCCAGGCCGCCCGCGTCGGGCACAGCGATGCGATAGGTGCCCGGCATACCGAAGCTCGCGCAGTCGCGCACCACCACCCCACGCGGCGCCAAGGTGGTCCTCAGGTCTTGCTCGCTCTGAGCCAGGACCCACGGCGCGTCTGAGGCCTGGACGCCGATGCCATGGGTGCGCAGCACGGCGGTGAGGTCGGCTCGGGCGGAAGCGATCTGGCAGGCCCACCGTGTCGGGTCGGCCTGGTTGAGGAGGTCGGGCAGCGCTGCCAGCGCCAACGAGCTGACCGACCAGTGCGGCTGACGCGCGGCGAAGGGCTCGATGTCGTCGGCCACGACATAGCCCAGCCGCAGTCCGGGGCAGGCGAACGTCTTGGTGAGTGATCCGACCACGATGCCCTCTCGGCCAGCCGTCCAAGCCCCCGTGGCCAGGGGATAGAAGGCTTCGTCCCAGACGTCGGCGTGATCCTCGGGTCCGGCTAGAAGGCCGGATGGGCTGTGCGGGTCGCTGCGCCAGCGAGGCCCCTCGTCGCCACGGGGGTGCAGGGCGAACTCGGGCTCGGACCGTGCTCCGCCGCCCCGGACGGCGGCAACCAGCGAGATCGCCTCGCTGCCGCCGTTGGTCAGCAACAGTCGCCCTGGATCCACCCCCACGACGTCAGCCAGCAGCACCGTGGCTTCGCGGGGATCCGGGTAGTGGCCGACGCTGTCGAGATGGCCGCTGAGGACCGCCACCACGTCGGGAGCGAACGGGTTCATGGTCTGTGAGAGGTCCAGCAGATCGCAGGGGTGCAACCCCAGAGCTCGGGCGACCGCTGGCCCGTCACCACCGTGCTGGCCCGCACTCGGCACGGTGGGACTCGAGAAGGCGGCGGACTCGGCGGTTGGCACGGGCGCCACTCTAGTGAGGAGTGAATATTCGATTGCGGGTCACCGCGGGTCGCCCTAGCGTGGGCACCATCCAAGAAGGGAGGTGGTCCGATCCATGAATGCACTTCGGACGTGTGAGGTGGCTCGCCGCTGATGCGGTGATCCTGGCCGTTCTCCTGACGGCCGGACCACGTGGCCTTCCCACTGAAGCCACCTCGGCCCGCGGGGCCGGACCTTGTCCATCTGGCAGAGTCCTCACCGACGACTCACCCCGCGGGCCAAACCATGCCCTCGACGACCCGCGGTCCTCGATCCGGGCTCGGGCGGAATACCTCGGCGACATCGCTCCTTGCCCTCCTCGAGTTCGTCCTTCCACTATCGAGGAGATGCATGTCGCACACTGTTGCTTTGTCCACCGCAGGTCCGGGCGCGCCGCTGAAGGCCACCACCATCGAGCGTCGCGAGCTGCGCGCCGATGACGTCTTGATCGACATCGCGTATGCCGGGATCTGCCACAGCGACATCCACCAGGTCCGCGAGGAGTGGGGGAGCGCCATCTTCCCGATGGTCCCCGGCCACGAGATTGCTGGCACCGTGTCCGCCGTCGGCGATGACGTCACGGCATACCAGGTCGGAGACCGCGTCGGAGTGGGCTGTCTGGTCGACTCCTGCGGCAAGTGTGAGTACTGCCAGCAGGACCAGGAGCAGTTCTGCACCAAGGGAGCCGTCCAGACGTACAACGGTGAGGGTTACGACGGCGAGAAGACGATGGGTGGCTACAGCCAGCAGGTCGTCGTCAGCGACCGTTTTGTGCTGCGAATCCCCGACGGCATCGAGCTCGATGTCGCCGCACCGCTCCTGTGCGCCGGCATCACCACCTACAGCCCGCTGAAGCGCTGGGGCGTAGGGCCCGACTCCAACGTCGCGGTCGTAGGGATGGGCGGCCTGGGCCACGTGGCCGTCAAGTTCGCGGTCGCCCTGGGCGCCGAGGTCACCGTCCTCAGCCAGACCACGAAGAAGAAGGACGACAGCCTGCGCTACGGCGCGGTCGACCACCGGGCCACCTCCGAGGAGTCCACCTTCGCTGACCTGGCGTCCACCTTCGACGTGATCATCAACACGGTCAGTGCCAATCTGCCGATGGACTCCTACCTGTCGACCCTGAAGCCCAACGGCGCCATGGTGAACCTCGGCGCACCCAGCAAGCCGCACGAGTTCAACGGGTTCTCGCTGTTGGCCGGTGGCAAGGTGATGGCCGGTTCGATGATCGGTGGCATCGCACAGACCCAAGAGATGTTGGAGGTCGCTGCCGAGCACGGCATCGGCGCCGAGATCGAGCTGATCAACGCGGACCAGGCCAACGAGGCCTACGACCGCGTGGTCGACTCGGACGTGCGTTACCGCTTCGTTATCGACACCGCGACCATCACGCCGTAGGGCACGGTCGCCCCAGACCTGCAGCGCGTCGCCCGATCTTCCGGGCGGCGCGCTGCAGTGGTCTTCGAGCGTGCACCGCCCGTCGCCGCTGGCAAGAGGGAGCGAATCATGTGCTCATGGAAGCGCCGCTGTGCCACAGTTCGGCGCAGAGCCCCGCGAACTCTTCGGCTCGCTCGGCTTGGGGCATGTGGCCGGTGTGCGGCAGCAGCACGGTGCGCGCGTGGGGCATCGCCATCGCGGCTGCTTCCAAGTGGGCGCTGGGGAGCACCCGGTCCGCCTCGCCCCAGACCACCAGGGTCGGCACCGGGTATGCGGCCAGTGCGCCAAGCAGCTCGCGGCGCCACTGCTTCTTCGTGCCACGCACCCCTCCTACACCCAGCAAGGCCCGGCGGAAGGCCGTCGATCGACCCGGGACGGCGGCCAGATCCAAGGCCAGGTCGACCCGCTCCTCGGTGACCATCGAACGGTCGGCATACAGGGAACGCTCCACCTTCCAGGTGGCTGACCGGGAGGATCGAGCGAGCAACCAGGGGCCTAACCCGTTGATCGAGATCACCCGCAGAGCGGGAGTCACCTCCGAGCCGAAGCCTGCGGGAGCCGACAACGCCAGGGTGCGGACACGATCAGGGTTGCGGGCCAGGACGTTCATGGCGACGGCACCCCCGAGGGAGTTGCCGACCAGGTGCACGGGCCGGTCCTCGCCGAGGGCGTCGAGGGTCGATACCGCCGCATCGGCCAGGGTCTTCAGCCCCATTCCCGCGGAGACGGCCGGGGTGTAGCCGAAGCCGGGCAGATCCAGGCTGATGAGGCGATGGTCCCGGCTCAAGAGGGCATGGAGCTCGCTCCAGTCCTCCAGGCTGCGGCCGATGCCGTGCAGCATCAGGACCGGATCGGCCTCGTCGGGCCCGGTGACCCGGACGCGCACCCGGGTGCCGGCGGCCTCGACCACGCGGACTCCGTCCAGCGGCTCCGCCGCCCGCCGCCCGGTCCCGCGCGCCTGCGCCTGACCCGTTTCGACCCTGCGTTTCGCGGGACGGCCCTTCCTGATGCGTCCCTTCTCCGCGCGGCGCTGGGCCGCCGCGAGGAGACGGCCGCCAGCGGTAGGCACCGCGCGCTCCAGCAGGTCCAGCGCGAGCGCAGTGCCTCCCACGAGCACCCGCCGGCGCCGGCGTTCGGCCGCGCGCAGGATGGTGTGGGCCGCGTCGGCAGGGTCGATCGTCAACAACCGGTTGAACGCCTCGCGTCCGGCTTTCGCCTGCTGCTCGTCCACCCCGGCGCCGATCCGAGAGTCCAGCGCGATCCGGGTGCGCACCCCGCCGGGGTGCACCGAGGTGACACCGATGCCGCGCTCGGCCAGGTCATGACTCAGGGCTTGGCTGAACCCGCGTAACGCGTACTTGCTGGTGACGTACGCCGTCTGACCGCCGGGTGCGATCAGCCCGAAGAGGGAGGAAAGATTGACGATCTGGCTGCCGGGGGCGGCCGACAGCGCAGGCAGGAAAGCACGCACCAACGCGATCGGAGCGTGCAGGTTGACCTGCATCAACCCGTCGAAGTCCTCGGCGCTGACCTGGTCGAAGCGTCCACCGAGCGCTACCCCTGCGTTGTTGATCAGCAGCGTGACCTGCTCGTGCTCTGACAACACCACTGCGGCGACCTCCGGGATCCGGTCAGGGTCGGCAAGATCGACGCTGTGGCTGCTGATCCGCAGGGTGGGGTGCTGGCGGCGTAGTTCGGCGGTCAACTCCTGGAGAGTGTCGTCGCGCCGATCCAGGAGCGCGAGGTCGCTGCCGCGTTCGGCCAGCTGACGAGCGAGCTGTTCCCCGATACCACTGGCCGCACCCGTCACCACGGCCGTGCCGCCCGGAAACCGGTAGCGGGCAGACGGGCGACGCGGGGTGGACGTCATCGAGACTCCTTGGTCGGTGGGGGAGGTGAAGACCATGTCCGTGCGCAACGAGCCGTGCAGCATTTCGGGGGCCTCCACGAGGTAGTTCTGAGCGTAGGTCCAGGGACGTCGGGTCCCCAGGGTCGGCAGCTGGTCCAAGGCCCGCATGACGTAGCCGGCCTTGAGGTCGAGCAGTGGACGGCGCTCACCCGCCGGTGCCGTCGCCGGTGCCGCGACGGCATACCCCTGACGGTCCATCAGGTCCAGCAGCCGGCATAGGTAGCGGGCCACCAGGTCTGAGCGCAGGGTCCAGGAGGAGTTCATATAGCCGACGGTGAACATCAGGTTGGGCACCCGCTCCAGCATCAGACCGCGGTAGGCCACCCGATCGGCCGGGTCGACCACCTCACCGTCCACCTCCACGGTGATGCCACCCAACATCTGCAGGCGCAAGCCGGTCGCGGATACGACGACGTCGGCCGGGAGCACTGGCCCCTGGGAGAGCCGGACTCCCTCGGGGACCAGGGTTTCCATCGACCCGGTCACGACCGAGGCCCGGCCGGAAGCGATGGCCTTCGTGAGATCACCGTTCGGGATGCGGCATACCCGCTGGTCCCAGGGCTGGTAGTCGGGAGTGAAGTGGGCGTCGAGATAGTCGTCGTCGTCGATGTCCCGCTTCAGACCGGCCCGGAGCAACGCGGCGAACCGGTCGGGGCGATGACGGGCCACGGCGTAGGTGGCCTGGCTGTACGCGATGTTCTTGGTGCGGATGGCGCGGTACGCCAGGGTTTCCGGCAGCCTGCGTCGCAGCTTCTCGGCGAGCCGATCCCGGTTCGGCATCGACGCCACCCAGCTCGGCGTCCGCTGCAGCATGGTGACGTGCGACGCGGTGCGCGCCAGGGCGGGGACCAGGGTTATCGCGGTCGCCCCCGATCCGATGACGACAACCCGCTGACCGGTCACGTCGAGGTCGTGGGGCCACTGCTGCGGGTGGACGAAGGCTCCCTCGAAGTCGTCGCGCCCCGGGAACTCGGGTTGATATCCCGAGTCGTAGTCGTAGTAGCCCGCGGCGAGGTGCAGGAAGGAGCAGGTCAGGGTATGCCGTCCCTCGGGTCCCTTTGCGGTGACCGTCCAGCGCTGCTCGACCGAAGACCATGCGGCGCCGGTGACCCGGGTGTGGAAGCGGATCTGCTCGGTGATGCCCGCCTGCACCGCGGTGGCCTCGACATACTCCTGGATCTGAGCGCCTTCGGCCAGCACGCTCTCCCCGGTCCACGGCCGGAACGGGAAGGCGAAGGTGGCGATGTCGGAGTCGGAACGGATCCCGGGATAGCGGAAGAGGTCCCAGGTGCCACCGATCCTGCTCCGTGCCTCCAGGATCAGGTACGAGGTGTCGGGGCGTTGCTGGGTCAGCCGCCAGGCCACGTCGATGCCCGAGATGCCGGCTCCCACGACTACAACGTCACAGTGCACTGGCCCAAGGTAAGCCTTGCTCTCCGGGAGCAAGCGGTGGGTCACCTCAGATATCTCCCGAGGACGGAGAGGACCCCCGGCTCGATGACGTTGTCCCCGCCGACGGCGTAGGCCCGGGTCGGAGCCAGTCGGGTCAGTGCCCGGTCCGTCGCGCGCGGGATGCCGTCCGCCTCGGTCAACAGCAGGGGTGCGCCGAGCCGCCCACCCAGTGCGGCGCCGACCAGCGCGTCGGGATAGGCCGCGCCTGAGGCGAGCACCACGGTGTTCGTGCCGGAGGGGAACTGAAGGGACACCTGCTCGGCCGTCTCGAACCGGTTCGTCCCGGCCAGTCGGGTGAAGCCCCCCGTACGACTGTAGGAGCCCGCAGCCCGCGCCGTGCTCGTGTTGATGGTGTTCTTCCCGCCGAGCACCACGACCTCCCTGGGGTTGAGTCGGTCGAGCTGCCGGCGGGTCGAGCTCGGCAAGCCGGTGGCCTTGGTCAACAACAGCGGTGCTCCCTGGTGGGCAGCCAGCGCTGCGCCGGCCAGGGCGTCCGGGTAGTCGGCTCCGCTGGCCAGGTAGACCGTGGTGGCGCCGGCCGGATAGGACTCGGCCAACGCAGCGGCGGTCTGGTATCGGTCCCCACCCTCGACGCGACGTACCTCACGTGTGGTGGCGTACGGGTGCAACGCCGTGAGCACACCGGACTCGACGGCGCTGGTGCCCCCGACGACGACGATCCGCTTCGGCTTGAGCTGGTTCAAGGCTTGTCGGGTCTGGCTGGGGATGCTGTCGGTGTCGGTGAGCAGCACGGGCGCGTCCTCGACACCCGACCGGGCGGCCGCGGACAGGGCGTCCGGGAAGTCGAGTCCAGAGGCCACGTAGACGACGGGCACTCCTTCGGGCCAGAAGCGCGAGACGGCCTGGCTGGTGCTCCACCGGTTCGGCCCGGCGACCCGCGTCGCCGATGGGGCCGGCGACTCGTCACGAATCGTGAAGTACTCCGAAGACAACCCGGTGTTGTATGTCGGCCAGGGTCGGGCCAGTCGCAGTCCGATGCCCGTGGCGTAGGCCCAGGTGTAGTCCCCCGATGCGGTGAAGCCCTCCACCCGGGCCTCCAACACCCGACCTCCCCAGTCACCGTTTCCGTCCCGGCGCAGGATCTGGACCCGCTCCACCCGCGCGATGCCGTAGCGGGCCTCCAACGCTCCGACCGGCAGTTGGGCACTCCAGGTATGACGGCCGTTGCCGGAGACGTCGTCGTAGGGGTCGGGATGCGCGCTCAGGTAACCGTGGGCGCTGTCGGCGGACGCCGTGTGTCCCCCCGAGGAGGAGGAGAACATCGTCGTGGCCAAGGCCCGTCCGCTGGAGAAGCGGTAGGTCAGCACCTCCCCGGCGGTGGAGGCCACGGCGGCGTCTGCTGGGCTGCTCTCCAGGGAGCGGATGCCACCGTTGCTGGTGCGCTCTCCTTGGCCGGAGTAGACCTGGCAGGCCGCGGTGTCGCAGGTGTCGTAGGACGCGGTGCCGTTGCTGCCGCGCGCGGCGTAGGTCCGTGCGGCGACCGCTTGGCTGCGCAGAGCCTGGGGGTGGAAGCTGCTCGGCATCTCGGCGGCGACCACGGAACGCAGATACGTCTCCATCGGCAGCACGTTGACGGTGGCCACGGTCCCGGTGCCCTGGTGCCTCGCGGTTACCTCTCCGCGATACACGCGGAGCTGACCGCTGGGGAGGTAGAGGTCCACGCTGTCCTCGCGCGTCGAGCTGAAGGTCACCGGGCAGGAGCGGGGCATGCCGCTGGGCCAGGCGGTGGTCCACGCCCCGTCCACCTTTCCCTCCAGGACGCAGCTCGACTCCGTGGACCCGGTCGCGCGCACCCGCCACTGCTCCGGTCCCGAGGGCAGCGCGTAGGTCGTGGCGCCGACCTGGGCGGAGACTCGCAGGCCCGGTCGGTTCGCGACCCGGGTGGTGCCGTCGTTGTCGGCGGTGATCCCCACCCGGATCACGCCCAGATCGCGGGTCTCGAGCCGAGTGCCGGGGTAGTAGAACTCCAGGATCTCCGGGTGGCTCAGACCTTGCCGGGCCGCACCATCGGCTCCGTACTGAGACATCCCTACTCCGTGGCCGAAGCCCCCGCCGGTGACGTCGAACGTGCCGTCGGCGGGGCGGGGGTAGACCTCGGCACCGGCCTGTGGCGCGGGTAGAGCGGTGACTCCCCGCTCCACCGTCGCAGCCTCGACCCGTTCCACACCCTCCATGGCAGGCTTTTCGAGCATGCCGTAGCGCTGGTCCTCCACGACGAGATCCGGTCCGGGTGGGGTGTCGACCTCCGCCCGGGCCGGAGCCGCAGCGGCGAGCACGGACAGGACGAGGGCGGCCGTGATGGAGCCACAACGGTGCATAGCAGATTCCCCAGGATGAGATGACGACAAGACCTTCTCGAGCGTGGCACAGCGCTCGCCAAGGGAGGGTCAACTCCGGGTCCTCATTCGGCAGGACCTGTGCGGCG
The DNA here is from genome assembly GCA_038258285.1 of Actinomycetales bacterium. Lineage (GTDB taxonomy): Bacteria > Actinomycetota > Actinomycetes > Actinomycetales > Dermatophilaceae > Ornithinicoccus. The sequence goes on along the minus strand of JBBSQA010000009.1, from coordinate 19,444 downwards.
TGGCGTGATCGGCCGTGCTGACAGAGGGAGCACTCGGTGCTAACTTGCGACGAAACCCACAACGAAGTGAGGGACAGCGATGAGTCAGGATTCCGCTCGCCGGGCCGAGGAGACGACGCCCAGCGAAGACGCGACCGATGAGGGTCTGCGCGTGACGTCGAGGACGTGGATGTTCCGCGGGTTGGGCTTGGTCGTATCCCTCCTCGTCTACTTCCTCCTGGGCGGATCCGACCTGTCCCCGGACGGGCGGATCGTGGCCGCCATCGGTGCCTTGATGGCGGTGTGGTGGATGACCGAGGCCATTCCTCTGTCGGTCACCTCGCTGCTGCCGATCGTGCTTTTCCCGACCCTGACCGACATCGAAATCGGCGACGCCACGGCGCCCTACGCCAACGACATCGTCTTCCTCTTCTTGGGCGGCTTCCTGATTGCGATCGCCATGCAGAAATGGAACCTGCACCGGCGGATCGCACTGCTGACCTTGCGCCGGGTCGGCACGCACCCGCGCCAGATCATCCTGGGCATGATGATCTCGACGGCCTTCCTGTCGATGTGGGTCTCGAACACAGCCACGACCTTGATGATGTTGCCGATCGCCATGTCGGTGCTTGCGCTCGTCGTCGAGGGCAGCACCCGCACCTCAGGTGAGGGCACCGCGCACGAGGATCTGACCTCTGGTCGCGCCGTCAGCGACGTCATCGAGGACGCGGACGTCCGTCTGTTCGGGGTGGCTCTGGTCCTCTCCATCGCTTGGGCGGCCTCCATCGGCGGACTCGGGACGCTCTTGGGCAGCCCGCCGAACGCCATCGTGGCGGGCTACGTCAGCGAGGAGCTCGACCAGGAGATCGGCTTCGTCCAGTGGATGATGCTCGGCCTTCCGCTGGTGGTGGTCTTCCTGGCGATCGCCTGGTTCTTGATCACCCGGGTGATGTTCCGCTTCAACCTCGCCGAGATCCCCGGTGGCCGAGAGATGATCAACGACGAGATCGCCGGCCTGGGGGAGATGACCCAAGCGGAGAAGATCGTGTTGGCCGTCTTCAGCGGCGCAGCCTTCCTGTGGATCGTGCCGGGGATCCTGTCGGGCATCGGCAGTCTGGGTGAGCAGTTCCCGTGGCTGGACGCCTTGAACGACACCACGATCGCCATCGGGGCCGGAGTCTTGTTGTTCCTTCTTCCGGGTGATCGGGACGGTCGGATGGTCTTGGACTGGGACGACGCCGAGAAGGGCTTGCCCTGGGGAGTCCTGCTGCTCTTCGGCGGCGGGCTCAGCTTGGCCGCTGCGGTGGCCTCCACGGGGCTGGACGAATGGTTCGGCCAGCAGGTCAGTGGTCTCGAGGCGCTGCCCATCGTGCTCCTGCTCGCGGCTGTCGTGACGATCGTCCTGCTGCTGACCGAAGTGACGAGCAACACCGCGACTGCGGCCACGTTCATACCCGTGCTGGGGGGTGTGGCCGTCGGCATCGGCGTCGATCCGCTCACGTTGCTGATCCCGGCCGCGCTGGCCGCCACCTGTGCGTTCATGCTTCCCGTCGGCACCCCGCCCAACGCGATCGTCTTCGGGACCGGCGCGGTCAAGATCTCGGAGATGGCGCGGGGCGGCGCGGTCCTGAACGTCGTCGGGGTCCTGCTGATTACCCTCTTCACGGTGATCGTCGGACCGTTCGCGCTTGGCTTGGTGATCTGAGGTTGCGTGTGATTCGCAGAAAGCACCGACGAACCGTCGGCCGCGCAGATGGGTCCTGCGGTAGATTCGCTGGTGGATTCCTAAGAATGCCGACCGAAGAGGAGTGTGCCCCGTGGTGAGTGTTTCCCAGCCTGTAGGACCGGTCGATGTCGCCGTGATCGGCTTCCCCGGCGATGCCGAGTCGCCAGCGATTCTCAGAAGCATCGCAGACGCGGTGGATAGCGGAACGGTGAGAGTGCTGGACGTCGCTATCGTCCGTCGAGTCGACGCCGACGAAGTGGTCGTGCGGGACCTGGAGTCCGGCGATGACGTGGGTTTCGCCATCGACTTCCCCGGGCTGGTCTCCGAGGAAGAGGCCCTGGAGATCGGCGGGCAGATTGCTCCCGGAGAAGCAGCGGCCGTCATCGTCTGGGAGAACGTCTGGGCAGCTCGGGTCGGGTCGGCCATCCGTGACGCCGGGGGCCAGTTGCTCACCCTGGAACGACTACCGCGGGAAGACTCCGACGCCATGGTGCAGTTGATCAACGACGACAACGACAACGACGAAGGGGTGCAGTGATGCGACGACGTGGACGGCCGGGACTGCTCGGTATGGCGGCTCGGACCGCCGTGGTGGCGGGAACGGCGAACGCTGTCAGTTCCTCCATGAACTCCCGGCGGGCGCAGTCGGAGCAGGAGGCAACACAGGCCGCTGCCTATCGTCAGTCTCTGCAGCAGACCCCTCCGCAGTATGCCGCTGCGCCCCTTCAGTACGCTGCCCCGCCGACGCAGCCTATCGCTGCGCCGACGGTGGACCTGGTGAGCCAACTCGAACGGCTCGCGGCCTTGAAGCAGCAGGGAATTCTGACGGAGCAAGAGTTCGCCGACCAGAAGGCCCGACTGCTTCAGATGTAGCTGTCGCTACCTCATCGGCAGCAGGGCCTCACCCTTCCTCGCTGAACGCCTCTCGCAGGGCCGCTTCGTCCTCGGCAGACAGGTTGGTGTTGATCAGCTCGGCCTGTGACCCGGCGAAGGCTTCGGCGACGCGGTCGCGCACCCCGTCGGAGGTCATCACGAACAAGGCGGAGGTGCCCGGGGTCACGTTCGTCCGAACGCGGTCGATGAAGTCGTCGTCGATGCCCACATCAGCCAGCATCCCCGACAGCGCCCCGGACGCGGCGCCCACTGCTGCTCCGAGCAAGGGCACGAAGAAGAGCAAACCGAAGAGCATGCCCCAGAAGGTTCCACTCAGGGCACCGGCGGCCGCGAGGTTGTGCACCTGTCGGGTCTTGGGCTTCTTCTTATCCGAAGGCCAGGACACCGTCGCCGCATCGTGCACCGTGATGAGCCCTTGTTGGGACAGCTTCTCGAGGGTCGAGATCGACTCTTCGGCTCCCGTGTCGTAGGGGAACTTCCATACCGTCAACGTTGCCATGGCGCTACCTCTCGTGAGTGGGTAAGAGATCCTGATTCTGACACCCCGGTTGCTCGCGGGCTAGGGGCCAGAGCGTGGAATGGCCACGGGCGCGGCACCGGCAGCGACCGTCTCAGCTCGCCTTCAGGGCCGCGCTCTTTTCCAGACCCAGCGTCTCTTCCATCTCTTCCAGGGGAATTCCCTTGGTCTCCGGCATGATCTTGATGACCCAGTACGTCATGGCGATGCCACAGACGAAGAAGAAGCCGAACGCCGCCCCCCCGCCGAACGTGCCGGCAATAGCCGGGAAGGACCACGAGATGGCCGCAGCAAACGACCAGTGCGTCAAGGCGCCCCACGACTGGCCACGAGCACGAATCGCCGTGGGGAAGATCTCGGCGATGAAGACCCAGATGACGGCACCTTGGCCGAAGGCGTGAACCGCGACGAAGACCATGATGGCAACGACCACCACACCGCCGGTGAAGCCTGTGAAGTTGCCTTCGTAGGTGATGAACATGAAGGTCAACAAGCCCAACGTGACGATGTAGCCGGCGGAACAGATCAACATCAGCGCACGTCGACCGATGCGGTCGATGAAGTACAGCGCCGCGATCGTGGCCAGCAGGTTCGCCAAGCCGACTCCGGCGCTGTTGAGGAAGGCTGCGCTCTCGCCCAGACCGGCACTCTCGAAGATGGTGGGGGCGTAGTAGAGGACGGCGTTGATCCCACCGAGCTGGTTGAAGGCGGCAATAGCAAAGGCCAGCAGGATGACTTTGCGGTGAGCTTTGGTGAAGAAGCGCACGTCGGGAGTCTTCTCGTCCTTGGCCAGAGCCTCCTCGATCTCGCCGCGGAGGAACTGCGCTTCCTTCTGGTCCGCTGAAAGGCGGTCGATCGTGTCACTGGCCTGCTGCTTGCGTCCGACACTCATCAGCCAACGAGGGCTCTCGGGCACCAGGAACAGCAACAGGAAGAAGGCCAGCGCGGGCACCGCCTCCACCCCGAACATCCAGCGCCAGGCCGTGTCGTCCGGAAACAGGCCCAAGATCGCGAAGTTGGAGAGGTAGGCCAGCAGGATGCCCACGGTGATGTTGAACTGGAAGAGTCCGACGAGCCGGCCGCGGTTCTTCGGGGGAGCGACTTCGGCGTTGTAGATCGGCGCTACGGAAGTGGCGGCTCCCACGCCCACGCCTCCGATAAATCGGAAGATCATGAACACGACCCAGTCGGTGGCCAGCGCGCTGCCCAGCGCCGAGATGATGTAGAGGATGCCGATCGCGAAGAGAACCGGCTTGCGACCGTACTTGTCGGCTGGTCGCCCGAGCCCTGCGTAGGCCGCTCCGACGATGGTCCCGATGAGTGCCGTGGCCACGGTGAAGCCGAGCCAGAAGTTCGAAAGGTCGAACACCCTGGTGAGGTCCTTCGTCGTGCCGGAGATCACCGCCGTGTCGAAGCCGAAGAGGAGGCCGCCGAGGGCCGCGATGATGGCGCTGCGCAGGACGAGAGGCTGCATACGGAGCTCCGTTGCTCGTAAGGGGACCTGTAGGCCGGCGTCGGCCTCCTCGGCGGAAGTCAATCACCTCCTGGGTGCCGGGGCTAGTGCAAGATGGGTGGCAAGGGCTGGCTCGGCCCATTCATCGTTGGAGCTCGCGTTCCAAACCGGTGAGCACGTCGTCGAGCACGGTGTCGAAGTCCTCATCGTCGCTGTTCGTCGTGAGCCAGGGGCGGAGGCGCATCAGTCTCGGGTATGCGCTGAGCCTCGGGTCCTCGACGGATGGGCGTATGGACGACCGGCTCGCTTGAGCCCTCAGCAGACCGAGCAACCGCGTGAAAAACGTGAGGTATGACGCCACGGTCGGGAGCAGGATGTACTCCGACGGGTCTTCGGGGACGTGCAGGACGAACCGCCTTCAGGGTGTCATCGTGAAAGGGGAATCAAACTGAGTTTCGACCCTGCCACCTCGCGAAGGGCTCTGAGTCACCCCCAGGGGGGGTACTCGCCTTATCGAGGCGTTTCCCGGCCAAGCGAGTCACTGGGGTGTTGAGGCAGATGGTGGGTAGGCCCTCGCCGTCTGAGGTCTGAAACCGCTCGAGATGCCCCAGATCATCGCTTGCGGTCGAGTGGCAACACCGATCTTGCGGTACAACGACCGGATATACGTTTTGACCGTGTTCGTCGTCAGGAACATCGACTCAGCGATCACCTGGTTGCTGAACCCTTGGCAGATCAGGGCCAGGACCTCGGACTCACGTGCGCTGATCCCCGACCGGTCCCCGGGCCAGCGGCCGAAGCTGGAGTGCTCTGGACCGGAAGCCTCCGGGAGAGGCGCAACCTCCTCGCCGCGGTGGACTCGCAGCACTGCATCGACCAGCGCTGCCGCGGTCACGGTCTTGGACACGACCCCGGCAGCACCGGCTGCCAACGCTGCGCGGACCATCACCGGGTCGGTCTGCCAGGTGAAGACCAGCACCCGAGCCGACGCGGAGTCGCTGAAAAGCCGGGTGCGCACATCGGCAACTCCGGGAGCCTCGGCGAAAGTATCGAACAACACCACATCGACCTGCCGCTTGACCAAGGTCCGACTGGCGTACTCCACCACCGTCACCTGCGCCGGCCAGTGTTCCAGCGCCAGCGCAGTTCCGGCGATCACGAGGGGATAGTCATTGGCGATGGCGACACGGACTGGGCGTTCCGACCGCTGTGACAGCGCACGAAGGTGAGGGTCGGTCATCAACGGAAGACTTCCTGTAGAAACACGACGAGACGGCACAGCGCCTGCAGCGATCGCGCCAGGCTCGGACGTTCGGCCACGAGGTGACCGTGCGGGGTTCGGCGGGCCGGCTAGGAGTATTTCGTGTGTCGGCTCAAGCATCGCCGGAGTGCGCTCAGGCGAGAGAGTCGAGCCGGAGCCGGGCGGCCCTGCGAAAACGACAGGGTTGACGGGGAAGTGGACATGAGGGCACGTCCTTCGCTTGCGAACGGACAGCGAGCCAGCCTCGCACGAGGACGAAGACGCTGGTGTGCCGCGTCGACGTCGGTCCACGTGAACAAGAGTCGGTGACCCTCGAGCTTCTCGCGTCGCTCACTCAAGAACGTACGGGAATCAGCGGAAACTAGCAACATTTTTCTAGAATGAGGGGAGTATTCTCGTCGGTATGGCGGAGTGGAGCTTCTTGACCAACCATGCTCGCGCCTTGTTATGCATCGCCCACGATCCGGGCACCAGGCTTATCGACATCGCGGTAGCACTAGGAATCAGTGAGCGCCGCGCGTACGGCATCGTCAACGACCTGGCTCGGGACGGGTACGTGGTGAAGACCAAGGACGGTCGGCGTAACCGGTATGAGGTGCAGACCGACCTGCCCCTGCCAGGGACGGTCATCCGATCGACAACGGTCGGCGACGTCCTGACGGTGCTCGTTGGCGAAGGTGTTGCCGGCGCCAGATGAGCCTCCTCTCGAGACGGCCCGGCATCCGGTCAGCGCAACAGTGCAAGATCCCGTCGGATGTAGCGCAGGTGTGCCCACTCCTCCTCCAGAATCACGCGAAGACAGTCACCGACGCTGGGACGCCAGTCATCGCCACCCCACGGATTCGCGCGTTCCTCAGCAAGCCGCTCCGCCGTGGCTGTGGCGAGGAACTCGGTGACCAGCAGCTGTCGCTCGGCACGCACCGCGAGAATCTCCTCGTAGGCGGGTCGGCCCACGCGGAAGATCGACATGTCGAAGTCCGTCTCGTCGGCACCGGTGAAGATCTGTCCGATCTCGTGGAAGGGCTGTTGAATCTGCAGCACTCCTCCGCGGAGCCAGGCGTCGGTCGCGAGGATGAGGTGACGCAGGGTCTGAGCCAAGGACCACTCGCCCTCGACGTGGGCGTTCACCAGCTCCAGCGGTGTCTCCGACACCGTCGTCTGCCACGCGGACTGCACAGCGACCCAGCCGCTGCGCAGCCCTTCGGGTGTCTGCGCCTTCTGCAGTTCGCGGCCCGGGAACTGCCGGTTGAGCTCAGCATCCACCAGCGGCACGACGTCGACGCCGTTGACCCAGAGGCTGCCGAAGAACAGGTCATGGCTGTCGATGTCGAGTCCATCCACGTCAACCCCGCGCATGGTCACACCACGGACATCAGAAAAACGTAGGGCGGCACCCTTGAGGCTCGCCTGGACGAAGGTTGCGCCTTCGAACTCCTTCGTACGGGAATAGGTCGTCATTGCTCCATCTAAGCGCCTGCTGCTGACACCCGCAGCCGGGAACAAACGGATGGAAGAGCTAGTTGAGCAAGGTGTACTCAACTTCAGTGAGTCCCGGTTTGACAAGACCGGGGGGTATGCCGCAAGTTGAGTCACGAAGCATCAACCCGAAGCAGCATCACGGGCAACCACACTGACGCACTGATGCGCAGCTGGACCCGGCCCCCGACATACAGGAGTGATTGACACATGGGACGTGCAGTAGGCATCGACCTGGGCACCACCAACTCCGCAGTTGCCGTCCTCGACGGTGGCGAGCCGGAGATCATCGCCAACGCAGAAGGCGGCCGCACCACGCCGTCGGTCGTCTCGTTCGCCAAGAACGGTGAGGTCCTGGTGGGCGAGATCGCCAAGCGCCAGGCCGTGACGAACGTCGACCGCACCATCCGCTCGGTCAAGCGCCACATGGGCACCGACTGGAGCCAGAAGATCGACGACAAGGACTACACCGCGCAAGAGATCAGCGCCCGCACGCTGATGAAGCTCAAGCGCGACGCCGAGTCCTACCTGGGTGACGATGTGACCGACGCCGTGATCACGGTGCCGGCTTACTTCGACGACGCCGAGCGCCAGGCCACCAAGGAAGCCGGAGAGATCGCGGGCCTGAACGTCCTGCGTATCGTCAACGAGCCGACCGCTGCGGCGCTGGCCTACGGTCTGGACAAGGGTAAGGAAGACGAGCAGATCCTGGTCTTCGACCTCGGTGGTGGCACGTTCGACGTGTCGTTGCTCGAGGTGGGCAAGGACCCCGACGACGGATTCGCCACCATCCAGGTGCGCGCCACCCACGGGGACAACAAGCTCGGTGGAGACGACTGGGACCAGCGGATCGTGCAGCACCTGCTGACCACGGTCAAGAACTCGACCGGCACGGACCTGTCGAACGACAAGATCGCCATGCAGCGTCTGCGCGACGCCGCGGAGCAGGCCAAGAAGGAGCTTTCCAGCTCCTCCAGCACCAACCTGAACCTCCAGTACCTCTCGATGACCGAGTCGGGCCCGATCCACCTGGACGAGCAGCTCACCCGGGCGCAGTTCGAGAAGATGACGCAGGACCTGCTGGACCGCACCAAGTCCCCGTTCGACCAGGTCATCAAGGACGCCGGTGTCAACGTGTCCGAGATCGACCACGTCGTGCTGGTCGGTGGCTCCACCCGTATGCCGGCCGTCGCCGAGCTCGTCACCAAGATGACCGGCAAGCAGCCCAACAAGGGCGTCAACCCGGACGAGGTCGTCGCGGTGGGCGCCGCCCTTCAGGCCGGTGTCCTCAAGGGTGACCGCAAGGACGTGCTGCTCATCGACGTCACCCCGCTGAGCCTGGGCATCGAGACCCAGGGTGGGATCATGACGAAGTTGATCGAGCGCAACACCGCGATCCCGACCAAGCGCTCCGAGGTCTTCACCACGGCCAGCGACAACCAGCCGTCGGTCAGCATCGAGGTCTACCAGGGTGAGCGAGAGATCGCCAAGCACAACAAGCCCCTGGGCAACTTCGAGCTGACGGGGATCGCCCCCTCGCCCCGTGGAGTGCCGCAGATCGAGGTCACCTTCGACATCGATGCCAACGGCATCGTGCACGTGTCTGCGAAGGACCGTGGCACGGGCAAGGAGCAGTCGATGACCATCTCCGGTGGCTCTGCGCTGCCGAAGGACGAGATCGAGCGGATGATCCGCGACGCCGAGCAGCACGCCGAAGAGGACAAGGCTCACCGCGAGATGACCGAAGCCCGCAACACTGCGGAGCAGATGGTCTACTCCACCGAGCAGTTCCTGTCCGAGAGCGGCGACAAGGTTCCGGCGGAGTCCCGGGAGCCGGTCGACACGGCGCTGACCGACCTGAAGGAAGCCATCAAGCCGGAGTCTGAGGCGTCGGTGGACGACATCAAGGCCAAGACCGAGACGTTGTCGACCGCGAGCCAGGGCATGGGTTCGGCCATGATGGCCGCGCAGGCCGAGGCTGAGGCCGCCGGCGATGGCGGCGACGGTGCCGCGCAGGCCGAGGGCTCGACCGATGAGGATGTCGTTGACGCCGAGGTCGTCGACGACGACGAGGAGACCAAGTGACCCAGCACGACGGTGCGGCTCACCCCGAAGAGGGTGAGCCCACCGGGCCGGTCATCCGCGACAAACGCAAGGTGGATCCCCAGACCGGGGCCGTCCGAGATGCGCGCGCCGCCGAGCAGGCTGCGGAGCAAAGCGATGCCGTCTCGGAGGAGCCCGTCAGTGACACCGCGGCGGATGAGGCCGCGGGCACCGAGGATGGCGCCTCCGCTGACCTGGGCGACTGGGTGGCCGACGACGCTGCGGACATGAGCGGCGCTCCGGTGGAGGAAGCTGCGGGCGCCGACGTCCCATCGTCCGACGCGCAGGCCGCAGCGGACCGGTTGGAGGACCTGCGCAGGTTGCAGGCGGAGTTCGTGAACTACCGTCGGCGCGTCGATCGTGACCGCGCCAAGGACCGCGACGTGGCCGTCGGTGGCGCCTTGGAAGCAATGCTTCCGGTGCTCGATGACATCCACTCCGCCCGGGAGCACGGCGATCTGGCCGAAGGCCCCGTGGTCGCTATCGTCGACAAGTTGCAGTCGACGCTGACCCGTCTGGGAGCCGAGCTGTTCGGCGCCGTCGGCGAAGTTTTCGACCCGGTTGTGCACGAGGCACTGATGCACCTGCCCGACGCCGAGCTGCCGGAGGGCGCGACCGAGACGACGATCGTCCAGGTCATCCAGCCCGGTTTCCGCGTCGGTGAGCGTGTGGTCCGCCCGGCGCGAGTAGCAGTCGCTGACCCTGCCGCGTGAGGTGTGGGCGGTGTTGTCGGTGAGTTGCCGGCAACACCGCCCGCCCGCAGCGGGGCACGATCGACTTAGGAGAAGAGGCAGAGATGGCTAGTCAGGACTGGTTCGACAAGGACTTCTACGCGATCCTCGGCGTGCCGCAGGACGCGGACGGCGCGGCCATCAAGAAGGCATACCGCAAGCTCGCTCGTGAATGGCACCCGGACTCCAAGCCCGGCGATGCCGCTGCCGAGGTGAAGTTCAAGGAGATCGGCGAGGCGTACGCCGTCTTGTCCGACCCGGAGGAACGCAGCCAGTACGACGGCGTGCGAGCGATGTCGCGCGGGGGAGCGCGGTTCACCTCCGGTGGGCCCGGTGCCCAAGGGGGCGCAGGCTTCGAGGACGTCTTCGCTCAGATGTTCAACAGCACTGGGGGCGGTCGCCGCACCCAGCAGTCGCCCTTCGGCGGTGGGGGCGCCCAAGGCGTGAACCTCGAAGATCTGATCAGCGGTTTCGGAGGCGGCGGCGCCCCCGGGGGGTTCCCCGGAGGAGGTCGCGGTGGAGCGAGTGGGGGGCCCGGCTACGGTTTCGGCGCTCCCACCAAGGGGCGCGACGTCGAGGCGCGGGCGACCTTGTCGTTCCGCCAAGCGGCCGCAGGCGACAAGGTCACCGTGTCCAGCCCTTCGAGTGGGCAGGTGACAACCCGGATTCCAGCCGGCGTCAAGGACGGTCAGAAGATCCGGCTCAAAGGCAAAGGCATGCCGAGCGACACCGGCGGCCCCGCCGGTGACCTGATGATCATCGTCACCATCGCGCCGCACCCCGTCTTCAGCCGCGACGGAGCGAACCTCACCGTCGACCTACCGGTGACGTTTGCCGAAGCGGCCCTGGGGGCCACCGTGAAGGTCCCCACGCTGGACGGCTCGACGGTGAAGGTCAAGGTGTCTGCGGGCACCCCGTCGGGGCGAGTGCTGAGGGTCAAGGGTCGTGGGTTGGTGACCGACAAGGCCACCGGAGATCTCTTGGCCAAAGTGCAGGTCGTCGTCCCGCAGCGGCTCAGCAAGGCCGCCCAGGAGGCGGTGGAGGCGTTGCAGCAGGACGAGGAAGGCGTCGACCCCCGGGCGGACCTCTTTGCCCGAGCCGCGAAGTAGGCCGAGAAACGAGCGCGAGGGTCTTCGGAACCTGGCTACCGGCACGGCAGACTAGAGCATCGCTGGGAGGTGATGGAGATGGCACGGACACGATCCGAGGTCGATCCCGATACGCCCGTCTTCGTCATCTCCATCGCCGCCGAGCTGGCGGGGATGCACGCCCAGACGCTCCGGCAATACGACCGACTGGGACTGGTGACTCCGCAGCGCACCCGGGGTGGAGGGCGTAGATATTCATCGCGAGACGTCTATCGCCTCCGAGAAGTTCAGCGGTTGTCCCAGGAGGGTGTGAGCCTGACCGGCATCCAACGCATCCTGGAGCTCGAGCAGCAGGTCAGCCAACTGCAGGGCCAGGTCGAGGACCTAGCCCAACGGAACGAGGTCTTGATGCACGCGCTGGGGTCCAGCGACCGCATCTTCGCCGCCGGTCTGAGTGGCGAGGTCGTCGCGATGCGGGCCGGTGCTCGGCCCCGCCGGGGGCGCACCGGCACCTCGTTGGCGCTTTGGCGACCACCGCTGCACTGACGCGGACGAGCCCTAGCCCAGCTCTTTGATCATGGGCACCACGTCGGCGATCGAGTCGCGCACGTACGTGGCCCGGTACGGGTACCGCTCGACCTCGGACTTCTTGGTCGATCCGCTGAGCACCAGCACCGTGCGCAAGCCGGCCTGCACACCGCTCATGATGTCGGTGTCGATACGGTCCCCGACCATAATGGTGCTCTCCGAGTGGGCCTCGATGTGGTTCAGTGCGTGGCGCATCATCAACGCGTTCGGTTTTCCGACGAAGAACGGCTCCACCCCGATGGCTTTGGTGATCAGGGCGGCCACCGCCCCCGTGGCGGGGATCGGCCCTCCCGCGGAAGGGCCGCTGGGGTCGGGGTTGGTCGCGATGAGACTCGCGCCCTGGTCGACCAGGCGGATAGCCTTGGTGATGGCCTCGAAGGAGTAGGTGCGCGTCTCTCCGAGGACCACATAGTCAGGATCACGGTCGGTCAGGATGTAGCCGATGTCGTGTAGTGCGGTCGTCAGTCCCGCTTCTCCGATGACGTAGGCCGACCCCTCCTCGCGCTGGCTGAACAGGAACTGGGCCGTGGCCAGAGCGGAGGTCCAGATGCGGTCCTCCGGTACCTCGATGCCGCTCGCCTTCAGGCGAGCCTGGAGGTCGCGTGGGGTATAGATCGAGTTGTTGGTCAGGACCAGGAAGCCGGTGTCGGACTTCTTCAGCGCCTCGATGAAGTCCGAGGCGCCGGGCAGCGCCTTATCCTCGTGGACCAACACTCCGTCCATGTCGGTGAGCCAACTGGTGACCGGGGGATATTCGCTCATGGGAGCATCTTGCCGTGTTGGAGGTACATCGCCACAGTGCGGCGTGCTCAGGATCGAGAACGCAGGCGTGCGTTCGGAAGGTTCGGTGCGGGCAGCGCGGCCGCCGCGTCGTCGGGGAAGGGCCCAAAGGGGCCGAACGAGGCAGACGTCGGGTCTACGTCGGCATTGAGCTCGGCTCCCCATTCTTGAACCGCCTCGATGATTTCCTCGTGCGTGCGTGCGACGAAGTTCCACCACATGACGATCTGCTCACCGAACGGGGGGCCCCCGAGCAACAGGAGCCGCACCCCCTCTTCACCGGCGAGGAGGTCGAGGTGCTGCGGTCCGGGCGGGCAGTACGCCAACTCATGGGCAGCGACCGCTCTGCTGTTCACGGTGATCGTGCCCCGATCGACCAGGACGCCGTGCTCGGACGTCGCAGCAACGGGTACTCGTGCGGACCCGTGCGGTGGCACGACGATCTCGGCCCCCAGACCGTCCGCATACATCTGCACCGGAGAGTGGGCTCCTGCCAGTGCGCCGAGGAACACTTTGACCTCGGCGTCACCGACCGAGGTGGGCTCGGGGGTGAACGCCTCAAAACTCGGGGCCCGATGACGCTCCGCCTCCGGCAGGGCAAACCACAGCTGGGCCCCGTGCAGGACGGTGGTCTCGTCCGTGGAGAACTCGGAGTGCGAGATCCCCCGGCCCGCCACCATGAGGTTGACCGTGCCGGGTCGCACCACGGCCTGGTGACCTGCCGAGTCCTGATGGTCGACCTCACCGGTGAACAGCCAGCTGACCGTCGCCAGACCGGTATGCGGATGGCGCGGGACGGCCATGCCCCCGGCCTCGGCGACGGGGTCGGGTCCGTAGTGGTCCACGAAGCACCACGGTCCGATCAAGGATCGGGCACGAGTGGGGAGGGTGCGCCGCACCGTCATCGCACGGGGTCCTCCGAGCGGGACGTCCCTAGGGGCGATGATCTGGAGGGCCTCACCGGCCTCGGTGGCGCAGAGCATCTCTGCGGGGCTCGTTTCAAGATTGCTCACGGTGAGATCAGTCCCTGTCAGAGTCGGTACGTCCTGCTTCCACGCTACTGCTGCTCAACGACGCGCTTGAGGCTGGCCAGACCGCGCTCGAAGTCCTTCCCGAGCATCTCGTCCATCGACATGACCTTGCCCACAACCTGCGTCAGCAGGCTCTGGCGGCCCTTCATCACCCACTGCACGCAGGTGGCCGCGCCGGCGGGGGTCAGCGAGATATCGACCGTGTTGGTGGCTTTGAAGGGCTTGAGGAAGGACAGGCTCAAACTGACCCGCTCCGGCCGCTCGGCGTCGGTGATCGTCATCGACCCCCGCCCCGCCTTACGGTTGCCGGTCCACGCCATGCTCTGCCCGACGCCCTGGTCCGGCGCCGTGTAGGTATGACGCATCGCTGGATCCAGTCCCGCCCACGGAGACCAGGCGGTCCACTTCCGCAGGTCAACGATATGCGGGTAGACCGCCTCCGGCGGGGCATCGATCGTGACGGATCGTTCGACGGTGAAGACGCGGGCCATGGGCCCATCCTCGCACCAGCGGAACTTCGTGCCGGGGTCATGCGGAGGCGGTCCCGGCAGGTGTGGACGTTCAGGGCGTAAGGGTCTGGACCTCCGTGGTGAACTTCGCCAGCAGATCGCGGTCGACCTCGACGCCGAAACCCGGTCCGGTAGGCACGTCGACGACGCCGTCGTGCATCACGATCGGCTGCGTCACGATGTCCTGGGCGTAGAACCGGTCGGAGCCGGAGATATCACCGGGAAGGGTGAACCCGGGAAGTCCGGCCAGCGCTGCGTTGGCCGACCGTCCGATCCCGGTCTCCAGCATCCCGCCGCACCAGACCGCGATGCCGTGCGCTCGGCATACATCGTGGATCGCTTTGGCCTGTAGGTACCCGCCGACCCGACCGGGTTTGATGTTGATCACCGCAGCCGCGCCGAGGCTAATCGCGTCGGCAGCCGCCTCCGGTGAGGTGATCGACTCGTCCAGACACATCGGCGTGCGCATCTGCTTGGCCAGCTCCGCGTGCTGGCGGATGTCGGCTTCACCCAACGGCTGCTCGATCAACAGCAGGCCGTAGTCGTCCAGGTGGCGCAGGTGGGGGGCGTCCACCAGGGTGTATGCGGCGTTCGCGTCCACCTGAAGCAACATCTCGGACCCGAACTCCTCACGCACCGCCGCCACCGGTCCCAGGTCAGCACCTGGCTTGATCTTCAGCTTGATCCGGGCGTAGCCGGCGTCGACGTAGCCGCGGACCGCCTCGACCATCGCGGGCACCGAATTCTGGATCCCGACGGACACTCCTGAGGGCACGGTGCTGGCCGTGACCCCGAGGTAGGCCGCGAACGACAGGTCGGCGGAGCGCAGTTGGGCATCCAGCACCGCCATCTCCACCGCCGCTTTGGCCATCGGGTGCCCGACCAGGTGCTCCAACGAAGCGGCGATGCTCTCGGCGCGCAGGTCTGGGACCTCGAACAGCGTGGGGGCGATCCAGCGGCGGGTGACCTCGGCCGCGCCGGTCAGGAACTCCGAGGAGTACAGCGGCGCATGCATCGCGACGCACTCACCCCAGCCCGTGACCGTGCCGCCGGCCGAGTCCGCAACGGCCTCGACAACGTAGGTGCCCTTCACCGTCTCACTGCCGAAGGAGGTCGTGAACGGCGATACCAGGGGCATCTGAAGGTGGTGCAGCCGCAGCTCGCGCAGTCTCATTCGGGCTCCTTGGTAAGGATGTAGCGGGCAGGTCTTTCGATCCCGGCGACGCGCCAACCCTCGGCCATAAGCGCGGTGAACGCGGCCCGGGTGTCGGTGCGCCAGCGGATCGAGGTGGCGGGGTCGGTGCGGCGCAGAGCCTCGATGTCGGCGGGGACCTCGATGTGGCGCACCTCGGCGCCGTCCAGCGTGCCTTCCGGCGTACCCGCCTGTGCCGGCGCTGGGGGCGGAGAGGCGTGCAGGTCCCAGCGCATGAGCATCCGGTCCGAGCCCTGCCCGGCGTTCAACCCGTCGATCATCGGGCCGTAGTGATCCGGGAAGTAGGCGATCGCCTGCGCACCGATTGTGGTCAGGTTGAAGAAGGCGTTGCGGGCGACCAGCGGGTCGAAGGTCCAGGTGATCTGCGTGGCTCCGCGCTCCAGCGCCCAGGCACGTTGGTGCAGCTTCATGGCGCGACCGATGCCACGGCCCATGGCGGAGCCGACGACGCCGGTGATGTGCGAGTGCAGCGGCTGGCCGGGAGGCCCGAAGAAGCCGACGCTGGCGGCCAGGACCTCATGGGCCGTGGTCCGGGATCGAGCGATGGCTACGTAGTTGCCGCTGTGGGCTAGCGCCACCAGGGTGCTGAGCTCCATGACGTCGACCCCTGCCGGCATCTGCCACACCTGGTTGAGCAGATCGGACGCCGCTTGAGCGTCCTGGGCTCGATCGATCGCCAGCACGTCGATCCCTGCTCTCCCCAGCGCCAGCGAAGCATCGGCCCGGGCGCCATCGAGCAGGCCCGCCTCGCTCATGCCGGGAGAGTCGCCAGCAGCTGCCTCACCAGGGCTGCCAGCACCGCGGTCCGGGCCGGGATCTCGTCGATGAGAGCGTGCTCGTGGTCAGCGTGGGCGCCGGCACCGACTGCCCCCAGGCCATCCAGCGTCGGTGCTCCCGCTCCGGCGGTGATGTTGCCGTCGGACGCGCCACCGACGTCGACACCGTCAGGAGTGGCAAGCCCGAGGCCCTGGCAGACCTGACCCAACACGGCATACAGCTGGGCGGAGGACTCGCGTTGCAACGGAGGTCGGTCGATCCCGCCGCTGACCTCGATCCGCGCGCCCTCCAGGTGCGGTCGCAAGGCCCGCAATCCGGCCTCCACGCGATGCTGCTCGGCCTCTGTGCGGGCTCGAGAGTCGACATCCACGTAGGCCGAGGCGGGCACGGTGTTGCTGCTGCTGCCACCGCCCGTCGTCGTCGGTACGACGCTCGTGCCGAGCTCGTCGTCGCCGAGTGTGGCGATGAGCGGCACCTGGTGGGCGAGCTCCAGGGTCGCGTTGACGCCGGCCTCAGGCTCCAGGCCGGCGTGAGAGGCCTTGCCGTGCGCGGTGACTCGGAAGATCGAGGCTCCCTTGCGGCCGATCTTGACGGCTCCACCGTCGGCGCTCGCCTCCAGCACCAGGACCGCAGGCCGGTCCGTGACCTCCTCGAGGATGAGATCGCGGGACGTGGCCGAGCCGACCTCTTCGTCGCCCGTGACCAGCAGGCTCAGCCCGTCGAGCCGGTCGCCATTGCTCTGCAGCAACGCGACGGCGTGGATGGCCATCACCAAGCCGGTCAGCATGTCGAAAGATCCTGGACCACGAAGGATGCCGTCCTGGGTGGAGAACGGCAGCCGTTCCAGGGTGCCGTGGGGCCACACCGTGTCCTGGTGGGCCAGCAACAGCACCCGCACGGGCTCGCCGGTGACGTCGCCGAAACGTATGCGCAGGTGGGTGACGCCGTCGCGGACGAGCACCTCGCACCGCATACCGAGACGTTCCTGCAGCAAGGCGGCGATGTCACTCGCCCCGCGGGCCACCGCCTCGTGGTCGTTGGACGGCGTCTCCAGCGTGATCAACCGCTCGAGGTCCGCCAGCATGTCCGGCAACCGCTGCTCCGCGGCCGCGACCATTCCCTCGCTCATGCCTGCCTTTCCACACCTGTTGGGGACCGTCGTGAGGTCTGCCCGGAGCCTATCGGGCCGGTCGACTCGTTGTTTTCGACGACGCTCGGGGGACACTGGGGTATGGCTTCGAGATCAGCGCCCCGGACCGGTCGATGGATCGTGGGTGTGGTGGTCCTCGTGTTCGTGCTGGTCGCCGCAGCGGTCATCGCCGTCGTGGTGAACGGTGACGAGGGCCCGCCACCGTTCGCCTCTCTGAGCGCGGATCGGCAGGTCTACGACGACACCGGCAACTCCATCACGGCCGAGGCCGAGGCGGAGATCGACGCCCGGATCCGCGAGATCGAGCAACAGGACGATGTCGAGATCGTGGCCTACGTGAGGGCCCTCGACACCTCCGCGGACGACACCCTCGATCAGGTCGCGGACCTGCAGGAGCAGTGGTCCTCGGCGGCCGGCGCGGATGAGGAACGCACCGTCGCCATCTTGATCAACCGCAATCCGGACGACCCGCAGGACGCCCGGGCCGGCATCTACGCCGGAGCCGAGCTGGCCGAGGGCCAACTGCCCGAGGACGACCAGGCCGACATCGTGGACGACGGGCTGATCCCGCCGCTGGCGCAGGGCGACGTGGCCGGATCCCTAATCCGCGGTTTGGGCCAGATCGAGTCCACCCTGCAAGGGGACTCCACGCCCAACGCGTTCGAGCGCTGGGCTGCCTCGGCCGGCGGCACCTGGGCCTCGTGGGTGAGTCTGGTCGCAGCGCTGGCCGGCTTGCTGGCGGCGCGGCGGGTCTTCCGGAGACGGGTGAGCGTGAAGGTGCCCGAGCAGACGCCGAGTGCCCGTCGCCCCGGTGAGCTGGCTCCCGCCGTCGGGGGTGCCTTGGCGTTGGGTGGTCCCGCCGCGTCGGCCCTCCCCGCCACGGTCATCGATCTCGCGGGCCGCGGGGCGTTGCGGATCGAGCCTGAGGACGGCGGGCAGAGGGCCCGTCGAGATGAGGAACAGGGCGGGGAGGCGAAGGTCGAGGCGGTCCAGATCCGGCTGGTTGACTCGCAGGTGCTGCGCGCGCCGGTCGAGAAGGTGGTCTGGAGGGAGCTGGCTGCCCATGCCACCCATGATGTGGTCCGCGGCAAAGCCCTGGCGAAAGTGTCGCAAAAGACCGGACCGGTGGGCGATGCGGTGCGCCACGAGATGACGGAGCGAGGTTGGATCAACCCCGAAGCCTCTCGAGCAAAGAACTCCCTGGGCGTGGTGGTCGCACTGATGACCCTCCTGGTCGGCGCGGACCTGGTGTTCCTGGCCTCCGGCGCATCGCTGCTGATGCTGTTCGGCCTGGTGCCCGCGGCGCTCGTGGTCGTGACGTCGGTGGTGATGATCATCCGCTTCTCAAGGTTGTCTGCTCGGGGGCAGGAGGACGCGGCCCCGTGGCGGGCCTATCGCGAGGGTCTCGTGGCGGCAGCCAAAGATCCCGGCGCCGCCCTCGACGTGGACGTGGCGGTGCCCGACCTGGTCGCCACCGGTCAGGCGGCCGAGGTCGAGCAGCTCCTCGAGAGGGCGGGCGAGCGGGGACAGACCCTGGCCGCGTTCGCCGGGCTCGGCACGGCGCAGGACACCTTGCTGGTGCCCTTCTGGACGATCTACGCCGGCGCCTTCATGGCGAGCGGAGCTGGGGCAGCCGGGACGGTGACCGGCGCCGGGGGCGGTGCCGGAGGGGGAGCTGCAGGCTCGACCTGAGTTCCGGCGCCGGTGCCGAGCGATCGGCGTACCGGTGTTGGCTCGGACGGGGCAGGGACTACTGCTGCAGGTAGCCGACCAGCTGGTCGCGTTCGCCCTGCAGCTCGTCGATCCGGCTCTTCACGATGTCCCCAATGCTGACGATGCCTCGTAGGTGCCCGTCGACCACGACGGGGAGGTGTCGGATGTGGTGCTCGGTCATCGTGAGGGCCAACGTCTCGAGGTCGTCCTCGGGAGTACAACGGTGCACGTCGACGGTCATGATCGCGCTGACCGGTTGCGCCAGCAGCTCCGATCCGGACTCCCGTAGCCCTCGCACCACGTCCCGTTCACTGACGATCCCCGCGACGTCGTCGCCGTCGTTGCTGACCACCACCGAGCCGATGCCCTGCTCAGCAAGCAGCTCGATCAGGTCGGCGATGGTCGCTTGCGGCTGCACGGTCGCGACCGATGAGCCTTTCCGGCGAAGGACTTCG
>JBBSQA010000008.1:0-98734 GCA_038258285.1 Actinomycetales bacterium | reverse complement strand
TCGCTGGCAGCACGCTTAGTCAGCGTGTTCTTCACCACGACGTAGGACGCGTGCTCACGGATCGAACTGCGCAGGGTAGAGATCTGCGCCACGGTCAACCCGCGGTATTCGGTCAGCACGGCCGCCTCCGAGGTGCGGACCTTGTCCGCCAACTCGGCAATGGCAGCTGCCTTCTCAGGTGTCGCCATGAAGCCTCCTTCGTCTGTATGCCGGCCAGCTCCCGGCATACAGAAAGCCCTGGCACAGGAGCCAGGGCTTGGGCAGTTCAGACCGCGTCAAACTCGAACACCTGCGCTGGTCGCCCGTGCATTCCGGGACCTTGGCTCGGTTGCTCCCGAAGGCGCAGCCGAGAACCGGCGGTCATTGGTCAACGTGAAGGTTAACGTCCAGCGCCGCTGCACCCAAATCGGAGGGTCGAGGAGGCGCTGCGCCGGTCCTGCTCGGACTGGTACTTCCGTGCGGCGACTCCGCGGTGTGCGGCGAGCCGAGCGTCGAGTGGGTCCCTCCCCTCAGCGTGCCCGAAATCCCCCTGGCGCCCCCGTCGTCGTCCACAAGGGAGGTGGCTCAGACCGGTCCCGCATACGAAAGTCGCCGAGACACACGAAATAACGCGTGTCTCGGCGACTGTGTCGTGTCTCGAGGCTCGCGGAGCCTCGAGGGACCTACTCGCTGTCTGCGGCGATGGCGCTCTTGCTCGAGTCGAGCGGAATGCCGGGGCCCATCGACGTGCTCATGGTGGCCTTGGTGATGTAGCGACCCTTGGCGGCCGACGGCTTCAAACGCAGCACCTCGTCCATCGCGGCGGCGTAGTTCTCGGCGAGAGACTTCTTCTCGAACGAGGCCTTCCCGATGATGAAGTGCAGGTTGGAGTGCTTGTCGACGCGGAACTCGATCTTTCCGCCCTTGATGTCGGTGACGGCCTTGGCCGTGTCCATCGTGACGGTGCCGGTCTTCGGGTTCGGCATCAGCCCACGGGGGCCGAGGACCTTGCCGAGTCGACCGACCTTGCCCATCAGGTCCGGGGTCGCGACGACGGCGTCGAAGTCGAGCCAGCCGCCGGCGACCTTGTCGATGAACTCGTCTGAGCCGACGTAGTCAGCGCCAGCGGCGCGGGCCGCTTCGGCCTTGTCACCGTTGGCGAAGACCAGCACGCGGGCGGTCTTACCGGTGCCGTGCGGCAGGTTGACGGTGCCACGGACCAGCTGGTCGGCCTTACGAGGGTCGACGCCCAGACGCAGCGAGACCTCGAGGGTCGCGTCGTACTTGGTGATCGACGTCTCCTGCGCCAGCGTGATGGCATCGGCGGGGGCGTAGAGGGCGTCGGCGTCGATCTTCTCGGCGGCGGCCCGATATGCCTTGCTGCGCTTCATGTGTGCTCCTTGGTGGTCGTACGGAGGTGTGGTCAAGCGGACCAGCGCTGGCCCTGCCACGTCGTGCTCTCGGCGGTCCCGAGGGCACGAGGTCGTGCTGTAGGCCTTCAGCCCTCGACGGTGACACCCATGGAGCGGGCGGTCCCGGCGATGATCTTGGCGGCCTGATCCACGTCGTTGGCGTTTAGGTCGGCCATCTTGGTCTCGGCGATCTCCCGCACCTGAGCCCGGGTCAGCGTGGCGACCTTGGTCTTGTGCGGCTCACCGGAACCCTTAGGAACCCCGGCGGCCTTCTTGATCAGCTCAGCGGCCGGCGGCGTCTTGGTGATGAAGGTGAACGAGCGGTCTTCGTAGACCGTGATCTCCACCGGCACGACGTTGCCACGCTGGCTCTCCGTCGCGGCGTTGTAGGCCTTGACGAACTCCATGATGTTGACGCCGTGCTGACCCAGTGCCGGGCCGACGGGCGGTGCGGGGGTGGCCGCGCCGGCCTGGATCTGCAGCTTGATGAAGCCGGACTTCTTCTTGGACTTGGGGGGCATGTTTCTCTCCTGTGGTGATGGGCCTACGCCGCGGGCGATGACCCGGTTGCAGTGCCGCTCACCGGATGGTGCGCGGCAGGTTCTCGTGGGGCGCGAACGCCCCGTGTCTAGATCTTGGCGACCTGGTTGAAGGCCAACTCGACCGGCGTCTCGCGACCGAAGATGGACACCAAGACCTTGAGCTTCTGCGACTCCGGAATGATCTCGGAGATCGTCGCGGGCAAGGTCTCGAAGGGACCTTCCATGACCGTGACCGACTCGCCGATCTCGAAGTCGACCTCGGGAGCGGGCCGACTGCGTGCGCCGCCACCGGCTCCGCCGGCCGCCTTGGACTGCTCTGGCTGCTCGAAGACCGGCGCCAACATGGTGATGACCTCGTCGATGCTCAACGGCACCGGCTGGTGCGCGTTACCGACGAACCCTGTCACGCCCGGGGTATGCCGAACGGCACCCCACGACTCGTCGCTGAGGTCCATCCGGACCAGGACGTACCCGGGCATCCGGACGCGCTTGATGAGCTTGCGGACACCGGACTTGATCTCGGTGACCTCTTCCATCGGCACTTCCACCGAGTAGATGTAGTCCTCCATGTTGAGGCTCGTGATCCGGGTCTCGAGGTTGTGCTTGACCCGGTTCTCGTAGCCCGCGTAGGAGTGGATCACGTACCAGTCACCGAACTGCGAGCGCAGTGTGGCCCGGAACTCTTCGGCGGGGTCGAGCACCTCTTCCGTCTCTTCGACGGCGTCCTCGACCTCGACCGCCGACGACGGGTCTGCGTCGGTCTCGGGTGACAACTCCTGGGACATGAACTACTTCCTTACTTCTACTCTGTTGGTCGCGAGCGACCGAGGACCGCCGAAATCTCGGCGCTGGCGTGAGGGCGAACACTCACGGAACTGCGTGCTCAGCCGAAGACGAGCTCGACCAGCCGCTGGAAGATCTGGTCCAGACCGAACACGAAGGCCATGATGACGCTCACGAACACCAGCACCACAATCGTGTAGGTGACCAGCTCACGCTGGGTGGGTCGAACGACCTTCCTGAGCTCGTTCAGCACCTGCGCGACGAACGAGCTGGGGCGGGCGGGTTGGCCGGAGCGCGAGCGGTCGACACCCTGGGTGTCCGATGCGCTGGGATTGCTCACGTCACTGCCTCAGTCCTGTGTCGGGTCGTGCGTTCTCGTCCGGATCTTGCTCATCTCAGGTCGGCGCCGTCGAAACTCGGTCCTACCGTGCAGGGCAAGAGGGACTCGAACCCACAACCGCTGGTTTTGGAGACCAGTGCTCTACCAATTGAGCTATTGCCCTTCGTCACATTCCTCCGCCTCGCCTTCCCAGCGCCGTGGCGCGGGCACAACTCAGCG
Source organism: Actinomycetales bacterium (assembly GCA_038258285.1). Lineage (GTDB taxonomy): Bacteria > Actinomycetota > Actinomycetes > Actinomycetales > Dermatophilaceae > Ornithinicoccus. The sequence continues at coordinate 95,459 of JBBSQA010000008.1, read as the reverse complement.
TCGGTGGATGCAACACCCGACCCGTGAGTCTACGCGACAAGGTTGAGGAGTGCGAACTCTACGCGCGGCCGCAATCGCGAGGAGCGCAGCGCCCCAGGGTCGTCCGCACAGCCTCCCGACGAGATGGTCCGAGGTCGGGACAGGATGCGAAGATAAGCCGGTGACTCACCACGAAGACCACGCGACGTCCCGCCCTCGCCTGTCGACTCGGATCGGATCCATCGCCGAGTCGGCCACCTTGGCCGTCGATGCCAAGGCCAAGGCCCTCAAAGCCGATGGCGCCCCCGTTATCGGCTTCGGCGCCGGCGAGCCCGACTTCCCGACACCGGACTACATCGTGGCAGCGGCGGTGGCGGCAGCCAGCGACCCGGCCAACCACCGCTACTCCCCCGCCGGGGGTCTTCCCCCGCTCAAGGCGGCCATCGTGGAGAAGACCCAACGCGACTCCGGGTATGCCGTCAGTCCCGCCAACGTGCTCGTCACCAACGGCGGCAAGCAGGCCGTCTACAACACCTTCGCGGCGCTGCTCGACCCAGGCGACGAGGTCATCCTGCCCAGCCCGTACTGGACGACCTACCCCGAGTCCATCCGGCTGGCCGGAGGCACCCCGGTCGAGGTCTTCGCGGGCATCGAGCAGGGCTACATGGTCACCGTCGAGCAGCTCGAGGCGGCGCGGACCGAGACCACCAAGGTGTTGCTGTTCTGCAGCCCGTCCAACCCGACCGGCGCGGTGTATCCCCCCGAGCAGGTCGAGGCGATCGGGCGCTGGGCCCTGGAGCACCACATCTGGGTGGTGACCGACGAGATCTACGAGCACCTGCTGTACGACGGGGCCCAGGCGCCGTCTATGCCCGTCCTGGTGCCCGAGCTCGCTGACACCTGCGTGGTGCTCAACGGGGTCGCGAAGACGTACGCGATGACCGGATGGCGGGTGGGCTGGATGGTCGGCCCCGCGGACATCGTCAAGGCCGCGACCAACCTGCAGTCGCACGCCACCTCCAACGTGGCCAACGTCTCCCAGCGGGCCGCCATCGCGGCTCTGCAGGGCTCGCTGGAGGCCGTCTCCACCATGCGCCAAGCCTTCGACCGTCGCCGCACGACCATGGTGTCGATGCTCAACGAGATCGACGGCGTCGACTGCCCGACCCCCACCGGTGCGTTCTACGCCTACCCCAACGTCGAGAAACTGCTGGGCCGCAACATCGCGGGCCGGACACCCTCCACCTCGGTGGAGCTGGCGGAGATCATCCTGGACGAAGCCGAGGTAGCAGTGGTGCCGGGCGAGGCCTTCGGCCCCAGTGGCTACCTCCGCCTGTCCTACGCCCTCGGTGACAACGACCTGGCCGAGGGCGTCGGGCGCATCCAGGACCTTTTGAGGTAGCCGAGGAGCCATCCTTCCTCCGTCATCACTCGGGGATGAAGACGACCAACGAGTAGGGACCGACGTCCACGTATCCACCCCCGTCGGAGTCCACGGTCACGTCGGGCGTCGGGTGGTCACCGAACAGCTGGCTGTAGGTGCCGGCATCGCTGTTGAACCGGACCCGCCACCGAGCGCCCGCCCCACCCGGCATACCCATGGAGCCTGAGAGGGAAGACGCCGAGAAGTTGGCCATCACCACGGCGTGCGCTCCGGCGTCGTCGTAGCGGTGGAAGGCCAGGAGCTTGCGCTGCTCGTCCACATCGAGCAGGTCCACGTGCTCGCCGGACAGCGCCGCGGAGTCACCGGCACGGTTGCGGCGCAGTGCGATGAGGTCCCGGTACATCCGGACGATGTCGCGGAACTGTTCGGCCCGTTCCCAGTCCAGCGGCACCGAGTCCCGGAACCATTCGTCCTCGAGGAACTCCTGGCCCTGGAAGAGCATCGGGATTCCCGGCGTGGTCAGCACGAGGGCGGCTCCGAGGGTCGCCAGCTTCTGGGAGTGCCACCCGTCGGTGTTGCCGGCCATCACCTCCGATGGGACGCGCGCCTTGCCGTTGGCGACCTCGTCGTGGGACTCGGTGTAGATGACCCGGTCGAAAGCATGGTGGTATCGAGCCGTCACCGCCGCTGCGACGGCGCCCACGGAGCGGTCAGCGTCGTCGACTGCCGCCAGGGTCGTCCGCACGGGATGCACGAACTGGTTGTCCCACTGCGCGTGCATCGCGGCACCCCCGGCACCCGTGGACGTCACCGCCATCTCACCGTGCAGATCCTCGGCGATGACGATCGCATCGGCCCGTTCCTCGCGTACCGACTCCGCGATCCACCGCATCAGCGACCAGCCCTCGTCGATCTCCCACCCTGAGCCATCCACGCTGCGCATGTAGGGAGTCATGTCCAGCCGAAGCCCGTCGGCGTGGAACTCGCGCAGCCACATCAGGGCGTTGTCCCGGATAAATCTGCGCACCTCCTCCCGCCCGTAGTCCGGACGGGTGTCACCCCACGGGGTCGAGCTGCGTTCGTCGTTGTAGAAGTAGATCCCGCCCTTCCCGTTCGCACTCCAGCCATCGAACTGCCACAACCCCAGGTCGGAGGGGCCGAAGTGGTTGTAGACCACGTCGATGATCACGGCGATCCCATGTCGGTGGGCTTCCTTGACGAAGGCTCGCAGCGCTTCGGGGCCGCCGTAGCTCGACTCGACCGCGAAGACGTGCGCCGGGTTGTAACCCCAGGAGTAGTCCCCGGCGAACTCCATCAGGGGCATCAGCTCGATGGCGTTGATGCCAAGCGCCTGAAGGTAGTCGAGCTTGCCGGCGAGGCCCTCGAGATCGCCGACCGTGCCCTCGGACCCGACGAAAGAACCGATATGGGTTTCGTAGATCACCAGCTCGTGGTGTGGCGGGCATTCGAAGGCGTCGTCTTCCCAGTCGAAAGCGTGTGGGTCCACGATGACACCGTTACCGATGGAGTTGGTGACGGCGCGGGCATACGGATCGATCCGGTATGCCGTGTCCTCCCCGAGGGTGAGCACGAACTGGTACTCCTGGCCGGTCCTGGCCCCGGCCACCTCGCCGTACCAGTAGCCGCCGCCCTCCTGCGCCAACGGATGCGCCGAGGCGGCCCAGTCGTCGAAGTCTCCGGTGACCGCCACACCGTCGGCGTGCGGAGCCCACACGCGGAACGCGACCCCCTGGTCGTACGGCAGAGAGCCCATCCCGGAGTGCGTCATCGCGCCACCGTACGCGGTCCTTGCCCGGCCCTGGTCAGTACTCCGTACGGTGGGTGTTGCTCAGCCATTCGTCGAAGGGAGCGGCAGGGTCCTCGGTCCGGCCCTGCAGCACGGGTGTGTCCCACTGCTCACGGGGAGTGGCGAACAGTTCGTAGAACGCGAGATCGTCGAAGCCCCCGCGAGCGGCGTCGTGTCGGTCCCCGGCGAACAGCACCCGGTCCACCCGGGCCCACAGGGCCGTGGCCATACACATCGGGCAGGGCTCGCAGGAAGAGTAGAGCGTCATCCCGCGCAGCTGGAAGTCTTCACGTAGCGCGCAGGCCGCCCGGATGGCCAACACCTCGGCGTGCGCCGTGGGGTCGTTGTCCTGGGTCACCCGGTTGCCCGCTCGCGCGACAACCTCACCGTGCTCCACCACGACGGCGCCGAAGGGGCCGCCCCCGTCGAGCACGTTCTGTCGAGCCAGCTCGACGGCCACCTCCAGGAATCTCCGATCGGTGTCCGTGACACCACGCTGGTCACCCATCGATCTAGTCCTCACCCCGCACCTCGAAGGAGCGCAGTCGGTATCCCGCCAACGCCACCCCACCCACGGTCACGACGACCAGGGCCACCAGGACGTAGAGCACGCTCATATCGCGGTTCACCAACGCGATGTCGTCGTTGATCGCGGCTACGACCCGCCGCCCGAACGACCCGACCGAGATGTACTGCAGTCCGCCCAGCCACGACGCCAACAGGCCTTCGAAGCCCAGGACGTAGATGAGCCCCGCGATCGTGCCGTGCCGAGTGACCGTCGCCAACGCGATGAACAACCCGCAGTAGCCCAGCGCCGCAGCAGCCCCACCCAGTCCGATGGCCAGCGCCTGACCCGGGTCACCGAGATCCAGCAGGAGCGCGGACAGGAACAACGATCCAGCCCCCATACCCACGCTCATAGCGGCAGCCACCGCGAACTTGCTCGTCACGACCACGTAACGGGAGATCGGCTTGGACAGCAGATAGATGATCGAGCCGTCCTCGATCTCCGGGCCGAGAACCCCGTTGGTCACCAACAGGGCGATCAGCGGCAGCACCAAGCCGAACCCGAAGACCATAGTGATCGGCTCCACGGCCGGGGACCCGTCGGTCAGTGCCACCGTCACCACCGACAGCAGCAGCAGGAGCACCGGCAGGACGGCGAGGAGGATGAAGCGACGCTGGCCGAGCAACGACTGTGCGGACAGACGGGCGATCGTGGCGTTCATGCCGACACCAGGTAGGTGAAGACCGACTCCAGCGACTCGTCCGTGGGGGTGACCTCACGCAGGGTGATCGAGGCGTCCCGAGCCACACTGGGCAGGGCCTTAGCGAACGCACCGAGGTCGGTCACCTGCACCTCCATCCCGGCGGTCCGATCCAGGCTGACCCCACGCACGCAGTCCAGGGACATCATCGAGGCGGCCAGCGAGCGGTCGTCGCTGGAGCGGATCCTGTACTGGGTGGGCCGATCCGTCATCAGCGCACGGATGGCTCCGAAGTCGCCGGATGCCGCGTGTCGGCCGGCGACGACGACCTCCACATGCCGGGCGATCTGCTCGACCTCCTCCAGGATGTGAGAGCTGAACAGCACGGTGCGGCCCTGCTCCCCCATCCGGGTCAGCAGGCCCATCAGGTGGAGACGTTGCCGGGGGTCGACCCCGTTGAATGGCTCGTCGAGCAACAGCACCGACGGGTCGTGGACCAGCGCGGCCGCCAGTTTGACGCGTTGTCGCATGCCCTTGGAGTAGGTGCTGATCAGCCGAGAGGCCGGTTCCACCAGCTCGACGACCCCCAACGCCCGCTCGGCCGCTTCGCCGGGTTGCGGCATACCGTGGAGCTCCGCGTTGGCCCGTACGAACTGGCGGCCGGTGAGGTAGCCGAAGCTGGCCTCCCGCTCCGGCACCAGGCCGATCTGCCGATAGATCGCGGTGTTGCGCCAGATCGGGTCGTCGTCGAGGACGACGGTCCCGGCCGAGGGCGCCAGGAATCCCGACATCATGGCGATCAGTGTGGTCTTACCCGCGCCGTTCGGTCCCAACAAACCGGTCACCCCGGGGCCGATGTCCATGGTGATGTCGTTGACCGCCACCACATTGCCGTACCACCGCGAAACGTCGCGCACCTGCAGGATGCTCATCGAGTCCCTTGCCGGTAGTAGCGCCGGATCAACAGCCACAGACCACCACCGACGACGACGGCCGCCCAGAGCAGGTACACCATCACCATGGCGAAACCCTCCGGTGGCAGCGGGTAGAACGAGGTGCCGTCGAGCAGGCTGGACTGGATCCCGTCGAAGAGGGTGAACGGGGACAACAGGCCGAACCACACCCCCACGGCGTCCCGGTCGGTGCCCAGCGCAATGCCCTTGACCGCCCCGACGAAGCCGTTGGTCACCAGCAGGGCCACGATGATGGCCCCCACCGCCAGCCCGCGCCTCAGAGTGAAGGCGCTGACCAGGCCCGAGACCGTGGCCAGCACGACCGAGAGGATGCCCAGCCCCACCACGGCCCGGGCGAAGTCGGCGGTCTGCTCGCTGACGTCGGACTCCGCCGCCAGCGCTCCGACGTACAGCAACAGCACGGGGAGGAAGAGGAAGAGGAAGATCGCCACGGCCAGCGACGCCCACCGGACCAACGCGAATGCGGTGGGGGGCAGCGGGCGGGCGAGGTAGAGCACGATGGAGCCCGAGCGCAGGTCCCGGGTGAACAACACCGGCGCCTGACCCGCGACGAACACGATGACCAGCACGAACATGGTGTTGGAGTACGTGCTGTAGTTGACGAACTCGCTGAAACCCACGGTCACCAGCAGGGCGACGATGATCAGGGCCGGGACCAGGGCGAACGCCAGCATGGTCATCGGCAACAGCTTCGCCTTGCCCGAACGGCCGAGCCCGTAGGCGTTCAGCAGTCCGGTGACGAACAGTGAGCGGGCAATGGGGCCGGCTCCACGTCGCGGCCCCGAGTAGGTGCGGTAGCCAATGTCGTGGATCACGCTCCGGGACTCAGCTGACACGGGCGGCCTCCGATCCGAACACGTCCTGGATGTGGCCCTGCTCGGCCTGGATACGGATGAGACCCAGACCCAGGTCGCAGGCGGTGTCCCGGATGACGTCGTGCGGCTCCATACCGTCCGGCAGGCTGCGGGCATCGATCTCGATCATGGTTCGTCGGGGCCGGCACTGCAGACCGTGCGCGGCCAACGCCTCGCCCATCGCGTGTTGGTCGGAGGTGTCGCCCAGCACCTCGACCAACAGCAGGCCGGTATCCCGGGTGAGCTCGGTGGTCGAGGTCGAGCTGAGCAGGGTGCCGCCGTCCAGCACGATCACGTGGTCGCTGACCCGCTCCAGCTCCCCCAGCAGGTGGGAGGTCACCAGCACCGGTATGCCGAAGTCCGAGCCGATCCGCGACACCAGCTGGATCATCTCGTCGCGGGACGCCGGGTCCAACCCGTTGGTGGGTTCGTCCAGCAGGACCAGCTTGGGGTCGTGGGCCAGCGCCTGAGCCAGCTTGGCCCGCTGCTTCATGCCGGTGGAGTAGCCACCCATCAGTCGGTACCGCTCCTCAGCCAGGCCCACGTGTCGCAGCACGTCTGCGGCGCGCTCACGAGCCACCGTGGGGGGCAGTCCGGACATCTGACCCATATGCACGATGAAGTCGATCGCCCGCACATCGGGCGGAAGGCAGTCGTGCTCGGGCATGTAGCCCACGACCGACCGGATGGCGACCCCGTCCGTCTCGATGGCGTGGCCCAGCACGGTGGCCGTGCCTTCGGTCTGCTTGAGCAGACCCAGCAGGATCTTGATCAGGGTGGACTTGCCGGCGCCGTTGGCACCCACGAGCCCGGTGACGCCGCCCCCGACCGTGACGTCCAGGGCGTTGATGGCCGTCACCGAGCCGTATCTCTTCGTGAGCCCCCGCGTCTCGATCACCGCCATGCCAGCACCTTATCTGTGGTGGAGTGGTCTCATGCCCGACACTCGCTCCTTGGGTGTGCTCCCGAAAGCGCATCTGCATCTTCACTTCACCGGGTCGATGCGGATTGCCACCTTGCGTGACCTTGCCCAGCAGCACGACGTCCGTCTGCCGCGCGGTCTGCTGACGCAGTGGCCGCCCGTGCTGAGCGGCCGCGACGAGCGGGGATGGTTCCGTTTCCAACGGCTCTACGACGCGGCACGTGCGTGCATCCGCACCGAAAGCGACCTGCGACGCGTGGTCCGCGAGGCAGCCGAGGACGATGCCCGCGAAGGGTCGGGATGGTTGGAGCTGCAGGTCGACCCGACTTCCTACGCCCCCTTGGTCGGCGGCATCACCCCGGCCCTGGAGATCGTGCTCGACGAAGCGACTGCGGTCTCGCGTGACGGCAGCACTCAGGTCGCCGTCGTGGTCGCGGCGAGTCGGATGAAGCACCCCTTCGACGCCCGCGCCCTGGCCCGCCTCGCCGCTCGTCACGCCGGCGTCGGGCCCGGCAGCGTGGTGGGCTTCGGCTTGTCCAACGACGAGCACCGGGGGGTGACCGGCGACTTCAGCCGTGCCTTCGCCATCGCCCGCGACGCCGGGTTGGCCTCCGTCCCGCACGCCGGAGAGCTGCGGGGTCCTGAGCACGTGGACGAGGCCATGAAGGCGCTGCAACCCGACCGCCTGGGACACGGGGTGCGTTCGGCCGAGGACCCTATGGTGCTGCAGCAGGTGGTGGACGAGGGAGTCACCTTGGAGGTGTGCCCGTCGAGCAACGTCGCCCTAGGGGTCTATCCCGACCTCGCCGCCGTGCCGTTGCCGCACCTCATGGCGGCCGGTGCCTCGATCGCCCTCGGGGCCGACGATCCGCTCCTGTTCGGCTCCAGGCTCACCGACCAGTACGAGTCAGCGCGCCACGATCACGGCCTCGACGACGATGCACTGGCCGAGCTGGCCCGGTCCTCCATTCGAGCCTCGCGAGCGCCGCAGCATACGAAGGAGTCGTTGCTGGCCGGCGTCGACCGCTGGCTGGCCCTACCGGGCTAACCAGGGGAGCGCCCTCTGCCGGCCCCACGCCGCGAGCGGCATCCTGGGGCAAGTACTGCCTGATCAGGCGCCCCTCGACCCACGATGCAACGCACGGGCGGCGCGAGTTGTCGGCTGCGTCCTGACGTGCGTCTAGAGGCTGAGGCCGACCAGCACGGGCTCGTTGACCAGTCGCACGCCGAACGCCCGCTCCACCCCGTTGCGCACGTCCCGAGCGAGCGCGACGACATCCTGCGCGCGTGCCTGCCCCCGGTTGGTGACCGCCAGCGTGTGCTTCGTCGACAGCGCCGCTGGGCCGGGCAGCCCGTAGCCCTTGGTGTAGCCCGCCTTGTCGATCAGCCAGGCCGCCGAGGTCTTGACCGTGTCGTGGTCCCCGGGGAACTCCGGCGGTGTGGGTCCGTCGGGTCCCAGTCGGTCGAGCGCTCGCTGGCGCAGGTCCGTCATCGCCGAGGCACTGAGCAACGGGTTGGTGAAGAACGAACCGCACGACCAGGTGTCATGGTCATCGGCATCCAGCACCATTCCCCTGCGGGCGCGCTGCTCCAGCACCCCTTCGCGGGCCACCTCCAACGGCACCCGTTCCCCCGCTTCGACTCCGAGTCCTCGTGCCAAGTCGGCATACCCGATGGGTTGGGACATCTCGGTGGGCCGCAGCTGAAAGCTCACGGTCAGCACCACGTAGCGGGGGCTCGGGTCGGCCGAGCTCAGCATCGACTCCTTGAGCAGACTGTGCCGGTAGGAGAAGTCACAGTCGGCGTTGAACAAGGTCCGCACCCGCTGCTGCTCGCGGTCGTAGACGCGCACCTGCCAGATGGTCTGGGCTACATCCTGACCGTAGGCGCCGACGTTCTGCACCGGGGTGGCGCCCGTGCTACCCGGAATGCCGGACAGCGCCTCGATCCCGGACCACCCCTGGGCCGTGGCCTGGGCGACCAAGTCGTCCCACGGCTCGCCGGCGCCCACGGTGACGATGACCCCACCGCACGCGTCGTCCGAGTCCACGGTGACGCCCCGGTTTGCCACCTGGACCACCGACCCGGCAAACCCCTCGTCGGCTACGACCAGGTTCGATCCACCACCCAACACCAGCAACGGCACCCCACGGGCGTCGACGTCGCGCACTGCGTCGATGACCTCGCGCTCCGAGATGGCTTGAAGCCACTCGCCCGGGGCCCCACCAACCCTCATGGTGGTGGCGCGGGCGAGGACTTCGAGCGGCGAGGGGATCGAGCGGGTCGGTGCCGAATCGGGGATGCTCACGAGGCGTTGGCGCCGATCGCAGAGGCGCGCACCACGGCGAGGGCTCGGCCGAGCACCTTCTCTCCCGCACAGGTCACCGCCAGCTCCAGGGTGACCTGTCCGGTATCGGGGTCGACCTTCTTCACGGTGGCCTTGACCTCGATGTCGGCACCTCCGTCGGCCGACACCGGCACCGGACTGGTGAAGCGGGTGCTGTAGGAGATCACTCCGGTGGGATCCCCGGCCCACGCGCTGGCGACCTCCACCGCGGCGCCCATGGTCCACATCCCGTGGGCGATCACGTCCGGGAGGCCCACGGAGCGGGCGAAAACCTCGTCCTGATGGATCGGGTTCTGGTCGCCACTGGCGTTCGCGTAGGCGCGGAGCTGGTCCCGATCGACGTGAATGGTGCGAGCAGCGACGATCTGGCCGACGTTCAGCGTGCCCAGGCTGACACTCATGCGGACTCCTTCTCCTCGCCGCGCACGACGATCATCGACGTCACCGTGCTGACGGCCGCGCCGTTGGCGAGGGCGAGCTCGGTGCGAGTGGTGATCATCGAGTGGCCCCCGGCCTGCCGCATACCGTCCACGTGGAGCGTGGCGACGATGTCGTCCCCCGCCACGATGGGTCGATGATGCGCGAACTTCTGCTCCCCGTGCACGACCCGGGTGAAGTCGATCCCGGCGGCCGGATCGGCAATGAACTGTCGTTCGCACTGCTGCGCAATGACCACGGCAAACGTGGGGGAGGCCACCACGTCGGCATACCCCAACCGCTCTGCCGCCTCGGAGTCGTGGTGCATCGGGTGCTCGGCCCCCACCGCCTCCGCGAAGGCGGTGATCCGCTCAGCGGTGACGGAGTACGGATCGCTCGCGGGATAGACGCGTCCGGCGAAATCGGGGTTCACAGCCATAGCCACCCAGCCTATCGCCGTCAGACGTGGCGAAGGCCCCTCCCGGTCTGGGTGGGGCCTTCGACGTGCGCGTGGATGCGGGACTCAGCGAGTCTCGCGGTGCGGGGTGTGGCAACGGCATCGCGAGCAGAACTTCGCCAGCTCAACCCGGTCGGGGTTGTTGCGGCGGTTCTTCTTCGTGATGTAGTTGCGCTCTTTGCACTCCGTGCACGCGAGGGTGATCTTGGGGCGAACGTCGCCACTCTTGCTAGCCACGGATGAACCTGCTCTCGGGTTGTCAGTCGTGAATCGGTGTTACGTCGGTGCGGTCGTTCTTGTAGCGGGAGCGGGCGTCGATCCCGCGACCTCACGATTATGAGTCGTGCGCTCTAACCATCTGAGCTACCCCGCCTCGGGGTGTGGTCCCCGCCGGTGCGGCGACCACATTTCTCGCGAGCCCCCAAACGGAATCGAACCGTTGACCTTCTCCTTACCATGGAGACGCTCTACCGACTGAGCTATAGGGGCTGATCCACGACCCCGGGCAACGCCCGCTGGCTCGCAGCGCTGTGCAAGATTACACGTCACCCCCCAGCACGGCGAAATCGTGCCAGGTGGGCCCAGAGGTCCCCTGCATGGAGGGAGCCTAGAGGTCAGTCGGGCTCCGTCACCACGCCGATCATGTGCTCGCGTTCGCCGCTTCGGTCGGTCACCGCAAAGGCGTATCCCGCTTCGTCCCGGCGCAGACGGAACGCAACCGTCGACGGCAGCATGATCGGCTTGCGGAACTCCACAGACACGGTATGTCGAGGGCCGAGTCGACCCTCCAGGGCGCCGAGAGCTCGGGCATGGGTCCACATCCCGTGAGCGATCGCCCGAGGGAACCCGAAGGCTTTGGCCGCCAGCGAGCTGAGGTGGATCGGGTTGACGTCACCGGCGACCTCGGCATAGCGCCGACCCAGATCTGCCGCCACTCGCCACTGGGCGACCGTGGACATCGTGGTCGCATCCGCGGCCCGACCGTGCAACTCATCAGCCGAGGTGGGCATCGCTTGAGAGGACAGGGCGCTGGCGCCTCGGACCAGATAGGTACTTCGCCCCTGCCATACCGTCTCCCCGTCGGAGGTGACCTCACCCAGCAGATCAACCGCAACCCCTTTGGGATGGGCCGTGAGGTCCCCGGCGTGGACCCGGAGGCACAGTCGCTCCCCCACACTCACAGGTCGGTGCGCGGTCATCGTATTGGCGATGTGCACCATGCCGGCCATGGGGAAGGGAAAGTCGCGCGAGGCCATCAGGTGGACCTGCAGCGGGAAGGTCAGGACGTGCGGATAGCTCGTCGGCAGGTGGTCTCGCATGGCCACCTGGAGGAGATGGCAGTAGTCCGCCAGGGCGCGCACATCGACCTCGACGTCCTCGAGCAGCACGACCCTCTCGGGCAGGGCCGCACCTGAGCCGTCACCCCCGGACTTCTGGCGTCGGGTGGCCGCCGTCGCGATCAGGCGCCCGATCGACGGCACGCGCTCGAGCGTCTCCACAGAAGGCGTCGAGGCCGAGCCGTCACTTTCGGAGCTGAGGGCAGTCACCGTAGGACTCAAGCTCCGATCTGCGACTGACCGCAGACCCGGAGCACCTGGCCGGTCACCGCGGCGCTTGCCGGGTCGGCGAAGTAGGCAATGGTCTCGGCGACGTCGACGGGCTTGCCACCCTGCTGCACCGAGTTGAACCGGCGAGCGAACTCCCGGGTGGCCACCGGGATCTTGCCGGTCATCTCCGTCTCGATGAATCCGGGCGCGACCGCGTTCACGGTGATCCGCCGGTCGCGCAGGTGGGGCGCGAGGGCTCGGACGGCGCCGATGACGCCGGCCTTGCTCGCGGCATAGTTGGCTTGCCCACGGTTTCCTGCGATGCCACTGGTCGAGGCGACCGACACGATTCTTCCACCGTCCGCCAGGCCCCCGGGCACCCACGGGTCGAGCAACACCTCGTTGATCCGCAGCGCGGCCTTCAGGTTGACGTCCAGCACGCTGGACCAGCGTGCGGCATCGGTGTTGGCCAGCAGCTTGTCCCGCGTGATGCCGGCGTTATGCACCACGGCGTGGATGCGTGCCTGATCGCCGAATCGCCCGGCGACATGCTCGGCGATTCTTCGACCCGCCTCGGGCGAGGTGATGTCCAACTGCAGGGCGGTGCCGCCCAGCCGGTTGGCTACGGCCGCCAGCGCGTCACCGGCGGAGGGGATGTCCACAGCCACCACGGACGCACCGTCGCGCGCGAAGACCTCCGCGATACCGGCTCCGATCCCCCGAGCTGCGCCGGTTACGACGACGACCTGGCCCTCGAAGGGCCGATCCGAGGTTGCCGGCGCGTGCCGATGCGAACCGACGCCGATGGGCTGGCCGGAGACGTAGGCCGACCGTCCCTCGAGAAGGAACTTCAGGGTCGAAGCGGTCCCGCTCGGCGATGCGTCGGCTACCTGGACCAGGTTGGCGGTGCCCCCGCCGCGCATCTCCTTACCGACACTGCGCACGATGCCGTCCAGGGCCTGACACACCGCGGAGGCCTGCACACTGCTCACCTTGTGCGGCGCCACCCCGATCACGATGACTCGACCGCTGGGCTCCATCGCCTTCAGGGCCGGTCGGAGCATCGCCCGCACCTGCTCGAGGTCGTCGAGGTCACGGGCCATGGTGGCGTCCAGGACGATCGCCCCGATCTTGCCCTCGTAGGCCGGCACGCTGGGATCCTCCGTCATGTCCGGACCGGCATCGACCAGGGCCTCAGTGGTGTCCACTCCGAGCAGAGCCAGCGTGCGGATGGCGATGTCTCCCCCGCCGATCGTGCCGAGCACCACATCCCCTGACGGCATCCGACGACCACGACGCAGGGTAGCCGGTTGCGGCATACCGAGCTGCTTGGTGACCGCTTTGCCGACCGGGTTGCGCGTGAGGGATGTGTAGAGATCTGCCATCAGACTGCCTCCAGAATTGCGACGACTCCTTGACCGCCTGCGGCACAGATCGACACGAGACCGCGCGACCCGGGGCCACGCTCCGACAGGCTCTTGGCCAGCGTAGCCACGATCCGGCCCCCGGTGGCGGCGAAGGGGTGCCCTGCGGCTAAGGACGATCCATGAATATTTAGCTTGGTCCGGTCGATGCTGCCCAGTGCGGCGTCCCGTCCCAACCGTTGGGCGCAGAACTCCTCGCTCTCCCATGCGGCCAGGGTGGCGAGCACCGTGGAGGCAAAGGCTTCGTGGATCTCGTACTCGTCGAACTCCTGAAGCCGCAGTCCCTGTCGGTCCAGCAGGCGCGAGACGGCGTAGGCGGGGGCCATCAACAGCCCCTCGTCTCCGGAGACGTAGTCCACAGCCGCCACCTCGGCGTCGACGATCCGGGCCAGGGTAGGCAGGTTGCGCTCCCGAGCCCAGTCCTGGTCGGCCACCAGCACCAGCGCCGCACCGTCGGACAGTGGCGTCGAGTTGCCAGCGGTCATCGTGGCGTCTTCGCCCTTGCCGAAGACGGGCTTGAGCTTGGCCAGTGCTTCAGCGGAGGTATCCGGACGCATCCCTTGGTCCCGGGTCATCCGAAGGTAGGGGGTGGCCAGGTCGTCGAAGAAGCCGGACTCCCAGGCTGCCGCGAGGTTGTGGTGGCTCGAGGCCGCCAGGGCATCCTGAGCTTCCCGCGTGATGCCCCACGTCTTGGCGGTGATGGCTTGGTGTTCGCCCATCGAGAGTCCGGTCCGCGGCTCGGAGTTCCGAGGGGTCTGTGGGGTGAAGTCGCGAGGGCGGATGGCCGCCAGCGCGCTGAGCCGCTGTGGCAGGGTCTTCGCCCTGGACGCCTTGAGCAGAGCGGCACGCAGCCCATCGCTGACCGCGATCGGTGCATCACTCGCGCTGTCCACGCCGCCGGCGATGCCGACGTCGATCTGGCCCAGAGCAATCTTGTTGGCCACCTGGATGACGGTCTCGAGCCCCGTGCCGCACGCCTGCTGCAGATCGTAGGCGGGGGTACTGGGCGCCAACGCGGAGCCGAGCACCGCCTCGCGGGTCAGGTTGAAGTCTTTGGCGTGTTTGAGCACGGCCCCGGCGGCGACCTCACCGAGTCGCTCGTCGGCTAGTCCGAACCGCGCCACCAGCCCGTCCAAAGCGGCGGTGAGCATGTCTTGGTTGGACGCGGCGGCATACCCGCCACCGGCCTTGCCGAAAGGGATCCGGTTGCCGCCGACGATGACCGGCACGCGGGGCAGGGCTGTTGATCCGGCGGTGGCCTGCGGGCTCGAGGGCATCTGCAACTCCTGGACGTTCACGGTAGGGAGGGTACGAATCGGTAAATATCTGGTACCGACCGTAGCAGGTACGCAGAGTACTCGGTACTATCTCAGGTATGACTACCCAGCCGCAGGAGCGCACAGAGCACCGAGACGGTCGTGACGCTCGTTGGGAAGCCCACCGGGCCACGCGCCGTCGCGAGCTGGTCGAACACACGCTCCGAGCCATCCGTGAGCACGGCCCAGGGGTCGGTATGGACGAGATCGCCGCTCAGGCGGGGACGAGCAAGCCGGTGCTCTACCGCCACTTCGGGGACCGCAACGGCGTGTACCTGGGGGTGGTGGAAGCGGTCGATGCCCGGGTGCTCAGTGACCTCGGCGTCGTCGCGGACACCTCGGGCTGCGGCCCGGACGGATCCCCCGCGGACGTGACCGGGCTGATCACGGCCATGGTGTCGGCCTACCTCGAGCTGGTCCAGCGCGACCCCGAGATCTATCGCTTCGTGGTCTCGCGGCCCCTGCTCGAGACCGGTTCGAGCACCCACACCAGCCCCGGGGACCCCGTCTTGACCCTGACCGGGCGGATCGGTGACCGACTGGCCGAGATCCTGAGCGCCCACCTCCACCGGCTGGGACGCGACCCCGCTCCTGCTGTGACCTGGGGTCACGGCATCGTCGGCTTCGTCCGAGCCGCTGCGGACCAGTGGGTCACCCACCGCCCCCCGGGGAGCACCGCCGAGACCGTGACCGCCGAGGTCATCGAGATGCTGCGCCCCGCCCTTGAGACCACACCACCGCCTGCACACGAGGAGACACCATGACGACCACCCAGGACACCCGAGCCGGCCGCGAGCTCCGGGACGAACTCCACGCAGGTCCCGCCGACCGGATCAGTCCGCTGGGCCAGGCCCTGCGCGACGCCACCGCCGGCCGATGGGCCCACATCCGGGAGCTGGCTCGACGCACGTTGCCCCCGGAGCTGATGCAACGTGACGCCGGGTTGACGATGCCGCAGGCTCGGGACTGGACCCGCGAGACCCTCGCCACGCTGACCGCTCGCGGGTTCACGACCAGCGGCTATCCCAAGGAGTACGGCGGCCACGACGATGTCGGGCGCTCGGCGATCGACTTCGAGCTGTGCGCCCACGGTGACCTGTCCGTCACGATCAAGTCGGGCGTGCAGTACGGCCTGTTCGGCGGTGCGGTGAACAGCCTCGGCACGCAGTGGCACCACGAGACCTACCTACGCGACATCGTGACCTTGAAGCTTCCCGGCTGCTACGCGATGACCGAGATCGGGCACGGCAGTGACGTGTCCTCCTTGGAGACGACGTTGACCTACGACGCCGAGACGGACGAGATCGTGGTGCACTCCCCGACCGCTTCGTCGATGAAGGCCTACATCGGCGGTGCCGCGGTGGACGCACAGATGGCCGTGGTCTATGGGCAGCTGATGGTGGCGGGTGAGTCGCACGGGGTGCACGCGACCCTGGTCCCGATCCGCGACGAGTCGGGGCAGCCGCTGCCGGGCGTCGCGCCGGGTGACCACGGCGCCAAGGGTGGACTGGCCGGGGTCGACAACGGCACGCTGATGTTCGACCAGGTGCGCGTGCCGCGGCGGATGCTGCTGGACCGCTACGGCGGTGTCAACGCTGAGGGTGTCTACGTCAGCGACATCGAGAACCCCAACCGACGCTTCTTCACCATGCTCGGCACGCTGGTCCGGGGACGCATCTGCATCGCCGGGGCCGGCGCGGTGGCTGGGCGACGTGGACTGTCGATCGCCACGCGGTACGCCCTCAAGCGACGTCAGTTCAGCGCGGCCGGCCACCCCGGCGACGTGCTGCTGATCGACTACCTCGCCCACCAACGCAAGCTGCTCCCGCGGATCGCAACGGCATACGCGCTCATGTTCGCCCAGAACGAGATCACCGAGCGGATGCAGGACCTGCACGATGCCGGCGACCAGGACGTCGAGGCCCAGCGCGAGCTCGAGACGCGAGCCGCCGGCCTCAAGGCCATCAGCACCCGGTTCGGCAACGACACCATCCAGGTATGCCGTGAGGCGTGCGGGGGCGCCGGGTACCTGTCCGAGAACGGGCTGACGCTGATCCGGCGCGACGCCGATGTTTTCGCCACGTTCGAAGGCGACAACACCGTGCTGCTGCAACTGGTGGCCAAGGGACTGTTGACCAACTACAAGGAGATGTTCGGCGACCTCGACATGCGGGGCATGCTCCAGTTCGCCGCCCGGTCCTTCGGAGGGACGGTCATCGAAAGGACGGCGGCGCGGCCGGTGATCGACCGGCTACTCGAAGCCGCTGGGCGCAAATCGGACGAGGACCCGCTGCACGACCGGGCGTGGCACCTGAACATGTTCAAGGACCGCGAGCGCCACGTGCTGGAGACGTTGGCAGCCCGGTTGCGCAAGGCTGCAAAAGAGAACCCCGACTCCTTCGAGGCCTTCAACTCCGCTCAGGACCACGTGCTGCTGGCGGCCCGGACCCACATGGACCGGGTGGTGCTCGAGGCCTTCGTCGAGGGCATCGACGCGTGCGCGGACCCGGTGGCCAAAGACCGGCTCGAGCGGCTCTGCGACCTCTACTGCCTGAGCAACATCGAAGCTGACGCGGGGTGGTACCAACAGCACAACCGGTTGTCCGCGACCCGCTCCAAGGGCGTGACCGCCGCGGTCAACGAGCTGTGCCGGACGCTACGGGTCGATGCGCTGGCCCTGGTCGAAGGGATGGGCATCCCCGAGGAGTGGCTCAACTCCTCGATGCTGGTGGAGCCGCACTGGACTCCCTAAGCCCCACGGGTCGGTCGCTGACGGGCTGACCGGACACGAAGGAATGAACCGACGACCTAGAGTCGTCCGGTGACCTCCCGCCCGTATTCCACCGAACCTCCGTCACCGTGGCGTTGGGTGGCCCGCGGGGCCATCCTCGGACCGGTCATCGGCGTGGGGGTGGCGCTCATCACGGGCTACGTCTTCGCCGAGTCCGTCTCCAGCGCCGAGCCCGCGTTCGAGAGCGCTCGCGACTTCTACGTCACCTTCGCGCGGACCGGCTTCGTCCTGGGACTGGTCGACGGGGTGGTCTTCGGCGTGATCATGCGTTGGCTGGTCGGCAGCGAGGACCGCACCGGCAAGACCGCAAAGTTGGCGGTGCTGGTCCCAATCCCACTGAACCTGGTGATTTTCCTCAGTGGCCCCAGCCTGTGGACCCTGTTCGCCTGCCTGATGCTGCCGCCCGTGCTGACGATCACGGCCCTGCGGATCGTCTTCGCGGTCGACCGTCGGACCGGCCGGTCGGGCATCTAGCCCGCGCCGAGCGGCGCTATGGCTCGGCGGGCCGGGCATCTACACCGGAAAATGTAAGCCGCACCTGCGCTTTTGCCGCGCTGATGACATGTTTGCCGGTTGGAGTGCTCTGTGGATAACCCGCGCGTGGCCCGCGGGACCTGCCCCAGACTCGAGTCATGCCCTCGCCCGCCCATGCCGTGCAGGCCTTGGGCGGCATCGCCACCTTCGCGGAGCTCCGCAGCACCGTGTCGCGGCGGGCGATCGAGCGTGCGCTGGCCCGCGACGAGATCAGCAAGGACCGGCGCGGGCGCTACGTTCTGGCTTCCACGCCACAACACCTCCGGGTGGCACACGAGCTCAGCGCGGTGCTGTCCCACAGAGCGCCGCGCTGCACTACGGCTGGAAGGTCAAGAGCGCCCCGGAGTTGCCGGTGGTGACGGTGCGACGCTCCCGACGTCTCAGCGCGCAGGACCGGACGCGCTGCTCGGCGCACTACAGCAACCTGCCTGCGAGCTACGTCCATCAGGGAGTAACCACCCCCACCCGGACGGTGCTCGACTGCGCGCGCCTCCTGCCTTTCGACCGGGCTCTGGCCGTGGCCGACTCGGCGCTGCGAGCAGGCGACGTTGCCCGGGACCGCCTACGGGCCGACGCCGCACAGCTGCGAGGTCGTGGTGCCGCTCGGGCGCGGGCCGTCGCTCACGAGGCGAGCTACGTGTCGGCCAACCCGCTCGAGTCGGTCCTGCGGGCCATCGCGCTGGGAGTCAGCGGGTACTCCTTCGTGCCGCAGCTGCGCATCTGGGACCACGGGCTCTACGCCACCGTGGACCTCGGCGATCGCGGGTTGAAGGTGGCTCTGGAGGCCGAAGGATTCGCCTTCCACGGTGGGCGCAAGGAATTCCGGCGAGACTGCCGACGGTACGACGAACTGGTGGCTTGGGGGTGGACGGTCTTCCGCTTCGCGTGGGAGCACGTCATGCTCGATCCGGATTTCGTCGTCTGGACCTTGGAGTCGTGGCTGCGGACTCGTCGTGGTCACGCGGTCGTTCCGCCTCCGGCCCCGACCCGTCGGCTGGCGTGACGATCCCCGCATTCGAACCGGCCAATACGCCCGTCAGCGCGAGTCTTGCGGGAAGTTCTGCCCCTTCGCCGGTGTGAGGGCAGGAGGGGCGCCACGGGAGCGGCCCACGGCGACTACGCGCGCAGCAGGCCCGACGCGATGGCGGTCGGGGCGGAGGGCGCGAGCGGAAGACGTCCGAGCATCACCGCGTGCAGGGAGTGGTAGAGGTCGGGACGACCTGGCCAGACCGTCCCGGCCGGGCGGTTCTGGGAGTCCAGCTCGTGACGCCACGAGCCGTCATCGGCCACCAGGTAGCGCACGGCGTAGTCCCACCAAGTGCGGTACCACTGCTCATAGCGGTCCTCACCCGTGACGGTATGCAGGGCCGCGGCGGCGGAGATGGCCTCGGCCAGCACCCAGTGCATCCGCTGGCGCACCACCGGAGCGCCCGACCAGTCGGTCGTGTAGACGAAGCCCTCCGCGCCGTCGGCCGACCACCCGTCACTGACCGCGCGGTCGAAGAGCGTCTGCGCACCACGGACCAGGCTCGGCGGGGCCGACTCGCCGAGGGCAGCGTGGACGTGCAGGGCCAAGCGAGCCCACTCCAGCCCGTGGCCCACCGTCGCGCCGTAGGGCTGGAAGGGATGATCGGGCTGGTCACGGTGGTGCTCGAGCATCGGCACCCACTGGGAGTCGAAGTGCTCCGGGATGCGACCGTCATGGTCGGCGGCCCAGCCCAGGACGGTGGAGGTGATCCTCTCAGCCCGCTCCAACCAGCGGGGGTCACCCGTGGTGTCGCTGGCGGAGAGCAACGCCTCCACGGAGTGCATGTTGGCGTTGACTCCCCGGTAGCCCGAAATGGTCGCAAAGTCGCGGCTCGCGGAGTCGCTGTGCAGACCCGGTCCCTCCTCCCAGAACCGGCGTTCCAAGGTGTTGAGCGCATCCTGCAGCAAGCCGGCCGCACCGTCGACCCCGGCCACGGTGGCCGTGGAGGCGGCCAAGACGACGAACGCGTGGGCGTACGCCTCCTTGGCCTCGTCACGATCCTGGTCCGGACCCACGGATGCGAACCATCCGCCGTGCTGCTCGTCATACAACCGACCACGCAGCCCGTCGATGGCCTGTCCGGCCACGTTCAGGCAGCCAGGGACTCCGGCCAGGTGGCCGAGGCTGTAGACGTGCGCCATCCGGGCGGTGACGTAGGTGAAGACAGGCTTGGCGAGATCGGGGCGTCCCTCGTCGTCCAGGTAGGCCGATCCGCCGTCGGGGTGCACAAAACCACGGCCGAAACGGAACTGCAGCCGGGTCTGCTCCCTCAGCCAGGACAGGTGGTCTGGCTGCGCCAACCAGCGCGTAGACACGAAACGCGAGGTCAGGTCAGCGCTGAGCCATCGCTTCGCCGACAACCTCGGCGAGCGTGTCCGTGATGATCAGCAACTCGTCGTGGGTGATGGTCAACGGCGGAGCCAGACGGATGGTGGATCCGTGGGTGTCCTTGGCCAGCACGCCCTTGGCGGCCATCGCCTTGCAGGCAGCCTTACCCGTCATGACTTCGGGGTCGATGTCGACACCGGCCCAGAGGCCTCGAACGCGCACGGCTACGAGACCCTTGCCGATCAACGCCTCGAGCTGCTCCCGGAAGACCGGCTCCAACTCTGCGGCGTGGGCCTGGTGCTCGCCGGTGGCCAGCATCTTCACGACGGCGTGTCCGACGGCGGCCGCGAGCGGGTTGCCGCCGAAGGTCGAGCCGTGGGTGCCCGGGGTGATGACGTCCATCACATCGCGGTTCGCGGCCACGGCCGACACCGGGATGATCCCACCACCCAGGGCCTTGCCCAGGGTGTACATGTCCGCCTCGACGCCTTCGTAGCCACAGGCCAACGTGGTGCCGGTCCGCCCCAGACCGGACTGGATCTCGTCGGCGATCATCAACACGTTGCGCTCGGTGCAGAGCTCGCGCAGGGAGGGCAGGAAGCCTTCCTTGGGGATCTGCACACCCTGCTCACCCTGGATGGGCTCGACCAGCACGGCGACGGTGTCGTCATCGATGGCTGCTTCGATTGCGGCCAGGTCGTTGTACGGGACGGTCTCGAACCCAGCGGTGTAGGGACCGTAGTGATCGTGTGCCTCGGGGTCGTCGGAGAAGCTGATGATCGTGGTGGTGCGCCCGTGGAAGTTGCCGGCCATCACGATGATCTTGGCCCGGCCGGGGGTCACCCCCTTGACGGTGTAGCCCCACTTGCGGGCGATCTTCAAGGCCGTCTCCACCGCTTCCGCTCCCGTGTTCATCGGCAGGATGGCTTCCTTGCCGACGAGCGCGGCGAGGTCACGGAGGAACGGACCGAGGGCGTCGTTGTGGAAGGCGCGGCTGGTCAGCGTCAACCGGTCGAGCTGGTCCTTGGCGGCCGCGACGAGGTCCGGGTGGCGGTGGCCGAAGTTCAGGGCCGAGTATCCGGAGAGCGCGTCGAGGTACTTGTTGCCTTCGACGTCGTGCACCCAGATGCCCTCCGCCACGTCGACCACGACGGGCAGCGGACTGTAGTTGTTCGCCGCAACGCGCCCCTCCAACTCGATGTATGCCGAGTTGCTCGGGTCGATGGCGTCGGTGGCGGTGGGCGCAGTCAACGTGTCAGTCATACCTACCAGAGTACGGGTCGACCCCGCCCTACGTCACGCTCACCGGCCCGGGCCTCGTTGTAGGTGGATCAGGGACCTGTAGCCCGGGGCCTCGGTCCGCACAGGATACGTTGGGCCTC
This sequence comes from Actinomycetales bacterium, assembly GCA_038258285.1. Taxonomy (GTDB): domain Bacteria; phylum Actinomycetota; class Actinomycetes; order Actinomycetales; family Dermatophilaceae; genus Ornithinicoccus. The sequence goes on along the minus strand of JBBSQA010000008.1, from coordinate 73,760 downwards.
ATGGCCAGCACGGAGGATCAGACGGCCGACTCCGCTGCGCCCGCCAGGGCCCAGCTCCGCGAGATGTGGCCCTATCTGCGTGAGCATCGCAAGGCCCTGGTCCTCGTGGCCATCACCTCGCTCTTCGCCACCATCTTCGCCGTGGTCCAGCCGTTGATGTTGCAGCAACTGGTCAACTCCGTGGAGGCGGGTGAAGCCATCGGCGGCTTCCTCGGCTTCCTCATCGGAGTCACGCTGGGGCAGGCGCTCTTCAGCGGGCTCCAGACCTATCTCCTGCAGAGCACGGCAGAGCGGGTGGTCCTGGGCGTACGCCGCAGCATCGTCGGCAGCCTGCTCTCCCTGCCGGTCAAGGTGTTCGACACCCGTCGGGTGGGGGACCTGATGTCGCGCGTCGGCTCCGACACCACCTTGTTGCGCACGGTGGTCACCTCCGGCATCTTCGACATCATCTCCTCGGTCCTGATGTTCGTGGCCGCGGTGGTCCTCATGGTGATCATCGACCCACTGCTCTTCAGTCTCACTCTGGGCACGGTCCTGATCGGGGTCAGCGCGGCGTTCATCCTCGGTCGGCAGGTTCGTCAGGCCAGCAAGGACGCGCAGAACGCGGTGGGTGACATGTCGTCCTCGGTCGAGCGGGCACTCTCGGGCATCCGCACCATCAAGGCGGCGGTGGCCGAGGACCGCGAGGCCGAGCTGATCGACAAGGACGCCCAGACCGCATACCGGGCGGGCGTTCGGCTGGCCACCCTGTCGGCCATCATTTCGCCGTTGATGTCGATCTGCTTGCAGGCGGCCTTCCTGGTCGTGCTGGCCGTGGGCGGCATCCGGGTGGCCAACGGCTCCATGCAGCTGGGTGACCTGATGGCCTTCATCCTCTACCTCTTCCTTCTGATCATGCCGATCGGTGCCGCCGTGGGTGCCTTCGTGCAGATCCAGTCCGGACTGGCCGCGTTGGACCGGATCCAGGAGATCGTGCGCCTGGACCCCGAGACTGCGGACGAGTCCGAGGTTCAACTCCGCGAGCCCGCCGATCCTTTCCACGAGGTAGCGATCGAGTTCGTCGACGTCTCGTTCAGCTATCCGGCGGAGCCAGCGCGGCCACGCGCCCTCGAGGCCACGGGCGATGACGAGACCCCTCGCCATACTCCCGAGGTCGTGCTCGACTCCGTGAGCTTCTCGGTGCCGCACGGCAGTCGCACCGCTCTCGTCGGCCCCTCGGGAGCGGGCAAGTCGACCACGCTGGCCCTCATCGAGCGCTTCTACGAGCCCACGGCGGGGGTGATCAACCTCCGGGGTATGCCGATCGCAGGTCTGCCGCGTCAAGCCTTGCGGCACCAGCTGGGTTTGATCGAGCAGGACGCACCCGTACTCAGTGGCACGTTGGCCGACAACCTGCGCCTGGCGGCACCGCAGGCCAGCGACGAGGCCCTGCTCGAGGCGTTGAGCGCGGTGGGTCTGCGAGAGCTGACCACGCGGGACGACGATGGCTTGGGCCTGGACCTCGGCGAGCACGGCACGAAGCTCTCCGGAGGGCAGCGTCAACGGCTGGCCTGGGCGCGGACGATGCTGGCCGAGCGAGACATCCTGCTGATGGACGAACCGACCTCTTCGGTCGACTCGCGCACCGAGCACCAGCTGCAAACGACGCTGGACCAGCTCGCCGAGCAACGCACCGTGATCGTGGTCGCGCACCGCTTGTCGACCGTGGCCGACTTCGACCAGATCGTGGTCTTCGAGCACGGCAAGGTTGTCGCCATCGGGACCCACGAGGAGCTGATCCACAGCGACGGGGTCTACCGCGAGATGGCGCAGCGTCAGGGCCTCGTCGGGCCAAGCACTCAGGCCCCGACCGAAGCGGTCAGGGCCTGAGCAGGTGTCCTCGGGTGGCAGGTGCAGGATTCGAACCTGCGTAGGCGTACGCCGGCGGATTTACAGTCCGCTTCCATTGGCCGCTCGGACAACCTGCCGCGATGAACGGGTGAAAGGATAACAGTCACCATCGGGCCAAAAGCCAATCGAGAGCTGGCCCGCCGAGCGCAAGGGATGGACTATGGCCGACTCCTCATTCGACGTCGTCAGCAAGGTCGACAAACAAGAGCTCGCCAACGCGGTGAACCAAGCGGCAAAGGAGATCGGGCAGCGCTTCGACTTCCGCGGAGTCGGGGCCGAGGTCGAGCTCTCCAACGACGCGATCACCATGAAGGCCGCGACCAGCGAGCGGTGTTTGGCGGTGCTCGACGTGCTGCAGACCAGAATGGTCAAGCGAGGGGTCTCACTGAAGGCGCTTGAGCTGTCCGACGACGGCGAGCCCCGCGTTTCGGGCAAGGAGTACCGCCTCGACTCTGGCCTGAAGGACGGCATCACCTCCGAGCAGGCCAAGAAGGTCACCAAGCTCATCCGGGACGAGGGCCCCAAGTCGGTCAAGACCCAGATCCAGGGTGATGAGGTCCGAGTCACCTCGAAGTCCCGTGACGACCTCCAGACCGTCCAGCAGATGTTGCGCGAGGCCGACCTCGACTTCGCCGTGCAGTTCACCAACCGCCGATAGCACCAGGAGCACGCATGCCCACACCCTTGAAGATCGCCGTCCTCATCGCCTCGAGCCGCCCGCAACGCGTCGGCCCCAACGTCGCCGAGTGGGTGTTTGCCGCCACGAATGACCGCGAGGGCGCCACCTACGAGCTGGTCGACGTGGCCGATCAGGACCTACCGAACCTCGACGAGGGTCAGCCAGCGGCCGCCCAGCATTACACCCAGGACCACACCAAGGCCTGGTCGGAGAAGATCGCGGGCTACGACGGCTTCATCTTCGTCACCCCCGAGTACAACCGCGGCATCCCCGGCCAGCTCAAGAACGCCCTGGACTTCCTGTATGCCGAGTGGAACGACAAGGCGGCGGGCATCGTCTGCTACGGCAGCTCGGGTGGCCTTCGGGCGGCCGAGCAACTCAAGCAGGTCCTCGGCGAGCTGCAGATCGCGACCGTGCGTGCCCAGGTCTCGGTGTCGATCTTTGACGACATGGAGGACTACAGCGTCATGACACCGCGGGACTTCCAGGCTGGGAGCCTGCAGACGCTGATGGATCAGACCGAGCGCTGGGCGGGTGCCCTGAAGCCGCTTCGCGGCTGAGCGAGCGGGATCACCCCCGGATGACGGACGTCAGCGACCCTTCGGGGGTATCGCCGACGCCCCACCACCGGAATCTCCCAGGGACGCCCGATCTGCGGCCGCTCGGCCAGAAGCCCAGCCCTCGTAGTCGCTCGGAGCACGGGTGCGGTGTTGCTTGAGCGTCGGAAACATCTCTTGGGTGGCAGTGTCGACCGCCTCCGATCGTTCGGCCAGCACCCGGACGAGTCCGCGCTCAGCGTCAGCCAGGGCCGACGCCGTCTCGGCGGCTGTGACGTCACGCAGACGCTCCCCGATACGGCCGGCGTAGGACGTGAGGAACGAGCTCCGGAACGCTCGGGTGCGCGAGCCTCCCGAGCCCGAACGCCGCACTCCTTCGCGCTGGACTGCCTGCGTCGCTTGCACCAGCAGCGAGGTGAAGAGGGTCTCCACCGCGGACAGGTCTGCGGCGAAGCCGAGCACCGTCATGAACCCCAACTCCCGAGACCACACGGTCCGACAGCGGTTGGCGTCGGCGACCACGGTGAGCAGCACGGCCTTCGCGTTCTCGTAGGGCCGGTCGATCCCGATCCGACGGGCATCGGGACCTGCACTGGCTCCACCCGCAGCCTCCAGCATGGCTACGTCGATGCTGTGCTTGGCCATCAGCTTCTGGGCGCCGGCGGTAAAGGTCTCGGCCTCGGCCTCGAAGGTGGTGGACTCCGCCTTGGCCAGCAACAGTCGGACCCGGGTCAGCACTCGTTCATCGACGGCGCCGGCTCCGACCGACGAGGACGAAGGTCGCGTGGCCTTCCCGGGAACGGCTCCGATCCGCTGGACCGGTGGGATCCTGGCCAGGAAGGCCAACACCGTGGCGCTGTCTTCGCACACGCCGAGCCAGCCGGTGGGGGTGCGCGTGGCACGAGCTCGCAGGGCGTCGATGTCGTGGCTCCACCACCGCAAGGCTTCTGCCTCCCGCAACTGCGCGAACCAGCGGCGATCCACGGTCGCCTCGGCATACCGCTCGAGGTCGGAGACCATGGCGTCACCCAGCAGGGCGACCGGTGCTGCCTCCAGCTGTCGGGTGCCGAACCGCAGCAGGTCGGCCGGCTGCCATCCGTGCTCCCAGGCCCAGGTCAACCGCTCACGGAGCAGCTCACCGAAGACGGTCGATGTCTGATACTGGCCGGAGGCCGTCGACGAGAGCGCGACGAGCACGCTGAGCGCCCCCTCGATCGCCTGCGGATGGCCAGACAGCGTTGCTGCGAGAAGGTCGGCTACACCACGCTCAGCCTCGCCTCGCTCGGACCACCCCGAACGAGCGTCCTGCCTTTGCGCAGCCTGCCCCACCCCAGTGCCGGAGAAGTCCGCTCCAGGGCGTGCGCGCTGCCCTCTTGCGCGGCGCCGTTCCTGGCTGTTGCGGCCCATGGTGATCCTTGCTTCGTCGTGGTCTGTTCGCACGATCGTGGCAGAGAGTCGTGACACACCCGGCACGTTGTCCACAGTGCCGTCGACCGGCCAAGGCGCCGACCGCAGGTCAGTAGCGCTGGGGGCCACCGGCCATGGCTTCGAGCCGCGCGATGCGGTCCGCCATCGGCGGGTGGGTCGCAAAGAGCGCCTTGGCGTCGCTGGCCCGGAAAGGGTTCGCGATCATCATGTGCGCTGCGTTCTGCAAGGCCGGCTCCGGCTTCAACGGCGCGGCAGCGGTGCCACGCTCCAGCTTGGCCAGCGCCGAGGCCAAAGCCAACGGGTCGCCGGTCAGCGCAGCTCCGTCTTCGTCTGCGTCGTACTCACGCGTCCGGCTGATCGCCAGCTGGATCACGGTGGCGGCGAAGGGGGCGAGCAGGGCCATCCCGAGCAGCGCGATGGGGTTGCCACCGTTCTCCCGGTTGCCCCCGAAGATCGACATGTACATGGTCATCTGAGCGACCGACGTGATGACCCCGGCGATGGCGGCAGCGACCGAGGAAGTCAGGATGTCGCGGTTGTAGACGTGCATCAACTCGTGGCCGAGGACTCCCCGCAGCTCCCTCTCGTCGAGCAGGTGGAGGATGCCTTCGGTGCAGCAGACGGCGGCGTTCGCCGGGTTGCGACCCGTCGCGAAGGCGTTCGGGGCCGGGGTGGGGCTGACGAACAGCCGGGGCATCGGCTGCTGGGCCCGGTTGGAGAGGTCCTGGACGATCCGATACATCTCCGGCTGTTGCTCGGGAGTCACGGGGTAGGCACGCATGGCCTTGATAGCCAGTTTGTCCGAGTTCCAGTACCCGTAGGCCGTCATGGCGACCCCGATAAGGGCGAACACCCAGATGAACCGGCCGCCACCGATCACCGCTCCCATACCCAGGAGCACGGCAAAAATGCCACCGAAGAGGAACGCTGTCTTCACGCCGTTGAAATGCCTATGCATGCTGTTGAAACGCGCCACCAAGACCCGGTGTTCCCTGGGGCTCAGCCGAGATCATCGATCCTGAGGCCACCTCAGAAGATGCCGACAGGGACGATGCTGGTCCACACCAAGGCCCCGCTCAGGAGCACCACCAGCACGGCGTGCGAGCGTGGAACGGCTCTGCCCTCCTCATGCGCCTCAGCCAGGATCTGCGCCTGAGCGTCGGCTTCGGCCACGGCATCCAGACGGTCAGGGCGGCGGGACATCACGATGATCCACCGTAGATAGACCGCGATGCCCAGCGCCACGTTCAACGCGGCGACGACCGCCAGCCACCACATGCCCTCGCCCGCCACGGGTCGCAAGACCACGATCTTGGCCACCAGACCCACCACCGCCGGGGGCAGTCCGGCCAGGCTCAGCAGGGCGAAGCCCAGCGGCAAAGCCAGCAGTGGCCGCTCGTGCAGCAACCCCTCGTGATCCTCCAGTCTCAGCCCCCGACGGCGCGCCACCAGGATGACCACCACGAACGCCAACAGCGTCGCCACGGCATACACCGCGAGATATCCCCCGGCCGCTCGGGTCGCCCGTGAGGACAGGGTCGCCAGGGGCAGCAGCACCCACCCGGCCTGCGCCACCGTGGACCACGCCAACAGACCGACCAAGCCTTCTTGACGCAATGCCACGGCGTTGCCCACCGTCATGCTCAGCGCGGCCAACACCGCCACGGCCAGCAGGCTGGTGTTGCTGGCGCCCGCCAGAGCCGACACCACCACGATCACCCCGCCCAGGGCCGCCACCTTCGAGACGGTCGCCAGGTAGACGGTCACCGGTAGGGCGGCGCCGCGGTAGGTCAGCGGGGTCCACGCGTGGAACGGCACGGCCGAGAGTTTGAAGGCGATCCCGGCCAGGGCGAACACTGCGGCGATCGTCAGGACCACCAGCCGTGCCGGGTCATCGGCCGCAGCCCTCACCGCCAGCGGATCGAGCACCGCCGTCCCGGTGGCGGCCACCCACAGCGCGGCGCCAAGCGCCAGCAGGGCGAAGGAGACCAGGGAGGTGCTCAACAGAGCGACCGCACCGTCGATGGCGTCGGGCAGGCGGGTGGCTCGGTGCTCCAGGGCCACCAGGGCCACCGAGGGCAACGTGGCCAGCTCGAGCGCCACCAGGAGCGAGGCCAGATCCCCTGCTGCCGGCACGGCCACCACGCCCGCCGTGGCGCCCAGGAGTAACGCTGCCAACACCGCCGTTCTGCCACCCGTGCCGAAGGACCAGTCCTGCCAGGCCAGCACCAGCACCACCAGGGCGCTCAGCAGAGCCAGCAACTGCAGACCGGAGGTGAGCGAGGAGGCTTCGTAGAGGCAGACCCCGTCGGGGAGGCACAGTGCTTGCTGGGCCTCGCCCGCGCTGAGTCGCACTCCCGGCACGGTCATGATCGCGCCGGCACTCAGCCCCGCGGCCACGATCCACAGGTGCAGCGACCGGGCAGCGGGAGCAAACACATCCAGCACCAGCACCAGCACGGTGGCGATGGCCGGAGCGAGCACGGGCCACAGCGCGGCGACGTTGAGATCGGTGGTCATCGGCCGGCACCGCCGAAGGCCCACAGCGCGGACACGGCCGGCTCGGTGATCTCCAGCACTCCGAGCGGGTAGACGCCCAACCCCAGCACGATCAGGATCAGGACCCCCATCACCGACCGCTCGGTCATCGTGGCGTCGGGGATCACCGGGCGGGTCCGGTCCCCCGCCCACACCTCGCGCAGGACGCGCACGGAGTAGGCAGCAGCGAGGGCTGCCCCCACCGCAGCCACCACGGCGAACAGGGTGAACCACCCATCGTGCCGACTGTCGGCGGGCTCCCACGCGGCGTAGATGGCCCCGAACTCACCCCAGAAGCCCGCCAGTCCGGGCAAGCCCATCGAAGCGGCCATCCCCACGACAAGCCCGAACCCCAGGCGGGGGCTGACCTCCCTCACGGCCGCCCGGGCGGTGGCCAGGTCTGCGGACCCCCAGCGGTGTTTCAGTCCTCCCACGACCACGAAGAGCAGCGCGGAGATGACACCGTGCGCGATGTTGCCGAACAGGGCGGCCTGCATCCCCGTCTCGGTGCCGGCCGCCAGACCCAGCACCACGAAGCCGAGGTGGGCGATTGAGGACCAGGCGATCAGACGTTTGAGGTCGGTCTCGACCAACGCGGCCAGGCCGGCCCACACGATGCCGGTCACGGCGCAGCCGGCGAGCACGGGCGCGACAGCCGCGAACCCGTCGGGCACTCCAGGGATGACCAGCCGCACGATGCCGTAGGTGCCCATCTTCAGCAGCACGGCTGCCAACAGCACGGACCCCGCGGTGGGAGCCGTGGCGTGCACCCACGGAAGCCAGGTGTGCAACGGCCAGATCGGCACCTTCAGTCCGAGACCGAGGAGCAGCAGGATGGCCGCCGCGAGCTGTTGTGATCCGCTCATCGACGCTCCGGCCTGCTCGGCCCAGACGTCGAGGTCGGTGCTGCCGGTGGCGGTGGCCATCACCAGGATGCCGAGGAGCATCAGGGTCGAGCCGGTCGCGGTGACGAGCAGGAAGCGCAGGGCCGCCCCGTCTCGTCGGGCCACCTCAGACGCGTCTCCGTGGCGGGCGATCAAGACCCACATCGGCACCAGGACCGTTTCGAACCCCAGGAAGAACACCACGGCGTCGCGGGCCAGGAAGGTGACGAGGGCCCCGAACAGGACCAACAGCAGACAGCCGTAGTAGGTCGCGACCCCCGGGTCGGCGCGCGGTTGGGTCAGCGGGGCGGTCTGCTCGGGGGTATGGGGGTCGATCGCCGGCTCGTGGCGCAGGGACACGGCAGCCACACCGACCACCGCGCTGAGCACGAGCAGCGGGATGCTGATGCCGTCTGCTGACAGGTGGAGCCGCACTCCGAGGGACGGGATCCAGGCGACGTCGACGACCGGGCGGAACCAGACCACCGCGAGGACCCCAGCCAGAGAGGCGAGGGAGGCACTGAGCGCAGCGGTTCGGATGACCCACAGCGAGGCGCCCTCACCGATACGGTCGGCGACCAGCAGGGCTGCCGTCACGGCAAGCAGCGGCACCAGGGCCAGAGCTAGAGGGACGTCGCTCATCCGAACACCACCCCGAAGACACCGAACAGGACTACGCCGGCCAGGACCAGCAGCAGGGATGGTGCCGGCTTGACGGGTGAGAGCCGTTCGCTGGCCACGCCCAACAGTCGCGCGGCGTGACCCGTCGCCCGGACGTAGGCGTCGAGGATGTGGCCATCGAGCCAGGTGACCCCGTGAGCCAACTGCAGCGTGGGGCGGGCCACGACGGCTCGGTATGCCGTGTCCGCCCCCAGTCCGCGCTCGGCCGAGAGTCTCAGCGACGTCGGGAGTCGAGCCGCGGCATCTCTGGTCCGCACGCCCCGTGAGGCCGCCCACACCGACACCGCTGCTGCGGCCATCAGGGCGAGTGAGGCCAGCATCAGGGGAAGGTTCAAGGTGAGCTCGACATCGACCAGGGAGGTGAAGGGCAGCACCGAGCCCAGCACCGTCGCCAGGGTCAACACCGTGATGCCGGCGCGGGCGGTGGACGAGATCGCCGACTCGGCCTCCTCCACCCCGATCGCTTCGGCCATGACGTCAGGATCGGCGAAGAAGTCGTCGATCTCCTCGGCGCCCCGCAACGGCATCACGCGCGCACCGACGGGGATCGGGCGGTTCAGGATCAGCCAGGCCCGCATGCAGTAGGCCGCCGTCAGGGGGGCACCCGCACCCAACGCGGCCAACACCACCAGCGCGGCCGTGCTGCCGGAGGCGCCCTGGGCTCCCTCTTCGGCCGCGGTCAGGATCAGCTCCTTGGAGAAGAAGCCGATGAAAGGAGGCACACCGGCCAGGGCGAGCAAACCCATGCCGAGCGGCAGCTTCAAGGAAGCGTACCGACGGGCGCCGGAGACGGCATAGGCCACTAAGGTGCCACCGGTGAGGACCGCGAGCCACCCCATGGTCAGGAACAGCAGCGCCTTGAAGACGGCATGGGACATCAGGTGAAGCAGGGCAGCGTCGGCTCCGTCCCCTTGCGGGATAGCGCTCAACGCCGCGAGCATCAACGCCACCTGGCTGACCGTGGACCAAGCCAGCAACCTCTTCAGATCCGGTTGCGCGAAGGCGAGCAGGGCCGCCAGCAGCGTCGTCACCGAGGCCAGGACGGCCAGGGTCAGGCGGGCGGTGTCACTGGCCTGCAGCAACTCGAAGAGCTGGGCCAGCACGACGGTGCCCGCGGCGACCATGGTGGCTGCGTGGATCAGGGCGGAGGCGGGGGTGGGGCCCTCCATCGCGTCCGGCAGCCAGTCCTGGAACGGGAACAACGCCGACTTGCCCGCTACACCGACGATGACCAGCAGGAGAGCCACCGTCAGTGCGGTTCCACTTCGGTCCGCCCAGTGGTCGATGATGCGCTCGATCGACGTGCTCCCCGCCCCGGCAGCGAGAGCCACCAGTCCGAGGACGAAGCCGATATCGGCCACTCGCGTGACGATCAGGGCCTTGGAGGCGGCTCGGCGAGCCGCCGCCTTGATGGACAGGTGGCCGATCAGCAGGAAGGAGCACCATCCCATGACCTCCCAACCGACCAGGGTCAGGATCACGTCGCCGGAGTGCACCACCAGCATCATGGCCGCGGTGAAAAGAGCCACGGTGGCGGCGAACTGGCGGTAGCGCGGGTCGTACCAGAGGTACCACCGCGCGAACACTTGCACGATCAGCGCTACGAGTGCGACCACCGACGCGGTGACGGCTCCCAGTTCACCGATGGTCAAGGACAACGGCACGTCCAGCTCACCCCAGGGCAGCCCGCCGATGGTGCCGGAGGTGAGCTCACCGGACATCTGCGTGCGGTAGACCTGCCATAGCGCGACCACCAGAGAGGCCAAGCCCGCGGCGACGACCACCCAGCCCACGGTCCGGACGAGGGGGGCGGGCAGGAGGAACGCCACGAGAGAGGCCAGGAGCGGGATCAGGACCATCCACTGGGAGGGCGTGCCGTAGAGGAAGGGAAGGTCCGGGAACGGCGGCAACGGCAGGCTGAAACCGGGCAGGTGCGGCACGGTGACGTCGGGCCAGGGAAGCCAGTTCACCGCTCGACCTCAGGTTGCAGGTCGACGTGCCCGCGAGCGCGGTAGAGCGCCATGAAGACGGCGAGAGCGACGACGATCTCGGCCGCGGCGATCGTGATGATGAACATTGTCATCACCATCCCGGACGCCAGCGCGTCCGGGTTGAACGCGTTGGTGGCGACGAAGACCAGGCCGGCCGCCGCCAGGATCAGCTCGACACCGATCAGCATCAACACGCCGTTGCGTCGGGCCAACACGCCGTAAAAACCGGTCCCGGCCAACACCGCGGCCAGCAGGTAGGGCAGCGCGGGCGTCATTCGAGGTCCTCGGTGGTGCCGGCCCCACGGGCTACCGCGATGGCGGCGATCAGAGCCAGTAGGAGCACGAGGGACAACAGCTCGAACGGCCACACCCAGGTGTCGAAGATCGCGGCGCCGATCTCCGTGCTGCTCGAGGCGGCCACGTCCACGCGGTCCCATCCCACCAGGGCCACCAACGCCGACCCCAGCAGCACACTCACTCCCGCCGCCGCACCGCCGGCCACCACGCGGTGCGCGACCGATGTTGAGATCGGCTCCTGGCTAGCCCCCGACCGGGTCAGCATCAACGCGAAGAGCACCAGGACCACCACTCCACCGACGTAGACCAACAGCTGGACCAAGGCAACGAGCTCCGCACCCAGCACGACGTAGCACCCCGCCAAGGTGCCCAGCGACACCATCAGCCACAGCGCTGCGTGCAACACCTGGCGTGAGGTGACCGCCAGGATCGCGGCGGCAGCGGTGATCAGCCCGATGGCCAGGAACACCACGTCTCGCAGGCTCACGAATCGCTTCCCTCGGGTTGGTCTGTGTCGTCGGTGTCGGTGTCGGTGGTCCGGCCGAGCTGGTCGCGGACCTTCTCCGGCAGCGATGAGTCCGGCACCCGTTCCATCCACCCGCCCAGCCGATCCTTGGTATGCAGCAGGTTGCGGATATCTCCATCGGCGTAGGCGAAGTCGGGCGCCCAGAAGAGGGCATCGAACGGGCACACCTCGATGCAAATCCCGCAGTACATGCAGAGGGAGAAGTCGATATCGAAGCGGTCCAGCTCGTTGTGGGTCTTGGCGCGCCCCCCTTCGGGTCCCGCGGGGGTCGTCTCCTTGTGGCTGTCGATGTAGATGCACCAGTCCGGGCACTCGCGAGCGCAGAGCATGCAGGAGGTGCAGTTGTCGGCCAGTAGCGCGATCACTCCGCGCGACCGGTCCGGCAGGTCGGGCTCCACGTGCGGGTACTGACGGGTGTGCGACCGGTTGGTCAGCGTTTTAGCGGTGGTCGCCAAACCACTGAGCATGCCTTTCATCCCCAGACCACGACTCCTATCCCGGTGAGAGCGAGTTGGACGAGCGCGACGGGCAGCAGGACCGTCCAGGCAAACCGCTGGAGCTGGTCCTCCCGGACTCTCGGCCAGGCCACGCGAAGCCAGATGATGAAGACGGCGATGAGGAAGCCCTTGCCCAGAGTCCACACGGGACCCATCGTGTCGGACCACGGGCCCGCCCAACCGCCCAGAAAGAGCACGGCGAACAAAAGCGAGAAGAGCACGATCCCCGCGTACTCGGCCAGCAGGAAGAACGCGAACCGCAGACCCGAGTACTCGGTGAACGGCCCGAAGACGATCTCGGCGTCGGCGATGGGCGCGTCGAACGGGGTGCGCTGCAGCTCGGCCACCGCGCTGGCAAGGAACACCGCCGCCCCGGGGAGCTGCCACACCAGCCACCACGGGCTCCAGGCCGCAGCGATCCCGGTCAGTGAGAGCGTCCCGGCCGCCATGGCCACGGAGGCCGCGGCCAGCACCATCGGCAGTTCGTAGCTCACCAGTTGGGCGCAGGCCCGCATCCCTCCGAGCTGGGAGTACTTGTTGCCACTGCCGAGGCCAGCCATCAACGTGCCCACGACCCCCACCGAGGTCACCGCCAGCACGAACAGCAAGGACCCCGGCACATCGGCGGCGACCCAGGTCGCGGACAGGGGAATGACCGCCATCGCGACCAGGTACGGGATGAGGGCGACCGCGGGGGCCAGCCGGAAGACGTGCCGATCGGCGGCGGCAGGGGTGATGTCTTCCTTCTGGGTGAACTTGATCCCGTCGGCGACGAGCTGGCCGATCCCGTGGAATCCAGCCTCCATCGGCCCGAGACGGCCCTGCATGTGGGCCATCACCTTGTGCTCGGTCTGGCCCACCAGCAACGGAAGGGTCAAGAAAGCGCCCAAGACCACGACGGCCTTGAGCATCACCTCGAGCGCGATCGGTAGGTCGGCGAGCATCGCGGGTCAGCCTACCGAGAGGGCCGGTCGAACGGGTTGATCTGCGGCGCCACAGCTCATCTCGTGTCCGGCCAGGGCACCCGCATCGGTGTGGTGGGACCTGCGTGGACCGACGGGGCTACGGGCTTCGGGGACCCCACGAGGGGTCAGGGACTCCCGGGGGCAGCATGCGTCGACGCTTACGTGGACGTCGTGCCGGAGGCTCAGCGTCGGTTGACCCATTCTCTGCACCTTTGCTCGCCACATCCTGATCGGACTCCCCAGGATCCTTCGCACCCGGCCACGGTTTGGAGGCGCGAGCGGCCAACAGGAACGACTTGGCCAGTGGCGTGCCGTCGAACCCCTCGGGCAGCAGCAGGGGTCGCAACCCGGCGCCCGTCCCGTCGTCGAAGCCGGTGAACTCGACCCCGAACATCTCGTGTGTCTCACGCTCGTGCCAGGCGGCGCCGGCAAAGACCGAGGTCACACTGGCGATCGACCCTCCGACCGGCACCGTGGTGCTCATCAACAGGCGCGGCAACGGTGCGGGTATGCGGTCCTGCTCGCCGCTGGCGATCAGGTGGACGACGACCTGCATACCCCGTGCGGGCACACCGTCCTCGTTCTGGCCCGTGGGGTCGCGATCACCATCAGCCTCGGAGGTGCCATTACCGCGGGCACCGGTGTGGTCGACGGCGGAGAGCCAGTCGAAGAAGTCGTAACCCGCGGCCCGACTGGCCTCGATCTCGGTGAGCCAGTCGGGTAGCGCCACGGCAATGGTCTGCACACCCCGCTCGAGCTCACTGGCACTCACGACGAGGCCTTGGCCGGGGGTGAGACGGAGCCGCGAGTCAAGGTCGCCGCACTGGCCTGAGCACGAGGGTCCCGCGCACGGCCCGGACGCTCGGCTTTGATCTGGTCCTGCAGCGTGACGATGCCGTGCAGCAGGGCCTCGGGTCGGGGCGGGCAGCCCGGGACGTAGACATCGACGGGGATGATCTGGTCCACGCCCTTGGTCACGCTGTAGGAGTCCCAGTAGGGACCCCCGGAATTCGAGCAGGCCCCGAAGGAGATGACGTACTTCGGCTCGGGCATCTGGTCGTAAAGTCGCCGGATCGCTGGGGCCATCTTGTCGGTCACGGTGCCGGAGACCACCATCAGGTCGGACTGACGGGGGCCGGGTGCGAACGGGATCACGCCCAGCCGGATGAAGTCGTGCCGGGCCATCGAGGCGGCGATGAACTCGATCGCGCAGCAGGCCAGGCCGAAGTTGAAGACCCATAGGGAGTAGCGACGACCCCAGTTGAGCACGATGCGTACCGCAACCGGAGCCCGGTCGGCTGCCGGGCCGACGCGGGGCATGGGCAGATCCGTCATCTCACCACCACCTGAGGAGTCCTCGACGCCACGCGTGAGCGAGCCCCAAGGCGAGGACACCGATGAAGATGCCCATTTCGACCAACGAGGCCAACCCGAGGTCGGTGCGCAGGATGAGGGCCCACGGGAAGAGATAGACGGCATCTACGGCAAAAACGACGTAGAGGAACGCGAAGATGAGGTAGCGCAGACTGCCCTGACCCCAGCCCTGCCCGACCGGATCGACTCCCGACTCGTACGTCGTCACCTTGGCGGCGCTGAGGTGGCTCGGGGCCAGCATCCGGCGCGCTCCCGCGGCGGATGCGACCAAGGCGACCCCCAACAGGGCCACCACCAGCACCACGACGTAGTCGTTCATCATCGGTCAGCCTACCGATGGACCGGGCCCAAGACCTGCAAGGACCACCGTCACTACTTCGGATGCACCGTCTGTTGCAGCGAGGCGTACCGCTGCACGATCTCGGCGGAGTCCGTCGAGCTCTCCTCAGGTCGTTCTTCGGAAGGCTCTGACGCCAGGCGTAGCGGCCACTGCGGTGGCTCGCCGGCTCCACTGAGCGCCCACGCGGCTTGGCGTGCGGCTCCGATGCCGACGTACTCACCAGGCTCAGGAACCGCCACCGGCACGTCGAACAGGCTTGCGGCCACGCTTTGGACCGCTCGAGACGCCGAGGCGCCGCCGATCAACAGCACGCGCTCGACTTCCGCGCCCTGACCTCGTAGCGCTTCGATCCCGCCCTGGAGGTTCAGCAGCATTCCCTCGACTGCTGCCCTGGCAATATTCTCGGGCGTCGCGTTGGCACGCGTGAGGCCCCCGATCGTCCCCGTGGCGTCTGGCAGGTCCGGGGTGCGTTCACCGTCAAGATAGGGAAGCATCGTCAGTCCGCCCGCGCCGGGGGACGCCGCGAGAGCCAGCTCGTCCAAGCGCTCCAGGTCGACTCCCAACATCGCAGCCGCGGCGGTCATCACCCGAGCGGCATTCAGCGTGCACATCAGGGGCAGGAACGATCCGGTCGCGTCGGCGAAGCCGGCGACGGTGCCGCTCGGATCGGCGGGGGCGATGTCGGAGGTGGTGAACACGGTCCCCGAGGTGCCCAAAGAGACCACCACGTCGCCCGGCTGCAGCGACAGCCCTAGCCCAGCCCCCATGTTGTCCCCCGTGCCGGCCGCCACCACCATGCCTCCTGTGGTCTTCCCGGCTCGTTCGGCCGGCCCCAGGACCCGCGGCCCGACGAACGACCGTCCGAGCGCCATCTTCATGATGTCGTCGCGGTACTCACCGGTTTGAGCCGACCAGTAGCCGGTGCCCGAGGCATCGCCACGGTCGGTGGTCCATCCTTCGAAACCCCCGTGCTCCTGCAGGAAGCGGCCGGTCAGCCAGTCGTGGGGCAGCACCACCTTGGCTACACGTTCTGCGGACTCAGGCTCGCAGCGGGCCAGCCATCGCACCTTGGAGACTGTGAAGCTGGCCACCGGCACCACGCCGACCTGGTCGACCCATTCCTGCGCGCCACCCAACTCGGAGACGAGATCCTGAGCGTCCCGGGACGAGCGGGTGTCATTCCACAACAACGCTTCGCGCACGACCTGGTCGTCGTCGTCCAGCGCGACCATGCCGTGCTGCTGTCCACCCACCGCTATCGCGGAGACGCCGTCGAGCAGGCCACCCTCACAGGCCTGCTCGACGGCCTTCCACCACCGGTCCGGATGGACGGAGGTCCCGTCCGGATGGGTGGCCCGGCCCTGCCGCACCACGTTGCCGGTTTCTGCGTCGCAGACAACGACCTTGCACGATTGAGTCGAACTGTCGATGCCTGCGACGAGTTGTTGCACGGGTTGAGCCTCCAAAGACTAGTGACGGACGAGACGTTCCAGACTGGCGCGGGCGCCACCAGAGTGCAACACGTCGAGATGCTCCTGGTAGGCGTGAGTGAAGCGCTCGTTCTCGGCCAAGTCACCAAAGAGGTCACGATCACGCAGGAACGCTATCGGGTCCTCGTCCTGTTTCGCGGCCGCCGCCATCACCCGGTCCTTGATGCGATCGACCACCTTGATCGGGTTGCCCTGTTCGTCCGTGCCCTCGGCATACCGGGCCCAGGACGCCACGATCAGCGCGGAGTACTCGATTGACCCGTCCTCCTTCAGGTTGTGCTGGATCACCGGCACCAACCACTTGGGAATGCGGTCGCTGCTCTCGGCACACAGGCGCGCCAAGGTGTCCCGCACCTCCGGGTTGGCGAACCGCTCGATCAGGGTATGCCGATACTCATCGAGATCGGTGTCCGGCACGTGGGGCAACGTCGCCGACCCCTCGCGCTCCATGTAGCCCAGCAAGAACTCCACGAAGAGCTCGTCCTGGCAGACCTCATGCGCGTAGGTGTAGCCATCGAGCACCCCCAGGTAGCACAGCGCCTGGTGACTGGCGTTGAGCAACCGGAGTTTCATCAGCTCGAACGGCACCACATCGTCGACGAGCTGGGCATCGACGTCCTCCCACGCGGGACGATCGGACACGAAGTCGTCCTCCAACACCCACTGCGTGAACGGCTCGCACACCACGGGCCACTCGTCATCGATGCCGGTGCTCTCGGCGAGTGCCTCGATGTCCTCGGGCGAGGTGACCGGAGTGATCCGGTCCACCATGCAGTTGGGGAACGGCACGTGCTCCGTCATCCAGTCAGCGAGGTCCGGATCCTTCAGGCGCGCGAAGGCGGTGATCATGGTGCGCGCCGTGTCGCCGTTGCCGGGCAGGTTGTCGCACGACATCACCGTGAACGGGTCCACCCCCGCCTTACGACGCATCCGCAAGGCTTCGACGATGAAACCGAACGCCGTCGTGGGTGGGGCATCACCCTTCAGGTCGTCCTGGATCGAGTCGTCCTTGGCGTCGAACTCACCGGTGACCTGGTTGACGAGATAGCCGCCCTCGGTGATCGTCAGCGAGACGATCCTGGTGCCGGGGTCGGCCATGGCCTCGAGCACTGCCTCCGGGTCATCGGGAGCAAAAAGCATCTCGATGATGGAGCCGATGACCCGAGACTCACGCTTCCCGTCAGGATGCTTGATGACCAGGGTGTAGAGCCCGTCCTGGGCGTTCAGGGTCTCTACGATCTTGCGGTCATGGGGCAGCACACCCACGCCGCAGATTCCCCAGTCCTGTCCCTTGCCGGTCTCCATCAGGCGATCGGTATACATCGCCTCGTGAGCCCGGTGGAACCCACCGACCCCGAAGTGGACGATTCCTCGCCGAACCTCGGAGCGGTCGTAGGTAGGGACACTGACCGCAGACTCGAACTTCGTCAGAGATTCCTGACTCAACCGGGTCACTTCACGGCTCCCATTGACAGGCCCTGGACCAACTTGTCCTGGGCGGCGAAACCGGCCACGAGCACGGGCAGCGAGATCACGACCGATGCTGCGCACACCTGGGCCAGGAACAAGCCCTGGCTGGTGACGAAGCCCGTCAGGAACACCGGTGCGGTGCCGGCCACGGTGCTGGTCAGCACGCGGGCGAGCAGCAGCTCGTTCCAGCTGAAGATGAAGCAGATCAGTCCGGCTGCTGCGATTCCGGGCATCACGACCGGCGCCACCACGGACACGAGGGTCCGGAACAACCCGGCCCCGTCGACCTGAGCGGCTTCGAGCATCTCCACCGGCACCTCAGCCAGGAACGACTGCAGCATCCAGATGGCGATCGGCAGGTTCATCGCCGTGTACATCAGGATCAACGTGAAGATGCTGTCCAACATGTTGAGCTGAAGGAAAATGAGGTAGAGCGGCAGGATGCCGGCCACGATCGGCAGCATCTTGGTGGACAGGAAGAAGAACATGACGTCCGTCCACTTCTCCACCTTCTTGATCGACAGGGCATAGGCGGCCGGGAAGGCCAGCACGATGACCAGTGCGGTCGAGATCAGGCTGGCTGACGCCGAGTTGATCAGCGGCGGCCACGGACCGGCATCCATGAAGCTGCGGTACCCGTCCAGCACCAAGGGCGCGAAGACGTTCGGCGTGCGGGTCGCAGCGTCCGTCTCAGCATGAAATGACGTCAGCAGCATCCAGAGCACCGGCACGATGAAGAGCACGCCGATCAGCCAGGCGAGCACACCCAACAAGATGGTCGCGGTGGAACGGGGGGCCTTGTTGAGCCCCTCCATGTCCGCCGCCTTCGGCGGGTGACCCGGGCCAGGCTTGGCCTTCGACGTGCGGGTGTCCTGCTCGGTGCTGCTCATCGAGTCTCCTCTTGGAACAAGCTGAACGCGGTCCTCAGCGCGAAGGTCGCGATGATGATGGTGCCGATGACCGTGATGACTCCGGCCGCAGAAGCCTCTCCGTAGTCCTGGGCGCTGAACACGGTCTGATAGATGTGGTACGGCAGGTTGGCCGTGCCCAGCGCACCGGCGGTGAGGGTGAAGACGTGGTCGAAGTTTTGCACCACGTAGATCGCACCCAGCAGTCCGGCCAGCTCGATGTACTGCCGCAGGTGGGGCAACGTCATATTCGTGAAGATCTGCCAGGAGCTGGCCCCGTCGATGCGGGCCGCCTCCACGACATCCATCGGCCGGGACTGCAAACCGGCCAGCAGGATCAGCATCATGAACGGAGTCCACTGCCAGATCAGCGCAACCTCGATCGCGATCAACGGGTTGGAGCTGATCCAGTCGCGGGTCGGAGCGTTCTCACCGAAGACCACCCGCAGCAGACCATTGAACAGGCCGTAGGTCGGGTTGTAGAGCGCATGCTTCCAGACCAGAGCGGCTGCGACGGGAACGATCAGGAAGGGGGTGATCATCATCGTGCGCACGATGCCGCGACCGAAGAACTGCCGGTCGAGCAGGAGCGCAATCCCCAGACCGATCAACAGCGAAGCCAGCACCACCGTCAGCGTCAGGATGATGGTGACGAACACCGCGCTGCGAGCTGCAGGGTCGGAGAAGACCGTCTTGTAGTTGTCGAACCCGGCGAAGCCGCGGTCGTTGGGCCGGAAAGCGACCCAATCCATGAAAGAAATGATCAGCGTGGTCAGGAAGGGAACCTGCGTCAGGATGATGACGAAGATCAACGCCGGCAACAGTGGTGCTCGGCGAGCCCATTTCGTGGAACGGCTCCCCGCGGTGGAGGACGTGGTCTTGTCCTCCACCGCGACGGCCGTGCTCTGTGAGGTCAAGGCCTCTTACTCCTGGTAGCTCTCGCCGACGCCCTCGGCCAAGCGCTGGCCGTTGGAGAGCGCGTCGTCGACACTCATCTGTCCGGCGATGACCGAACTGATGTCCTGACTGAACGTCGTTCCGAAGTCCGGGAACTCCGGGATTCCGACGAACTGGATGCCGGGAGCCGGACGGGGCTGGACGCCCGGGTTGCCCGGGTCGGCGCCGGTGATGGCGGCTTCCTGCGGCTCAGCGAAGGCACCGGCGACGTCCAGGTAGTCCTGGTTCTCGTAGGTGGAGGCGCGCTTGCCAGCGGGCACGTTGGACCAGCCGATCTCCGCGCCCACGAGCTCTTCGTACTCCGCGCTCGAGGCCCATGAGATGAACTCCCATGCGGCGTCCTTGTTCGGCGAGGCTTCTTCGATCCCCCAGGCCCAGGTGTAGAGCCAACCCGAAGAGTCCGTCTCCTTCACGGGCGAAGGCGCGTAGCCGATCTTGCCCTGGACAGGCGAGCCGTCTGCTTCGAGGGAACCCGCAGCCGAGGTGGCGTCGACCCACATGGCCGAGTCACCCTGCGTCAGGTTGTTCAGGCACTCGGTGAAGCCGGCCTGGGCCGCTCCGTCCTGGCCGTAGTCCTTGATCAGGTCGGTGTAGAAAGTGACGGCCTCATTGAACTCGGGCGAGTCGACCTGGGCCTCCCAGTCCTCGCTCCAGTAGGTGGCTCCGAAGGTGTTGACCACCGTGCTCATCGGCGCGAGGACCTGGCCCCAGCCGGGCAGCCCGCGTAGGCAGATGCCGGACATGTTGGGCTCGGCCCCGTCAAGCTGCTCGGCCAATCCGGCGATGTCATCCCAGGTCGGGTTCTCGGGCATCTCCAGACCCTGTTCCTCGAAGACGTCCGTGCGGTACATGGTGAACGACGACTCTCCGTAGAACGGCTGCCCGTAGACCGAACCGTCGACCGACAGGGCCTCGGCCATCGGGGGAAGGATGTCGTCCTGGTTGAAGTCGCTGTCTTCGGCGATGTAGTCATCCATGTTGGCGACCCAGCCGTTCTCGGCGTAGATCGGAATCTCGAAGTTGCTCAACGAGGCCACGTCGTACTGGCCGGCCTGCGCGGAGAACTCCTGGCTGATCTGGTCCCGTACGTCGTTCTCCGGGAGGGTCGTGAAGTTGACCTCGATACCAGTGTCCTTGGTGAAGTACTCAGCGGTCAGCTTCTCCAGGTCGACCATCTGCGGGTTGTTCACCTGAAGCACGTTGACCGTGCCACCGCCTTCTTCTCCGTCAGCGGCACCGCCTTCACTGCCACCACCGGCCCCAGCGCATGCAGAAAGGGCGACGCCGGTAGAGGCGGCCATCGCCAGAGCGATCCATCGTCGTTGACGCATCTGTAACTCCCTATGGTTCGGGTCCGCAGCGCAGACCCCATTGTCGGCTTGCTCAAATGAGCAACGCGGTGCACAAACGAGTAAACTGCTCCAGGAGCCTAGGTGTCAAGGGTTTGCGCCGTTAGGGTGTCAAACGCTCCCGCCGGTCGCCGTCGACCGCCGGGACAGCAGAAAGAGGTACACGATGGTCGCGACGATGGGACCGGCAGAGTCCGTCCTGGCCGCTACCGTCGCGCGCCGGTACTACCTCAACGGGGAAGCGAAGAAGGACATCGCCGACGACCTGGGCATCAACCGTTTCAAGGTGGCTCGACTCTTGGAGGGCGCCCTGGAGTCCGGTTTGGTGAGGATCACCATCGCCACCGTCGGAGGGGTCGATATGGACGCCTCGTCGCAGTTGGCCGAGCACTTCGGACTCACGCGTTGCGTGGTGGTGGCCAGCAGCAACGCGCCGGAGTCGGAGCGGCTGGCTCAGCTGGGCCGGACCGCGGCGGAGCTCATGAGCGAGGTCCTGACGGACCGGGACGTACTCGGTCTGCCGTGGTCGCGGTCCGTATTGGCCATGACCCAGGCACTGCACGACGTCCCAGCCCTACGAGTCGTGCAGCTCAGTGGGGCGATGGAGTTGCCCGGGATCGACGCGAGCGCGGTCGATATCGTCCGCGAGACGGCCCGGGTCAGTGGGGGGTCATCGGTCATCTTCCACGCCCCGTTCCTTCTCGATGATGCAGCCACCGCGAGCGCGGTACGGCGCCAGCCCAGCGTCGGCTCAGGACTCCTGGCGGTGCGCGACGTCACGCACGCAGTGGTCGGCCTCGGCCTCTGGGAAGCAGGACTGTCCACCGTGCACGATATGGCCACCATCGTGGAGCGACAACGCCTCGCCTCGACCGGAGTGGTCGGTGAAATCGCCGGAGTCTTCTTCGACGCCCAGGGTGAGGTCGTGGACTCAGAACTCTCGGATCGTTTGATCACCCTCACCGGAGTCGACCTCGATCGCATCCCCCTGGTGACCGCGATTGTCGGGGGTGCCGCGAAGGCACCCGGCGTCGTGGCTGCGCTGCGCGGGGGGCTGGTCAACGGATTGGTCGTGGACGACGACTGCGCTGCGGAGATGCTGAAGCTCGACACCGCGAGGTCCGACACGACGGTGGCTCAGCCGACCGGAAGCTAGACCACGTCCAGGGCATCACGAAGGCAGGCCATGACACTCGCTCCGAAGGTGGCACCGTGCATCAGCGTGTTCGCCAGCAGTGGCGCGAGCTGATAGAGGGCGGTCCGCTCCTGCCATCCCGCGGCCAGGGGGTACACCTCGGTGTAGGCCGCGAAAGTCGCTTCCGCGAAGCCACCGAAGAGGCGCATCAGCGCCAGGTCGATCTCGCGGTGACCGTAGTGGACGCTGGGATCGACGATCCAATGGCGAGCATGCGCGTCGATCACCCGGTTGCCGGCCCATAAGTCACCGTGCACCAGGGAGGGTGGCTCGACCGGACCGCATACCTCGGGCCCGCGAGCGAGGAGACGATCGACCATCCGAAGCACGGCGGGGTCCACCCGTCCCGCCGCTACCGCCTGCCGCGCCAGAGGCAGGACGCGATGCTCCAGGTAGGCCACCGACCAGTGGTCCTGGGGGCTCAGATCGAGTCGAACCGAGCCCAGGTAGCCGTGTGCGCAACGGTCGACCGAGCCGAAGTGCGGACCGCGATGCCGATGCAGCGCAGCCAGGTCGCGACCGAACTCCTCGGCACCCGCGTTCTTGCCCCCGAAAGTCGAGCCATCCCCATGCTCGATCCACTCCAGGGCCAACCCCGAAGGATGATGGCGTAGCACCTCCGGCACCGGCACGGTCCCGGTGGAGCGCAGCGCCCTCAGGCCCGCGGCTTCGCGCTCGTAGAAGTCGCTCGGAGGGTTCGCGCGGCTTTTGAAGAACACCGGTCCCTGATGCGTCTGACCGAGGAAGACCTCGGAGATCGATCCACCGGCGACAACACGGACCTCGCTCACGTCGAACCCCTCGACGAGGTCGGCAGGCAGGGTCACGGGTCGCACGATCTCTAGTCTTGCGTATGCGCAGAGTCCGGGGAGGTCGGGAGGGTGATCGAGAACGGTCGCACCGTAGCCAGGTCGATCTCCACCGTGAGCGACTTTCTACCGTGAGCGACTTTCTGAGGCGGGTGTTGCCTGATCAGACGCCACTCGCCCCAGAGTGGAGCGCACGATGGTTGGGGGGAACCTCTCACATGGCGGTGCCGTCGGCGATCCAGTCCAGCAGCCCGCGGCACGCCACCTCGACCTGGTCGAACATCGTGGCGAAGGCTTCCTGCGGCCGGCCATACGGATCGGGCACATCTAGCCCTTCGGCTCCAGCCCAGCGGCTCCCGTCGGAGCCGGGGGCGAAGGAGCCGAGCCGCACAATGCGCGACCGAGCCTGTGGATCGTGGGCCAACGCTTCGAGGTCCTCCACGTTGCCGTGGTCCATGGCCACCAGCAGGTCGAACCGGTCGAAGTCATCCGTCCCGAACTGTTGGCCCACGTGATCCAGGGCCACTGCGCGCCGTTGAGCCTCCAGCACGGTGGAGTCGTGCGGTGGGTCGCCGACGTGCCAGGGGCCCGTGCCGGCGGACTCGACGACGAGGCTGGGCAGGTCCGACCGGTCAGCGGCGAGCGCGACGAGAATCGCCTCGGCCGCCGGTGATCGACAGATATTGCCCAGGCAGACGAAACAGATGCGCATGAGACAAGTCTGGACCAACTGACCGCCAGACGGCGTAGGCAGCCCCGCCGGTTCGGGGGATTAACCTACGGACCCGTAACATTGGAACCAGTATGAGTAAAAAGCCTTCTCGCCGACTCGACCGTGTCGTCATCCGTTTTGCCGGGGACTCCGGGGACGGCATGCAGCTGACGGGTGATCGCTTCACCTCCGAAACTGCGTCGATGGGCAACGACATCTCGACCCTGCCCAACTTCCCGGCCGAGATCCGGGCTCCTGCGGGGACCTTGCCGGGGGTCTCGAGCTTCCAGCTGAACTTCGCGGACCACGACGTGATGACCCCGGGGGATGCCCCCGACGTGCTGGTCGCCATGAACCCCGCCGCCCTCAAGGCGAACCTTCCCGATCTGCCGCGTGGGGCCACGGTGATCGCCAACACGGACGAGTTCACCAAGCGCAACCTCGCCAAGGTGGGGTATGCCGCCTCGCCGCTGAGCGACGACAGCCTGGAGTCCTGGCACGTGCACGCGCTGGGCCTGACGTCGATGACGGTCCAAGCCCTCGCTGAGTTCGGGCTGAGCCGCAAGGAGAAGGAACGGGCCAAGAACATGCTGGCCCTGGGCTTGCTGTCCTGGCTGTACTCCCGCCCGCTGGAGGGCACCGAGGCCTTCCTGCGCGCCAAGTTCGCCAAGTCACCCGAGATCCTCGAGGCCAACCTCACCGCGCTGCGGGCCGGGCATGCCTACGGCGAGACCACCGAAGACTTCGCGGTGCGCTTCGAGGTCGCGCCCGCGCCCATGACGCCGGGCACCTACCGCACCATGACCGGCGGCCAGGCTATGGCCCTCGGACTGGTCAGCGCCGCACACCGCACCGGGCTTCCGCTGGTGCTCGGTTCCTACCCCATCACCCCCGCCTCCGACGTACTGCACGCCCTGTCGGCCCTCAAGCGTTTCAACATCACGACGCTACAGGCCGAGGACGAGATCGGCGCGGTCGGCATGGCCCTCGGCGCCGCATACGGGGGCGCCCTGGGCGTGACCACGACGTCAGGTCCGGGACTGGCGCTCAAGGCCGAGACCATCGGGCTGGCGGTGTCGACCGAGCTGCCGCTGATCGTCATCGACATCCAGCGCGGCGGCCCCTCGACCGGCTTGCCCACCAAGACCGAGCAGGCAGACCTCCTGCAGGCTCTCTACGGCCGCAACGGCGAGTCGCCGGTGGCCGTGGTGGCGGCGCAGTCCCCCACCGACTGCTTCGACGCCGCCATGGAAGCGGTTCGCATCGCGACGACCTACCGCACCCCCGTCATCCTGCTCTCCGATGGCTACCTGGCCAACGGGTCCGAGCCCTGGTCGGTGCCCCAGGTCGCCGACCTGCCCGAGCTCGACGTCCAGTTCGCCACCCAGCCGAACGCGACCGACGACAAAGGCGAGCCGGTGTTCCACCCGTTCCTGCGGGACCCGGCCACGCTGGCACGCCCTTGGGCCGTGCCAGGGACAGCCGGGTTGGAGCATCGCGTCGGTGGCATCGAGAAGGCCGACGTGACCGGCCACATCTCCTACGACCCGGACAACCACGACAAGATGGTCCGCCTTCGCCAGGCCAAGATCGACAAGATCGCGGAGACGGTCCCGGACCTGGAGGTCGACGACCCCAACGGCGCTGCAAAGGTGCTGGTGCTGGGATGGGGTTCGACCTACGGCCCCATCTCCGCCGCTGCGCGACTGGTGCGCAACGCCGGCACCGAAGTCGCGCAGGCTCACCTGCGTCACCTCAACCCTTTCCCCAGCAACCTCGGCGACGTGTTGCGCCGGTACGACCGGGTCATCGTGCCCGAGATGAACCTTGGTCAGCTCGCACTCCTGCTGCGAGGCACGTTCCTGGTGGACGTCAAGTCCCACACGGCGGTCCGTGGCCTCCCGTTCACCGCGAGCGAGCTCGCCGAGGTGCTGCACAAAGAAGCCATCATCGCTGAGGAGATGATCCGATGAGCGCACAGACCACGTCCCTGGGTATGCCGACCTCGGGCACCGCTGACGTGCCCCGAACCCCCGACGGAGCCCCCGACCAGACCAAGAAGGACTTCACCTCGGACCAGGAGGTGCGGTGGTGCCCCGGCTGCGGCGACTACGCCGTCCTGGCGGCCGTGCAGGGATTCCTACCGGACCTGGGCCTTCGCCGCGAGAACATCGTCTTCGTCTCGGGTATCGGCTGCAGCTCCCGGTTCCCGTACTACCTCGACACCTACGGAATGCACTCGATCCACGGTCGTGCGCCGGCCATCGCCACGGGCCTGGCGACCTCACGCGGCGACCTGTCGGTGTGGGTGGTGACCGGCGACGGTGACGCCCTCAGCATCGGCGGTAACCACCTGATCCACGCGATGCGCCGCAACGTCAACCTGACGATCTTGCTCTTCAACAACAAGATCTACGGGCTGACCAAGGGTCAGTACTCACCGACCTCCGATGTCGGCACGGTGACCAAGTCGACGCCGGTCGGCTCGGTGGATCACCCGTTCAACCCGGTCTCCCTGGCTCTCGGCGCCGAAGCCACCTTCGTGGCCCGCACGCTGGACTCCGACCGCGGACACCTGATGGAGGTGCTCAGCGCCGCCGCCGCCCACCGCGGCACCTCGCTGGTCGAGATCTACCAGAACTGCCCGATCTTCAACGACGGCGCCTTCCAGCTCATCAAGGACCGCGACCAAGGCAAGGCCAGGATCGCCTACCTGCGAGATGGTCAGCCGATCCACGTCGGCGAGGACCACGTGGTCGTCCGCGACGGATCAGGGATGGCCGTGGTGCCGAGCGCCCAAGCCGCCGAGTCCGACGTCGTCAAGCACGACGTGGGCGCGGCTGATCCCACACAGGCCTTCGCGTTGTCCCGACTGGACGACCCGAGCATGGCGCACGTGCCGATGGGCATCTTCCGCCAGGTGGAGCGGCCCACATACGACGACCAGGTGCGCGCACAGGTGGACGGTGCTCGCGCGAGCGCGGGAGGCACGACCTCGGACGAGGACCTGCAGTCCTTGCTCCACGGTAAGGACACCTGGACCGTCGAGGCGTGAGCAGTACCTCGGACCTGAAGGCGGCAGGAGCGCAGCCACCCGCTTCCGGACCTCAGAGCCGGAGTGTGACGTGGGGAACGGCCTACGGCCTCACCGCATACACCTTGTGGGGCCTCTTCCCGCTGTACTTCCTCACGTTGCGTCCGGCCGGTGCCGTCGAGATCTTGGTCCACCGCGTGCTGTGGGCGTTCGTGCTGTGCCTGATCATCCTGACCGTCATGGGCCAGCTGAAGTGGGTCGCTCAGCTGGTGCGTCGTCCCCGCACCCTGGTGGCCGTCGGCACGGCGGGTGCGCTGATCGCCACCAACTGGACCATCTACACCTTCGCGGTCCTGACCGGCCATGTCACCGAGGCCGCGTTGGGCTACTTCCTCAACCCCCTGGTCACCGTGGGCCTGGGAGTGGTGGTGCTCCGCGAGCGGCTACGTATCGCGCAGTGGGTTGCGGTGGGCATCGGGGCAGCCGCCGCCCTCTATCTGACCGTCGACTACGGAAGCCCGCCGTGGATCTCGATCAGCCTGGCGCTGACCTTCGCCAGCTACGGTCTGGTCAAGAAGCGAGTGGGCTTGTCGTTGTCGGCCATCCAGTCCCTCACCGCGGAGACCATGGTGGTTGCCCCGTTGGCGCTCGCGGTGCTGGTCTACCTCACCGTCACCGGGACGCAGACGTTCACCACCCAGGGTTGGGCCCACACCGCCCTCCTCGTCAGTGCCGGCGTGGCCACCACCATCCCGTTGCTGTTCTTCGCTGCGGCCGCGAGACGGGTGCCCTTGACCACGATCGGTCTTCTGCAGTTCATCACCCCTGTGCTGCAGCTTCTCTGCGCCGTCCTCCTCCTCGGCGAGTCGATGCCCGCCTCACGGTGGGTCGGTTTCGCCCTGGTCTGGGTGGCTCTGGCGGTGCTGACCCTCGACTCCTCCATCGCCGCAGGACGTCATCATCGACTGCACCGGATCGCGGTGCGCACCGCGACGTAGACTCACCCCGTGGCACGCCGAGTGACACTCGTCGCCTGGGGGTCGCGCGGAGACGTTGCGCCGATCATCACCCTCGGGCGGGGGCTGCGCGCCACCGGGGATGTGGTGACCGTCCTGGCCAGCAGAGACTTCGAGTCCTTGGTGCGAGCCTCCGGGCTGCACTGGCGCCCGTTCGACATATCGGTCATGGCTGCAGCCCGCTCGCAGTCAGGACGCCAGTGGCTGGGTGGGCACCGCACCATCATCGGTGAGGGTCGGGCCCTGCAGAAGGTCCTGGATACGTTCGCCCAGCCCCTGGTCGAGGGGTTGTGGACGCACACCCGCGAGGCTGACCTCGTCATCAGTGGCATTCTCACCGCCGACGCCTGCGCCAGCCTGACGGCCGCCCGCGACCAGGACCACGCCGTGGCGCTGTTCACTCCGGTCCTGCCGAGTCGGTTGGGGGCGAGCTCGCCCACGGCTCTGGTCCAGTCCCGGGATACCGTCCTCAACGCGCTGACGGGCCGCGCGGTGCTGGGGGCCTCGTACCGCCTGCTCCGTGTCCCGGGCGACACGATCCGCCAACGTCTGGGGCACCGAAGGACTCGCCCGGGGTGGCTGCTGGACCGCCTACGCCACATGCCGGTCCTGGTCGGCACCAGCCGCTACGTCGTTGCGCCGGATCCGGACCAGCCCAACGTCATCGTGACGGGCTACTGGCCACCCGCAGGGCAGGACCTCGCCAGCGCTGAGGCCGAGCGCCTCGAGGCATTGATCGCGGCCGAGCGGGCGCGTGGGCGGCCGGTCGCGTCCCTAGGTTTCGGGAGCATGACCACGACGGACCCCATCGGCACGGCGGACCTCCTGATCCGCTCGGCGCATGACGCCGGGGTGCACCCCATCATCGGTGACGGGTGGACCGGGGTCGGAGCCTATCTTCGCGGTCGCAAGGACGTGACGGTGATCGAGCACGTGCCCCACGACTGGCTTTTCTCCCGTTGTGACGCGGTGGTGCACCACGGCGGCGCGGGGACCACCGGATCGGCGGTCCGCTCCGGCATCCCCCAGGTCGTCGTCGCGCACATGGGTGACCAATTCTTCTGGGCCCATCGCGCTCACCAGCTCGGCCTCGCCCCCGCACCCCTTCGTCGCGCGGGCCTGACGCCCAAGCGTCTGACGGCCGCGTTGGCGGAGGTCACCACGGGACCCCAGGCTCAGCTCCACGCGCAACGCGCCATCGAGCTCGCCGGCTGGGTCCGGGGCGAAGACGGGGTTGAAGCCGCGGTGGAACGGCTGCGCCACAGGGTCGGTCCGTCACCGACATAGCACCTGCCGTTCGACTCTCCTTCGCGCTGGCTTGTTCGGCGCTCCCTCGCCTCCCGCCATAGCCTCCACACGCGATGCGTGTTGGGTCATTCAGGTCTTCAAGTAGACCGCAGGCACAGCGTCAACTGCGGCTAGCGACCCGACGAAGCAGGGCAGCTCCGGCGTCGGCCGTCGACGTCCCCTCGGGGATCTCGATCACCAACGGCCGGCCACTTCGGCGATGCACGATGATCCCCGGACCACCGCTGCGGATGTATGCCGTATGGCGGGCAGTCCAGCGCAGTCCCCAGCCTCCCCAGACCAGCGGGTCCACCTCGTTGCTACCCACCCCCAGCACATCCTCGGGTCGGACCTGCACCAGCCGAAGGGGTAGCCGCAGGGAGGTCACAGTCAGACCGCGACGGTCGACGCCCACCCTCACCGAGCTCCACGCCGTCATCACCAGACAGAAGGCGAGACCTGCGGCTGCGAGCACCGCGACCCACCACAGCGGGGCCGAGTCCCATGACAGAGCGATCGCGGCTCCGAAGACCACCACCCCGAAGACCACGAGTCGCTGCATCCGCGGGGAGGAGACGTCGACGGACCAAGCGCCATGGTCGACCGAGCCGGAGTGTGGCCCCGGCGTCCACCCCCGACCTATCCGGTCCCGCTCGGGGATGCGGTCGATCAACGCCTGGGGCGAGGGCCTCACCAGAGCGAAAACGATAGAGACCCATCGGCCCCAGGCCACGCCGACGGCCGCCGCCAGAGGCACCCCAAGCCACGCAGCCAGCGACAGCTGGCCCAGCAGGAGGTAGGTGGTGCCCGCAGCCGTCACGCCCCCACACACGGTCAGCATAAATCGCGCCGTGACGTCGGTGAGCCAGAACGACAACCCACTCACCAACGCGGCCGCAACCACCGCCAGCATCGTCGCGACCAAGGCGATGTCCGCGCCCACGGGTGTCGTCACCCCCGCTGACCTGCTGGCCACCACGGCGCCGGCCAGGAGAAGCGCCAGCGGAAAGATCGCGGCCGCGCCGGCCCGCACCGGTGTGGAACGGGGAGAAGTCATAGCGCCGCCGCTATCGGGACCGATCGGCCACGCCATCGACCAGAGCGCGGAGCGCGACCACGGCCGGACCGTCACCGAAATCATCTACCAGGGACCGCGTGCCCAAGGCCAGCTGTTGCGTGTGATCACGAGCCGCGTGCATCGCCGGGTGCACGCGTAGCAGGGCTACCGCCTCGGCCACATCGTCGGGATCGGCGATAGGTCCACTGATGAGCTCCACCAGACGCGCATCCTGCGGCGTGGCCATCGAGACGGCGTACAGCACCGGCAGCGTGGCCTTACCTTCTCGCAGGTCCGCGCCCGGCACCTTGCCCGACTGATCCTGATCGGAGGAGATGTCGAGCAGATCGTCGGCCAGCTGGAAGACCGTCCCCAACTGCTCCCCGAAGGTCGTCAGGGTCTGCACAAGCTCGGCATCACCACCACCGAACATGGCGCCGTAGCGGGCCGACGTAGCGATCAGCGAGCCGGTCTTGTCGGACAGCACACTGAGGTAGTGCTCGATCGGGTCGGCGCCCACTGCCGGGGGCCGTTCGTCGCGAATCTGGCCCGAACACAACCGAACGAAGGTCTCCGCCTGGATCTTGACCGCCTCAGATCCCAGGTCAGCGATCACCGAGGAAGCCGTGCCGAACAGAAGGTCACCGACCAGGATGGAGGTGGCGTTGCCATAGCGAACATTGGCGCTCTGCACTCCGCGCCGGAGCTCGGCCTCGTCCATCACATCGTCGTGGTAGAGCGAGGCCAGGTGGGTCAGCTCGACCCCGACCGCGGCATCGACCACTTGAGCATTTATCGACCCCGCCACCTGGGCTGACAGCAAGGTCAGGAGCGGCCGGAAGCGCTTGCCGCCTGCGTTGGACAGGTGCCCGGCGGCTTCGGCGATGAAGGGGTCGTCGTGGTCGACGACCTCGCGCAGCCGACGGTCGACCGCCTCGAGCCCTTCCACCAAACGCTGTTGCAGGTCCTCGTCGGCGCCCGGGAGCACGGTCGGCGCAGCCATCATCACCGAATGAACTGCGAAGCCTGCTGAGCCAGCTCCAGCATGGGCGAAGGCATGACGCCCAGGCCCAAGGTCACCAACAGGCCCACGGCCACGGCGAAAGTGGTCAGCGCCGACGGTTCGACCACCACCGTGTCGCCGGTGCGCTCACCGAAGTACATCAGCACGATCAACCGGAAGTACACGTAGGCCGTCACGGCACTGGCCAGCACACCAATCACCGCAAGCCACGCGCCATTGTTCTCGACCGCAGCCGAGAACACCGCGAACTTGCCGGTGAAGCCCGAGGTCAGGGGGATTCCGGCGAAGGCCAGCAGGAGGAAGCTGAACGACCCGGCCACCCACGGATGGGCCTTGGCCAGTCCGGACCACTGCGACACGTGCGTGGCTTCACTGCCGGCCGAGCGCACCAAGGTCACCAGGGCGAAGGCCGGGATCGTCATGAACCCGTAGGCCGCAAGGTAGAACATCGTGCCGGAGACACCCGATGAGGACAGGGCCAGGAAGCCCACGAGGATGAACCCGGCGTGCGCGATCGAGGAGTAGGCCAGCAAGCGTTTGACGTCGTTCTGCCCGACCGACATCACCGCACCCACGATCATCGTCAGCGCGGCCACCGCGGCCAGCACCGGCTGCCAGTCCAGTCGGGCCGACTCGCCCGCGACGTAGAAGACGCGTAGTAGCGCCCCGAAGGCGGCGACCTTCGTGCAGGCAGCCATGAAGCCGGTCACCGGAGTCGGCGCGCCCTGGTAGACGTCGGGAGTCCAGGCGTGGAAGGGAACAGCACCCACCTTGAACAGCAGACCCGTCGCGATCAACAGCAGTCCGGGCACGAGCAGGCCGTCCATGCCGATCTCGCTGGTGATCGCCAAGGAGATCTGGTCGAACCGCATCGATCCGGCATACCCGTAGATCAACGCGGAGCCGAACAGGAAGAACGCCGAGGAGAAAGCACCCAGCAGGAAGTACTTCAGCGAGGCTTCCTGAGACAACAAGCGACGTCGTCGGGCCAGACCGCACATGATGTACAGCGGCAGCGACAGGATCTCCAAGGCGATGAACATGACCAGCAGGTCGTTCGCCATCGGGAAGAGCATCATGCCGCCGATGCCGAACAGCGTCAGGGGGTAGATCTCCGTCGTGGTTGCGCCGACCTTGACGGCCAGAGCCTCCTCCGCGGACCCTGGCACCGACACGCCGGCCTGGGTGAACGCGTCCGGCGCGTTGCCACCCAGACGCTCGCTCATCACCATCACGCCAATGATGGCCAGAGACAGGACCAGCCCCTGAAGCAGGAGGGCGGGGCCATCGTTGGCCACGGCCCCCGCCGCGGTGATGCCTTGGTGGTTGGGCGCGACGAAGATGACGGCGCCGAGGGCGACGACCAAGGTGAGGATGGTCAAGGGCATCTGGATGCCGTAGCGCCGCGAGCGACCGGCGAAGCCTTCGACAGCGACCCCGATCAGACCGCCGACGAAGACGATGATGAGCGGCAGCAGCGCCAGGTAGTCGATCTCAGGAGCAGTGAACTGCATCAGTCTTCGCTCCCTTCGACAGCGTCGGTCGAGGCACCGGTCGGTGCCGGGTCACTCACTCCGACGTACTGCAGTGTGGTCTGGACGGCGGGCTCGAGGACGTCGAGCGCAGGTTTGGGATAGAAGCCGAGGAAGAGGAACGCCACGATCAGGGGTGCCACCACCGCCTTCTCTCGGAGGGTCATGTCGGGTGTGCCTGCATACTCCTCCGGCTTGGGACCGGTAGCTACCTTCTTGTACATCAACAGGATGTAGAGGGCGGCCAGGATGACGCCCATCGTCCCGATGACGGCGAAGACCGGGTAGGTCTGGAAGGTGCCGATGATGACCATGAACTCCGAGACGAAGGAGTTGAGACCCGGCAGGGCCAGACCGGAGAGTCCGGCCACGAGCAGGGACCCGGCGATCAGCGGGGTGACCCGCTGCCAGCCGCCGAAGTCCATGATGTCCCTGGACCCACGACGCTGCACCAACATCGCGGCGATCAGGAACAGAGCCGCCGTGGTGAAGCCGTGGTTGACCATGTAGAGGGTCGACCCCGTCTGACTGACCGTGGTCACGGCGAAGATACCGAGCACGATGAAGCCGAAGTGGCTGATCGAGGTGTAGGCGATGAGGCGCATCATGTCGCGCTGCCCGATCGCCAGGGCCGCTCCGATCAGGATGGACAGCACCGCAAAGGTCATCACGGCCGGAGTCGCCCATCGGCTGGCGTCGGGGAAGAGCTGCAGGCAGAACCGGATCATGCCGAAGGTTCCGACCTTGTCCAGGACCCCGACCAAGAGGACGGAGGTCGCCGGTCGAGCCTCACTCGCGGCGTGCGGTAGCCAGGTGTGTACCGGCCACATCGGCGCCTTGATGGCGAAGGCAATGAAGAAGCCGAGGAAGAGCAGCCGTTCGACCCAGGTGCTGATGTCCAGGCCGGAGAGGTTCTCGATCAGGAACCCGTCGGTGCCTCCTGGACCTTGCAGGTAGACCGCGATGACCGCGACCAGCATGATCAGTCCACCCAGGAGCGAGTAGAGCAGGAAGCTGGTGGCTGCTTTGGCGCGGCCGGGACCGCCGAACATGCCGATCAGGAAGTAGACCGGGATCAGCATCGCCTCGAAGAAGACGTAGAAGAGGAAGACGTCGATGGCGGCGAACACGCCGATCATGAAGGCTTCCAGAATCAGCATGAGGGCGAAGTAGCCCTGTTGACGTCGGCCCTCCTCGACCGGCACGTCTTCCCACGCAGCAAGCAGGCAGATCGGCACCAGCACGACCCCGAGCAGGATCATGGTCAGCGAGATGCCGTCGATACCCAGGGCGTAGCTGACGCCGAACTGGGGGATCCACGACTGGACCTCGGTGAGCTGGAACTGCGTATCCGCGCCCACTTCGAACTGCAAGGCCATGAGTATGCCGAGCAGGAGGGTGAGCAGCGACACACCCAGCGCGACTTCGCGCACGTTGGCGAAGCCCTTGGGCAGCGAGGCGACAACGGCGCCTCCGAGCAACGGGACCAACAGCAGGGTGGTCAACCAGGGGAAGTCGCTCATAGCTGCATCACCAACACGGCGCCGACGATAGCCACGATGCCGATCAACATGGTCATCGCGTAGGAGCGGACGAACCCGGTCTGGGTGCGCCTGAGCGCCTTCGAAAGACCGCCGACCCCGCCCGTGGTCTTAGCCACGAGGCCGCCCTCGACGACGTCTCGGTCGGTGGCGGTGACGATGTCGACCAAGCCCTGCCCCGGCGCTCGCAGGAACACCTCGTTGAAGTCGTCTTGGAACAGGTCGCGGCGGGCTGCACGTGTGACGAACGTGGCCTCCGGAGCGGTCTGCGGCACGTCTTCCTTCCAGTACATCTTGTAGGCCAGAGCGGCACCGGCGGCCACCAGCAGCAACGTCAAAGTGATGATGAGCCAGATAGCGAGCACCGGCTCCTCGTGCTCCTCGTGACCGAAGACCGGCTCCAGCCAGTTCTCCAGGATCCCGAAGAAGCCCAGGATGAAACCAAGAGTGACGGATCCGATAGCCAGGATCACCATGGGAACCGTCATGGACAGCGGCGACTCGTGCGGATGCTGGTCGTCCTCCCAGCGAGCGGTGCCCTGGAAGGTCATGAAGAAGAGTCTCGACATGTAGAAGGCGGTGATCCCGGCGCCGATGAGGGCGGTCATACCGAAGACCCAGGGCTGCCAACCCTCCCCCACGAACGCTGTCTCGATGATCTTGTCCTTCGACCAGTAGCCGGCGAACGGAGGGACACCCAGAATGGCCAGCCAGCCCATCATGAAGGTGATCCAGGTGATCTTCATCGCTCCGTTCAGGCCACCGAACCGCCGCATGTCCACCCGGTTGTTCATGCCGTGCATCACCGAACCGGCGCCCAGGAACATCCCGGCCTTGAAGAAGCCGTGGGTCACCAGGTGGAAGATGGCGAAGACGTAGCCGATCGGGCCCAGGCCCACGGCGAGCATCATGTAGCCGATCTGGCTCATCGTCGAGGCCGCGAGGGCCTTCTTGATGTCGTCCTTGGCGCAGCCGACGATGGCTCCGTAGATGAGCGTGATCGCGCCGACCGACGCCACGGCCAGTCGAGCATCCGGCGTGAGGTCGTAGATCGCCTGACTACGCGCGATCAGGTAGACCCCGGCGGTGACCATGGTCGCGGCGTGGATCAAAGCGGAGACGGGGGTCGGGCCGGCCATGGCGTCGCCCAGCCAGGACTGCAACGGGAACTGTGCAGACTTGCCGCAGGCACCGAGCAGGAGCAGCAGCCCGACGGCCAGCAACGTCCCCTGGCTCATCGACTCGGCCTCGCCGTGGACGGTAGCGAAGTCCAACGCACCCACGCTGGAGAACAGCACCGCCATCGCCGTGATGAGCCCGACGTCACCGATCCGGTTGACCACGAAGGCCTTGTTGGCCGCGGTCGCGTAGGCAGGGTTCCAGTTCCAGAAGCCGATGAGCAGGTAGGACGCGAGACCCACACCTTCCCACCCGACGAAGAGCAGCAGGTAGGAGTCGGCCAGGACCAGGATCAACATGGCCGCGATGAAGAGGTTCAGGTAGGCGAAGAAGCGCCGCTTGTCCGGGTCATCGGCCATGTACCCCATGGAGTACACGTGGATGAGCGAGCCGACGAAGGTGATCAGCATGACGAAGGTCAACGACAACGGGTCCAACAAGAACCCGACGTTGACGCTCAATGTCCCGGCCGACACCCAGTCCCAGAGCTGGACGGACAGCGCACGCTCCTCGCCCGGCATGCCGGCCAGCTGCCCGATGATCCCGACGCCGACTCCGAAGCTCGCCCAGGACAGACCGACCGCTAGAGCCGGCCCCCAGGCGTTGGTCGCTTTACCGCCCACGAGAAGGATGGCCGCGCCTAGCAGCGGCAGGGCGACCATCAACCACCCGAGCGAAGCGAAACCGGTGGCCTCGGTAGCGCGGACGGCACTGGGATCGGCCAGCGCGAAGCCGACGGTACTGGAAAGCACAGACACTCAGCCCGCTCCTTACAACTTCAGAAGGTTGGCGTCGTCCACGGATGCGGAGCGACGGGCGCGAAAGATGGACATGATGATGGCGAGGCCGACGACCACCTCGGCGGCGGCCACCACCATCACGAACAGGGCGTAGACCTGTCCGTCCAGCGTCCCGTGCATCCGGGAGAAGGTGACGAGTGACAAGTTGCAGGCGTTCAACATGAGCTCGACGCCCATGAACACCACGATCGTGTTGCGACGGGTCAGCACTACGAGCGTTCCGATGGTGAACAGGAGCGTGGACAGGTAGATGTATGCCGCGAGGGTCACCGGTTCTCCGTCCTATCGGTGCTGCCGTCTGTGTCATCGACCTCGTCCTGGCCCATCAGGGTCACACCGTCGCGGCCGTGCTCGTCGATGGCTTCGTAGGCCGCGTCGGTCGACGCCGCGACGCCTGTCATGGACGCGACCTGGCCGCGGGCGACGAGCACGCGGGGCACCGACTCCTCCGTGGGCGTGCCGTCAGGCAGCAGGGCGGGAGTGTCGGCCGCGTTGTGCCGCGCGTAGACCCCGGGGTTCGGTCGACCCGACAACCAGGTACCGCTGGCGATGGTCTGGTCCGAGCGACGGCGCTGCGAGATGGGCGGGGTCAGCCGTTCGTGGTGCGCCAAGACCATGGCGCCCATGACAGAGATCACCAGCAGAGTGCCGAGGATCTCGAACCCGAAGACCTGCCGGGTGAAGATCTCCCGGGCCAGGGCGGTGACCGTTCCCTCTTCCTGCACCGCGGTCAGACCGACCGGGTCACCGAAGTCGACGCGCCACAGTCCCACCATGACGACGACGGCGAAGAGCGCCGCGAAGACGTAGGCCGTCACCCGCTGGCCAGGAAGGGTCTCCACCAGCGAGTCCGAGGCGTCGACGCCGACCAACATGACGACGAACAGGAACAGCATCATGACGGCGCCTGAGTAGACGAAGATCTGGATGACACCGACGAACTCCGCATCCTGGGCGATGTAGAACACCCCCAGGGAGATCATGACCAACGCGGTGGACATCGCGGCGTGCACGGCCTTGTGCGCAAACAGCAGACCCAAGGCCCCCAAGATAGTGGCAGGACCGAGCACCCAGAACAGCAGAGCCTCTCCTCCACTCACCGGTAAGCCTCCTGCGCGTTGTCGTTGTCGGATGATGGCCCGTTTGCGGTCTGCCCGTCTCGAGCGGCCACGTAGTCCCGCTGCGACTGGTCGGGCCCGGTGATGTGACCCTTGTAGTAGTCGGTGTCATCGGTTCCGTCGGCCATCGGAAGGGGCGCGCGAAGCATACCCTCACCCATGGGTGCGAGGAGTTGATGCTTTTCATAGATGAGGGGGGCCCGCTCGCTGTCGGCCAGCTCGTATTCGTTCGTCATCGTCAACGCGCGGGTGGGGCAGGCCTCGATGCACAGCCCACAGAAGATGCACCGCAGATAGTTGATCTGGTACACCCGGCCATACCGCTCTCCCGGAGAGAATCGCGCCTCGTCCGTGTTGTCCGCGCCCTCGACCAGGATGGCGTCGGCGGGGCAGGCCCAGGCACACAGCTCGCATCCGATGCACTTCTCCAGCCCGTCGGCATACCGGTTGAGCTGATGTCGGCCGTGGAAACGGGCCTGGGTCGGGCGCGGCTTCTCCGGGTACTCCTCCGTGGCCACCTTGCGGAACATGGTGCTGAAGGAGACCCCGAAGCCCGCGACGGGCGCAAGGAAGTCGGAGAGGAAACCGGTCTTCTTGTCCTGCTGCTTCCCGTCGTCGTCGCGACGAGCAGGAGCGATATCGTCCGTGTTCTTTCCGGTGCTGCCTTCGGGCTTCAGGATGTCGTCGCCCTTGCTACCCGTCGTCTCGATGTCCTGCTTCTTCAGCTCTTCGTCAGCCACGGTCGTCCTCCGATGGTTCGCGTGTGGGCACCGATCCTGCGTCGACCGTCACCGGTTCAGCGGCCTTGACCGCCTTGGGACGCTCCACCAACCGCTGCCCGGGCAGCGGAGGCACGGGGTAGCCGCCCGCAAACGGATCGATCTCGTCTGGGGGTATGCGGGCTTCCTGCCGATCGCGGTCGCGAGCGTCCTTCTTGAAGGAGATCAGCGTCAGCGGCACGATCACGGCCACCGCGATCAGCACCACCGTGATGACGGTCGCCCACTGGCTGTCGCCGAAGTAGCCGATCTGGGCCGCACGGATCAGGGCGACCGCGATGACCCACACCAGCGCGGCGGGAATCATGTACTTCCACCCGAGCTTCATGAACTGGTCGTAGCGCACCCGTGGGAGGGAGCCGCGCAGCCAGACGTAGCCGAAGATGAACAGCCACATCTTGATGGTGAACCAGATCAACCCCCAGTAACCCTGGTCGAACATGCCGTCGTTGATAGCCGCAATGCCGGGAGGGGCATGCCACCCGCCGAGGAACAAGGTCGCCGCAAGCGCGGACACCGTGAACATGTTGATGTACTCACCCAGGAAGAACATGCCGAACTTCATCGAGGAGTATTCGGTATGGAACCCGCCACCGAGCTCACCTTCACCCTCAGCCAGGTCGAACGGCAGACGGTTGGTCTCTCCGACCATCGTCACCAGGTAGATAACGAAGGAGAAGAACAGCGGCACCACGAACCACAGGTCGGCTTGGGCGGCCACGATCTGGGAGGTGGACATGGACCCTGCGTACAGGAAGACCGCGACGAGCGAGAGGCCCATCGCGATCTCGTAGGAGATGACCTGCGCCGTGGAGCGCAGGCCGCCCAGCAGGGGGTAGGTCGACCCCGAGGACCATCCGGCTAGGACGAACCCGTAGGCCCCGACCCCCGCCACGGCCAGCACCAGGAGGGTAGCGACCGGAGTGTCGGTGAGCTGTAGAGGTGTGGTGTGTCCGAACATCCGGACGGTGCCGCCCATCGGGATGATGGCGAACGAGACGAACGCCAGCGAACCCACGATCAGCGGAGCGATGATGAACATCACCTTGTCCGCAGCTTTGGGGGTGACATCCTCCTTCATCATCAGCTTCAGCCCGTCGGCCAAGGTCTGCAGCAGACCCAGGGGCCCGAAGCGGTTCGGACCGGGTCGCTGCTGCATCCGACCGATGACCCGTCGCTCGAACCAGATCACGACCAGGACGTTGAGCAGCAGGAACACGAAGATCATCAAGGCTTTGATCACCGAGAGCCACCACGGTGTGTCGCTGAAATCGGCAGCCGGAAGGTCGGCTGCGACCACGGCGGGGCCGCTCAGCACGGACATCGTGGACGCGATCATGGACGGCCTTCCGATACGGCGGGGGCGCTGGCCGTGGCAATCCGCACCACGGCTCCGGCGTCGACACCGAGCGTGGCACGCACCTTCGAGCCGGCCGAGTTGGTCGGCACCCACACCACATGGTCGGTCATGTCCGTAACGGTCAGCGGCACCGTGATGGTGCCCAGCCCGTAGCTCACAGACACGTACGAGCCGTCGGCGGCACCGATGGACGCAGCGGTCTGGGGGGACATGCGTGCCGCTGCGAGGGGAGCAGTGCCCGCCAGGAACGGCTCTCCGTCCTGAAGCGATCCTGCGTCGAGCAGGTGATGCCAGGTGGCCAGGATCGCTTCCCCGTCACCGAGTTCGACGGGTGGGGAAGGAGCGACGACGTGCATCGACCGAGGCGACTCCCAGGCGCCCAGCCCGGTCATCTCGTGACGCAACGCGCCGAGACTGCGAGCCCCGAGGTGCACCCCCATCTCCGCGGCCAAGGCA
Source organism: Actinomycetales bacterium (assembly GCA_038258285.1). Taxonomy (GTDB): domain Bacteria; phylum Actinomycetota; class Actinomycetes; order Actinomycetales; family Dermatophilaceae; genus Ornithinicoccus. The sequence continues at coordinate 34,040 of JBBSQA010000008.1, read as the reverse complement.
TCGAGCATGGCGTGGTCACTCCACGCGTTGGAGGTCAACGCCTTCTCGAAGGGACGCAAGCGGCCCTCCCAGTCGGCATACGACCCGGCCTTCTCCTGTTGCGGCGCGACCGGGAGGATCACGTCGGCATAGTCATGGACGGAGGACTCCCTGATCTCCAGGGAAATGACGAACGCCTTCTCCAGAGCCGCTTTGGCGAGCACCGGATCGGGAAGGTCATCCGGGTCGAGCCCACCGACGACCAGGGTCGAGATCTCACCCTGAAGAACGCCTCGCAGGATCGCCGTCGTGTCCTTACCCTCACCGGTCGGCAACTCCGCCGCCCAGGCTAGGGACACCTCTGCGCGCGCAACTTCCTCCTCCACCGGGCGACCGCCGGGCAGCAAGCCGGGAAGGGCGCCAACGGCCAGGGCTCCACGCTCTCCGGCACGTCGCGGCACCCATCCGATGCGGGCTCCAGTCAGGTTGGCCAGAGCAGCGGCGGCCGACAGGCCTCCGGCCACCCCCGCCAGCCTCTCGCCGACGAGGATGATGGCACCGGAGTTCAGCGCGTCGGACGCGAGCGGTAGCGGGTCAGTGCTGGGAAGGGGTTCGACGGGGCCCTCGTGCGCCTCACCGTCGTGCTGGCGTCGTCCACCGAGGGCCTCCAGCACTTCGGGCTCCGTGCCCGGAGCGGCGGGAATCAGGGTGCCGTTCATCTTGGTGAGCCCGCGGGAAGCAAAGGGAGCCACCGAGTACACCGCGGTCTTGTGCTTACGACTCGCCTTGCGCAGCCGGAGGAACACGATGGGACTTTCGTCCTCGGGCTCCAGTCCGACCAGCAGCACCGCACTGGCGCTCTCGAGGTCGGCATACGTCAGACCGTAGTGGTTGACGACGCTGGAGGCCAGGAAGTCCGCCTCCTCGGCGGAGTGTGGCCTGGCCCGGAAGTCGATGTCGTTGGTATGCAGCGCCACCCGGGCGAACTTGCTGTAGGCGTAGGCGTCCTCGACCGTGGCCCGGCCACCGACAAGCACTCCGCCACCGTCACCAGCGCTCGACGTGGCCGATTGACGTGCCGCCGCGGCGGCGCTCAGCGCTTCGCTCCACGTGGCGACCGCGTAGTTGCCGTCGGAGTCGCGCACGACGGGGTCACGCAGACGGTCGGGCATGGTCGCGTAGGTGAACGCCCATCGACCCTTGTCGCAGTTCCACTCCTCGTTGACCTCGGGGTCGTCCATCGCCATCCGCCGCAGCACTGTGCCGCGACGGTGGTCGGTGCGGATCGAGCAGCCGGACGCGCAGTGCTCACAGACACTGGGGGTCGAGACCAGGTCGAACGGCCGGGAACGGAAGCGGTACGCCGAACCCGTCAGCGCGCCCACCGGGCAGATCTGGACGGTGTTTCCCGAGAAGTAGGACTCGAACGGTTGCTCCTCGTAGATGCCGACCTGCTGCAGCGCACCTCGCTCGATCAGCGCGATGAAGGGGTCACCCGCGATCTGGTCCGAGAAACGCGTGCACCGGGCACAGAGAACACACCGCTCTCGGTCCAGGAGCACCTGTGCGGAGATGTTGATCGGCTTGGGGAAGGTGCGCTTGACGTCCTCGAACCGGCTGGTCGGGCGGCCGCTCGACATCGCCTGGTTCTGCAGCGGGCACTCCCCGCCTTTGTCGCACACCGGACAGTCGAGGGGGTGGTTGATCAGGAGCAGCTCCATCACGCCGTGCTGGGCCTTCTCCGCCACCGCAGACGAGTGCTGCGTCTTGACCTGCATACCCTCGCCCACCACCATCGTGCACGAAGCCTGAGGCTTGGGCATGGGCTTGACGTTGCCCTCGCGGTCGGGCATCGACACGTCGACCAGGCACTGGCGGCAAGCCCCCACGGGATCCAGCAGCGGGTGGTCGCAGAAGCGCGGAATCTGCACGCCGATCTGCTCCGCAGCACGGATCACGAGAGTGCCTTCGGGCACCGACACTTCGACACCGTCGACGGTCAGCGAGACCTTCTTGACGTCATCGGGGATGGCCGCGTTGTCGCCCTCGTCAACGGCGTTGCCGCCGGCTGCGGGTGAGGTGTTGACCGTCATGCGGGGAGCGTCTCCTTCACGAACAGCGTCGAGTGCTGGGGCGGGAACAGCTCGGCGCAGCTGGTGTGCATGCCCGCCTCGAACTCTTCTCGGAAGTACTGCACGGCAGAGGTGATGGGGCTAGTGGCACCATCACCCAACGCGCAGAACGACCGACCCAGAATGTTGTCACAGATGTCGACCAGCTTGTCGATGTCGTCTTCGGTGCCGTGTCCGGCCTCGAGCCGCTCCATGATCTGCTTCAGCCAGAACGTGCCCTCGCGGCACGGCGTGCACTTGCCGCAGGACTCGTGGGCGTAGAAGTCGGTCCACCGGGACACGGCGCGCACCACCGAGGTGGTCTCATCGAAAATCTGCAAAGCCCGGGTGCCCAACATCGAGCCGGCCGCCGCCACCGACTCGAAGTCCAGCGGCACGTCCAGGTGCTCGTCGGTGAAGATCGGCGTCGAGGAGCCACCGGGGGTCCAGAACTTCAGCTCGTGGCCTTCTCGGATGCCACCGGCCATCTCGAGCAGCTCGCGCAGGGTGATGCCCAACGGAGCCTCGTACTGACCAGGACGCGTCACGTGTCCGGAGAGGCTGAAGAGTCCGTAGCCCTTGGACTTCTCGGTCCCGAGGTCGGAGAACCAGTCGCTGCCGTGCAGCACGATCGAGGGCACGCTGGCGATGCTCTCCACGTTGTTGACCACGGTCGGCCTCGCATACAGACCGGCGACGGCCGGGAACGGCGGCTTCAGCCGCGGCTGTCCGCGGCGCCCTTCCAGGCTGTCGAGCAGGGCTGTCTCCTCACCGCAGATGTAGGCCCCGGCGCCGGAGTGCACGGTGATGTCGAGGTCGAAACCGGTCCCCAGAATGTCCTTACCGAGATAACCGGCGGCATAGGCCTCTTCGACGGCGCGCTGGACGCGGCGGAAGACGTGGACGATCTCACCTCGGATGTAGATGAAGGCGTGCTTGCAGCCGATGGCGTAGGAGGTGATGATCATGCCCTCGATGAGGAAATGGGGGGCGGCCATCATCAGCGGCGTGTCCTTGCACGTGCCGGGCTCCGACTCGTCGGCGTTGATCACGAGGTACCGCGGGCCACCGTCGTCCGGCGGCAGGAATCCCCACTTCATTCCGGTGGGGAACCCTGCTCCACCACGACCACGCAGACCGGAGGACTTGGCCATCTCGACCAGGTCCTTGGTGGGGGTATCGAGGGCGGTACGCAGCGCGGCGTACCCGTCGTGCTGCTCGTAGGTGTCCAGGGTCCAGGACTGGGGGTGGTCCCAGAACGTGGACAGGATCGGAGTGAGCTGAGCGCTCATGTGTCGTCCCCTCCGGTGCGTGAGTCGTCGCTGGATGCTTCGTCACTGTTGATCGTGCCGTCGCTGGGCTTCTCGTCGGCGTCGTTGGTCGGGGCGTTGGTCGAGCTGCGCTGCCCCGCCTTCGGCGTCGTGCCCTCATCGGCCGCAGCCGTATCGAAGTTGGTGCTCTCCTCGGGCTGGTGGTCCCCACCCGCGGTGTACGGCTGGCGCGCCCCGACGGGCGCAACCCAGTCGTTGGCCCGCGCTACCCGGAGACCTTCCAGAGAGGGTCCACCAGCGCTGATGCCTTCGTCGGCGCGGCCGTCGCTGAAGCCGGCCAGCACGCGCGAGATCTGCTTGAAGGTGCACACCTTGGCTGCACCGCGGGTCGGCACGATGTCCTGTCCGGCGCGCAACTCGTCTGTGAGGTCTCTGGCGGACTGAGGGGTCTGGTTGTCGAAGAACTCCCAGTTCGCCATCACCACGGGCGCGTAGTCACACGCCGCGTTGCACTCCACCCGCTCCAGGGTGATCTTGCCGTCGGGCGTCGTCTCGTCGTGGCCGATCCCGAGGTGCTCGCTGAGCTCGTCGAAGATCTGGTCTCCGCCCATGATGGCGCAGAGCGTGTTGGTGCAGACGCCGACGGTGTACTCCCCGTTGGGGTGACGCTTGTACTGCGTGTAGAAGGTCGCGACACCGCTCACCTCTGCCGTGCTCAGGTTGAGCTGCTCGGCACAGAAGTGCACCCCGCGGCCAGTGATGTAGCCGTCGACGCTCTGCACCAGGTGCAGCAACGGCAGCAGGGCCGATCGAGGCTGCGGGTACTTCGCGATGATCAGCGCCGCGTCGGCCTGCATCGTGCCGAGCACATCTGAGGGGTAGCCCTCCTCCGAGGGCTGCAAGGGGGTGTGGTGATGCACCGGTCCCGCTGAGACCGCCTCATGCAGCTGCTCCCGGGTGTCTCCGGGCACGGCTGCGTTGGATCCGTTCAGGCCGCTCATCGGTCCACCCCACCCATCACCGGGTCGATCGAAGCGACGGCGACGATGACGTCAGCCACCAGGCCGCCTTCGCTGAGCACGGACGCGGCCTGCAGGTTGTTGAACGACGGATCTCTGAAGTGGGCCCGGAAGGGTCGGGTGCCACCGTCGGAGACCGCGTGCACAGCGAGCTCACCCTTAGGAGACTCGATGGCGACGTAGGCCTGCCCCGGGGGGACCCGGAAGCCTTCGGTCACCAGCTTGAAGTGGTGGATCAGCGACTCCATCGACTCACCCATGATCTTGCGGATGTGGTCCAGAGAGTTGCCTTGGCCATCGGCCCCGACGCTGAGCTGGGCCGGCCAGGCGATCTTCTTGTCGGCCACCATGACCGGCTGACCTTCGGAGGCCCGCAGTCGGGCGATCGCTTGCTCGGAGATCTTGATGGACTCCCACATCTCATCGATCCGGATGCACAGCCGGCCGTAGGCGTCCATGCTGTCGCGGGTGATGACGTCGAAGTCGTAGGTCTCGTAGCCGCAGTACGGGTCGGACTTGCGCAGGTCGTGGGGCAGCCCGGTCGAGCGCAGGATCGGTCCGGTGATGCCCAGGGCCATGCACCCGGTCAAGCTGAGGTGGCCCACGTCGACGGTGCGCCCTCGCAGCACGGGGTTCTGTAGCAGCAGCGACTCCACCTCGTGCATACCGCGCTTGAGGTCGACCAACTCGTCCTCGAGAAGGTCGAGAGCTCCCGCGGGCACGTCTTGAGACACCCCACCCGGGCGGACGTATGCGTGGTTCATCCGCAACCCGGTGACCGCCTCGAAAAAGCGCAGCAGACGCTCACGCTCACGGAAGCACGTGGTCATGACGGTGGTCGCACCCAGCTCCATGCCACCCGTGCCCAACGCGATCATGTGCGAGCCAATCCGGTTCAGCTCCATGGTCAGCACTCGGATATCACTGGCTCGCTGCGGGATCTGGTCGGTGATCCCGAGGAGCTTCTCCACCGCCAGGCAGTACGCCGTCTCGTTGAAGATCGGGGTCAGGTAGTCCATCCGGGTACAGAACGTGGTGCCCTGCACCCAGGTGCGGTACTCCATGTTCTTCTCGATGCCGGTATGCAGGTAGCCGATGCCCGCGCGTGCTTCGCGGACGGTCTCACCGTCCAGCTCGAGGATGAGCCGCAGCACGCCGTGGGTCGATGGATGCTGGGGCCCCATATTGACGACGATGCGTTCTTCGCCGACGGCGGCGATGTCCTCGACGACCTGGTCCCAGTCACCCCCGCCCGCGGTGAAGACGGCGCCGGCCTCGTCGTCGCCGTAGAGGTCTTGGGTCTCGGTGGACTCTGTGTGGGTCGTCGCCATCAGGTATAGCTCCTGCGCTCGCTGGGGGCCGGAATGGTGGCCCCCTTGTATTCCACAGGGATCCCGCCGAGCGGGTAGTCCTTGCGTTGTGGGTGGCCCGGCCAGTCGTCCGGCATCAGGATTCGCGTCAACGCCGGGTGACCGGAGAAGACGATTCCGAACATGTCGTAGGTCTCACGCTCGTGCCAGTCGGCGGCCGGGTAGATGCCGACGATGGAGGGGATCTGCGGGTCCTCGTCCGAGCAGGCGACCTCCACGCGGAGTCGACGCGAGCCGTTGGTGATCGACAGGAAGTGGTAGACGGCGTGCAGCTCGTTGCCGATGTCCTCGGGGTAGTGCACGCCGGAGACCCCGCTGCAGATCTCGAACCGCAGGCCGGGGTGGTCGCGCAAGCTCTGGGCGACCAAAGGGAGGTGCTCGGGGGGAACGCTCAGAGTCATCTCCTTGCGGTCGATGACCACCCTGGAGATCGCGGTCTCGTGCTTGTCGCCGAGCACGTCCAGAAGGTGGTCGGCGATCTCGTCGAAGTATCCGCCGTAGGGACGCTCGGCGGACCCCGGCAGCAGGATCGGCTGCACCAGTCCCCCGTAGCCCGAGGTGTCCGAGCCCAGCGAGCCGCCGAACATGCCCCGGCGTTCACCCACCTGCACCGGCGTGCTGCCCTCGGGGTCCATCGTGCTGACTGACCCTGAGCCCGTCTCCTGAGCCTTGGTGCTGCTGACCTTCTGGTCCGGTGTTGCGGCCGGGGCGTTCACCCGGTCGATGGTGTTCTTACCGTCGGCGACCGCGTTCTCGTCACCCGCCACCTCGGCGGTCTCGATCTCCGCGACCGCATCCTTCTTGGCCTTGTCCTCGCTCACGCGAGCAACCCCTTCATCTCGTGGGTCGGCGTCGCATTCATCGCGGCGGCCTCGGCCGCCCGTGCCGCCTTGACCCGGTCCACCCCGAACTTCGAGGAGCGGATCTGCTCGTGCAGCTCCAACAGCGCGTTGATCAGCATCTGCGGGCGCGGCGGACAACCGGGTAAGTAGATGTCGACGGGCACGATGTGGTCGACACCCTGCACGATGGCGTAGTTGTTGAACATGCCACCCGAGCTGGCGCAGACACCCATGGACAGCACCCACTTCGGGTTGGGCATCTGGTCGTAGACCTGTCGCACGACGGGCGCCATCTTCTGGCTGACGCGGCCGGCGACGATCATCAGGTCGGCCTGACGCGGCGTGGCCGCGAAGCGTTCCATCCCGAAGCGGGCGATGTCGTAGTCCGGCGTGCCGACCGCCATCATCTCGATCGCACAGCAGGCCAGACCGAAGGTGGCCGGCCAGACCGACCGCGACTGCATCTGGCCGACAAGACCCTCGACCGAGGTCAGCACGATGCCTGAGGGAAGCTTTTCCTCTAGACCCATGAGTCACACACTCCCTGTGTTGTTAGTCCCACTCCAGACCGCCCCGACTCCACTCGTAGATGAAGGGGACAGAGACCACGAAGAGGAACATCAGCATGGCGAGCACGCTGAAGAGTCCCACCTGATCGAAGGCCACGGCGAAGGGGTAAAGAAAAAGGACCTCAACGTCGAAGACGATGAACAGCATCGCCGTGAGGTAGTACTTGACGGGCACGCGACCGCCGTCGACCGCCTGTGGAGTGGGCTGGATGCCGCACTCGTAGGCCTCGGACTTGGCGCGGTTGTAGGTCTTGCGACCCAACACCGCTCCGCCAGCCATGGATCCACCAGCGAACAGCAGTCCCAGGGCGAAGAGAAACAGGATCGGAAGGTAAGGATCGGTCATCCGGTCCCACACTCCTTTCGGTGCCAGCGCGTAGTCATGGTGCGGCCAAGGCAATCCTAGGGGTCATCGAACGTCTTGCGCCGTCGGGGTCGCGTCGGAATCGGCCCGCGCGGTGCAGCATACGGCGCGGTGGGGACACACGCTCAACTCAGAACGGCGTGGTGCACGGCCACGATGCCCCCAGTCAGGTTGCGCCAGGTCACCGAGCTCCACCCCGACTCGGCGATGGTCGCGGCAAGCTGCTGCTGCGAGGGCCAGGCACGGATGGACTCAGCGAGGTAGACGTAGGAAGCGGGGTTCGAGCTGATTCGCCGCGCCACCGCAGGAAGTGCCCGCATCACGTAGCCCATGTATGCCGTCCGCATCGGCCCCCAGACGGGCTGACTGAACTCGCACACCACCAGCCGACCCCCCGGCTTGGTGACCCGGGCGAACTCCCGAAGCGCAGACGGGACATCGCTGACATTACGCAGGCCGAACGACATCGTGACCACGTCGAAGGATTTGTCGGCGAAGGGGAGGTGCAAGGCATCAGCCGCGGTGAACGGCATGTCGGGTCGGCGCCGGTGGCCCTCACGCAGCATCCCGAGGGAGAAGTCGGCAGGCACGACCTCGATCTCGGAGTTGGCGAACGGCTCGCTGCTGGTGCCGGTGCCTGCCGCGATGTCGAGCACCCGCTCACCCTGTTCGGCAGCCGCCGACCGCATCACGGCACGACGCCAGACGTGCGTCTGACCCGCTGACAACACGTCGTTGGTGACGTCGTAGCGCGGAGCCACGTCGTCGAACATCTCGGCGACGTCTTGGGGGTCTTTGTCCAAGCTTGCACGGGTCATGCGTTCATTCTCGCACTCGCGCAATACAGTGGACCGCTGTGACTGTGCTCGCCCTCCCCCGCCTGCGTGCGATCACCGTGGATATCACCGATGATCTCGACGAAGGCGTTGCGCTCCTGTCGCTGGTGCCGGAGTCGACGGCCCCCAGCACCATGTGTTCGTGGTTGCGTGAGGGTGACGGGTTGGTCGGCTGGGGACGCGCCGCGCGCTGCCTGACCAGCGGACCGAACCGGTTCGCCGACGCCGAGGAGTGGTGGAAGCAGGTCTGTGCCGTCGCCGAGGTCGACAACCCCGTGGGGCTTCCCGGCACCGGGCTGATCACCTTCGGATCGTTCAGCTTCTCTCCCGAATCGCACGACCAGAGCAGGCTCGTGGTGCCCGAGGTCGTCATCGGTCGGCGCGACGGCCGCACCTGGCGCACGACGGTCACTGCCGACCCCCTGCACCCGGACGAGACCAGCGCGTCGGCGTTCCTCGGCTCCGGTGCAGAGACCCGGCCCGAAACCACCGCGCCCACCGAGATCGTGGCCGGATCGGTGTCCGCGCGAGAGTGGCCGGGCGTCATCGCGCGCGCTATCGACCGGATCGGCGCCGGCGAGGTGCACAAGGTCGTGCTGGCCCGCGACGAGCTGGCCAAGGCCAGCGGCCCGATCGACCTGCATCGCGTGCTCAACCGGCTGGCGGAGCGGTACGGCGCGACGTGGACGTTCGCCGTGGACGGCCTGGTCGGGGCCACCCCGGAGATGTTGGTCCGTCTGTTGGACGGCAAGGTGCACTCCCGGGTGCTGGCGGGCACGGTCCGGCGCAGCCACGCGGCGAAGCGCTTGGTCGCCGAGGACCATCCTGACTTCAAACCCGAGCACCACGTCGATCCCCAGCTCAAGCTCATCTCTAGCGAGAAGGACCTTGAAGAGCACGCCTACGCGGTCCGGTCGGTGGCCGAGGCCCTGGGCCCCCACTGCCGGGACCTCGCCGTCCCGGAGCAGCCCTTCGTGCTGAAGCTGCCTGATGTGTACCATCTGGCCAGCGACCTCAGCGGCGTCCACGCCGACGAGGCAACCTCGCTCCGCCTCGCTGCCGCCCTGCACCCTTCGGCCGCGGTCTGTGGCACGCCGTCCGCAGCCGCAGCCGCCCTCATCGCCGATCTGGAACGGATGGACCGGGGTCGCTACGCGGGGCCGGTCGGCTGGATGGACGTGGCCGGCGAGGGCGACTGGGGCATTGCCCTGCGTTGCGGCGAGTTATGCGAGGACCCGCGTCGCCTGCGGCTTTTCGCCGGCGGAGGCATCGTCGCGGCGTCCGACCCCGAAGCCGAGCTAGCCGAGACCGAGATCAAACTGGCCGCCATGCGCTACGCCCTCGAAGGCTGAGCCTGCGGCGAAGGAGGTAGGTGAACGTGCCGGATGCGGTGCGCGGGCTGACGTTGCGGTCACCGAAGATGAACGACGAGGCAGCGATGCGAACCGGTCACGATGAGCTCATCGGCGAGGGTTTCGCCTTCCTCTTCGACCCGGACCGGAGCTGGGGTGACCAGCTTGACCTCATCGAGCGCCAAGCCCAGGGACGTGACCTGGACCGAGGTGACGTGCGTGCCGACTTCCTGGTCGGCGAGATCGGCGAACGGCCGCCGCAGATCGTCGGGCGCGTCTCGATCCGGCATACCCTCACGCCGCTGCTCTTTGAGATCGGCGGACATGTGGGGTATGCCGTCCGTCCTGCGTTCCGGGGTCGCGGCTACGCCGTGGAGATGCTCCGGCTCTCGGTCCAGCGACTGGCCGACCTCGGAGTCGATGACGTGCTGGTGACCTGCGACGACGACAACGTCGCATCGATCCGGGTCATCGAGCGATCCGGAGGGATTCTGGATGACATCCGTCACGTCGCGGACGGGGTGCCCCCCAAGCGTCGCTACTGGATCGACTCCCGCATCTGAGCGGACGGCAGGAGTGCCCCCGGGCGGAGGTTCCTCGCCAGCACGATCATGACCAACAGGAACGCGATCACCACGAAGAGAGCCCGGCTCAACCCGAAGGCTTCGGCCAAGATCCCGATGGTGGGCGCTCCGAACAGGAACGCACCGTAGGCGATGGTGCTGACCACGGTGATGGCCCGGTTCCCTCGTCCGGTGATCTCGCCGGCTGCTGAGATCGCCGCCGGGAAGATGGTCGAGACCCCGAGTCCCCAGATCAAGCCGCCCAGCAGGGCTACCGGCAGAGAAGGCACCTGGCTTGCGAGCAGGATGCCGATCGCGGCCAGCAGACCCCCAGCCTGGACCACCCGCTGTCGACCGAACCGGTCGATCGCCGGACTGCCGAGCAGGCGACCGGTCATCATGGCGAGGTTGAAGGCGGTCAGCGCGAGCGCCCCCAGGGCGGCGGGCGCGCCCTGCACGTCCACCAGCAAGATGGCCAGCCAGTCGTTGGCCGATCCCTCAGCCAGTGCCCCACCGAGACAGACCACACCGATCATAATTTCGAGACCACTGACCCCCCGGCGAGCGGGCTGCTGCCGCCGGTGGTCCTGTCCGTCCCCCTGTGTGGCCTCTGGACCCGCTCCCTCCCTGCGGTCATCGACGTCGCCCTCATCGCTCGACTGGTCGGCCATGAAGTGCCGGACCGAAGCCAGCCCGATGACCATGGCAACGGTCCCCATCGCCGGCAGCTGCAACAAGCCGAAACCCAGCCAGGCCGCCAGTGCGCCGGCCGCGGCGCCGACGACCGTCCCGGCCGAGAACGCCGCGTGGAAGAACGGCATCAGCGACCGGCCGCGGAGTCTTTCGACCTGGCTGGCCTGCACGTTCATCGCAACGTCCCAGATCCCCACGGGCGCCCCGGTCAGCACCAAGGCCATCCCGAGCACCCAGGGGTTGGGCACGAGGACCAGCGAGCTCCATCCTGCGCAGGCCAGGACGATGCTGACCGTCACCACCCGCTGGGTGCCGAACCGGTCTACCAGACGACCGGTGAACGGCATGGCCAACAGCGATCCCAACCCGCCGCCGATCAGCGCCAGCCCCAGCTCCCCTTTGCTGGCGTCGACCGCGTCTCGAATCGCCGGCATGCGGGCGAAAGTCTGGGCCATCACGAGCCCGGCCATGGCAAAGACCATCATGACCGCCGCTGGCGATCCGGCAGAGGTCACGATGGGGCGAGCGGAGGGCGGGGACGTCACTGACGGAACTCTTCCAGACGGTGGCGAGGGCCTGAAATCGTCGCGGAAATTCGGTCGCGCCGATGCGCCGCATCAGGCAGGCTTCACACCATGGACGAGTCCTCCCGGCATGCCGATGCCTCCCCCCAGACACGGTGGCCCTATCGCTCGACGCCCCTGACCAACGCGGACGCGGAACGCATGGCCACCTTGGAGCACGCCGTGTGGTTCGAGGTCCTGCCCGGTGCCAGCGCAGCGCAGACGGTGCGGGAGTTCGACTACGACCGGGGACGGGCCGTTGAGGTGGAGCACGAGGCGCTGCTGGGGATGCCGCCTACGTCCGAGGCTCCGTTGGTCGGCATCTACGGCGCCTTCGACATGCACCTCAGCGTGCCCGCATCTGGCCCTGGGGTGACTCGCGTGCCGATGAACGGGCTGACCTGGGTCGGCGTCCACCCGGACCACCGTCGCCGAGGCATCCTGAGCTCGATGATGACCGAGCATCTGCACGGGATCTATGACCGCGGTGAGTCGGCGATCGCCGGCCTTTGGGCGGCAGAGGTGGGGATCTATGGTCGCTTCGGATACGGCCCTGCCTCGCTCGAGGTCATGCTGCAGCTCAGCAGCGGCGCAGATCTGTCGGCCCCAGACCACGTCGCGTCGGCCGCCGACGCGGTCACCACCCATATGGTCGCCGCCCACACCGACGAAGCCACCGCAGCGATCCACGCTCTCCAGGTCTCGGCGGCTGAACACACCCTGGGCACCGCAACCCGACCGGAGCGGATTGCCCGCTGGTGGTTCGAGGACTTCCCCAAGGCCCGGGGCTCCAAGGAGCAGCGACAGGTGCTCTTCGCCACACGCGAGGACATCCCGGTCGGCTACGCATTGCTGCGCCGGACCTCCGAGTGGGACGACCACAACAACCCGGGCGGCGAGCTGCGGGTGGGTGAGATGGCGGCCGTGGACGCGCCGGCCTTGCTGGCTCTGGCTCGCCGGCTGCTGAGCTTCGACCTGATCAGCAAGGTCAAGTTCTACGCCCGCAGCACCGATGACCCCCTGGTGTGGTGGTCCGGCGGCCCGCGAGCGAGCACCATGAAGGTCACCGACGCCCTGTGGGTCCGTCTGGTCGACGTCCCGCGGGCGCTCAGCGAACGTGGATACGCCGGTGCCTGCGATGTGGTGATGGAGCTCAAAGACGACGTCTGCCCGTGGAACGCTGGCCGCTGGCGTCTTCAGGTCGACGCCGACGGAGTGGGCCGCTGCGACCCCAGCGAAGCCCCCGCCGACCTGGAGCTGGGCGTGGACGTGCTGGGTTCGGCATACCTCGGCGGCCGATCGATCGCCTCGCTGGCCGCCGCAGGGTGGGTCATCGAGCATCGCCGGGGCTGCGTCCAGGCGTTGTCCCGGGCGATGCGCGCCGACACCGAGCCCTACGGGACCAGCGGCTTCTAGCCCGGCAAAGAGTGGGTCCGGCCGGCCGCCCGGCGCAGGCCTTCGCGGGCTGCGGCGTCGCCGACCGGATCGATCGGCACCTCGATGACCGTGATGCCCTGGGCGGGCTCAGTCAACGCAGTTCGCAGCTCACCTAACGTGCCGACGCGCCGATGGGTGACCCCCACGCCGGCGCACAGACCGGCCAGGTCGGCTCCGGTAGGCGTGGCAAAGAGGCGGGCAAAGTCTTCGGCGCGGTCGGGGTGGCCGTACTCGAGGGTGCCGAAGATTCCACCACCCTGGTCGTTGGTGACCACGATGGTCAGGTCGGGCACGGGCTCCTGCGGACCGATCAACAGCCCGTTGAGGTCGTGCTCGAAGGTCAGGTCACCCATGAGTGCGACCACCCGACCCCGCGACGAGGCCAAGGCCAGCCCCACCGCACAGGCGTTGGTTCCATCGATCCCCGCCAAGCCGCGGTTGCCCAGCACCACGGGACGGCCCGCGCCTGACCTCTCAGCCAGGTTAAGGTCGCGCGGAGTGTTGGAGGAGCCGAGCAACAGCGTGTCGGCGACGGTCAGGGACGACAACACCACGGCTGCCACCTGGACGCCCGCCAGGTCGGCGTGGTGCTGTTGGGCACGAGCTATGCGCTGCTCGAGCTGCTGACCGGCTGTAGCCCACGCCTGTGACCACCCGGAGTCGTCGCACCCGTGTGCGTCGGCCGGGGGCGTGGCCGCGAACTGCTCCCACGACCACACCCGCGATACAACGTGCGAGGGGTCGCTCCACTGCGCCATGACGCTGACCTGCTCGACCGCGACCTCCCCCGCACTCGTCACCTCGGCGATCTCGCGGTGCAGCGTATGGCGTCCGACCACGAGCACGCGTGAGGGCCGGTGTGACTGCATGAAGACCTCGTCGGTCAGCAGGAGCGGGCCGTGCGGAAGGACAGGATGAGGCCCCGGCCCGCGCTCCCCGAAGGGCTCGGCGATCACCGGCCAGTGCGCACGCCGAGCCACCTCCAACGCCGTGGCGGCCATGGCCGGATCGGGCAGATCCCCGAGGACGACCAACGTCCTGGGCTGCTGCGGCGTCGGGGACACCGCGGACGTGTGGTTCGACCGTTCGCCCGACGGCGCAGGCAAGTCCGCCCATGAGACCCACGGCATACCCCCCGGCCTGCCCTCCAGCGGCTCCGGCCAGTCCAGTGACCCCGAGAGATCGGGGGCCAACGGGTCCCGCAGCGAGACGTTCAGATGCACCGGTCCGGGGTCGTTCGCGCGGCCGACCGCAGCGCTGTAGCTGCGGCATACGGTCGATCGCCAGGAGGCCTGCTCCCCCGGGCGTCCTTGGGCCGGGGGTTGGTCGTGCTCATGCCGCAACGCCGAAGCGAACATCCCAGGCTGGGCGGTGGTCTGGTTGGCCCCGGTCCCCCTCAGCTCGGCCGGTCGGTCCGCCGTCAGAACGACCAGCGGCACGCAGGCGTGCGAGGCTTCCAGCACGGCCGGATGCAGATTAGCCACCGCCGTGCCCGACGTCGTGATCACCACCGCCGGTCGGCGCGTCACCTTGGCCAGTCCCAGGGCGAGGAAGCCCGCCGATCTCTCGTCCACCCTGACGTGGAGCCGAAGTCTCCCGGCGCGCTCGGCTGCGGCCACGGCATAGGCCAGCGGTGCCGAGCGCGACCCAGGACACAGCACCACCTCGCGCACCCCGCAGCGGACCCATTCGTCGATCAGCACGGTGGCCAGCGCGGTCGAAGGGTGCACACCTCGATCTTCCCACTCTCTGCTCGTGGCTTCTGGGCCGTGTCGACACGGCCCTATCAGGCCTAGGGGGTGAAGATCTCGATTGCACCCCAAGCGAGCAGCACGAGCCCGATCGGCATACCGATCAGGGCGCTAAGTCCCCAGTACGACATCGGCGTCATGTCCTGACCCGTGCGCGGATCGCGGACTCGCGTCGAGCGGCGGTGCACGATGACCGCGCTGGGCAGGGCCATGACCAGTCCCAGGGCCAACCACAGCCAGCCCGACTGGTTGAGATAGGTCTCCCCGAGCAACAACCCCAGCGCACCCTGGGCGACCAACCATCCTCCGGCGCCCGCTGACACCACATTCAGCACAACACTCCACCACGGCTCGCCGCGACGTCCTTCGGTCAGTATGTCGGCGTAGGCGCGAGGCGATCCGAACGCTTCGGTGGGGTCCTCACCGGTATCGGACACGTGACTCTCCACCTCAGCCACGATCTCCCCGATGCGGTCGCCCGGCACCTCCTTCAGCCGAAGGGCCAGCATCAGGGTGTGGCAGTAATCCGTCAGGACCTTCTGGCCGTCGCGGTGGTTGCTCATCGGTTGCTCCTCAGGTCGGGAAGCAGGCCGGCGGCCCGCTGGGTGAAGTCGTGCCAGGCGACCGCTCGTCGGTCCAAATGCTCGCGGCCCGCCGAAGTGACGGCGAAGAACTTGCGGCCCGGCCCCTCGACCCCTGCCCGCCACGAGGAGATCACCAACCCCTCGTCCTCGAGTCGGTTGAGGATCGGATAGAGAGTGCCTCCCTTGACCGCCCCCAGCCCTGCGTTCCCCAGGTGCTGGGCGATGGCGTAGCCGTAGGTCTCACCCTGGGCCACGGTGGACAACACCGCCAGCGGCAATACCGCGCGTAACCACTCGGTCGGCAGCTGGTCTGTTTCCACCACTAGAACATAGCACCGACTAGTTAGACAGGCAATCTAGTGATGCACTGCAACATGTCGCCGCCACTCCCGACCTCTCTGGTGGCACCCACAGTCGGCGCCGTGCACCGAAGTGCACCAAAGCCGCGAACAGTCGGCAGGCTCTTCGCCCGAGGCGCAGAGGCGCGGTCACGGCCGCACCGTCGTCAGCACTAATGTGGGTCAGTGCCCGCAACCTCTGATCGACCCTCCGCTCCGGCAGCCCGTTCCCTGGCCGATGATCTGCGGCACCGCACCGACGACGAGCTGGCGGGGCTGTTGGCCGCCCGCCCCGATCTGGCCCGGCCCGCCCCGAACGACCTCACCTCCCTGGCCGCTCGCGCCAACACCCGGGCCAGCACGGAGCGAGCACTGGACGGCCTCGACCTCGCTCATCTCCATACCCTCGAAGCCGCCCTCGTCGCATCGCCCGCCGACCTGGTCTCCGTGGCCCACCTGCTGGGAGAGCCCGAGGACTCGCAGATTCTGAGCGGCTACCTGGACGATCTGCTTTCCGTCGCCCTGCTCTGGCGCAGCGGCGACGGCCTGCACGTCGCTCGTGCCGCTGCCGACGCGATCGGCGACCCGGCCGGCCTGGGTCCCCTCGTGCCCGGAGCGCCGGACGGCGCGACCGTCTCCGCGCGGACCGAAGACCTCGACCGTCAGTCCCAGGCCATCTTGGCCGCGCTGACCTGGGGCCCGCCGACGGGCGTGCTCTCCCTCG
This sequence comes from Actinomycetales bacterium, assembly GCA_038258285.1. Lineage (GTDB taxonomy): Bacteria > Actinomycetota > Actinomycetes > Actinomycetales > Dermatophilaceae > Ornithinicoccus. The sequence continues at coordinate 17,674 of JBBSQA010000008.1, read as the reverse complement.
ACCCGCAGGCCGCTCCAGGATCGCTGGGCGCGGCAGGCCGCAGCCTGACCGACGCCTCGCTGCTCCAGCGCATCGACTCCTCCCACGTGGTGATGCCCCGCCAGGTGGCCTTGGCCCTGCGCGGGGGCCGGCTGTATGCAGAGGCCGCCCTGACGTCACCATCGCCACCGGAGGCGCAGACCTCCGTCGACCCGGAGGTCACCGACGCCGCCGTCGGGGGCCGAGCAGCCGAGCTGATGGTGCTCACCGGTGAGGTCATCGACTCCTGGGGGACCAACCCTCCGCGGGTGCTCCGCACCGGTGGACTCGCGGTGCGCGACCTCAACCGGCTGGCCACGCATCTGGAAATCACGACGGCCCAGGCGGCCTGGCTGCTCGAAGTGATGCATGCGGCCGGGCTGCTGGCCCGCGACGACGGCGGGGACAAGGGTTCCGACGCCTGGATGCCGACCGGCGACGCGGACGACTGGGCCGAGGAACCACCGGAGCGCCGCTGGGCCCAGCTCGCTCAGGCCTGGATGACGACGTCGGCCGCACCTTCCCTGGTGGGCAACTCCGACGCGGGACGAATCAACGCGCTGTCGACCGAGACCTCGTGGCCAGCCGGGCGGCAGCGCCGGCGTGACGTGCTGAGTGCTTTGGCGGCGCTTCCGGTCGGCCACGCACCCAACCCGGACGACGTGGTCGATCTGCTGCGGTGGCACCACCCCCTGCGTATGCAGCGTGCCTCCGCCGCGGGGAACAGCCCGGCAGTGACGGTGGTGCTGCGCGAAGCGGAGTGGGCCGGCTTGCTGGGGCGTGGTGCGCTCAGTACCCCGGGGCGGGCGCTGGTCACCGGCGACGTCGAGGGCGCCCTGAAGTCCATGGGCACGCACATCCCCGTGGCCGTCGACCACGTGCTCCTGCAGGCCGATCTGACGGCCGTCGCGCCGGGTCGCCTCGACGGACCGGCACAGTCGGTCATGCGCATGGTCAGCGACGTCGAGTCGCGCGGTGGGGCCACGGTCTACCGCATCACCGAGACCACCTTGCGGCGAGCCCTGGACGCGGGATGGTCTGCGGACCGGCTGCTGTCGGAGATCACGTCGATCAGCAGAACGGGGATCCCCCAACCGCTGGAGTATCTGGTCCGCGACGTCGCACGGCGGCACGGCGTGGCGAGGGTGGGAGCCTGCTCGGCGTACATCCGCTCCGATGACGAAGCTCTGCTGGACCGGGTGCAGGCTGACCGGGCCCTCGCGCTGCTGCAGTTGCGGCGGATTGCCGCCACCGTGTTGATCAGCCCCGTCCCCGCCCCCACCGTGCTCGACCTGCTCCGCGAGGGGCAGTACGGACCGGTGGCGGAGGGTGTTGACGGCGGCGTGTCCCTGGCCCCTGGTCGCTACCACCGCACCACCCGGCGCTCCCGCTCCGAAGTGACTGTCAGCACCGTGGACCCCCAGGTGGCGGGGCAGATCGTCGCCTCCATGCGACACGGCGAGAAGGTCCGGGTCGCCCACGACAAGGACGACCGACAGGGCCACGTCTCCAACACCGACCCGGTGGTGACGGCGTCGCTGCTGCGCGAAGCGGCCGCCGACGGTCTCGCGGTGTGGGTCGGTTACGTGGACGACGTCGGCGGTGTCCAGCGGATGCTGATCCGACCGCATCGCGTCGAAGGCGGGCGAGTGCGCGCCAGCGTCGGAGACAGCGACCAGGCGCGCACGCTCCTGCTCCACCGGATCACGGGAGTCCGCGCCGCCACCTGAGCTCTGAGCTAGGCGGGTGGAGTTCCCGGCCTATCCCTCGCCGGCGGCGAGACCGGAGATCCGCATCAGAAGATGCGGACGCGCTCCTGCGGGTCGAGCCACATACCGTCACCGGGCTCGGAGGCGAAGGCAAGGTGGAAGGCATCGACGTTGCGCACCGTGTTACCCCGCAAGTTTGCGGGTGCGTGTGGGTCGACCGCGATGAGCCGCTTGGCCTCTTCGACTCGCGCTGTGCCACGCCACACCTGTGCCCAACCGAGGAAGAAGCGCTGTTCGCCCGTCCACCCGTCGATCTCCGGGGCTTCTCCGCCGTGGGAGATGCGGTAGGCCGAGAGCGCGAGCTCCAGACCGCACAGGTCGCCGATGTTCTCGCCGACCGTCATCCCACCGTTCACGGTGTGTTCGGGGGCTTCGCGGGGAGCCAACGAGTCGAACTGAGCGATGAGGCGCTGGGCACGGTCGTCGAACGCCGTCCGGTCCTGTTCCGTCCACCAGTCGGTGAGGGAACCGTCACCGGCGTAGCGGGAGCCCTGATCGTCGAACCCGTGCCCGATCTCGTGGGCGATCACCCCGCCGATTCCGCCGTAGTTGACCGCGTCGTCGGCGTCCACGGTGAAGAACGGCGGCTGCAGGATGGCCGCCGGGAAGACGATCTCGTTCAGCATGGGGTGGTAGTAGGCGTTGACCGTCTGCGGGGTCATCAGCCACTCGTCACGGTCGATCGGCTGACCGATCTTGGCCAGGTCCCGGTCCGTCTCGAACGCGTTGCCGCGGCGCACGTTGCCGACCAGGTCAGCCGGGTCGATGACGTAGGCCGAGTAGTCGCGCCAGGTCGGCGGGTGACCGATCTTGGGTCGGAACGCTTCGAGCTTCTGCAGAGCCTCCTGCCGCGTCTGCGGTCCCATCCACTCCAGCTCGGTGATGCGTCGGCGGAACGCCTCGATGACGTTGTCGACCAGGGCCTGCATGCGCTCTTGGGCCTGCGGCGGGTAGTGCTTGGCGACGTACAGCTGGCCGGCGGCCTCGCCCAGGAAGCTCTCGACGAGGGCGACGCCACGCTTCCACCGCTCCCGGATCTGGGGAGTTCCGCTGAGCGCCTTACCCCGGAAGTCGAAGTTGGCGTTGACGAAGTCGTCACTGAGATACGGCGCGCGCGCCTCCAATAGACGGACGGTCAGCCATGCCTGCCAGTCGCTGGTTGCAACGTCCTGCAAGGCCACTCCGACCGCGCTCAGCACGTCCGGCTGCCGGGCCACGACGTGATCCAACGCATGGTCCGGGGCGCCGACGCCCTCGGCCCAGGCCGCCCAGTCCCACCCGGGAGTGGCCCCGGCCAGCTCGGCTGCAGACATCTTGGTGTAGGCCCTGACGGCGTCACGGGTAGCGACCCGATCCCAGTGGTAGGACGCGATCCGCTCCTCCAGGGCGTAGACCCGGTCGGCAGGATCGTCACCCAGGTCCAGACCGGCTTCGGCCAAAGCCGGCGACGCCAGCTTCAGCACCGTCGCAAGGTAGTGCCGGTAGGCCGAGCGCGCCTGGGCATGCTCTTCTCCGCGGTAGTACGCCTCGTCGGGCAAGCCCAGACCGGCCTGATGCAGATAGACGATGTAGTCCTCCGGACTGCCCGCGTCGGCGGTCACCCATACGTGGGTCAGGCCCTGGGCTCCGCTCCGCTGCAGCGAGCCGGACACGCGGCACACGTCACTGCTGGACCGCACTCCGGCTACCGCAACCAAGTCTTTGACCAGCGGGGATGCCCCCAAGGCGTCAATGAGCTGGGTGTCCATGAAGCTGGCGAAAAGTCCGCCGACCTTACCCTCGGGACTGTCCAGCGGTGGCTCCTCGGAGGCGGCTTCCTCGATGAGGTCCCGGACGTTCTCCTCGGCGTTCTCGCGCAGGACATCGAACGCGCCGTAGCGGCTACGGTCCTGCGGGATCTCGGCGCTGTCCAGCCATGTGCCGTTGACGTGGGTGAACAGGTCGTCTTGAGGCCGGACGTCGTGATCCATGTGGCTGCGGTCGATCCCAGAGTGCATGGAGACACCGTATGCGTTCCTCGCGTCGGCGTCCTGCTGCCCCTCGCGGTCTGTGGATCAGGCGCCAGACGCGAAGGGGTCTGCCGCCGCAGAGAGGGCACGCACCACCCGGCTGGGCGAGGGGCGACCCAGCTGGGTCGCTATCCAGGTGCTCGCGTCCACCAGCGCAGCGAGGTCCACCCCGTGCTCGATCCCCAGGCCCTGCAGGGTCCACACCAGGTCCTCGGTCGCCAGGTTACCGGTGGCCGACTGGGCGTACGGGCAACCGCCGAGGCCCCCCGCCGAGGCATCGACCACGGTGACCCCCCGGGCGAGGGCGGCCATGGTGTTGGACAGGGCTTGCCCGTAGGTGTCGTGGAAGTGGACCCCGATCTGGTCGACCCCGATGCCGGCGTCCTCCAAAGCGTCCAGCAGCTGCTCGACGTGCCCTGGCGTTGCCACCCCGATGGTGTCACCGAGGGAGAGCTGGTCGCAGCCCAGATCCATCAGGGAGGCACAGGCCTCGACCACGGCGGCCACGGGGACCGGCCCCTCCCAGGGGTCACCGAAGCACATGGATACGTAAGCACGGACCCAGGCGTCGGCGTCCAGTGCGCGTTGGACCACCGGGGCGAACATGGCAAGGGACTCGGCCATCGAGCGGTTCAGGTTCCGCCGCGCGAACGACTCGGTGGCGCTGCCGAAGATCGCCACGGCGCGGACCCCGCTCTCCAACGCCCGATCGAGTCCACGTTCGTTGGGGACGAGCACGGGGCGGTTGGCTCCGACTGCTGCCGACCCGAGGGCGGCGACGACGTCCTCCGCGTCCCCCAGTTGCGGCACCCACGACGCGGGCACGAACGAGGTCAGCTCCACCGTGTCGAGACCGGACCGCAGGAGACGTCGCACGAACTCGACCTTCGTCTCGGTGGACAACGCCGCCGACTCGTTCTGCAAACCGTCGCGGGGCCCCACCTCGTAGATGGTCACTCGTGACGGCATACCCTCGCGTGGCTGCACCATCGGTAAGGACGACATGTCCCCACCCTGCCATTTCGCGAGCTGAGCCCGGGGTCCTCACTGAGCATTTCTTGGGTATCCGCCCGAGCCGAGCGTGTTAGCGTCGCTCGCTTCGACAACACAAGGGGAAATATGACGCACGGTGTCCTGACGCGGATGGCTCACGTCGCAGTTTCTGTCGTGGCGGTGGCTGCTCTGGCCGCCTGCAGCGCAGACAACGACGACGCGGCCGATGCCGCATCGCAGACCGCTGGGGACGCTGCTGCGGCCACCAGCGATGCTCCGGGTGCCGACGGGGCGGCCGCCGAGGCCGACCTGTCCGGGCTTCCCGAGGTCGTCGCCACCGTCGACGGCGAGGACATCAGCCAGGAGGACTTCGTCAGTGCCTACGAGCCACAGTTCCAGACCGCATCAGCCCAGGCCCAACAGGCCGGGAGCGAGGTCGACCAGGAAGAGCTGAAGCAGCAGACACTGGACTACATGGTCAACAACCTGCTGCTGCGCCAGGCCGCGGACGACGAGGGCATCCAGATCAGCGACCGCGAGGTCGATGCCGACATCGAGGAGCTGGCCGCCAGCAACGGAGCTGCCTCGGCCAAGGACTTCTTCACCGCGTTGGAGGAGCAGGGCTTCACCGAGGACGAGGTGCGGGCCGAGGTCGAGAACCAGTTGAAGATCGAGAAGTACCTCGCCGAGGCCGCCGACATCGAGCAGCCCAGCGGCGCGGAAATCCGCGACCTGTACGACCAGCTCTCCGAGCAGCAGGAGTCCGCAGGCGAGGATGCAGCGGCGGCCACGATCCCCGCCTTCGACGAGGTGGAGAGCGAGTTGGAGCAGCAACTGCTGCAGGAGGCTCAGTCCGAGGCTGTGGACGGACTCCTGAGCGACCTGCGCACCGACGCGGACATCACCAGCAACCTCTAGGCACGGTCTGTTCTGCGAGGGCTTGTCCGCTCGCCACGTCCCGGGTCAGTAGGGACGCAAGGCAATGGCGGTCGCCATCGCTGCCGAGGCGGCTTCGTCTCCCTTGTCCTCGATGGACCCTTCGAGACCGGCCCGGTCCAGGGCCTGCTGCTCGGTGTCACAGGTGAGCAGACCGAATCCGACCGGCAGACCCTCCTGCACGCTGACGTTCGTCAGACCATTGGTGGCGGCTTGGCACACGTACTCGAAGTGCGGGGTCCCACCGCGGATCACCACACCGAGCGCCACGATCGCGTCGAACTTGCCCGACCGGGCCATCCGCAGACAAGCCACCGGCAATTCGAAACTGCCCGGCACCCGCACCTCGTCGACCCGAGCCACACCGGCCTGCTCCAGCGCACGTGCCGCCCCTGCCCGTAGGCCGTCCATCACCTCTGTGTGCCACGAGGCGGATACGACCGCCACCCGGAGGCCCGTGCCGTCGACCCGCACCGTGGGTGCTCCAGAACCACTCATGACAATCTCCTCGATGGTGCTGGTGGGGACGGTTGCGCCGCACGGTAGGCGACGAGCTCAGCGACGGTCAACACCGGCAGGACATGACTCTGTCCGAGGGCGCGGACGGCGTCACCGCGGAGCATCTCACCCGCGTCGTCGACCAGCTCGGCGATCGCTGCCACCGGGGTGAGACCGGCCAGCTGGCACAGCTCGACCGCCGCCTCGGTGTGCCCCGGGCGTTCGAGCACCCCTCCCGCGCGGGCCCGCAGCGGGACGACGTGGCCGGGTCGGATCAGGTCGGTGTCCACCGACAGGGCATCGCCCAGGACGCCGACCGTGCGAGCCCGGTCGGTCGCGCTGATCCCCGTGCTCACCCCCACCGCGGCGTCGACGGTGACGGCGTAGGCCGTCCGAAACGGGTCCGCGTTGTGTTGGACCATCAGCGGCAGGTCCAGTCGGTCGGCCCAGGTCTGCGGCATCGGCGCACAGACATACCCAGAGGTATGCCGCACCGTCCAGCCCATCCAGGCCGCGCTGATGGTCTGCGCGGCGAGGATGACATCCCCCTCGTTCTCCCGGTGCGCATCGTCCAGGACCAGCACCGGTCGGCCTGCTCGCAAGGCGTCCAGCGCGGAGTCGATCATGGAGCGGGCCTCACGCATGGCGGGATGCCCCCACGAGACGCTCGACGTACTTTGCGAGCACGTCGACCTCGACGTTCACCCGTGCACCCACGGTCCGTTGACCCAGGGTCGTCATCTCCAGGGTCGTCGGGATGAGGGACACCGAGAAGCGGGCGGGCGTGGACACGTCGCCGTCTTGGAGGTCACTGACGGTCAGCGAGACGCCGTCCAACGTGATCGAGCCCTTGTGCACGACGTAGCGGGCGATCTCCTCGGGCAGAGCGAAGGTGAGCACGTCCCACTTCTCACCGGCTTCGCGGCTGAGCAGCTCGGTGGTCGTGTCGATATGCCCTTGGACCACATGACCGCCGAAGCGCCCGTCACTGCGCAGGGCGCGTTCCAAGTTAACCGGGCTGCCGACACTGAGGTCACCGATGCTGCTGCGGGACAACGTCTCGGCCATCACGTCGGTGCTGAACTCGTGCTGGCCCGAGGGCGCGTCGGCGAAGTCGGTGACCGTCAGGCAGACCCCGTTGACGCTGATCGAGTCCCCGTGGCCCATGTCGGTGGTGACGACGTCGCCGCGGATGCGGATCCTGGCCGAGTCACTCAGATGCTCGATGGACACGATCTGGCCCAGCTCTTCGACGATTCCAGTGAACACGTGGCTCATTCCTCCTGCGGGATGGGACGTGGGATGGCGGTGATGCGAAGGTCGGACCCGACCGGGCTGGCCTCGACGATGTCGAGTCGGGCGATGCCGGCCATGCTGGTGATGCCGAGATCGCCGACGGCCGATGCCCCGGAGCCCAGCAGTGCGGGGGCGAGGTAGGCCACCACCTCATCGACGCATCCGGCCCGCCACAAGGCGGAGGACAGGGTGGGCCCACCCTCGAGCAGCACCCGATGGACCCCCCGGGTATGCAGCTCGCTCAACACCTCGGTGACCTCATGGGTGCGCAGATGCAGCGGCCGCAGGACGGAGGGGATCGACGAATCGGTTTCGTCGAGCGCATTGAGGTGAGCCTTGGCCGGGAGGTCCCGTCGCCCGACGACGACACGCAGCGGCTGGTCGGCATACAAGGAGCCGTCCTCGCGCCGAGCCGTCAGGGTGGGGTTGTCGGCCAGCACCGTGCCGGTGCCGACCATGATCGCCCCGCACCGTGATCGCAGGGCATGCACGTCGGCGCGGGCCTCGTCGCCGGTCACCCAGGCGCTGGATCCGTCGCTGGCCGCGACACGGCCGTCGAGGGTGGCGGCGAACTTCCACGTCACCCACGGCCGCCGCGCTCGGACCGCGAAGGCCCAGTGCTGCACCACGGCCTCGGCCTCGGGGATCTGGATGTGGTCGACCTGGACTCCATGCTGCGCCAACCAGCGCGCCCCGCCTGCCGCTCGTGCGTCAGGGTCGGCCACGGCATAGACCACTCTCGCGACACCGGCGTGCAACAACGCCTGAGCGCACGGAGGAGTCCGGCCGTGGTGCGCGCACGGCTCCAGGCTGACGTAGGCCGTCGCGCCCCGGGCTCGCCCTCCCGCCTCGCCCAGCGCCACCACCTCGGCGTGCGGGGTGCCGGCACCGTTGTGATGACCGACGCCGATCACCGTTCCGGCCTCGTCGACGATCACCGACCCCACTCGCGGATTGGGGTTGACCTCCGGCCCGCGGAGGGCTTGGGCCACGCACCGCGCCAGCCTCTCAAGGTCCACCGACTGCGCGGGAAGGTCGACGGCAGACGCGGAGACGTCCAGGGAGGTCATCTGCACTCTCACCGCTTCCTCGCTCGTCGCTGGTCTCCAGCTCCGGGGGTCAGCATGGTGCCGACGGCGACGATGAGGGACATGTGGTCATCCACGACGACAGGTTCATCGTCGAGGCGACCGACCGATCACCGACCTGCGGTATGCAGGGCCACGCGCACCTACCATCCGGACTTTCACCGTCGGTCCTGGGGTTTCACCAGATCAACCGGCCGCTGGCTGCGGTCGGGTCGCGGACTGTCACCGCCGGCTCGGAGTTACACCGACCCCGGAGCGCGTTCTGTGCATCACCATACCCTCGCACTGCGGGCTCACGACACCCGCCGAGACCGACACCGCACGGTCCCTGCGTGCGTGCCGGGCCCGTTCGGGAATGTCTGGTGCTCGGCGTATCGTTCACTGCTCGATGAGCCAAGGCCCTTTGATCGTCCAGTCCGACAAGACCCTCCTACTCGAGGTCGACCACCCCGGCGCGGAAGAGGCGCGCCGCGCGGTCGCCCCGTTCGCCGAGCTGGAACGAGCCCCCGAGCACGTCCATACCTATCGGGTGACCCCCCTGGGACTGTGGAATGCGCGGGCCGCGGGCCACGACGCCGAGCAGGTCGTCGACGCTTTGGTCCGGCACAGCCGGTATCCGGTGCCCAACGCGCTCCTGGTGGACATCGCCGAAACGATGGACCGCTACGGACGACTCACCCTGGAGCTGGCCAACCCGGACGTCGACGAGATGCCCGCGGGTGCCGTTGACGCCGAGGTCACCAGGACCGACGGGGAGACAAGTTCTCCGACCGAGCTTCCGCCGCGCCGGCTCGTGCTGCGCACCACCGATCGCGCCGTGCTGACCGAGATCATGCGACATAAGAAGATCCGTCCCTTACTGGGCGACCGCATCGACGAGGACTCGATCTCGGTGCATCCCTCCGAGCGAGGCCATTTGAAGCAGGAGCTGCTCAAGGTCGGCTGGCCCGCGCAGGATCTGGCGGGCTACGTCGACGGTGAAGCGCACCCGATCTCCCTCGTGAACGATGGATGGACGATGCGCCCCTACCAGGAGCAGGCCGTCAACGGCTTCTGGGACGGGGGTTCGGGCGTCGTCGTGCTTCCGTGTGGAGCAGGCAAGACGATCGTCGGTGCCGGTGCGATGGCCAAGTCGGGCACCACCACGTTGATCCTGGTGACCAACACGGTCGCGGCCCGGCAGTGGCGGGACGAGCTGCTGGTGCGCACGTCGCTCACCGAGGACGAAATCGGTGAGTACAGCGGCTCGCGCAAAGAGATCCGACCGGTGACGATCGCGACCTACCAGGTGCTCACGCTGAAGCGCAAAGGCGTCTACCCCCACCTGGACCTTCTGGACGCTCGGGACTGGGGCCTGGTCCTGTACGACGAGGTGCACCTGCTGCCGGCGCCGATCTTCCGGATGACCGCCGACCTTCAGGCGCGTCGCCGGCTCGGTCTGACCGCCACACTGGTCCGTGAGGACGGCCGGGAGTCCGACGTCTTCTCCCTGATCGGCCCCAAGCGGTTCGACGCTCCCTGGAAGGACATCGAGGCTCAGGGATACATCGCACCCGCCGACTGCGTCGAAGTGCGGGTCAGCCTGCCCGAGCCGATGCGGATGGCGTATGCCGTTGCGGAGCCGGAGGAGCGCTACCGCTTCGCCTCCTGCGCCGCCGACAAGGACGCCGTGGTCCAACGGCTCGTGAAGCGACATACCGGTGCCCAGACGCTGGTCATCGGCCAGTACATCGACCAGCTCGAGGGACTGTCGGCTCGCCTCGACGCTCCGCTGATCACCGGGTCGACCACCGTGGCCGAACGGCAGAAGCTCTTCGGCCAGTTCCGTGACGGCACCATCTCCCTGCTCGTCGTGAGCAAGGTCGCCAACTTCTCGATCGATCTGCCGGAGGCCTCGGTGGCCATCCAGGTGTCCGGGACGTTCGGCTCGCGACAGGAGGAGGCTCAACGGCTCGGTCGGGTCCTGCGCCCCAAGGGCGATGGCCGCACGGCTCACTTCTACACGATCGTCTCGCGCGACACCGTGGACGCCGACTTCGCCGCCCATCGGCAGCGCTTCCTGGCCGAGCAGGGCTATGGCTACCGAATCATCGACGCCGACGACCTGGACGATCTGACCCCCGCTTCGTAGCCTCTCCCAGCCGACCTTCAGCAGACTTTCAGGAAACGTGCCGATAATGGGTCCATGACAACGCCTGAAGCCACCCTGCTCGTTGTCGAGGACGAAACGAACATCCGTGAGCTGCTCTCCACCAGCCTGAAGTTCGCCGGGTTCGAGGTGCACGCGGCCGCCGACGGGGCGACAGCCCTTCAGATGGCTCAGGAGTTCGACCCTGACCTGGCCGTGATGGACGTGATGTTGCCGGACATGGACGGCTTCGCGGTGACGCGTCGACTGCGCGACACCGGCCGCGAGTTGCCCGTGTTGTTCCTCACCGCGCGAGACTCGCTGGAGGACAAGGTCACGGGCCTGACCGTGGGTGGGGACGACTACGTCACCAAGCCATTCAGCCTGGAGGAGGTCGTCGCCCGTATCCGCGCGGTACTGCGCCGCACCCAGGATGGTGAGCCCGAGGACGACATGACGTTGCGGGTCGCCGACCTCGAGCTCGACGAGGACAGCCACGAGGTCCGCCGGGGTGGCACGGTGATCGAGGTGTCCCCCACAGAGTTCAAGCTGTTGCGTTATCTCATGGTCAACTCCGGTCGCGTGCTGTCGAAGACCCAGATCCTGGACCACGTGTGGGACTACGACTTCCGTGGAGAGATGGGGATCGTCGAGTCCTACATCTCCTATCTGCGCCGCAAGATCGACCGAGACCCGGACACGGAGCCCCTGATCCACACCAAGCGCGGCGTCGGATACGTGTTGCGCGCGCCTCGTAACTGAGCCCGTGAGGCTCGTCGGCTCCGCCAAGGCGACGGCATACCGGCATCTGCACGCGCTGTCGCTGACCAAGCGGCTGGTGACGGTCGTCGTGGTGATGGTGCTGGTGGCCTACCTGGTGACCGCCTCGGTGACCACGATGTTCCTGCGGAGCTACCTCACCGAGCGGCTGGACGCCGAGTTGCAGCAGTACATCGGCCCGCTGGGCAACTTCGCCTACGCCCGTTCCGTGGAGGGTGGCGCCTTCGTAGCAGCCGGCGTGCCCAACAGCTACTACGTGGTGATCACTCCCCGAGCCGAGGGCTCCACGCCGTTCCCGTTCGTGACCGAGGCCACGGACCCGGACCACCCCGACCTGGGGCGCGTCGAGTTCGACGACCCCACCATCGACCGCGACCCCTTCACCGTGGAGGCGCCCGGCGGGACCAACTGGAGGGTCGCTACCGCCCAGTTGTCCAACGGGGCGGGGACCGTGGCCACCGCAGTGCCGATGACCCCGATCGAGCGCACCGTAGGACAGCTCTGGCAGCTGACCTTCCTCGTGGGACTGGCCACCCTGACCGCGGTCTCCGTCGTCGGCTGGCTGGCGGTGCGGCGCGCGTTCCGCCCGCTGACCAAGATCGAGGACACCGCCTCGGCTATCGCGGCCGGCGACCTCACCCGCCGGGTGCCCACACCCGCTGCGCAGGACGAAGTCTCCTCCCTCTCCGACTCGTTGAACATCATGCTGGCCGACATCGAGCAGGCCTTTGCGGTGCGTAAGGCCTCCGAGCAGAGGATGCGGCAGTTCGTGGCCGACGCCTCCCACGAGCTGCGCACCCCGTTGGCGACGGTGCGGGGGTATGCCGAGCTGTATCGGGTCGGCGGGGTGAGCGAGCCCGACGACGTGGCCGCAGCGATGCGCCGGATCGAGAACGAGGCGACGCGGATGACGCGGCTGGTCGAGTCGCTGCTGCTCCTGACCCGGTGGGACAGCACCGGCCAGCTGGCGAGCGAGCCGGTGGACCTGACCGTGCTGAGCTCGGACGTGGTCCAGGACGCGCGGGTGCGTGCACCGGACCGATCTGTGCACCTGGTGCCGCTGGGCGCCGGGTCCGGGCGTCCCGTGGCGTTCGGTGACGATGGAGCGCTACGGCAGGTGCTCACCAACCTGGTCGCCAACGCCATCGCGCACACCCCCGGCGGCACCGACATCGAGGTGGCGCTCGGCGTCGAGTCCGCGCGCTGCGTGGTCGAAGTCCGTGACCACGGCGCCGGGATCGATCCGGCCAGTGCAGAGCGTGTGTTCGAGCGGTTCTACCGCGCCGACGCCGGACGAACGCGCGAACGCGGCGGCAGCGGGCTGGGGCTGGCCATCGTCGCTACGATCGTGGCCCGCCACGGCGGCACGGTTCGGCATACCCCCACCCCCGGCGGAGGGGCGACCTTCCGAGTCGAGCTCCCGCTGCAGTCCCGGTCCCACGCCGACCAGGACGAGTCCGTCGATGAGCACGACGTGAACGAGCACGACAAGCAAGATCAGGAAAGCCGCCGCTGAGGCGCGTCCAGCCAACGCACAGCGAACCGTCAGGAACCACATATCCGCAGGGTGTCTCATGAGGGCAGTGGCCGGGTGGCCCGCACATCACCACACATTGCACCTATGGAGGAACTCATGCCCGCGACTTCAACCGGTCGACGCACACGCCTGGCGGAACTCAGCGCCGTCGGCCTGCTCTCCGCCGTCCTGGCGGCCGGTGGGACCTACGGCGTCGTGGCAACCGCAGCCGATGGTCCTGTCGTCACCTCCGCCAACGGAAGCGTCGAGGCGGACGCCAACCCAGCCGACGCCAACGCCACCCCTGCGGCCCTGGTCGACGGGCTGGACTGGGGTTCGATCGCCGACACGGTCTCACCCAGCGTGGTCTCGATCCAGGTCCGCACGGCTAACGGTAGCGGCGAGGGCTCCGGTGTGATCTGGGACGACCAGGGGCGCATCGTGACCAACGCCCACGTGGTCGAAGGAGGCCAAGAGGTGCGCGTGACCCTCAGTGACGGCCGCAGCTACGCTGCCGAGGTCACCGGGTCCGACCCCTCTACCGACCTCGCCGTGCTCCAGGTCCAGGACGCACCCTCGGACCTGTCCCCCATCACCATCGGTGACGACCAAGGACTGACCGTCGGCGACCCGGTGATGGCCATCGGCAACCCGCTGGGTCTGTCCGGGACCGTCACTACTGGCATCGTCAGCGCCCTGGACCGCCCGGTGAGCACCGCTCCGCTGTCGGCGAACGACCCGGGCAGCGCCGCAGTGACCAACGCGATCCAGACGAGCGCCGCGATCAACCCCGGTAACTCCGGGGGCGCGTTGGTCGACGCCAACGGCCGTCTCATCGGCATCAACTCCGCCATCGCCTCCCTGCCCTCCGGGGGAAGCACCCAAAGCGGCAGCATCGGCATTGGCTTCGCCATCCCGATGACCGTGACCACGAGCATCGTGGACCAGCTGATCCAGTCCGGCGTGGCCGAGCACGCCTTCCTGGGAGTCGGCCTGACCGAGGGTGAGGACGCCGTCGACGGCGCGACCCTCACCGGGGCAGAGGTCTCCGGGGTGGAGCCGGGGTCCCCGGCTGACGCGGCCGGGCTACGCACCGGTGACGTCATCGTCACGATCGACGGCGAGCGGGTGCCCAGCTCGACAGCGCTGGTCGCACAAGTTCGAGAGCGGACCACAGGGTCGCAAACCACCATCGGCTACATCCGTGACGCGAAGCAGGACAGTGTGAGCGTCACGCTGGACACACGACCCGACGACGGAAGCTGAAAAAGCCCGACGGTGCGGCCCACAGCCACCGCCTGTGGTTCGATGTTGTCAGCATCTCATCCGGTGTTTCCCTCGATCCTCAGGAGTCTCCATGCATCCCACTCACATCCCGCTTCGGCTGACCACCGGGGCCTTCATCCTCAACTCGGGCATCAGCAAGCTCGGTGCCGATGAGGAGACCGCCGAGGGGGTCCACGGGATGGCTTCCACGGCCTACCCGATGTTCAAGAACATCAAGCCGAAGGACTTCACCGAGATCCTGGCCTACGGCGAGATCGCTCTGGGCGCGGCGCTGCTGGTGCCCAAGGTGCCATCAGGGGTGGCTGGGACCGCGCTCGCCGGCTTCGGCGCATCGCTGCTCGGTCTCTACTGGCAGGTCCCGGGCCTGCGCCAGGAGAACAGCATCCGACCGACGCCGCAGGGCTTGGCCATCGCCAAGGACTCCTGGCTGGTCGGAGTCGGAGTCACCCTGGTGATGCAGAGCGCGCTCGGCGCGGCGAAGTCGGCCGCCAAGAGCGCGAAGGGCTCGGCCAAGGACCTGGCCAGCGACATCTCCAGTGGCACCAAGGGCCTGGCCAGCGACCTGTCGGCCAGCGCCAAGGGAGCCGTGTCGTTCAACTGAGCACACCCTTCCTTCACGAGCGGCCCGTGGCCGTCTGCCGGTGCCCGAAACGGGTCCCGTAGGCTCATGGAACCCCGCGAAGAAGGTGCCATGCAGCCCGAAAAACTCCGTCCGCGTGCCAGCGGCCTCGTCACCGCCATCTGGGCCGCACAAGCGGTCATCGCGGCGCTGTGGATCATCAGCAGCCTCGTCGACGGCGCAAGTTTCTGGGTGTGGCCCTTCGGTTTCGCCTGGGCCGCCTTCGGGATCGTCATGGCGTTGCGGAGCCGACGACAGTGGGTGGTCGCCGACGAGAAGGGCATCACGGTTCAGGCGGGTTTCGGACCTGGATGGTCCTGGGCCTGGGACCAGATCGACGACGTCACTGCACAGCCGGAGGGGCCTCTGGTCACCCACCTCTGCGTGGTAGGCGTCGACGGACAGATCGCGCAGACCCCGCTGGCCCAGGGGGATCCGCGGTTGCACGAGCTGTGGTCCTCACGCAGCCACAACCCTGGGCCGAAGGCTCAGGCTCCCCCGACATGACCTCGCCGGCTCCGTGGGCGATCGCCGACGCTCGTGCGCAGTGGCGCAGCGATATCGCGGCGATCGCCCCTGAGGCCGGCGCATCGCTGTGGGAAGCCGAAGGTTTGTTCATGATCCGCAGCTGGACCGAGCCCCATCGGGCGTACCACTCGTTGCGGCACGTCGCCGAGATGCTGTTGGCCCTGCGGGAGCTGACAGACCACGGCGTGGACCTGTCTCCTCGTGACCTGGCGGTGGCGCGGATGGCTACCTGGTTCCACGACGTGAGCTACGACCCGCGAGCTACCCCCGGCAGCAACGAGCAACGCAGCGCGACTTTGGCTCGAGACCACCTCCACCGTCTGGGAGCAGAATCGGCGGACATCGACGCCGTGGAGGCCCTCGTGGTCATGACGGTGGACCACCTCGTGCGCCTCGACGCAGGCGCCGAGGTGGTCGACCCGGAGCTGCTGGATGCCTTCCACGACATCGACCTGTGGATCCTGTCCTCGCCCGTCCCTCGCTACCGGGAGTACGCGCGCCAGATCCGTGACGAGTTCGCGCACGTCCCCTCCGAGCTCTTCGCGGCTGGTCGCCGGCACATCCTGCGTGGGTTCGCCGAGCGCCCGGAGATCTATCGGACTCCGCACGCCCGAACGACCTGGCAGGAACGGGCGCGAGCCAACCTCGGGGAAGAGATCGCCGCGCTGTCCTGAGCCCTAGTCCTCGGCGGTCTCCAGCCAGTGCTGCACCACCAGCCACCATGGCTCGTGTCCGCACTGGCGGGCCGCGTCGGCGAAGGTGAACCACCGCGCTTCGAGCACGTCGGGCGCCTGGGTGGCCACGGGCTCCTGTGGCCGCACCGGGGTCGCGAACACTGCGATGTAGTTGGGACCGTCGGTCCAGGGGCTGTGCGACTCCCCTGGCGCGATGCTGATGCGCTCGTAGCCCACCGGCTTCAAAGTCGGCGCCTCGAAGCGCAAGCCCGTCTCCTCGAGGAGTTCACGAGCGGCCGCCTCCCGCACCGTCTCACCGTCGTCTCGCTTACCCCCTGGCGGCGCCCAACCCGGCCTGGAGCCATTGCGCACCAAGACCATGTGGGTGGCGTCGCTGACCAGCAGAACCGCCGCACCTGCGGTGGGCAACGGTTCCAACGGTGAGGCGATGATGTCGAGCGTGTGCGGCCCACCCACCGCCACGAGCGCATCCTCGAACCGGCCGAGGGGTCGCTCCCCCTTGCGCTTACGGAACCGGAGCCCGCTCATCGCCAAGCGGCGGGCCCCGTCGCGACCGCTGGTCGCGGTGGCGCCCGCCGCGATGACGTCGTCCAGCCGCTGCGCCGGTACGTCGTAGTGGTCCCCCTCGAAAGACCGCGACGGTATGCCGGCCCGCTGGGCGAAGTCATGGAGCTCGGCCAGCGACAGGTCGCTGATGACGTGAGACCACAGATGGCCGTGCGCCGGCCAGACCGCCGGATCAACCCAGATCGTCACAAGCACCGACCCTATCCCCCGGGTCGAACGGAAGGGCGCTGCCCCATCCCTGGAAACGAAGACGGGACGACCCCCCTGAAAGGGGGCCGTCCCGTCCATCGTTGTCGCAGCCGATCAGCTGCGGCGGTGGATCAGAAGTCCATGCCGCCCATGCCGCCGTCGCCACCGGCCGGCATGGCCGGAGCCTTCTCCGGCTTGTCGGCGATGACGGCCTCGGTCGTCAGGAACAACGCCGCGATGGAGGCAGCGTTCTGCAGAGCAGAGCGCGTCACCTTCACCGGGTCGGCGACACCGAAAGCCAGCATGTCGCCGTACTCACCGGTGGCTGCGTTGAGACCGTGGCCGGCAGGCAGGTTGCGCACCTTCTCGGCCACGACTCCGCCTTCCAGACCACCGTTGATGGCGATCTGCTTCAGCGGCGCCTCGACGGCGACCTTGACGATGTTGGCGCCTGTGGCCTCGTCACCGGTCAGGTTGAGCGAGTCGAACGCGGTAGCGGCCTGGATCAGAGCCACACCACCACCGGCGACGATGCCTTCTTCGACGGCAGCCTTCGCGTTACGCACCGCGTCCTCGATGCGGTGCTTGCGCTCCTTCAGCTCGACCTCGGTCGCCGCTCCAGCCTTGATGACGGCCACGCCACCGGCCAGCTTGGCCAAGCGCTCCTGCAGCTTCTCGCGGTCGTAGTCGGAGTCGGAGTTGTCGATCTCCTTGCGGATCTGGTTGACCCGGCCGGAGATGGCGTCAGCCTCGCCGGC
>JBBSQA010000007.1:0-110968 GCA_038258285.1 Actinomycetales bacterium | reverse complement strand
CCTATACGGCGTTCTTTCATCCAGGACCGCACCCGGCTCAAGAACCCATCGACACGCCGCCCGTCCCCATCACGAGAACGTGACCAAGGGTGTTCCGTCGAATATCCTGGACCGCGCTCTCCGCGTGCGTCTTTCCGCCGCGAAGCGGCGCAGCGTCACACCACCGCGTGTCGTCAATATGGCGGTTCCCAGCACCCGCCGCGCCTTGGTCGCATCGGGTTGAGATTGGTTGAGGACGGGTCAGGCCGCGTCAGCCCACTTCTCGAGCGCGTCGATATTCGCGACGGCCTGGTCGTACGCATCGCCGTTGATCGGGATGCGCACATCGGGGGCGTGCACGTCTACCCCCGGCAGGGTGAGCATGAAGTCACGCTGAGACTTCTTGGCGTTGTTCAGGTCGAGTGAACTCAGGTACAGCGAGATGGCCTGTTCCTTGCCCGCGTACGTGAAAAGGATGTAGCCGCCCTTCAAGTTGACTGAGTAGATGCCCCAGCCGCGATCGATGAGCAGCTTCGCGATCTCCCGCGAGCGGGTAGTGCGGTCGTAGCCCTTCTGGCGCTTGAGCATCTCCTCGAGCTCGTCCGCAGTGTTGGGGTCGAGTGTCGACCAGGTCGATGCGGCAGCGCTGGCGGTGGGCACGGGCGACGCTGCGCTGGTGACTGTGACCTGACCGTCGCTGCCGACTGTCATCGTGCCGGTGAATCCTTGGGGGATGTGGATGTGGAAGTCGTTCGACATGGGGTGCTCCTTGAGTGTGGATGACGGCCAGATTGTCTTCGTTGACGAGTATTATGTCTGAATTCCGGCGTTGCGTCAATCTTGCCGCAACAGGGGCAATAGATGCGGGTTGGCGATCAGATGGCGAAGGGACCGGCCGGACCAGGCTCAGCGCCCCGCCAGAGAGCCCTACCACCAGCGTCACTCCACCGCGAAAGCAGCGGGGTGATCGGCAACGAGCGGGGTCAGCAATCTTGGTGTCATTACTCCCCGATTCGCCGGCAATGATCGGTCATGTCAGTTTCCCGTCGAGGTGACGTCGATCCGTGCCCACCCTTTGTCTCACCGGGTTGACATGCGTCACAGCCATGCAAAAGTACGCGACGTATAGCCCAACCCAGCTCCGCTGGCGAATGGGCCCACCGACTACACGCGGCACCACCCGGAATCTCTCTTGCCCCGAGCCACCGGGTCGGGATGCGGTCGGAGCAAGGGACGTAAGACTCCTCGACACAAAGTCGCTCGAGGGGTACTTCACCGATGTCGCTGAGTGGCCAGCTGGACAATCGTGTAGGAGGAGGCACGAACGCGAACGACGCAATATCGTCGCCGCGTGGAGGTGTAGTCACCCTCATCGCTGTACTGCGCCGCCGAGGCGCCAACTTTGGCGTGACTCCAATCCGCGCAAGCAGCAGAGAAGCCTCTTGGGGAACGTGACCTGACCTGCACATTTACCAACGTTCCCCTTGCCGAAGGGCACGCTAGGAGCATGCCAGGGAACGATTCGCAGCCACCATGGCGGCAACACTGACGTAAGGAGAACATCATGAGTGCCGTACCCCACCGATCGATACTGTCTGACCTCCCGCATGCCCATGACGAGTTGATGAGTATCAAGGAGGTTGCAGCCATCGTCCGGGTCCCTGAGGCCACCTTGCGCTACTGGCGCCACCTCGGCAGCGGACCCCCCAGCTTCCGCGTCGGTCGATCCGTCAGGTACTGGCGCACCGACGTCGCGCTATGGCTGGAAGCACAGACCAATGATCAGGGGTCCAGCCGCTGAGGGGTCGGCTGGCTCATGGCTCTGCGACGATGAACCCAACCCGGCTCCTGTGTCGTCGCCACCCAACTAGTGACTTCCTCGCCGGCGGCCCCACCAAGGGTGGACGATGCCTATCACCGGAAGCGAAAGGGCCATAACGGCCCCACTCGTTACAGGCACCCATGTCCCACTAAACGACGGCCAAAGGCGACTCTCCGCTATTCACCAAGCAGCGGCAGGTCGTCCAGGCTGCCGACGCGGCTTCTCACTGGCCGCCCATCAGGGCGACCAGCCCGAGCCAACGGACCAACCAAAAGATCGGCGAAGAAGCAGACGCCTAGAGATCGGTCGCTTTAGTCGCTGCGCAGCCGTGCCTACCAGTCAGCTGTACTGAACGGGGTTGAGACTCAGTCGGTCGGTGTCACGGCCGCAGTTGGCCCCAGCGACCGGACGAGCAGGGAGTCAGCACCTTTCATGGTTTCGCGCCGAACAATGCTCGCCGCCCAGGCTCGGTGAGCCAGTTGGTGAACCCGGTGTCGATGACGCTCGACGTTGGCAGCGGTCGTATTGTCGGCGCCGCGGGTAGTCCGTCTCCGAGCTCGGGATCGCGGCACGAACCGCCCGTACCAGCAAGTGTGGAGCAGGGTCCGAGTGCCACACAGGATGGACCCATCAAAGGTAGGCGTGCGCACTCCCGCGTGGACCGATGGACGGACGACGAACTTGACCACGGGTCTGCCCTCTCTATTGGCATAAAAGTTTGATGGGGTTCTAGTCCGCAAAAAGTCCGCAAAAGGGCCATATCTCGTCCACGCTCACCAACCGTCGTCAACCGCAAACATGCAGGTCAGCGAGTATTTTCAATGATCCCCAACATTCATCAATACTCCTCTATACGCCCTCCTAAAGCGGGTGTCGCGCGTTCGAATCGCGCCGAGGGCACCACCATCACCGCAGGTCAGCCCCTTCAGGCTCCGACTCACCCAAGGCCGCCAGAGCCTCAGAACGCCCCCTGTGGACGTTTGTCGCGCATACAGGTCCAATCTCAGGGCTACAGCGTCCAGATCATCCGGGAGCGCGTGCATCGAGCGTAACGATTGGGTCACAGGGGCTTGACTTGGTTTGTTGCATGGCACAACATGAAAGAGCTCGTACCACCGCCTAGCGGTTGGGCCGCAGCGGCAAGAGTGAAATCAACGTCGATTCAACTCTCCCTCCCCGGGAGGCCAGGAGGTTCCGTTGTCCAACCCACGTAAGCACCGGCCCGGAAGCAAAGTCTTCGCCATAGTCGTCACGGGGGCTCTGGCGCTGAGCGCCTGCTCCGGAGGGTCCGACTCAGGCTCGGAGCAGACCCCCGTCGCCGCCCCCGACGACGAGCCCGTCACGATCACCGTCGACTCCTTCGGCGGCATCTTCGACAACTACAACAAGGCGGGGTTGCTCGACGCCTACATGGAGGAGAACCCCAACGTCACGATCGAGTTCAAGGAAACCCAGGACGAGAACGACTACTGGACGGCCTTGACCACCAAGCTCAACGCCGGGTCCGGTCTGGCCGACATCCAGCCCATCGAGATCAGCCGGGCGGCACTGGTGACCCAGCAGCAGCAGGACAAGTGGATCGACCTCACGCAGAGCGACGAGTCCGGCCACATCGAGGACTACCCGGACTCGAAGAACGGTGCCATCACCACCGAGGACGACGCCGTGCTGGGCTTCGGCACCGACGCTGGACCGATGGCGATCTGCTTCCGCAGCGACAAGCTCGAGGACGCTGGTCTACCCGCAACGGCAGAAGATCTGTCGCAGGAGATCACCGACTGGGACAGCTACGAGAGTCTCGGCGCCCAGTATCTGGAGGCCACCGGAGACCCCTGGATGGACACGGTCTCCGGCTACTACCGTCTGCTGACCTCCGTCGAGCCGGTGCGCAACTACGACGAGGAGGGGGAGCCGACGTGGGACAGCAACGACACCGTGAAGCCAGCCTTCATGCGCACGGCCAACGCCGCGGAGGCGGGCCTGACCGGAGAGTTCGAACAGTTCTCCCAGGAGTGGAACACCGCCATGAGCACGGGCGCGTTCGCTACGTTGGCCTGCCCAGCGTGGATGCTCGGCTACATCAAGCAGCAGGCTGGCGACGAGAACTCCGGCAACTGGTCGGCCATACCGCTGCCGCAGGAGATGGGTGGCAACTGGGGTGGCTCGTACCTCTCGGTCCCGCGGACGAGCGAGAACGCCCCGGCGGCGATCAAGCTGGCGGCTTACCTGACCAACACGGAGTCCCAGAGCGAGCTGTTCGACCAGGGACTGTCGTTCCCATCGGCCAGCGAGTCGGTCGCGCAGGCGAGCGATGTCACCGACGAGTACTTCAGCGGAGCGCCGATCGGTGAGATCTTCAGCGCCTCCTACGAGTCGGCGCCCGACCAGCCGCTCGGCGTGGACGACGGCATCATCGACGCGGCCCTCGTCGAGGCGTTGGTCTCCGTGCGCAGCAACAACGTCTCGCCGGACAAGGCCTGGGAGACCGCAGTGAAGACGATCGAGAACGAGGCTGGCTGATCGCGTGGCCTTCCGGTGACCCGCCTCGCGTGGGGGTCACCGGAAGGCCGGTCTCCGCGGCCTGGACGAGACCGCAGAGCGGTCCGTCGTCGAACCCACAGAAAGCGAGCCACACATGGCGGTTGGTGCGCGAACCCGTGAGAATCCCGGCGTCGGTTCGGGGCCTGAGAAAAAGGCACAACGTCGCCAGTCAAAAGGCGAGCGGGCCGCCCCATACGTCTATATCTCTCCGTTCTTCGTCCTGTTCGGCGCCTTCGGCCTGTTCCCTCTTGTCTTCACGCTCTGGCTCAGCTTCCACGAATACCGTTTGGCCGGTGGCCCGCCGGAGTTCAACGGGCTGGACAACTACGTGTGGCTCTTCGGCAACGATGCGTTCTACAACTCGCTGTACAACACCCTGACGCTCGGTCTGCTCTCCACCGTCCCCCAGCTCTGCTTCGCGCTCGCGCTGGCCCATCTGCTCAGCTACAACATGCGGGTACGCAACTTCTTCCGCGTCTCGATGATCGTTCCGTACGCGACGTCATTGGTGGCCGCCACCCTGGTCTTCGCGTCGATCTTCTCCAACAGCTCCGGTGGGTTGGCCAACGTGCTGATCGGTCTGGTCGGTCTCGAGCCGATCTCCTGGACCAACGGCCAATGGACGGCGCAGTTCGCCATAGCCGTGATCGTTACCTGGCATTGGGCCGGCTACAACGCCCTGATCTACCTGGCCGGTATGCAGTCGATCCCGAAGGACCTCTACGAGGCGGCATCGATCGACGGCGCCAGCCCTTGGCGCCAGTTCATCCACGTGACACTGCCGGGGTTGCGACCCACCATCTTGTTCACCGTGGTGCTGTCCACGATCGGCGCCACCCAACTGTTCACGGAGCCGTTCCTCTTCGGTGGCGGCGCGGGCGGTGGAGCCCTCGGGCAATACCAGGTGGTAGCGATGTACATGTACGAGATGGCTTTCGAGATCGGACGCCTGGGCCGCGCCTCGGCCATTGCCATGGTCCTGCTGGTGCTCGTCATCCTGCTGGTGCTGCTCAACGCCGGACTGGTGAGGCTGAAGACCCGTGATCGACCCGTGCGAGCCCAGACCGGAGGAACCCCATGACGACGGCCAAGTCTGCGCAGAGCGAACCAGGAAACGCGCCCGCTGCCGGACCACCCCCACGGCGACTGCGCCGCGGCGACCAGGCCGGCGCCCTCAGCTACGTGGTGCTGACCGTGACCGCGCTGCTGTTCCTCTTCCCCTTCTACTACTCACTGGTCGCGGCCTCACATACGCCGTCGGACCTCTACGACGGCACCCCACCCCTGCTGCCAGGGCCGGCGCTCTTCACCAACATCGGACTGGCGCTGAACCAGGCCGATCTGTTCGAGGCGCTGGGACGCTCCTTGGTGGTCTCCGGGATCGTGACGGTCTCCACCGTCTTCTTCTGCACGATGGCCGGTTTCGCCTTCGCCAAGCTGCACTTCGCGGGGCGGGACCCCCTCTTCGCCATCACGATCGCCACACTGACGATCCCGCCCACCCTCGGCATCGTGCCCCTGTACGTCGTGATGGCCAATCTGGGCCTGGTCAACAACTTGGCCTCGGTCATCCTTCCGGCTGCGGTCACCGCCTTCGGGGTGTTCTTCATGCGTCAGTTCATCGTCCAGGGCATTCCCGACGAGCTGATCGAGGCGGCCCGGGTGGATGGAGCCAGCCTGACCCGCACGCTGTTCGCGATCGTCTTCCCGCTCTGTCGCCCGGGCATGGCTGTGCTGGGGATCCTGTCGTTCATGGCGTCCTGGAACGACTTCCTCTGGCCGTTCATCGCGGTCCGCAACAATCCGACCATTCAGGTCGCGGTGGCCGGCATCGGGGCGGGCTACACCCCGAACATTGCGGTGATCCTCGCCGGGACCGTGATCGCGACCGTGCCGTTGATCGTCGTGACCGCAATTTTCGGCAAGCAGATCGTCGGCGGGATCACGTCCGGGGCCGTCAAAGGCTGATACGCCCTATACGGCAGTGATCGTCCAGCTCACCTCGTGTTGTGCACCCGGCTCCAGCACGATCATGTCGCCGGAGTTGAAGGCGTCCGGCGGGCAGGACATGGGCTCGAGCGCGACGGCCGCGCGGTGCAACGCTCCGGGGATGGTGTCGGAGGTGAAGGCTTGCCACCACCGCGCCCAGGCGCCGGGCGCCGTGATCCGCACCCCGGACCCGTCGGGTGCACGCAATTCGGCCCACGAACTCTCACCGTCTCCGGTGCTCCGGAAGCAGTGGTCGAGCTGCACGTCGCGCAGGGGGGCCGGAGTGCAGAAGTCCAGGCCGATCTTCCCAGCGTTCAGCAGTCGACCGGTGGGCAGCAACCGATCGTCCACCTCCACGATCTGGTCCGCACTCAGGTGCAGAGTCCAGTCGTCCACCATCCCGGTGCCACAACTCAGGTAGGGGTGCGTCGACACGCCGTAGGGCGCCGGTCGGTCCCCCGCGTTGAGCGTGCGGACCGTCGTCTGGAGTCCCTCCTGGCCGAGCTCCAGCAGCACCTCGACGCCGAGCCGACTCGGATAGGCCGGTTGGACCGGGACGGTGGCATACAGGCGCGCCGAGCTTTGAGTGCGTTCGAGCACCGCGAACTCGGTCCAGGCGAGCAGGCCGTGGAGGGCGTTATGACGTTCGACCTCGTCCAGTGGAGCCTGGTGCTCGACACCATCGAAGACGTATCGACCGTCGCGCAGCCGATTCGGCCACGGGAGGAGCAGCGCGCCGCGGAAACCGGTGCGCTGGGGGCCCGGCGGGTGGCCCACGACCAGGTCGCGTCCGTCCACCACCACCGCCTGCAGCGCAGCGCCCGAAGTATGGAGCATCGCCCGGTTCGAACCGAGGGTCAGCTCTACCGTCGAGGGGGGGCGCACGAACGCCAGCCTAGACCTCTTGACCGCCCCTGCACCCACTTTTAGTATTACGGTGAGTCCTAAATCCGTCGGACGCGGCCGCAACGATGCGGCCGCGATAAGGAGACCCGTGAACGCAGAGCTCGAACCCCCATCGTGGCAGGACACCAGCCGTAGCGCGCAGGACCGGGTGTCGGCGCTGCTGGATCTGATGACCCTGGAGGAGAAGGTCGCCCAGCTGGGCAGCGTCTGGGAGCAGCACAACGATGCCGGTGAGGTCGCGCCGATGGAGAACGCGATGTCGGCCCTTCGGCGGGAGTTCGAGGCCGCCATCGACGGCGGCCTCGGACACCTCACCAGGATCTTCGGCAGTGCGCCGGTGAGTGCGGCAGAGGGGGTGGCGGCGCTGCTCGAGCGTCAGCGGCAGGTGATGGCCGCCAACCGGTTCGGCTTGCCGGCCATCGCTCACGAAGAGTGCCTGACGGGCTTCACCACCTTCGGCGCCACGGTCTATCCGACGGCCCTGGCCTGGGGCGCGACGTTCGACCCTGAGCTGGTGCACCGGATGGCTCGGGCGATCGGTGACGACATGGCCGCAGTCGGGGTGCACCAAGGCTTGTCACCGGTGCTCGATGTCGTCCGCGATACCCGTTGGGGCCGGGTCGAGGAGACGATGGGAGAGGATCCGTACGTGGTGTCGGTGCTCGGCACGGCATACGTCACCGGCCTGCAGTCGGCCGGCGTGCACGCCACCCTCAAGCACTTCGCCGGGTATGCCGCCTCGCGCGGTGCCCGCAATCACGCACCCGTATCGATCGGTCCCCGTGAGCTCGCCGACGTCGTGTTGCCACCCTTCGAGATGGCGGTCCGCGACGGCGCAGTGGCCTCGGTGATGAACTCCTACGCCGACCTCGACGGGGTCCCGCCGGCCGCCGACCGGTCACTGCTCACCGATCTGCTGCGGGGGCAGTGGGGCTTCACCGGCACCGTCGTCTCCGACTACTGGGCCGTCATGTTCCTAGAGCAGATGCAGCACGTGAGCGGCTCCCGGATGGAGTCCGCGGTGTTGTCCCTCTCGGCTGGAATGGACGTCGAGCTCCCGGAGACAGGAGCGTTCGCGACGCTGCCGGAGGCAGTGCGCTCGGGTGCGATCTCCGAAGAGATCGTCGATCAGGCCGCCCGCAGGGTGCTGCTACAGAAGGCGCACCTCGGCCTGCTAGATCCGGGGTGGGCTCCGGAGGGGGACGCGGACCGCGACCTCGACTCAGAAAGCAACCGCTCGATCGCCCGGACGGTGGCCGAACGATCCGTGGTCCTGCTGGCCAACGACGGGGTGCTCCCGCTGGCCGGTGACGCACGGCAGATAGCGGTCGTCGGTCCGGGCGCGGACGATGCCCGGACCATGATGGGTTGCTACGCCTTCCCCAACCACGTCGTCTCCGAAGGTGACGATCTCGGGGTGCACATCGACACCGTGCTGGACCGTATACGCGCCGAGTTCGACGGCTCGCAGTGTGAGTACGTCGCGGGTTGTGACATCGACTCCACCGATCGCTCCGGCATCGCTGCGGCCGTGGACCTGGCCCAGCGCAGTGATCTCGTGGTCCTTACGGTCGGGGATCTGGCCGGCCTGTTCGGTCGCGGCACCTCTGGTGAGGGGTGTGACCGTGAAGACCTGCGGCTTCCGGGGGTTCAACAGGAGCTGGCCTTGGCCGTGCTCGAGACCAACACCCCGGTCGTCTTGCTGGTCCTGTCCGGGCGTCCGTACGCGCTGGGTGACCTGGCCCCCGACTGCGCGGCCATCCTGCAGGTGTTCTTCCCCGGTGTCGAGGGAGCGGGTGCGATCGCCGGGGTCCTCTCCGGGCGGACCGAGCCGAGTGGCCGACTACCCATCGGAGTGCCCCGCACGGCCGGTGGCCAGCCCACGGGGTACCGCGCGGCACCTCTCGGCGCTCGCTCCGAGGGCATCTCCAACCTGGATCCGAGCGCGCTTTTCCCATTTGGGCACGGACTGTCCTACAGCACTGTGTCCTACGAATCGATCACCGTCTCGGACCCGGAACTGCCGGTCGACGGGAAGGTCGAGGTGCGGGTGGCGGTGCGCAACACCGGTGAGCGACCGTCACGCGAGACCGTGCAGCTCTATCTGAGCGACGTGAAGGCACAGGTCGCGCGGCCGGTCGTGGAGCTCGTCGGGTTCGCCGGGGTGGACTTGACCGCTGGTCAGGCCCGAGAGGTGACCTTCTCGGTGCACGCCGACCGCACCTCGTTCACCGGGGTCGGCGGTCAACGCGTGGTCGAGCCTGGCGCCATCCGGTTCTCGGCGGGCCGGTCCAGTGCCGACCTGCAGCAGCAGGTCGAAGTCGAGATCACCGGGTCGATACGCATGGTCACGGGACGCCGGGTCATGGACACTCCGGTGACAGTGGCCGAGATCTCGGACTGAGCACGCCTCAGCCGATGAGGTGACGCATCGCCAGCTGGTTGAGGGCGACGAGGCCCAGATCGCGCTCGGCTGCCGCCTCGACGTCGAAGTCCTCGAAGGCTGAGCGGTCCGACAGGAGGTCGGCGAGCGACTCACCCGGCGCCAGGGTCGGCTCGGAGAGGTCCAACACTCCGGCCCGCACGAAGGCAGCCTGCACCTCGGAGTCGGCCCGGTAGGACCTCGCCGCCTCGGCCAGCATGAGGTACATCTCCATATTGGCCCGAGCAGACTCCCAGACCCCGGTCATCGTCTCGGTGCGCGACGGCTTGTAGTCGAAGTGTCGCGGCCCGGTGTATCGCGGGCCTCCGCCGGGGAAACCGTTCTCGAGGAGGTCGACCGTGAAGAAAGCCGATGTCAGGTCGCCGTGGCCGAAGACCAGGTCCTGGTCGTACTTGATGGATCGTTGCCCGTTGAGGTCGAGGTGGAAGAGCTTGCCCGCCCACAGCGCCTGAGCGAGTCCGTGGGTGTAGTTCAGTCCGGCCATCTGCTCGTGACCGGTCTCGGGGTTGACCCCGACGATGTCACCGTGCTCCAGCCCGGCGATGAAGCCCAGCGCGTGACCCACCGTGGGGAGCAAGATGTCCCCCCGGGGTTCGTTGGGCTTCGGCTCCAGGGCGATCTGCAGCCCGTAGCCCTGCTCCTTGATGTAGGCCGCGACGGTGTCGATGCCCTCGGCATACCGGTCGAGGGCGGCGTGAACGTCCTTACTGCCGTCGTACTCCGAGCCTTCTCGCCCGCCCCACATCACGAAGGTCTCGGCTCCGAGCTCCGCTGCCAGATCGACGTTTCGAAGGATTTTGCGCAGGGCGAACCGGCGGACGGATCGGTCGTTGGCGGTGAAGGCACCGTCTTTGAAGACGGGGTGACCGAACGTGTTGGTCGTGACCATCTCGACCACGAGCCCCGTGTCCGAGACAGCCTTGCCGAAGCGGGTCAGGATGCGCTGACGCTCCTGGTCGGACGCGCCGAACGGCACGACGTCATCGTCGTGGAAGCTGATCCCCCAGGCCCCTGTTTCGGCCAGCTTCTCGACGTACTCCCATGGATCCAGCGCCGGCCGACTGGCCTCGCCGAACTGGTCACCAGCGGTCCATCCGACGGTCCACAGACCGAAAGAGAACCGGTGTTCCGGGGTGGGATGCAGAGTCATCCGGGCCTCCTGTAGGTATTTGTTGTTGTGAACAACCTAATAGGTGCAGAGCCTAGGATCAAGGCGTGAATGAAGTGACCAGCCGCTCGGGTGGGGCCTACAACCGGGTGGTGCCGATGGTCAGCGCTCGGCAGGAGTCGTTGCGAGCCCACAACCTCGCGGTCATCAGCAGAATGCTCTTCGCTAGCGCCGACCCGATGTCCCGGGCGGACCTCGCCGAGCGCACCGGGATGACTCGTTCCACGGTGTCCCGCCTCGTGGACGACCTGCTCGTCGGCGGCATCCTGCAGGAGGGCACGGCAGCCTCTGGTGGGTCGCGCGGTCGGCCGGCCACCCCTCTGTCTCCTGCGGCCGGGTCGTTCTTCGGTCTGGGTCTGGAGGTGAACGTCGACTTTCTTGCTGCTCGCTCCGTAGATCTCACCGGGCAGGTCCGCGCCGAGCGTCTCCTGCCGGGGCACTACCGCGGGGCCGACCCGACGCAGACTCTGCGAAATGTAGGCGCCCTCGGAAGAGAGGTGGTCGAGGAGCTCTCCGGAGGGTCACGACTAGCCGGCACGGTGTTAGCGCTGCCAGGGCTCATCCGCACGTCGGACCAGCGGTTGCTGCTCGCTCCCAACCTGGAATGGCGGGATCTGCCCACCGTGAGCGCACTGGGCGACTTGTTGCCCCTCGGTCGCTCCGTTACGGCGGTGAACGAGGCCAACGCGGCTGCCCTGGCCAGCGTGGCGACACCGGAAGGGGTAGATCACAGTGGCACCTTCATCTACGTGTCCGGGGGTATCGGCATTGGGGCGGCGCTCGTCGTGGACGGGGTCGTGGACGGTGGTTCGCACGGATGGAGTGGGGAGATCGGCCACGTCACGATCGAGCCGCGAGGTCCGATCTGCGGGTGCGGCGCCCATGGGTGCCTCGAGCAGTACGCCGGCAAGTTCGCGCTGAGCGCCGGTGTCGAGAGCCTGTCTACCGGTGAGCTCATCGAAGTCGCGTGCGCTCAACCGGGCCCGGAGGGTCAGCGGGTCCGCGACGCGATCGAGAGGGCTGGCTGGGCCCTCGGCGTGGGGCTGGCCGCCGCCGTCAACCTGACCGACATCCACCACGTCATCCTCGGTGGCACCTTCGCCGAGCTCGCACCGCGACTCCTCCCGGTGATCCAGCGCGAACTCAACGAACGAGTGCTGAGCAGCGAATGGTCGCCGGTCGCCGTCCACGGCGCCAGCACCGGCGTTTCGCCGGCAGCGACCGGGGGTGCGCTGCAGGCACTGCACGCGGTCATCAACGACCCAGCCGCCTGGATGGAGGAGAAGGCTCAAGCCTAGGCCGATCAAGCCGCGCGGGACCGGGACGATCCGCGACGGCCGCGGTATCGATCCTTGGCCCAGGGGGGCGCAAGACCCAGTGTGGTCAGCGTGGGGGAATGCCGCGTAGCCCGACGCGCTTGACCACCGGGGCGTCGACAACCACGAGGAAGGTGCAACACCATGAGCACCACACCCTCAGCCCAGACCCGTCTCACGCGCCGCGCGGTGAAGGTCGCGCCCTGGATCGGAGTCGTCACAGCCGGAGGCATCCTCTCCGCGATGACCGCACCCGGACAGACGGCCGGACTGTCGGTCTTCACCGATCCGCTCATCT
Organism: Actinomycetales bacterium; assembly: GCA_038258285.1. Classification (GTDB taxonomy): domain Bacteria; phylum Actinomycetota; class Actinomycetes; order Actinomycetales; family Dermatophilaceae; genus Ornithinicoccus. The sequence goes on along the minus strand of JBBSQA010000007.1, from coordinate 98,506 downwards.
CGGAGCTCGGGCTCTCCCGGACCGAGATCTCCGTGAGCTATCTCCTCGGGACGCTGGTCGGAGCGGCGGCGCTGCCCTTCGTCGGGCGGGCCCTCGACCGCTGGAGCGTCCGCGCGGTCACCGCCGTCATCGGGTTGGTGTTCTCCACCTTCCTCATCGTGCTGAGCCTGGCCGGCGACGTCTTCGGCCTCACAGCAGGGTTCATCGGCGTGCGAATGGCCGGACAGGGGGCGCTCTCCCTCGCCGCGACCACCGTCGTGGCCCGGACGATCACCCACCGGCGCGGGTTGGCGCTGGGTATCGCCACCGCGGTGGGTTCGGGCGGGATATCCCTGACCCCCGTGCTCCTCGCCTCGGCCATCCCCGATATCGGTATCCAGCTGGCGTGGCGGTTCGAAGCTATCGCCGTTCTCTGTGTGGTCACTCCGATCGCGTTTCTGCTGCCTCGAACCCCGCACCGCGCCTCCGTCGACCTGGCCACCACCGAGACCGCGGTCGGGCCGGCCGACGACCTGGACTCCTGGACCGTGGACGAAGCCCTGCGGACCGGCATGTTCTGGATTATTGCGGCGGCACTGGCCACGACAGGCCTGCTGAGCACCGCACTGGCCTTCAACCAGATCTCGATTCTGGGCGCCCAGGGACTGTCGCCGCTGGAGGCGGCCGCGAACTTCCTCCCCCAGACGTTGACCGGCATCGCCGCGACCTTGGCCGCAGGCGCCCTGTCCGATCGCATCGCCCCGAAGTACTGCGTGACGTTCTCGATGGTCACCATGGCCGCTGCTCTCCTGCTCATCCCCACCATCAGCCCTGGGTGGACCGCGATCCTCTACGGGCTCGTCCTCGGCGCCGCAGGCGGCAGCATCCGCGGGATCGAGGCTGCCGCGTTCGCCCGCTACTTCGGCACCCTGCATATCGGGTCGATCCGGGGCGTGGCAACCGCCATCAACCTCGCCTCCACCGCCGCCGGTCCGCTCGTACTCTCGGTGGGCCGAGACCTGTCCGGCGGATACCACCTGCCCGTGGTCCTTCTGGCCGCCATCCCCCTCAGTGTGGGCGTGCTATCGCTCGTGGCCCGCCCACCATCGCGGCAACGACCTCCAGGTATGGGGAGCAGCACCACACAGCCTCAGCTCAGCGACGGGGTGGCTGCGCCGTCCTCCTCGCGCTCCGGGCGTCCGCTGACGTAGCCGAGCCGGGTGTCAACGACGTTGCGCAGCGGCTCTCCCTCCAGCCAACGCTCGGCGTTGTCGACGAACTGCCGCGCCAGAGTGTCCAGCCACCCTTTGGCATCACCACTCATGTGCGGGGTGATCCGCACCCCCGGCAGGTCCCACAAGGGTGAGTCCTCCGGAAGGGGCTCGGGATCGACCACGTCGAGGCTGGCCCCGTCGAGCTGCCCGGCGCTCAGCGCAGCGATCAGGTCCGCGGTCACCACACTCTCCCCGCGACCAACGTTGATGAGGTGGGCTTGGGTCGGGAGCGCGGCCAGGACGTGGGCGTCGACCAAGCCACGGGTCTGGTCGGTCAACGGTGCGATGACCACCAGGTAGTCGGCGTCGCCGACATGCGCGGCGAGCTCCGAACTGGCCACCACGACTCCGAAGTCCGGGTCATCAAGGCGAGCTGTGCGTCCAACTCCGCGCACCTGCATACCCACCGCTTGGAGCAACCGGGCGCACTCGCGACCGATGGCACCGGTGCCCACCACGACGGCGAGGGCGCCGCGGACCGGGCGGGTTTCACGGTGCTGCCAGAGGTGGTCGCGCTGAAGGTCAGCGCTGGCGTGGGTCTGCTTGGCGTGAGCCAGCACCACGCCCAGCACGTACTCGGCGATCGGACGGTCGAAGACACCCCGGGCGTTGGTGACCGTCACGTCGCTGTCCCTCAGCTCCGGGAAGATCAGCGAGTCGACACCGGCGGCCGCCACGTGAACCCACTCCAAGGCGTCGCAGTGCGGCCAGGCCTCGCGCAACGCCGGGGAGAAGAAGTCCCAGAGGAAAAGGGCCTGGGCCCCGGTCATCGCCGACGCCAAACCAGCGCTGTCGCACATCCGCACCTCCACCCTGTCCTGCAGCTCCTCCAGGAATGGGGGACGATCGTCGACCGTCTTGCTGAGCACAGCGATCACAGGGCGGCCGGTCATGGCGTCAACGTAGGATCGCCGTGTCTTATTGTCAACAATCCGTGCAGCAGACAGGATGGCCAGATGAGCGATCGGGATCAGACGTGGACAGGGACGTTCACCCCGGCCGAGTATGCGGCCCGCCTAGCGGGCGTGCAGGACGCCATGCAGGAGCGCGAGATGGACGCGCTGATCGTCACCGACCCGGCCAACCTCTACTACCTCTCGGGCTACAACGCCTGGTCCTTCTACATGCCGCAGTGCCTGGTGGTGCCGGCCAGCGGCGTTCCACACCTGTTCGCCCGGGCCATGGATGCCCAGGGTGCCCACCACACGGCGCACCTGCCCCCGGAGCAGGTCCATGGTTACCCCGAGACCCTGGTGCACCGCCCGACCGTCCATCCCTTCGACTGGATCGCCGAGCGCACACTCGAGCTGGGGCTGCTCCCACCCTCCGCAGAGGCCGTCGTCGGGGTCGAAATGGACGCCCACTACTTCTCTCCCCGGGGCTACGTGGCGTTGCAGCAGAGCCTGCCCTCCGCCTCCCTGGTGGACACCCATGAGCTGGTGAACTGGGTCCGCGTCGTGAAGTCCCCGGCCGAGCAGGACGTGCTGCGGATGGCCGGTGAGATCACCGACCACGTCATGGCGACGGCGATCGAGGCGATCGCCGTCGGGCGACGACAGTGCGACGTGGTGGCCGAGATCCAGTACGCCCAGACCCTGGGGGCACGCACGCTGGGCGGCGACTACCCCGCGATCGTGCCGATGCTGCCCACCGGAGCCACCGCCGGCACCCCCCACCTGACTTGGTCGGACCTACCGCTGCACGAACACGAGGCGACCACCATCGAGCTGAGTGGCGTCTACCGGCGCTACCACGCGCCGCTCGCCCGGACCGTGAGTCTGGGCACGCCTCCCCCACGCTTGGCGCACTGTGCGGCGGCCACGGCTGAGGGACTGACGGCCGCCCTGGAGACGATGCGGGCCGGAGTCACCGGCCGCGAGGTGCACGCAGCCTTCACGACCACTCTCGGGCGGCACGGGCTGACCAAGGAGTCGCGGATCGGCTACTCCATCGGGATCGGGTACCCACCCGACTGGGGCGAGCACACCGTCAGCCTGCGCGCCGAGGAGGACACCGTGCTCCGATCGGGCATGGCCTTCCACGTGATTCTGGGTATGTGGATGGACGACTGGGGCTACGAGACCTCCCAGTCCGTGCTGGTCCAGGACGACCACGCCGAGCTGCTGACCCACCTGCCCGCCGAACTCACCGTCAAGACCTGAAGCACGACGAACCGAGAAGGAGTACCGATGAGCACCAGCACCACCACCCTGCCGTTCGCTGAGCGCACCCGAGGTCTGGTCGGGTCGGTGATCGACTCCAGCACGGCGTTGCTTGCCGCCCAGACCCACGACATCGTGCGGTTTGCTATGGGCTCGCCCGCCGCCGAGGCTATCCCCACCGCCGCGTTGGCCGAGGTGTCTCGCACCGCCCTGGCCGTCTCTCGCCCCGATGCCTTCGACTACGCGGCGACCGAGGGCGACATGCCCTTGCGTGAGGCCGTGGTGAAGATGCTGGAGGGCACGACCGACGCGACCTCCTTGGACCGCGTGACCATCACCTCCGGCGGTATGCAGGGTCTGGACCTGGCCTGCAAGCTTTTCGTGGACCCGGGTGACTACGTCAGCGTGGAGTCCCCCACCTATACCAACGGCAGCGCGACTGCCTTGTCCTACGAGGCTCGGCTGCTGGAGATTCCGGTCGATGCTGAAGGCATGGTGATCGACGATCTGGTCGCGCAGGCGGAACGGACCGGACAGAGACCGAGCGTGATCTACACGGTGCCCACCTTCCAGAATCCCTCCGGGGCGTCGATGAGCCTGGCCCGGCGGCAGCAACTGCTGGAGGTGGCTCACGACTGGGGATCGGTGATCATCGATGACGACCCCTACGGCATGCTGCGATTCGCCGGAGACGACGTCCCGAGCCTGCACGAACTGGCGGCCGGCGACCCGTTGGTCTTCTCGGTACGCACCTTCAGCAAGATCATCGCGCCGGGCCTCCGGGTGGGATGGGTCGACACCGACCCGTCGCTGCAACAGTTGCTGATCAATGCCAAGCAGGCCATGGACACCTGCACCAACCTGCCGGCTCAGCGGCTAGTCACCGGATTCCTGGAGGGTGGATACCTCAGCGAGCACCTGACCGCGACGCGGGTGGCCTACCGCGAACGCAAGCAGGCCATGCAGGAAGCCCTGACCGAGCATTTCTCGGATATCGCGCGGTGGACCGACCCCGAGGGCGGGTTCTTCCTCTGGGTGACCTTCGAGCCGGCGATCGACACCGAGGCGCTCTTCGAAGTGGCCTTGGCCGAAGGGGTGGCCTACATCCCGGGCAACGCCTTCTCCCCCAGCCGCCACTTCCCGGACGCTCTGCGGCTGTGCTTCGCCTCGACCCCACCGGCCCGGATCGCCGAGGGTGTGGCTCGGCTCCGCCGAGCGGTCGACCAGCTCGCCGGTTGAGGCACCTCGTGACGCCAGAGAGCCCCGACGCAACGGATCGGGAGCAGGAGGTGCTCGACCTCATCGACCCCGAGGCGGTCCTGCGGGCCGCTCAGCTGCTGATTCGGGCCCCCGGGGAGAACCCACCAGGCCAGGAGCAGGCCACCGCCGAGGTACTGGTCGACCTGGCCCGTGCGGCGGGGCTCGAGGTGCAGTCCTGGGACGTCGAGCCGGGTCGACCCAACGTCGAAGTCACGCTGCCCGGCAGAGGTGGCCCCGGGTTGCTCGTGCTGGGGCATACCGACGTGGTGCCGATCGGGGACGGGTGGACCCGTGAGCCGTGTGGCGGCGAGGTCGTCGACGGTCGGCTCTACGGTCGCGGCAGCACCGACATGCTCGGTGGCTTGGCGGCCGTGGTCGCGGCGATGGGTGCGCTGCGCACCGCGGGACTTCAGCTATCCGGTTCCGTCCTGCTCGCGGCGCTGGCCGACGAGGAGCAGAACGGCATCGGGGTCCGAGAGTGGATCGCTCGGCCGCAACCCGGTGACCTGGTGGGCTGCGTCGTGGCCGAACCGACCGACCTGCAGACGATCATCGCTGCGCGGGGCGCCTGCTACCTGGACATCGCGGTGACCGGACTCGCCGCGCACGCGGGGCGCCCCGGAGATGGCCGCAACGCGATCGTCGGCGCGGCGGCAGTGGTGGCCGAGCTGGACCGGTGGCATACCGAGATGGTGGACCAAGCCCACCCTCTGGTCGGTCCGCCGACCTTCAACGTCGGCACGATCAGCGGTGGCACCGGCGGGTCGGTGGTCGCAGCCGAGTGTCAGATCGGAGTGGACCGAAGACTGCTGCCGGGTGAGCCGATCGGCGAGGTCTTGGACTCAGTCCGTGCCCGTCTGGACGGGCTGCGGCTTCAGGACCGAGGCCTGTCCGTGGAGGTGACGTCGCCAATGGACATGCCGGGATTCGAGACGGCGGCCGATCACCGCTTCGTCAGGGTCGTGGACGAGGCCGCCGCAGCGGCCGGTCGTCGGGGTATGCCGCTGGGCGGGTGGACCGCAGCCTGCGACGGCGGCTTCGTCTCCGCGCAGTGGGATGTGCCTGTGGTGGTGCTTGGGCCCGGCTCCGTCAACGAGCAGGCCCACCGGCCGGATGAGTCCGTCGGGGTGGACGAGCTGGTGACCGCGGCCCGTGCCTACGCCTTGATGGCGATGCGCCTCCTGGCCTGAGCCGTTCGATAGACGCTGACTCACAAGCAGCGCCATAGTGGTCTTGGACGAGCCAAGATATCCACTGCAGGACCGGAGGGAGGACGCGCGTATGGCGAAGATCGTGTTCGGAATGAACCAGTCCCTGGACGGCTACGTCGACCACACCGCGTTTGCGCCCGGCCCCGTCCTTTTCCATCACTTCATCGAGCAAGCTCGCGCTCAGTCGGGCTCCGTCTACGGTCGTCGAATGTACGAGGTCATGCGCTACTGGGACGATGAGTCCGACGAGTGGAATGCCGAGGAACGCGCCTTCGGGACGGCGTGGCAGAGCCAGCAGAAGTGGGTCGTCTCGCGCTCGCTCACGTCGGTGGGTCCCAACGCCACTCTGGTCGACGGAGACCTCGAGAGCTTCATCGTCCGGTTGAAAGCGGAGCGTGACGGAGAGATCGAGGTCGCGGGGCCGACCCTGGCCAGCAGTCTGACCGAGCTCGGCCTGATCGATGAGTATCGGATCTATCTGCACCCCGTCGTCGTGGGTCGCGGCCAGCAGTACTTCGACGGGAGCAAGCCGGCTCTACGTTTGGTGGACGTCGAACGGCTTGCTGAAGAGGTCGTCAGACTCACCTATGCACCCGCCTGAACGCCTGACTGTCTGACCGTCATCCCCTCACGGCTACCTCCCGGAGCGATCCATGCCCACCGCCAGTGACCTCATCGACCCAGAGTCCCGGGTACCCCTCGACCAGCTGCTCGAGGCCCTCCCTGGAGGTTCCAACGCGATCCCCGACATCGTCCAGCGTCGCGCCATCCTCACGGCGAGGTTCGCGGAGATGAAGGTGCCGGTCAACGAGAACATCACGCAGGAGGACCGCACCGTGCCCGGGCCGCACGGCGAGCCGGACATCGGCGTGCGGATCAGCCGCCCGAACGACCGCCATGGGGTCCTTCCCGGCGTCTTCTACATCCACGGTGGCGGGATGGTGCTCGGCGACATCGAGGGCGAGAACGCCCAGGCCACCACCATCAGTGACGAGGTCGGCGTCGTCGTGGTATCGGTCGAGTACCGACTCGCCCCAGAGCATCCTTACCCGGCAGCGGTGGAGGACTGCTACGCCGGACTGGTGTGGATGGTCGAGCACGCTGATGAGATCGGCATCGACCGTGACCGGATCGCCCTCTACGGTGGGAGCGCAGGTGGCGGACTGGTGCTGGCGGTGGCGCTGTTGGCTCGGGACCGTGTCGGCCCCGAGGTCGCCTTCCAGATGCCGATCTACCCGATGATCGACGACCGCAACGAAACGGACTCCAGTCACGCGATCCGCGAGGTCGGGATCTGGGATCGTTCGGCCAACATCGAAGCGTGGGCGTGGTATTTGGGTGGCAACCCCGCCGACCAGTACGCCGCCCCAGCGCGGGCCGAGGACCTGTCGGGCCTGCCTCCCACCTTCATCGATGTTGGCACCGCAGACCTGTTTCTCGACGAGGACATCGCCTTCGCTCGCCGACTCATGCAGGCCGGGGTCCCCACCGAGCTCCACGTCCATCCGGGCAGCTACCACGCCTCGGAGACGTTCGCCCCCGAAGCAAGATTGTCCCAACGCATCTGGGCCATGCGACTGGATGCCTTGAGCCGTGGGCTGAGCTAGCCGCTCAGGGCCACGCGCTCAGGACAGACCGTCGGCCAGCAGCTCCGCCAGGTGTCGGGCGCGACGCGGGGTCTCACCGGCAATCTGTGTGCGGCAGCTGAACCCGTCGGCCAGCACCGGCGTGTCGGCCCCGGCGGCTCGGACCGCGGGCAGAATCACGCGCTCCCCCACGGCCCGCGACAGCTCCTCGTGCCCCATCTCGAACCCGAAGTTCCCGGCCAGGCCGCAGCACCCGGAGTCCGGGACGGTCGCCTCGATCCCGGCAGCGGTCATCAACGCGCGGTCCGCGTCGAAACCCATCACGGCGTGCTGGTGGCAGTGCACCTGCACGAGGGCCTGCCCCCCGACCTGCGGGGGCTCCCAGTCACTCGCCCGGTCGCGCAGGAGCTCAGCCAGGGTCACCACCTGATCCCGGGCCCGCGCCGCCAGTGGGTCGCCCTCCAACAGGTTGGGAGCGTCGTGCCGCAGCATCGCCGTGCAGCTGGGCTCCAGGCCGACCACCGGGGCCCCGGCTTCCAAGGCAGGCGCGATCGCTTCCAGCGAGCGCCTCAGCACCTGCTTCGCTACCCCGAGCTGTCCGGTGGACACCCAGGTCAGCCCGCAACATACGGGCTTGCGCGGCAGCTGCACCGTGAATCCGGCGGCTTCCAGGACGCGCACCGCAGCTGCCCCCACCTCGGGCGAGAGGTAGGTGTTGAAGGTGTCCGGCCACAGCATCACCGGGCCCCGCTCCCCGGTCCCAGCCGGTTCATGGGCAGCGAACCACTCCAGGAAGGACTGCGAGGCGAAGGCAGGGATCTCACGGTCCGGGGCGATCCCGCCCGCCCACCGCAGGGCCGGTGACAGCCGCGAAGAGGTCAGCGCGTTCACCACCCGAGGGGCCAGCGATGCGCCGCGGGCCCACAACGGTAGCCACCCCATCGACCAGTGCGAGCGGGGACGGGCCCAAGGTCGCCCGGCGTAGTGATGGTGGGTGAACTCCGCCTTGTAGGTCGCCATGTCCACGTTGACCGGACAGTCGCTGACGCAGCCCTTGCAGGACAGGCAGAGGTCGAGGGCGTCGCGGACCTCGGTGGAGCGCCATCCGTCGGTGATCACGTCCCCCTCCAGCATCTCGAAGAGGACGTGCGCCCGACCACGAGTGGAGTGCTGCTCCTCGCGGGTGACCTGGTAGCTGGGACACATCACGCCACCGGAGGTCTGCCGGCAGGTCCCCACCCCGACGCAGCGTCGCTGAGCCTGCGCGAAGTCGTGGTTGTCGTCGGGGAAGGAGAAGATCGTGGCCACGTGACGGTCCTTGGCCGCACCGGCCTGACGCAGGTTGACGTCGATGGGTGGCGGGTCCACGATGACCTGCGGGTTCAGGACCCCGGTGGGGTCGAAAGCCTGCTTGACCTGGGCGAAGAGGGCCATCGACTCGGCCCCGTACATGCGGGCCACCATCTCGCCCCGGGCACGACCGTCTCCGTGCTCACCGGAGACCGATCCGCCCAGACCGACGACCAGGTCGGTGGCCTCGGTGATGAAGGCGCGGTAGTCGCGTCGGCCGGAGTCGCTGAGGAAGTCGAAGTCGATCCGCATATGCATGCAGCCCTCACCGAAATGCCCGTAGGAGGCACCGGAGTAGCCGTAGCGAGCCAGCACCTCGTCCAAGCCGCGCAGGTAGGCGCCGAGCCGGGCCGGTGGCACGGCCGCGTCTTCCCAACCGCACCAGGCTTCGGCCCCGTCGGCGCGGCGGGTGGCCAGACCGGTCCCGTCACGCCGGCAGCGCCACAGCACCGCCTGGGCCGCGGCGTCGGTGACCACGGACGCCGTCGCTGCCGGTATGCCGTCGCGCACCTCCTGCGCGATCCGCGCGGCCGCTGCCCCCGCCCCTTCGATCGACTCGCCCGGCACCTCCACCAGCAGCCAGACCCGCCCCTCCGGGAGGCCAGCTGAGGTCGCCGCACGCCGCACGTCATGAGGCAGCCGGTCGACCAAGGTGGCGTTGATGGACTCCATCGTCAGCGGCTGGTGAGGCAGGACGAGGGGCACCGAGTCGGCGGCCGAGGGCGCATCCCGGAAGCCCAGCGCCAACAGCACGGTCGCCGCCGGCAGTTCCACCAGGCTCACGGTGGCCTCGAGCGTCGTGGCCAGGGTCCCTTCACTGCCCGCCAGCAGGCGAGCCGCGTCCACCCCGTGGTTACCGATGAGGTGCTGGACGGCATACCCACTGATCTGCCGGGAGAACGTGCCGAACCGTCGCGAGATCAACCGCTCGTGCTGACGGCCGATCTCACCCAGGCGGCCGAGCAGTTCGCTTTCACGACCGGACGTCTGCCTGCCACCAGCAGACTCGGGACCCGGCGAGGCCAGGGAGAGGCGTCGCCCGTCGCCGGTCACGACCTCGAGGCCCACCACGTTGTCGGCCGTCGTACCCCAGGCCACCGAGTGCGCTCCGCAGGCGTTGTTGGCGATCATCCCGCCGAGCGTGGCGCGGCTGGCTGACGACGGGTCGGCGCCGAAGGTCAACCCGTGCCGGCGGCCGGCGGCCATCAGGTCCGAGAGGACGACGCCCGGCTGCACGACCGCTGTACGGGCCACAGGGTCGAGGTCGAGGATGGCGTTGAGGTGTCGCGACACGTCAATGACGACGCCACCGATGGCGTTGCCCGCCATGCTCGTTCCACCGGCACGCAGCACTGTCGGCGTGCCGGACTGTCGGCATACCTCCAGGGTGGTGAGCAGGTCCTCCTGGTCCAGCGGCACCACGACAGCCGCCGGCACGACTCGGTAGTTGCTGGCGTCGACGGCGTACAGCGCCTGGGCCAGCGCATCGGTCTGCACCTTCCCCCTCACGTTGCTGCGCAATTCACGTGCGGTGGCCGGGTCAAGCACGGTCATCAAGGTCCTCTCTACAGGGTGGCCTGTTCACCGGCCGGCACTGATCCACGGGTCAGTATGGTCAAGCCCCCGACCGCGTCGCCTGTCGGGAGGGTGCCACGAGACCGCGGTGGACGATCAGTGGTCTGCGGCCAGCTCGAAGCGAAGGGTCTCGCCACGGACTCCACCCATCCACAGGTCCTGGCAGGCAGCAGCCAGCTCGGTCAAGCCTTCGGTCACGGACCCGAAAACATTGCCGGGCACCCACCCCTGGTCACCGTTGATCAGCAGGTTGTTGCGACCGTAGAACACCGCCAGGTCGACCACCGCAGACTGCCCGCCATGCTGCGAGCCGCTCTCATATCCGTACGCCGGGTTGCCCAGGGCGTCGCCCGTGAAGCTGAACCAGCACAGGTCGCCGGGGATGGGCGTGATCGTGGTGTTCTCGGGGCCGGGGTCGATCTCGGCGAAGCTGGGAAACAGAGCGTAGATCTCGTTGCGGGCGTACTTCCCGTGGTAGACCTGCGCCTCCAGCGGCAGGGCGGCCAACACCGCGGCACAGGTCCGGGGAGCAGCGTCCTCGGCCAGCTCGGCACGGGCACGGATCCCGCGTTGCACCAGGGTGATCGTGATGGCGGTCATGGCCGGTCTCCTTCGGGGGCGGGGATGGCTGGAGGGTGGCGGGTATGCCAGTCGGTGGCCTGCTCGTAGGCCTGACCGACCTGCAACACGGCGGCGTCCGTATGCCGGGGGCCGACCACCTGCAGACCGATCGGCAGACCTGCCGTGGTGAAGCCGCAGGGCAGGCTCAGGGCCGGCTGACCGGTCATGTTGAAGGGGTAGGTGAACGGGGTCCACGAGGTCCACAGGGGCGAGGGCCATCCCGTGGGGGCGGACTGTCGGGCGGGGAAGGCGGGCGTAGGCATCGTCGGACAGACCACCACGTCGTAGCTCTCGTGCCACAGCCCCATGGCTCTCCCGAGCTCCATGCGCACCGCGGTCGCGTCGAGGTAGTCCTGAGCGGAGCAGTCGGCATACCGCCGCACCTGCTCGGCCAGCGCGGGGTCGACGCGGTCGATGGCCCCCTCACCGAAGGCCCGCAGCACTTTGCCGGCCCCGGTGAACCACAGCAGCTCGAAGGCTTGTTGCAGCTCCTCCAGCTCTCCCAGAGGCGGATCCACCTGCTCGACCCTCGCGCCCCGGTCGACCAGCACCTGCACGGACTGCTCCACAGCGGAGGCGACCTCGGGGTCCACGGCCACCGTGTCCGACCAACCCAACGCCGGGGAGTAGGCCACCCGCAGGCCCTCGACGCCGTGCTCCAGGCTCACGGTCGAGGACCGCGCGGCGGGCTGATGCGTCCAGTCCCGCGCGTCCGGCACGCCGATGACGTCGAGCAGGGTTGCCGTGTCCCGGACCGTGCGGGTCATCGGCCCTGCATGAGCCAGCGTCCCGTATGGACTCGGAGGCCACAGCGGGATGCGGCCCTGGGTCGGTTTGAGGGCTACGGTCCCGGTGAAAGCGGCCGGAATACGCACCGATCCGCCGCCGTCGGTGCCGATGGACCAGGTCCCCAGACCGAGGGCCACTGCAGCGGCGGACCCACCGCTGGAACCACCCGCGGTCGCGGCAGGATCCCAGGGGTTGGTGGTGACCCCGTGCCGGATGGAGTCCGTGGTGCCCTTCCAGGCGAACTCCGGCAGTGTGGTGCGTCCGATCAGCACCGCGCCACCTTCGCGCAGCCGCTCCACCGCGGGGGCGTCCTGCGTCCAAGGACCGGCCAAAGTGACGAGGCTGCTGCCCCGCAGAGTGGGGTGTCCTCGCGTCAGGAAAATGTCCTTGACCGAAGTCGGGATGCCGTCGGCGGGACCCAGCGGCTGGCCGGCACGCCACCGAGCCAGGGAGGCTCGCGCTGCCGCTCGGGCTTCCTCCGGGTGAACCGAGACGAAGGCGTTGACGGCGTCGTCCTGCTCCGCCACCGCGCTCAGGGCGTCGTCGCACACTTCCACCGGGGAGAGCTCACCGCTGGCGTAGGCCTGGTGCAGCTGGGATTGCGTGCTCCAGCGCAACTCGCTCATGACCACTCGTTCGGCGCGCCGGGGCGAACGAACAGCGGTTCACGCCGCACCTCGAGGTCGACCACGATGCCAACGTAGGATTGCCCTGTCCTATTGTCAACAATCTTGGGCATCGTCAGGAGGGCTGATGACACTCCGCCGGGACACCTCGGTCAAGCCGATCACCCCGATCGGCTCGGTCGGCGTCGGTGTCATCGCGCCCTACGACTTCGCGCTGGACCGCGAGCTGTGGCGCTGGGTGCCCGATCCGATCAACCTCCTCCTGACTCGCACCCCGCACCACGTCCTGCCCGTGTCGATCACCCAGGCCGAGACGGTCAGCGACACCACGGTGTTGACCGAGTGTGCTCGCACCCTGGTCGAGACCTCGCCCGACGTCGTCGCGTACGCCTGCACATCGGGTTCCTTCGTGCGCGGCCTGTCTGGAGAGGCGTCCTTACGCCAAGCCATCGAGGCCGCCGGCGTGCCGCAGGCTCTCACCACCAGCGGTGCACTCCTGCAGGCCGTCGCCGCGCTCGGTGTCCGTCGCCTGGCGGTCGCCACCCCGTATGACGATGAGGTGACCGCACGGTTGGGCGCCTTCCTGGCCGCAGCGGGCGTTCAGGTCGTCTCCACCGCGGCGGCCGGGCTGACCTCGCGCATCTGGGCCCTGCCCTACCCGGAGGTTGCTCGACTCTGGCGCAGTGCCCTACCCACCTCAGGGCCGGCGGGTGCTGATGCCGTGTTCATGTCGTGCACCAACGTGCCAACCCTGGACCTGATCGAGCCCCTCGAGGCGGAGCTGGGCATACCCATGCTCAGCGCGAACCAGGTCACCGTATGGGCGGCCCTCGCCGCAGTGGGTTTCGAGCTATCCACTCCCGGTCAAGCCCTGGCTCGGACGGCCGCCCCCAGGCCGTTCATCTCGTGACGTCCGCGTAAGCACTCAGTAGCATGGGGCGGTGACGAGGCCCGCCGGCTGACCGCAGGAACGAGCCGAGAGATCGGACCAGAGAGGTCGTGCACGCCATGCCTACCGACACCCCGAAAACGGCAGAGCGGGTCATCCGGTTCAGGGCTGAGGTGTCCTCGATCGACGACACCAGCCTGATCCGGCTGCCCGAGTCGGCCAGCGAGCAGCTCCCGTCGCGCGGGCAGGTGGCGGTGCACGCCACCCTCGCAGGCCACCCGTTCGACACCGTTTTGGAGCCCGACGGACGTCGCGGCCACTGGATCCGCGTCGCTAGCGCCGGTGAGCAGGGGTCCGTCCTCGACGACGGGGACCTCGCCGACCTGACCATGCAGGTTGCGCCGCAGTGGCCCGAGCCCGACGTCCCGACGGACCTCGGCGCCGCGCTGACAGGGGCGCCGAGGACGATCCGTGAACGGTGGGACGACATCACACCGATGGCACGGTGGGAGTGGGTGCGCTGGGTCCAGGCCACGAAGAACCCGCAGACGCGGCAGCGTCGAGTCGAGGTGACCATCTCGAAGCTGAACGACGGCAAACGCAGACCCTGCTGCTTCGACCTGTCCGCGTGCACCGATCCCGCTCTCGCGCGCAGCGGAAAGCTGCGCGAGCACTCCTAGGTCGTCCCCGTAGCGCCACCGATGGTCGGGCTGAGGTTACAGTTGTCGACAATCCGAACGAAGAGGTGAGCGATGGCGGCCGTAGGTCTGCTCTATCCAGGGGTCTCAGCGGCCGACGACTACCGGCACGCCGAGCACATGCTCGCAGACCACCCTCAGGGGCCGGTGCGTTTCCCGGTTGGGGTGACCAGCGTCGGTGAGGACGCGCACCGTGTGGATGCACTGCTCGACCTCGGTTCCACCAGCCGCCTGGCCCAAGGGGCCGATGAACTGCTGAGCGAAGACTCCCAGGGCCGCGGCGCGCACGACCCGATCGGAGCGCTGGTCTGGGCGTGCACGTCGGGCAGCTTCGTCTTCGGGCTCGACGGAGCCCGCGAGCAGGTCTCTCAGCTCCAACGGCGCACCGGTCTGCCCACCTCCTCCACCTCGCTGGCGTTTGTGAACGCCACCCAGGAGCTCGGGGCCACGAGGGTCGCGGTCGCCGCCTCTTACCCCGATGACGTCGCCGCCTGTTTCACCGAGCTGCTCGGGCGCTGCGGCATCACCGTGACCTCGCTGACCTCTCACGGCATCGAGACCGCGGCCGAAGTGGGAACGCTGGGCCTGGACTCCGTGAGCGCCATGGTCCGCGCGACGGACCGCCGCGACGCCGAAGCCGTGCTGGTGCCCGACACGGCCATGCATACCCTGGCCGGACTGCAGCGGCTCGAAGCAGAAGCGGGTATGCCGGTGCTGACAGCCAACCAGGTCACGGTCTGGGAGGGCCTCCGGTTGCTCGGTCGGCGCACCAAGGCCCCGGGGCTCGGATCGCTCGCTGCCGAACAGGTCTCGGGATGAGCGATCTGCCGGCCCCACCTCGGCTGACCCCGGTGGTGCAGCAGTCGACGCCGGTCATCATCGCGGCCGCAGTGCGGGAGGCGATCGCACGCGGCGACTTCCCTCCCGGTGCCCAGATGTACGAGACCCAGCTGGCGGAGCAGTTGGGCATCAGCCGCGGCCCGTTGCGTGAGGGCCTGCAGCGCCTCACTCAGGAAGGCCTGCTGGTGCCGATCCGGCACCGGGGCCTTTTCGTCGTCGAGCTGACCCCCGACAACGTGCGCGACATGTACCTGGCGCGCGACGCCGTCGAGCGGTGCGCCGTGGCCGTGGTCGTCGCGGAGTCACCCCTGGCCACGGCGGACGCCCTGGAGCCTTTGCTGACCCAGATGGAGCAGGCTGCCGAAGCCGGGGACTCCGAGCAGGTCGGGGAGTGCGACATCCGCTTCCACGAGGTGCTGGTGGCCCGCTCCGGCAGTGAGCGCCTCGTGCGGCTGCACGCGACCGAGGTCGTCGAGGCCCGGCTCTGCATCCACGCTATGGGCAGCGCACAGGACGACGACCACCGGCGCGTGGCGGAGCACCGGACGATCACCGCCGCCATCCGCAGCGGTGACGCAGCCGAGGCCGACCGGCTCATGCACCTGCATATGACCGACGCCGTGCGTGACCTCCTCCGGCTCGCCGACCGTCCAGAGGCAGAGGGCACCGGCTGAGCCTGGCCACCACGGCCTTTAGCCCATCGCGATCCCGATGTACTTGGTCTCCAAGAACTCCTCGATGCCGACCGAGCCACCCTCGCGACCGAGCCCGGACTCCTTCATCCCACCGAAGGGTGCGTACGGGTTCGACACCACACCCTGGTTGAGACCGATCATCCCGGCTTCGATCCGCTCGGCGACGCGAATCGCGCGGCGCAGGTCGTTGGTGAAGACGTAGGCCACCAATCCGAACCGCGTGTCGTTGGCGGCCTCGACGGCTTCGTCCTCGGTGTCGAAGGGAGTCAGCGCGGCCACCGGTCCGAAGATTTCCTCTGCGTGCATCCGCGCCTCGCGGGGCACACCCTGGAGCACCGTCGGCGGGTAGAAGTATCCGGCGCCCTCGGGCACCTCACCGCCGACGAGAACCCGCGCGCCGTGGTCGCGCGCGTCCCGCACCAACCCGTCGACCTTGCTCTGTGCTGCCTCATCGATCAGCGGTCCGACCTGACTTGTCTCCAGCGTGCCGTCCCCCACCGTCAGGGCGCTCATCCGCTGGGCCAACCCGGCTCCGAAGTCGTCGATAAGCGAGGAGTGGACGTAGATGCGGTTGGCCGATGTGCAGGCCTCGCCCATGTTGCGCATCTTGGCCGCCATACATCCGTTGATCGCCTCCTCCAGGTCAGCGTCCTCGAAGACGACGAAGGGAGCGTTGCCGCCGAGCTCCATTGAGGTGCGCAACACCTTGTCGGCGCACTGTTCCAGAAGGATCTTGCCGACCGAGGTCGACCCCGTGAACGACAGCTTGCGCGCGTCCCCGGATCGGATCAGCGGCTCCATCAGCTCGGGCGCCTTGGTGGCCGGGACGATGTTGACCACTCCGTCGGGCACCCCGGCTTCCTTCAGGAGGCCCGCCAGGGCGAGCATCGACAGCGGAGTCTGGGGGGCTGGCTTCAGCACGCTGGTGCATCCCGCCGCGAGCGCCGGGCCCAGCTTGCGGGTCCCCATCGCCATCGGGAAGTTCCACGGCGTGATCAGCAGGCACGGACCGACGGGCTGCTTGTGCACCAGGAAACGCCCACCCCCCTGAGGGGCCGTCTGGTAGCCGCCGTCGATCCGGAGCGCCTCACCGGCGAAGTGCCGGAAGAACTCTGCGGCGTAGGCGATCTCCCCTTTGGCCTCGGACAGGGGCTTGCCCATCTCCAAGGTCATGAGCATCCCGAGCTCGTCCTGGCGCTCCAGCAGCAACTCGAAGGCTCGCATCAGCATGCCGTGCCGTTGTAACGCGGTGGTGGCGGCGAAGGCGGGTTGGGCAGCGACAGCGGCGTCCAGTGCCCGACGTCCATCGGACGGGCCGGCATCGGCCACCTGAGCGAGCACCTGCCCGGTCGCGGGGTTGACCACGTCGAACGTGGCGCCGCTGCTGGCGGGGACGAACTCACCGTCAATGAACAGGTCCGTGGGGGTGCGTGTGACCAGCTCGTCCTGCTCGCTGCGGGTGCTGGTCGTCGCCACGTCGGTCATGGTGCCTCCTGGGTTGGGGATGGATGGCTACGCTACGCTTTCACCGTATTGTCGACAATCGGACAACGGCGGTCCGCGCTGGTATGCGGCTCGCCCTGACAGCAGGAGCTGCGTCATGGCCCAACTCTCACCCGTACTCACCCAAGCCACGCCGGTCGTGGCCGCCCGCGGCGAAGGCGCGGTGCTGTTCGACGAGGACGACCGGCGATACCTGGACTTCACGGCTGGCATCGGGGTCACCAGCACGGGCCACTGTCACCCACGCGTGGTGCAGGCGGCGCAACAGCAGGTGGGCCGGATCATCCATGCGCAGTACACGACCGTCATGCACCGACCCCTGCTAACCCTGGCGGATCGCCTCGGCGAAGTCCTACCCTCGGGGCTGAGCCGGGTGTTCTTCTCCAACTCGGGATCCGAAGCCGTGGAGGCCTCACTGCGGCTGGTGCGCCAGGCCACCGGCCGTCCCAACATCGTGGTGTTCCACGGCGGCTTCCACGGGCGCACCGTCGCCGCCGCCTCGATGACCTCCTCCAGTACGAAGTACCGGTCGGGCTTCGCCCCGATGATGTCGGGGGTGACGATCAGCCCCTTCCCGGACCCACACCACTACGGCTGGTCCCAGGAGCAGGCCACGGAGTTCGCGCTCGACCAGCTCGACTACACCCTGCAGACCGTCAGTGCGCCGGCCGACACCGCAGCCTTCCTGATCGAGCCGGTGCTCGGCGAAGGCGGCTACGTGCCCGCCAGCACCGAGTTCTTCGCGGGGCTGCGCGAGCGGGCCGACAAGCACGGGATCCTGCTGGTCCTCGACGAGGTGCAGGCTGGCTACGGGCGCACCGGTCGCTTCTGGGGGCACGACCACTTTGCGGCTCGCCCCGACGTCGTGGTCACCGCCAAGGGGCTTGCCTCCGGGTTCCCCTTGTCCGCGATCGCGGCCTCCGAGGACCTGATGGCCAAAGCATGGCCGGGCTCGCAGGGGGGGACGTACGGCGCTAACGCCGTGGCCTGCGCCGCCGCGTTGGCCACCCTGGACGTCATCCAACAGGAGGGCCTGGTCGACAACGCGGCAGCGAGAGGCCAGCAGTTGCGAGCAGGCCTGGAGGACGCGACCCGCTTCGCCGGCGCCGACAACGTGCGCGGACTCGGGTTGATGCAGGGCGTGGAGTTCCGCGACGAGCACGGCAAGCCCGACGGGGCCGCGGCCAAAGCCGCTCAGCAGGCGGCCCACGAGCATGGGCTCCTGCTCCTGACCTGTGGCGCCTGGGGTCAGGTCGTGCGCTTCATCCCGGCCTTGGTCGTCGATGAGGACCAGGTCAACGAAGCGTTGCAGATCTGGCAGACCGTGCTGTCCGAGATGTCCTAGGCGCACCGCCCAGAGATACGGCCCACCGCCTGCTGACGGTGGGCCGTATCTCTGTCTCATCCGGTGTCGCGCACTACTCCACGGCTGTCGGTGTGGCACCGGCCGGTGAGGTACTGCTCGGGCCAGCCGAGGTGTCCTCGTCCTGATCCGTGGGAAGCGGGCTGAGGAATCCGTCCTTCTCCTCCATCAACGCCTTCAACAGGGCGAACATCATCGCGAAGACCAGGATGAAGATCGGCAGGCCGATCACCGTGATCACCTGTTGCAAAGCGAGGAGTCCGGTGTCTCCGCCCAGCACGATCAACAACGCAGCCAGCGAGCCCATCGAGACTCCCCAGAACACCCGCTGACGGACCGGGCTGTCCTCGCCGTCACCCGTGCACAGGATGTCGATGACCAGCGCGGCCGAGTCGGCGGACGTCGCGAAGAACAACGCCACGATCACCACGGCAAGGCCCTGGACCAAGGTGGTCGCGGGGAAGTTCTCGAAGAACTCGAACATCGCCAGCGGCACGCTCTCAGCCACGGCGGCGGAGATGCTGCCTCCGTCGCCTCCGATGCCGTCGATCTCCATCGCCGACCAGCCGAAGATGGCGAACCAGACCAACGTGAACAGGGACGGTGCCACCAACACGCCGATGACGAACTCCCGGATCGTCCGGCCGCGCGAGATCCGGGCCAGGAAGACCCCCATGAAGGGCGACCAGGTCACGGTCCAGGCCCAGTAGAAGACGGTCCAACCGCCCTGCCAGCCCCAACCCCCCTCATCGGTGTAGCGCGCCATCGCGTCGTTCCAGAACGACAGCGGCACGATGTTGGACGCGTAGATCCCTGCGCTCTCGATGATCTGCCGCATCAGGAAGACGGTCTCGCCAGCGAACAGGACGAAGAACATCAGGGCGACGGCCATCCCGATGTTGAGGTTGGAAAGGCGCTTGATGCCCTTGTCCAGCCCGGCCACGATCGAGCTCACTGCGACCGCGGTCAGCACGGCGATGATCACGACCTTGGGCCACACCGCGTCCGGCCACCCCAGCAGTTCACTCAGCCCTGCGTTGATCTGCGAGGTGCCCAGACCGAGGGAGACGGCGAGCCCGAACAGCGTGCCCAGCACCGCGAAGACGTCGATCGTCTTGCCGATCGGCCCGTGGATGCGCTCCTTCAGGAACGGGCAGAACACCGAACTGACGCGCATCGGGAGCTTGTGGCGGTAGATGAAGTACGCGAAGGCCAACCCCGGGAGGGTGAAGATCGCCCAGGTATGCAGGGCCAGGTGGTAAAGCGAGAACGCCATCGCGTCCTCGGCGGCGGCCACGCTGTACGGCTCCACGTTGCGGGGCGGGTTGTCGAAGTGCGAGATCGGCTCGGCCACTCCCCAGAACATCAGGACCGTGCCGATGCCACCGGCGAAGAGCATCGCGAACCAGGACAACCCGCTGTAGGCCGGCCTGGAGTCGTTGCCACCGAGCCTGATCGCGCCGTACTTGCTGAAAGCGATCCAGATCAGGAAGACCAGCCAGCTGCTGACGCCGAGGATGAAGAACCAGCCGAGGTTCGTTACCACCCAGTCGCGGCCGGACCCGAAGGCCTCGGCGATCGGATCGGGAAACAGCAACAGCAGGATGAGGAACGCGATCATCAGACCGGCGGACCAGAAGAAGATCACCGGGTCGGTGCGCAAGCCGAGTCGTTTTGCCAGGGTTTCCAGGGGTCAATTGCCTCTCGGTCGGTGGCTTCCGCCATTGGTCGTGCTCCATGACACGACCAATGGACTGGAAGCCCTTGCCGCCTAGATTTGTCTAATTGTCGACAATTGTCTAGCCCCCCCGCACAGGAGTCGCGGGCTAGTCGCGCGTCGAAACGCTCCGGTGACGCTGGTCCAGAGCCAGCGAACCGTAGGGGTACTCACCGGCACCGGGGTCGCTGGCCTGATCCAAGGCGTCGACCTCCGCCGCGCTCAGATGCAGCTCGGCAGCGCCCAGGTTGCTGGTCAACTGCTCCAGCGTCCGGGCACCGAGGATGACCGAGGTGACGGCGGGTCGGTCGACCAGCCAGGCCAACGCGACCTGGGCCATAGACACCCCCCGCGCATCGGCCGTCTCCCGCAACGCGTCCACCACATCCCAGGTGCGCTGCGAGGAGGAACGGCGATCGTAGGCTTCCATCCCGCGCTCAGGATCCTCTCCCAGGCGCGTGGCACCGGTGGGTCGCTTCTCCTGGGCGTACTTTCCGGTCAGCCAACCCCCCGCCAGCGGCGACCACGGCAACAGTCCCAGGCCGGCGTCCAGGCAGGAGGGCACGACCTCCCACTCCAGCTCACGCGTGAGCAGGTTGTACTGAGGCTGCAGAGTCACCGGTGCCTGCGCAGCGCGCTCACGAGCCATGGCGGTCACTTTCTGCACCTGCCAGCCGGTGTAGTTGGACAGCCCCACGTAGCGGATCTTGCCGGCCCGGACGAAGCCGTCCAGCGTGTCGACGGTCTCCTCCAGCGGGGTCACCGGATCCCAGGAGTGGACCTGGTAGAGGTCGACACAGTCAACGCCGAGGCGGCGCAGCGAGTCGTCCAGAGCCCGCTGCAGGTGCCGACGCGACAGACCGAGCTCGTTGACGTCCTCCCCCATCGGGAAGCGACCCTTGGTGGCCAGCACGACCCGGTCGCGAACCTCGGATGAGGCCTGAGCCAACCATCGGCCGATGATCTCCTCGGACACGCCGCCGCTGTACACGTCAGCGGTGTCCACGAGGTTGCCACCAGCCTCCAGGAAGGCGTCGAGCTGAGCGAACGACCCGGCCTCGTCGGTCTCGCTGCCGAAGGTCATGGTGCCGAGCGTGAAGGTGGAGACGGCGCAGCCACTGCGTCCCAGGGTTCTGTAGTCCATGTGCTCCATCCTCGCCTTGACCTGAGTCCGTGTCATCTTCGGGGGTGGCCGCCCGATCCGTGCCATTCTGGCTGTCCCAACCCAGTGAGCGAGGTCGTCATGACAATCGTGGTCGGATATATCCCCACTTCCGAGGGACGAGCAGCCTTCGACCGAGCCGTGGAGCGCGCTGCACAGGACGGCGCGAAGCTGGTCGTGGTCAACACCACACACCTGGGCCGGACCAGCCACGCCAACTACGCCTCACCCGAGGATCTCGAAAAGCTCACGAGCCGAGCCGCGGAGGCTGGTGTCGAGTGCGAGGTGCGCCAGAAGGACACCTCCAGTGACGCCGCGCAGCAGATCCTCTCGGTTGCTCTGGATGTGGACGCCGAGCTCATCGTCATCGGCATGCGGCGGCGCAGCCCGGTCGGCAAGGTCTTCATGGGCAGCACGGCGCAGTCCGTGCTGCTCGGTGCCTCGTGCAACGTGTTGGCGGTCAAGGCTCCCTAACAGCCTGATCCCCTACCGGTTGCTGTTGCCTCGCGCCGAGAGTCGTGCGAAGGTCATCAATGCGCGCTCGTTTGATCCCAGCGCGCGCTCACATGATGTACATCTATGGCAGATGGGACCCTGATGGCGAAGAACACAGCGGCTGAGATCGACCGACGGCTCGACGGTATGGACTCAGAGCAGCTTCCGGCTGGCGAGCACGAGCAACACGGAGCAGGCCATTTCGCCGGGCTCTATGCCGCCGAGAACGTCGCGGGCACCGAGTTCATCTTCGGGGCCACCTTCGTCATCCTGGGCGCATCCATGGTGGACGTCGTCATAGGTCTGGCGATCGGCAACCTGCTCGCCGTCCTGTCGTTCCGATTCCTCGCAGCCCCCATCGCGGTGGGGACGCGGATGAGTGTTTACACCTATCTGGAGCGGGTGGCGGGTGGATCGGTCTCGAAGTTGTTCAACGGTCTCAACGCGTTCCTCTTCGCCATCATCTCGGCGGCCATGATCACGGTGTCGGCCACCGCGTTCCGTCTTGTGCTCAACTTCGAGGCCCAGACTGAGCCCTTCCCCACGAGTTTGAGCTTCATCGTCCTGGCCTTGGCTTTCGGATCCGTCGCTGTCCTGGTCGCGGCCTTCGGCTTCAACGCGCTGGCCGAGTTCGCCAGCATCTGCGCTCCATGGCTGGTGACCATGTTCGCCGTCGGTGGCCTCGTCATGCTCCCGGCGATCTCGCAGGCAGCCACCGGATCGACGGTCGTCGACGGATGGAGTGGCTTCATCAACATCGGTGACAGCGAGATCTTCACCGGGAAGAGGCCCGAGGGTGACGCGGGGATCAGCCTGCTGGGGATCATCGGGTTCTCCTGGGGCGCCAACAGCTTCGCGCACACCGGAATGATCGACATGTCGCTGCTGCGCTACGCCAAGAAGGGCTGGTACGGCTACATGTCCGCCACCGGCATGTTCCTGGGCCACTACATGGCCTGGATCTCGGCCGGATTCATGGGTGCGGCTGCGGCCGTGATCGTCAAGATCAGCATCACCGACATCGAGCCCGGCAACGTCGCCTTCCAGGCGCTGGGCTATGCCGGCCTCGTGGTCGTCGTCGTCGCCGGCTGGACCACCGCCAACGCCAACCTGTATCGCTCCGGGCT
Organism: Actinomycetales bacterium; assembly: GCA_038258285.1. Taxonomy (GTDB): domain Bacteria; phylum Actinomycetota; class Actinomycetes; order Actinomycetales; family Dermatophilaceae; genus Ornithinicoccus. The sequence goes on along the minus strand of JBBSQA010000007.1, from coordinate 75,584 downwards.
GGCCGCACAAGGCGTCGTCACAAGCCTTTCGCGTAAGAAGGCGACGCTGATCATCGGCGTGATCGTCCTGGTAGCCAGCATCTTCCCGTTCATCTACCGCAACTACCTCATCTTCGTGACGTACGCGGGGATCACCCTGGTGCCGGTCGGCGCCGTCCTCTTCGCCTCGTACTGGATCCTTCCGCGTATGGGGATGACCACGTACTGGGCCCGCTACAAAGGTGTGACCAACACTCCCGCCCTGATGACCTGGGGGATCACCCTCGCCCTGGCCGCCTCGGCGGTCGGTTTCGGCCTCATGCCGGTGTACTTCGCATTCGTGCCTGCCTTCCTACTGGCGGTCGTGCTGTACGTGGTCCTGGCCAAGATGATGGGCGCCACCGACAGCTATCCCGAGGGTGAGGCCGACGACGCGGCCTTCTACGAGCGGGTCGAGGTGCTCCACGCCGAGCAGGCCAAGAAGGGCCTGCCTGACGTCGACAAAAGTGACCACCGGAAGCTGACCGGCGCGTTGAAGGTGGTGTGGATCGTCGACCTGGTGCTCATCTTCGCGACGGCACTGTTCGTGCTGATGGCCAGCCCGGACGTCGCCTCGTACGAGAGCCACCGTGACCAGTTCTTCTGGGTCGCGGGTGTGTGCACCCTCATCTACTTCGTTTCGGCCTACTGGGAGCTACGCCGTCGCAAGGCCCGTCGTCTGGAGATCATGGAGCAGCACGAGTCCACTCACTCCGCCGACAGCCAGACGCAGGTCAGCTGAGACGTGACGCCTCGGCGTTACCGGTGCCTCTGGGTGGAGCCACGACACTCCGCCGTATAGAGCCCGTTTCCCTCAGCCGGTGGCGTCGCCGTGGATCTCGTAGCCGTTTCCGCTCCAGGACATGAGCAGCGCGAAACGGTCAGCTCGGATGGTCGTGCGTCGGCACTCGATCGGGTCACCACGCGACAGGCCGGTGCGTTCGATGACCAGGGCAGCCGTGCCCGGGCTCACGTTGAGATATCCCGCAGATGTCTCCGAGAGGTTGGTAGCCGTGATGCGCTCCCGGCCCCCGTCCGGGCGCGGGATGCCGTGACGATCCAGCTCGTCATACAGCGCCGTGCGGCTGAAGTCGCTGCGCAACAGGGGAGACCCGATAGTTGCGGGCAGCCAGGCGCAGTCGTGAGCCAGCGGTTCGCCATCGGCAAAACGAACTCGTTCCAAGGCGAAGACCTCAGCCCCAGGATCCAACCCGAGACGAGCAGCGGCCTGGGGCTCCTCAGCGAGGCGGCATGCCAGGACCCTGCTTTCCTGGATCATCCCCCGCGCTTCGACCTCCCGGAACAGGGAGTAGAGGCTGCCCAGGGGCTGCTCGATCACCGTGGCCAGCACCTCGCTGGACCGTCCGCGGCCCGAGCGCACCAACCCTGCTTCACGAATGCGACGGAGGGCCTCCCGAACGGTGTGCCGTGACACGCCGTACTCCTCACGGAGGTGGGCTTCGCCGGGAAAACCGTCGCTGAAGTCACCCTGGGCCAGTCGTCGCAGCAGGTCCGTATGCAACTGCGACCAGAGCGGTTCACGGCTGGTGCGGTCGATCTCCGTCATCAGGCCCAATCTACCGACGGTGGGCCCTGTTAGGCGTGCGCCGCGGGCGCGGCGGGGGGCTGACGGCGCAGGATCAGCCAGGTGGCCACGATGAGGGTGCCGCCGGCCGCCACGACTACACTGCTCCAGAGGAGGTCGGGGGCCTCCTGGGCGCCGACCACGACGGCCATGACCAGCACGAACCAGCCGAACATGCGGCGCAACGTCGGCGCCGAAATGCGACCGGACAACCGGCCCCCGAGCAGTGCCCCAAGAACGGCCGCCGCGGTGACCATGGCCCCCATCCGCCAGTCGACCGAGACCGACGCAAGGTGTCCGGCCAGACCAGCGGCCGAGTTCATGGCGATGACGACCAGCGAGGTGCCGATCGCCACCGGCATCGGCAGGCCGCCGAGCAGAGACAAAGCCGGCACGATGACGAACCCCCCGCCAGCGCCCACCAGACCGGTCACCAGTCCGATCGCCAATCCGAACAGCACCACGCGGGCCGTGGGCAGATGCGGGTGCACCGCCGCCGGATTCACCTCCGGACGGGATCGCAGCATCGCCAGACCCGTAGCCACCATCAGCACCGCAAACGCGATCAGAAGCCACTGTCCCGCGATCACCTCGGCGAGCCGGCCGCCCGTGTAGGCACCGATCATCCCGGCCACACCGAAGACCACTCCGGTGCGCCATTGCACCCGACCACCGCGGGCGTGGGAGATGGCACCGACGAGGCTGGTCACCCCCACCACCAGCAGCGAGGTGGCGATGGCCTCCTTGGTCTCCATCCCCGCCACGTAGACCAGGAGGGGCACGGTCAGGATGGACCCACCCCCGCCCAGCAACCCCAGGCTCACCCCCACGAGGACGGCAAGCACCAGGGTCAGCGCGAGCATGACCTCACCGCCCCGCCAGGGCAGCGATGAGCTGATGGGGGTCAACCTCGGCATCCCGGTTGTAGGGAAGCTTCGACAACATCGTGCCCATCAGGCAGCTGTTCGTCAGTGCCGCCACGGTGAGTCCGCTTCCGATTCCGGCCGCGACCCACTTTGCCCCTGGCACGACGGTGCTGGTCAGCACGCTGCTCAGCACGATCGACCCGGCGACCAGACGCACCTGTCGCTCGAGGTCCCACCGCGGGGCGCCCCGTACGACCCGATGACCCGCCGCCTGCCAGGCCGTGATCCCCCCGTCCAGAACGTGCAGGTTGGCCGGACCGATGTCGGTCAGCGTGTTCTCGGCCTGTCGAGCCCTCGCACCGGAGCGACACACCAGCACCACATCGCGGTCCAGGTGGCGAGCGACCTCGTCGCGGTGCTCGGTGAGCGTCCCGAGCGGGACGTTGTAGGACCCCTCGATGTGAGCAGACTCGAACTCGGACGGGCTTCGTACGTCGAGCACCAGCAGCTCGTGGGGGGCGTGGTGCTCAGCGAGGTGGGCGGGGGCCATCGTGTTCGCGCTCATGTTTGGTCCTCCTGCGAAGGAATAGGGGGTGTTGTTGCAAACCTTAGCAAATGTACGTACATTACCAACAACCGACAATGGAGGAGCAGCAATGGACGTCATCGTCATCGAAACCTCTTCACTGGGCGATCGCTCGTACCTGGTGCACGACGGCCAGGACGCCGTGGTGATCGACCCTCAGCGCGACATCGACCGGGTCCTTGAGTCCGCCCAGCGGGCGGGAGTGCGGATCACCCACGTAGCAGAGACGCACATCCACAACGATTACGTCACCGGGGGGCTGGAGCTGTCCGCAGAGACCGAGGCGACCTACCTGGTCAACGCCGCCGACCCCGTGCGCTACGAACGCACTCCCGTCCGCGACGGTGAGGAGCACGCGGTGGGCGACCTGACGTTGCGCGCCGTGGCGACGCCAGGACACACCGAGACCCACCTGACGTACGTGGTCACCCACGGTGACCAGCAGGCCGTGTTCTCCGGGGGGAGCCTGCTCTTCGGTTCGGTCGGTCGCACCGATCTGGTCGACCCGGCCAAGACCGAAGAGCTCAGCCACGCTCAGTATGCGTCGGCACGGCGCCTGGTCGAGGAGAGCAGCTCCGACGCCGCGCTGTATCCCACCCACGGCTTCGGATCCTTCTGCTCCAGCGGCCCCGCCACCGCGGTCGGTCACTCGACCATCGGCGAGCAGCGACACAGCAACCACGCGCTGACCGATCCGGACGAAGAACACTTCGTGTCGTCCCTCATCGCCAACCTGACGGCATACCCGAGCTACTACGCTCACATGGGCCCGGCCAACCTGAAGGGCCCGGCCCCGGTGGACCTGACCGTGCCGGAGGCGCTGGACCCCGAAGAGCTGGTGCGGCGACTCGACGACGGGCAGTGGGTGGTGGACCTGCGGGGCCGTGTGGCCTTCGCCGATAACCACCTCACCGGGGCGGTCAGCTTCGAGTACGGCGACGGATCCAGTTTCACCACCTTCCTCGGGTGGGTCCTGCCCTGGAGCGACCGGATCACCCTGGCTGGTAGCGAGGAACAGGTGGCCCAGGCCATTCGCGACCTGTCGCGCATCGGCATCGACTCCCCCGACGCTGCAATCGGCACCGGGCCCGCCGACCTGGCACCGAACGCGTCGACCTCCGCCTACCCCCGGGTGGACTGGAAGACGTACGTGGCGACACGACCCGAGACGGAGCCCCTCCTCGACGTACGACGCGCCGACGAGTTCGAGGCGTCACACCTCGCTGGCGCGGTGAACATCCCGTTGCACGAGCTCCTGAACCGCATGGACGAGGTGCCCGACGATCGTGTGTGGGTGCACTGTGGGTCGGGCTACCGAGCAGGGGTGGCGGCAAGCCTGATCGAGCGCGCGGGCAAGGACGCGGTGCACATCGACGCGGCCTTCTCCGACGCCGCGTCCGCCGGCATCACGTTGCGCTAGACCATCCACCACCGAGCTGAGGAGCATCTCATGTGCCGTGCTGTGACCTGCAAGACCTGCGGCAAGACGACGTGGGCCGGATGTGGCCAACACGTCGACCAGGTCATGGGTCGGGTCCCCCGGAACGACCGATGCCCCGGACACCCCAACGAGGCCACTCCTCCAGGATGGTGGCGGCGACTCACCGGCCAGGCCTGAAGGGCCGAGCCGCGAGCGCTGCGGGTCGGTCCATCATCATCCCGCCATCTGGTCATTGACCGTCGCCAGCGCTCCCTGGAGGGCGACCAGTCCTTCGTCTGCCTCCTCGGCGGTGAGGGTCATCGGTGGCGCGAGCCGGATGACGTTCCCTTTGAGTCCGCCCTTGCCGACGAGGAGTCCTCGTCGGCGGGCTTGCTCGAGCACCTTCGTCGCAGCAGCCGATGAGGGCTCCATCGTTCCTGGCTCGACGAGCTCGACGCCGATCATCAGGCCCTTGCCACGAACCTCCCCGATCACGGGACAGCCCGCCGCCACGTCGCGCAGCCCCTGCAGCAGGTAGCCGCCGAGCTTGACCGCGTTGCCCTGGAGATCGTGCTCGAGCAAGTAGTCGAGCGCGGCCTTCGCACCCGCCGTCGCCAAGGGGTTGCCCCCGAAGGTGGAGATGGAGCTGGCGGTCAGGCTGTCCATCAGGTCGGCCCGCGCCACCACGCCGCCGATGGCCAGGCCGTTGCCGAGTCCCTTGGCGAAGGTCATCGCATCGGGGGTGACGCCGTGGGCTCCGATCCCCCAGAAGTGCTCACCGGTCCGTCCCCAGCCGGTCTGCACCTCGTCCGAGATCAGCGGTATGCCGTGCTCGTCCAGCACCTCCTTGAAGGCACCGAACAAGCCGTCTGGCGGCATACTGAAACCGCCAACCCCCTGCACGGGCTCCACGATCATGCAGGCGACCTCGCCGGAGGTCGCGGTGTCCACGACGTTGCGCAGGTCCGCGACACAGGCCTCGATATAGTCCGCGTCCGACAGGTCGCGGAAGGGCGCCACGTTGCGGTAACCGCCGTGGACGTAGGAGACGTTAATGGGGCTGTGTGCTGAGGCCGACCACCCGCGGTTGCCGGTGACGCCCATCGTGGTGAACGAGCGCCCGTGGTAGGAGTTGCGCAGCGCCAGCACCTCGTGTGACCGCCGCTGGTTCATGGCCAGCAGCAGCGCCGCCTCGTTGGCCTCGGTGCCCGAGGTGGTGAAGAAGACTTTGGCGTCCTCGATCCCGGAGAGCTCGGCGATCTGCTCCGCCAACGCGACCTGCTGGTCGATGAGGTACAGCGTCGACGTGTGGACCAGGCCGGTGTCGAGCTGTGCGCGCACGGCATCCGCGATCTCGGGGATGTCGTAGCCGATGGCGTTGGTCAGGATCCCGGCGAAGAAGTCCAGGTAGGTCCGGCCCTCCAGGTCGGTGACGTGTCGTCCCCGACCCGAAACCAACGCGAGCGGCTCGTCGTAGTACAACCCCATCCACTGGGGCATCACCGCTCGGTGCCGGATCAGGAGATCGGCGGAGGCTGACGGTGGGAGCGCGCTCGCAGTCACAGGACCAGCACAGCGCTGCCTGAGGTAAACCGCAACCCCTAGAGCCCCTCTCGCGCGGAGCAGTGCTCAGCTCACCCGGATGTCCGCGACTGGTGGCCCCATGGTGAGCGTCCGGATCCGGTACAAGCTGGTCGTGGCGGTGATGAAGAGCTCGTTACCGTCGTCCCCGCCGAAGCACACGTTGGAGACCGTCTCGGGCACGGGCACCTTCTCCAACAGGCCTCCGTCGGGGTCGTAGACGTAGACACCATCCCCAGCGGAGGTCCACAACCGACCCTCACGGTCCAGCGCGAACCCGTCCGATGCCCCGTTCGGTGGAGCTGCGAAAACCGTTCCCGGACCCTCGACAGTCATGTCCCGGAGCCGGAAGGCCAAGATGTGGCATGCCGCGAGGTGGCCGGCGTCATACCCGGTGTCGCTGACGTAGAGGGTCTCCTCGTCCAGCGAGAAGCCGATGCCGTTGGGATGCACCACGCTCGTCACCATAGGAGTGGTCTCGCCGGTCTCGGGGACGTGCCGGAAGACGAAGCAACCCTCGTAATCCTGCGGTCCGGGATAGCCCTCCTCGCCGCCGGGCTGCAACCCGTACGGCGGATCGGTGAACCAGATCGACCCATCCCGGGCCACCGCGACGTCGTTGGGCGAGTTGAACCGTCCTCCCTCCCAGCGGTCCACGAGGACCCGGGGGCCGCGTGCCCCTTCCAGCTCGAGGCCGCGACGGCCCTGACTGCACTGCACGACGTTCCCCGAGCGGTCCAGGGTGCGCCCGTTGGCGTACTCGGCGTCCTCGCGGAACACCGACGCCTGCCCGCTGGCGTAGTCCCATTGGAGGATTCGGTTGGTGCGTACGTCACTGAAACGCAACTGCCGCGACTCGGGGAGCCACAGCGGCCCTTCGGCCCAGGTGGCTCCCGTGGTCAGCCGCTCGAGCGCAGCGCCGGGGGCGAGCAGCGACGTCGGCTCACCATGAGTGTTCATGCCCGAAGTGTGCTCCCCCCTGCCCGCGGCTGCAGCGTCGGCCGCGTCCTCATCCGATCCGGGGTCGCTCGACCATCCGCCGCATCTGGGTGACGTGACCCGGCTCGAGCTCGTCGAGGCGGGTCACACCCAGCAGGGCCATCGTGCGCTCGATCTGGCCCCGCAGGATCTCGATGGTCCGGTCGACGCCCGGGCGCCCGCCGGCCATCAGCCCGTACAGGTAGGCCCGTCCAATCATGGTGAAGTGGGCACCGTGGGCCAGCGCGGCGATGATGTCCTGGCCCGACATGATCCCGGTGTCTAGGTGCACCTCGAGGTCGGATCCGACCTCGGCAACGACCTCGGGCAACAGGTAGAACGGGACGGGAGCCCGGTCCAGCTGACGCCCCCCGTGGTTGGACAGCACGATGGCATCGACGCCGAGCTCGGCGAGCTTGACGGCATCCCCCACACTCTGGACGCCCTTCACGCAGACCTTGCCCGGCCACTGGTCCCGGACCCAGGCGAGATCCTCATAGGTCACGGTCGGATCGAACATCGTGTCCAGCAGGTCCGCCACCGTGCCGGACCAGGAGTCGAGAGAGGCGAAAGCCAATGGCTCCGTGGTCAGGAAGTTGAACCACCACGCAGGTCGCGGGATCGCGTCCAGCACGGTCGAGGCCGTCAACGCAGGTGGAATGGTCATCCCGTTGCGGACGTCGCGTAGCCGGGCGCCCGCGACCGGCACGTCCACGGTCACCACCAGCGTGTCGTACCCGGCGGCAGCAGCCCGGTCGACCAACGCCATCGACTTGTCCCGGTCCTTCCACATGTACAGCTGGAACCAGTGGCGACCCCCGGGCGCCGCAGCAGCAACGTCTTCCACCGAGGTCGTGCCCATCGTGGACAGAGTGAAAGGGATCCCCGCTGCCTGCGCCGCCGTTGCACCAGCCACCTCCCCTTCGGCCTGCATCATCCGGGTGAAGCCGGTAGGAGCGATGCCGAAAGGGAGCGCAACCGGTCGGCCCAGCACTGTGCGGGAGGTATCGACGTGGGAGACGTCCCGCAGGATGGAGGGGTTGAACTCGACGTCAGCAAAAGCCTGTCGCGCCCGGGCCAGGGAGACCTCCCCTTCCGCCGCCCCGTCGGTGTAGTCGAACGCAGCCTTGGGAGTGCGGCGCTGAGCTACCGCACGGAGGTCTTCGATGGTGAGGGCGGACGACAGGCGACGCTCCAACGGAGACCACTGGACCTTCTTGAACTGCACGAGGGGCAGCAGGTCACGGCGTTTCGGCAGCTGACGTCTCATGGTGACACTCCGCGGTTTGAGGGTGGCTTCGTCGCTCGCCCCGATGCATCAGCACTGTATCGCTGAGACGCCGAGGACAACGTAGGCTCCCCTGCGTGCGCCGAGTCGACCCGTGGGGACTCGCGGTTGCCGCTATCGGCGCCGTTGTCTTCGTGCTGCAAGGCTTCGGTGGCGTGCTGTCCCGTGATCTCGCCCTTTACGCCTACGCAGGGCAGCAGTTCGCCGACGGGGTCCCCCCGTACGTCGCAGTCCTCAACCGCGCCGGCCCACTGGCTCACATGGTGCCGGGCTTCGGGGCGATGCTCGCGCGCGTGCTCGGGACCGACGACCTCCTCACGATGCGCGTCATGATGCTCGTGCTGAGCGTGGTCGCGGTGTGGGTGACGTATCTGGCAGGACGCGACCTGTTCGGGTCGCGGGCTGCCGGCGCAGCAGCTGCCGCGACCCTGCTCGCCTCCCGGGCGGTTGTGCTCTACGCCGGCGGGGGGCCGCGCGAGAAGACCACAATGATTCTCCTGGTGGCGTGTGCCCTGCTCGCAATCGTGCATCGCAAATGGGGCTGGGCGGGGGTCGCCACCGCCCTAGCCACGATGACGTGGCAGCCGTCTTTCTGGCCCTGCTTGGCGGCCGCGGTGATCGCCGCCAAGACACCTCCTCTGCGGACTCACTGGCGCGCCGTCGTGGGTGCATGGGCCCGGTTCGCCGCCGGAGGACTCGTCGCCACCGGCGTCATGGTGGGCTATTTCGCCTCCGTCGGATCGCTTGACGCGTTCTTCGAGGGTTTCCTGTTCGTGAACGCCACCAGCACCGACCAGGTCGGTCTCATCACCTTCCTCGTAGCGCTGCCGGACGTGATGCTCCGGGCCTGGGGCTGGTCGCTGTGGATGCTGTTGGCGGGCCTGCTGGCCTCCGTGTTCCTCGCCTGGAGTTCCCGCGGTGCAACGGATCCGGCTGGTCGAGCGGTGGTCGGAGTCGGGGCGGCCACGCTGGCTGCGCTGGCCTGGTCGATCTACGTCTTCAACGGCTGGGCCGACGCCATCTTCGCGGTGCCGTTGGCGGCACTCGGGATCGGCGGTCTGGTCGCCGGTCTGCGGAGCCGGTTCTCGGCACGCGCCGCGGTCGCGGGGGCCGTGGCGTACGTGTTGCTGGTCTCCATCTCGGCGGGCGTCACGGCCTGGAACCGCCGGCCCGATGTGCTCGAGCCCATGCGCGCGGAAACCCAGGCACTGCTCGCGGCGGCCGGGCCTGAGGCCACCGTGCAGTCTGTCGGCGCACCCCAGCCGCTGGTGCTGGGCGGACTACGCAACCCCATCCGGCACCAGATGTTCCTTCAGGGCCTCGATGAGTACGTCGATGAGACCGAGCCGGGAGGTCTGGCCGGGATCGCTGCCGACATCGAGGAGCGGCGACCGACCTTCGTGACCATGGATCACCCCAGGTGGTACGACTGGCTACACCCCGTGCTGGATCGCAGTTACCGCCGGATCGGGACCACCGCAGGCTTCACCTGGTATGCCGACCGCGACCTCGGAGCCGACGAGCTGGACCGACTCAGCGACATCCTGGCGGGCGAGCCGTGAGCGAGCGTGACACGATCCCGACCATGCCCGTGTCGAACGACCCTGCCCATTTCCGGTACTCGATCGTCATGCCCGTCTACAACAGCCAGGACATTGTCGGCACCACGATCGACCAGGTCGTGCGGACCTTCGCCGAGGCCGGGCTGGACTTCGAGCTCATCTGCGTCAACGACGGCAGCCCGGACGACAGCTGGCGGGTCATCTCCGAGCGGGCTGAGCAGACACCCGGGGTGGTGGCGCTGGACCTGATGAAGAACTACGGGCAGCACTACGCCAACCTGGCGGGACTCACCGAGGCCACCGGTGACTACGTGATCACCCTGGACGACGACCTGCAGAACCCCCCGGACCAGGCTCTGCTGCTCATCGAGCAGGCCGTAAGCGGCGGCCACGAGGTGGTGTTCGGGCAGTTCGAGCAGAAACAAGGCGGGGTGACCCGACGCATCGGCAGTGCGCTGATCGGCCGGATCAACCGGCGGGTCTTCGGTCAACCGCCCGACCTGGTCGTCTCCAACTTCCGCATCCTGCGCAAAGACGTGGTCGACCGCATCGTCGCCTCCCGCACCGCATACCCGTACATCACCGGCCAAGCCCTGTTGATGTCCAAGGATCGCGCCAACGTCTCGGTGCGGCACGACCCCCGTCCGGTGGGCAAGAGCAACTACAACCTGACCCGGATCGTGGCTCTCGTCCTCACAATCCTCTTCAGCTACAGCTCCTGGCCGCTGCGCTCGGCGGCCATCCTCGGGTTCGCCATCTCCGGCCTGAGCTTCCTCCTCGGCGGATTCCTCATCGTGCGTGCCCTCGTCACCGAGACGGCCGTGCCCGGGTGGACGTCGATCATGGTGCTGCTCTCGCTCTTCGCCGGAGTGATCATCGCGCTCCTGTCGATGATCGGTGAGTACGTCGTCCGAACCCTCACGACGGTCAGTCACGACGCCTCGTTCCACGTCGTGCGAAGATCCGGCACGTGAGCCGCCACTTCATCGTCATCGGGGCCCAGCGCAGCGGCACCACATGGCTGCATGACCTCCTCGCCGCGCACCCCGACATCGCGATGGCCCGACCGGCGCGTCCCGAGCCGAAGGTCTTCCTGCGCGAGGACGCGGTCTCGCTCGCGGACTACCACGACGAGTTCTTCGGCCACGCCAGGAGTAACGATGTCCTGGGTGAGAAGAGCACGTCCTACCTCGGATCCGCCGCGGCGCCGTCCCGCGTCCAAGCGACGCTGGGTGGTCCGCAGATCGTCGTCCAGCTCCGCGACCCGCTGGCCAGGGCCGTGTCCCACTGGAAGTTCAGTCGACAGCACGGCCTGGAGGATCTGACGTTGACGCAAGCCCTTCGCGCGGATCTCCACGGCACCGACCGGTCCTGGGACCGCCACCGCTACTCGGTCTCCCCTTTCGCCTACGTCACCCGAGGTCGGTATGCCGACATGCTGGCCCTGTGGACTCAACGATTCGACGTCCACGTGCAGTTCTTGGAGGAGATGCGCGAGAACCCAGCTCGCCTCGGCTCGCTCTACCGCTGGCTCGGTGTGGACGACACGGTGCGTCCGCAGGAATGGGACAGCCGACCCAACGCGAGCATCCGCCCCGACGAGCCACTCGACCCCGAACTGGTCGAGGAGCTACGCGACTACTACGCGGCCAGCGACGCTGCTCTGACGGGTCTGCTGGGCCGTGATGTCCCGTGGCCTGCAAGGAGCAACGCATGAGCGACCTTCCGTTCAACCGGCCCCAGTTGGCCGGCGACGAGATGGCCTACGTCCAAGAGGCGATGCGCGGTGGGCACACGTCCTCGGGAGGGACGTTCTCCCAGCGGTCGGGTGATGCCCTCCAGAAGGCCACCGGAGCGGCCGAGGTCCTCCTGACCACGTCGTGCAGCACCAGCCTTGAGCTGAGCGCGATGTTGCTCGACCTCGGGCCCGGGGACACGGTCATCGTCCCGTCCTTCACCTTCACCACCAGCGCCCTGGCCTTCGCGCGGACCGGCGCCCGCATCCTGTTCTGTGACATCGAGCCGGTCACCCTGGGCATCGACCCGGAGCACCTGGCGCAGTTGCTCGACGACTCGGTGCGCGCCGTCGTGGTCGTGCACTACGGCGGCGTGGCCTGCGACCTCGACGGGGTCGCTCGAGTGCTCGCCGACCGCCCCGACATCGTGCTGATCGAGGACGCCGCCCACGCCCTGTTCGGCTCGTATCGCGGTCGACCCCTCGGCGGCTTCGGCCGCTTCGCGACCCTGTCGTTCCACGAGACGAAGAACATCGTCTGCGGTGAGGGTGGAGCGTTGCTGCTCAACGAGACTGACGACGCCGCACGGGCCCGGATCCTCTACGACAAGGGCACCGACCGGCAGGCCTTCTTTCGCGGTGAGATCGACAAATACTCCTGGCGCGACACGGGCTCCTCCTTCGGGATGTCCGAGGTGCTCGCCGCCTACCTCTTCGGACAGCTCGAGCAAGCCAGGTCCATCCAGGCACTGCGCCGTGGCGTCTTCGAGAGGTATGCCGAGGCACTCTGCGGCCCTGCGGCCGAGCTCGGATTGCGGTTGCCCGTCATCCGGGAGGGATGCGAACCGGCATACCACCTGTTCTACGTGTTGCTCCCCGATGCCGCTTCGCGTCCGGCAGTCATGCAGCAGCTGCGGGACCAGGGCATCCAGACCACCTTCCACTACGTGCCGCTGCACGACTCCGAGGGTGGCCGACGGTTCGCCGCACGGCCCACCGAGTGCCCGGTGTCCACCGACGTCAGCGACCGACTGTTGCGGCTGCCGTTCTACAACACCCTGACCGAAGCGGACACCGATCGTGTGAGCGATGCCCTCGTCGCCGCAGTGAGGACGCTTTCGTGAGTCTCCAGCAGCCCGGATCAGCGTCCATCGAACAACCCGACTACTGGTGGTACCGCGCCCGCTCGGACCTGCTGCACGCCGCGTTGGCCGAGCACGTCGGCAGCCCCGAACGGCTGCTCGACGTCGGGAGCGCGGACGGGCCGAGTGTCTCGTGGCTGAGCGCACCCCACCACGCCACGGTCGACCTGGACCCGCGCGGTCTGCGGCCCGGCGCAGGGGTGTGCGCGTCGGCGTTGGATCTGCCCTTCGACGACGAATCGTTCGACCTGGTGTGTGCCTTCGACGTGGTCGAGCACTGTGAGCCCGACTCCCGGGTGCTGGGCGAGTTCTCCCGGGTGTTGCGCCCCGGGGGACGGCTCCTGCTGTCGGTCCCCGCCTACCAGTGGGCTTGGAGCGACCACGACGTCCGGGCCGGGCACTACCGGCGCTACACCAAGACCCGCCTGGTGACGGCAGTGGAGCAGGCCGGCTACACGGTGCGCCGGGCGACCTACGGCTTCGCGGGCGTCTTCCCCATGTTCGTCGCCGATCGAGCCAGGCGGCGCCTGCGCCCCACGGTCGGGACGCAGGTCGAGCTCCCACGCATCTCATCACCCGTGGAACGGGTCCTGCTCGGTCTGTCCGCAGCCGAGGTCCGGATCATGGCCCGACGTGACCTGCCGTTCGGCTCGTCGGTCTTCCTTGCCGCCGACAAAATCCTGGGCCCTTGAGCGTCGTGAGTGGTCCGAGCGCGCTTCCAACAGAAGCAGGAGGATCAGCGCCACGACCTCGACGACCACGAACGTCCAGCAGGTCGTGGTGAGGGCCTCCCCTTCGAGCACCACGTGCGTCAGCGCGCCCGCCGGTATGGCGACCGCCCAGCACGCGGCCATCGCGCCGGCCCGGTCCCGGGCCAGCAAGCCCAGGGTCAGCACCAGGTTGGCCATGCCTACCACCGTGCCTGCGGCGATCAGCGCCGTCTCGCCGGCGGCCAACCGCACGCCGTCGCCGAAGACGAGCTCCATCGTTGCCGGCCCGACCCACGCCCCGAAGACTGCTCCCAGGGCCGCCGTGAGCAGGGTGATCACCAGCAGGGCACGCCGCAGACGGGCCAGCGAGGTCCATCGACGTTGCTCGACCAGGTGCGTGAGCCGACCCGTAAGAGCCGACACCACGCCGAGCGCCAGCGTGTACGGCGCGCGGAACAGGGCCAAGCCGGCGAACAACGCCGTCACCTCGGATGGCGCTCCCCCGATCGCTGCCAGCAGCACCGGGCCCCCGGTCAGCGCGGCCTGGGCGAAGGACTGGCCTACAGCGGCGCCGGAGACGAAGCCCAACGACCGCGTGGCGACCGCCGTTCCGGCGCCGCGCAGCGAGACCGCGCCAGGCCAGAGGGCCGCTACGACATACCCCGCGAGCAGGGCCAACCCGTAGTAGAGGGGAGTGTCGATGCCCGAGAACATGAGGACGGCTGCCACGACGCAACGCACGCCGTTCTCAGCCACGATGCTCGAAGCCACCGCACCGAAGCGCCTCCGGCCGGAGAGCACCCCGCGCAACAGGCCGAGCAACCCTGAGCCCATCGCCACCCCCAGGACCAGCACCGCGAACGCCCCGCCGTCGGGGCCGAAGAGTCGGTCGCGAGCCACCCAGGCCAGTCCGCCTGCAGCCACGGACACCACGCCCACGGCCAGCACCACCCGCGGGAGCCCGCCCCGCACGGCCGCTTCCCCGCCCGCAGAGGCTGCTGTCCGGGTGATCCAGTGCTGCACCGGGAAGGTCAGGGCAGCGCCGGCAAACCCCCACCAGGCCCACAGGACCGCAACCGGCGCTGCCGGAGCGGCCCCGAGCGCGCGGATGACCAGAACGAAGAAGACGTAGGCCAACACCCCACCAACCAGGGACCCCGCGGCGAGCGCCCCGGCGTCGCGACGGCCACTCGACGTCGGATGGGGTGGCTGTGAGGGCGGCTGGGTCACCGCGAAGCGCTACTGAGAAGGTCCAGGAGGTATGCGCCGTAGCCCGACTTGAGCAACGGCTCAGCCCGGACCGCCAGCTCGGTATCGCTGAGGAATCCCATCCGCCACGCCACCTCCTCCGGAGCACCGATCTTCACTCCCTGCCGGTCCTCCAACGTGCTGACGTAGTTGGCCGCGGCGTTCAGGCTGTCGAAGGTGCCGGTGTCCAGCCAGGCGGTGCCCCGCGGGAGCAGCTCGACCTGGAGCAGCCCGTCGTCGAGATAGCTGCGGTTCAGGTCGGTGATCTCCAGCTCGCCGCGCGACGAAGGGCGCAGCGCCTTGCTGCGCTCGACGACGTCGGCGTCGTAGAAGTAGAGCCCGGGCACGGCATACGGGCTGCGCGGATGGGTCGGCTTCTCCTGCAGCGACACGGCCGCGCGGTCGCCGTCGAACTCGACCACCGCGTACGACCTCGGGTCACCGACCCGGTAGGCGAAGATCGCCGCACCGTGGAGATCGTCGAAGCGTTGCAACTGGCGGCCGAGTCTCGGTCCGTAGAAGATGTTGTCTCCCAGTGCCAGGGCGCACCGCTCCCCCGCGATGTGTTGCTCACCGATAGTGAATGCCTGCGCCAAGCCGTCCGGGCGGGGCTGCTCCGCGAAGGTCAGGTTGATCCCGAACTGTGAGCCGTCGCCGAGGAGGCGGACGAACTGGTCCTGGTCCATCGGGGTGGTGATGATCAGGATGTCGCGGATGCCGGCCAACATCAGCGTCGACAAGGGGTAGTAGATCATCGGCTTGTCGTAGACCGGGAGCAGTTGTTTGCTCACCGCCAGGGTGAGGGGATGCAGTCGGGATCCGGTGCCACCGGCCAAGATGATGCCTCGCATGCTTCGCCACCCTAGGTGCGCCGCGCTTGGCTAGCATGACGGGCATGGCCAGAATCCTCGTGACGGGCGGCGCGGGCTTCATCGGGTCGAACTTCGTCCACCACTTGCTCGGGCACACGGACGTCCACGTCACGGTGCTGGACAAGCTCACGTATGCCGCCTCGCGAGCCGCCGTGGACGGGTTGCCTGCCGATCGGTTCGAGCTGGTCGTAGGCGACGTCTGCGACGCAGTGCTGGTCGACTCGCTCGTGACTGCCCTCACTGGACCCGACGACGCGGTGGTGCACTTCGCCGCCGAGTCGCACAACGATCAGAGCCTTCGTGACCCGGCGCCGTTCGTTCAGACCAACCTCGTGGGCACCTTCGTGCTCTTGGAGGCGGTGAGGAAGTACGGGGTGCGCCTGCACCACATCTCGACCGACGAGGTCTATGGGGACCTCGCCCTGGACGACCCCGCCCGGTTCACCGAAGCCACCGCTTACCGCCCCTCCTCCCCGTACTCGGCGACCAAGGCGGGCGCCGACCATCTGGTGCGAGCCTGGGTGCGCTCCTTCGGAGTGCGAGCCACCATCAGCAACTGCTCGAACAACTACGGACCGTGGCAGCACATCGAGAAGTTCATCCCGCGCCAGGTCACGACGGTGCTCGCCGGTGGCCGGCCCAAGGTCTACGGGTCCGGGGCCAACGTCCGTGACTGGATCCACGTCGCCGACCACTCGAGGGCGGTATCGACCATCCTGCAGCGGGGTGAGATCGGTCGGACCTACCTGGTCGGCGCCGACGGCGAGCGCTCGAACCTGGCCGTCGCGCAGACCGTGCTGAGACTCTGCGGTCGCGATCCCGAGGACGTCGAGTTCGTCGCCGACCGGGCCGGACACGACCTCCGCTACGCCATCGACGCCTCCCGCCTGCGCGAGGAGCTGGACTGGCAACCCGTCTACCAGGATCTGGATTCGGGGTTGGCGGCCACCATCGACTGGTACCGCGAGCACCAGGAGTGGTGGCGGCCCGGCAAAGCCGACGTCGAGTCGCAGTACGCCGCCCAAGGTCAGTGACGAGCGGGTGCTCACGGCCCTTTAGGATTCACGCTCGTGCCGCTCTCCCCCCAGCCGTCCCACCACCCGGGCATGGGGGCCACCCCCCACGACCACGGCGTGACCTTTCGCGTATGGGCACCGAACGCCCGGCAGGTGGCGGTGACGGGCGACTTCTCCGGTTGGGACCCGGCCTACAAGCAGCAGCTGGGACGCGACACCGCCCGCTCCGGCACGTGGTCCACCTTCGTGCCCTACGCCGGCCCCGGAAGTGAGTACCGCTTCCTGGTCCGCAGCGGTGGCCCGTACCGCTCCCGCATCGACCCCGTCGCCCGGCAGGTCACGCACTCCGACGGGAACGCGGTCGTCTTCGACCCACGATCGCTGGACTGGGGCCCCCACGAGTTCGTGATGCCCGGGTGGGACGAGCTGGTCCTCTACGAGCTGCATATCCCCACGTTCGCCGCGGACGGCTGGCGCGCGGGTTCTTTCGACCGGGCCATCGACCGGCTCGAACACCTCGCCTGGCTAGGGGTCAACGCCGTCGAGGTCATGCCTCCGTTCGCCTTCGCGGGGTCCAACAGCTGGGGCTACAACCCGTCCCATCCCTTCGCGATCGAGTCCTCCTACGGCGGCCCTCACGCCTTCGCCCGGTTCGTCCGGGCCGCCCACGAGCGCGGCATCGCCGTCATCCTGGACGTCGTCTACAACCACCTCGGGCCGGGCGACCTCCACCTGTGGCGCTTCGACGGTGGCCGCCAGCAGCGCTATGGAGGTAGCTACTTCTACAACGACCGACGTGCCCTGACCCCCTGGGGCGCCACCCGACCGAACTACGACCGCAGACCCGTCCGCAACTATCTGCGGGACTCCGCAGTCATGTGGCTCGAGGACTTCCGGGTTGACGGGCTGCGCTTCGACGCCACCCAGTACATCCGGTCGCGCTGGGGCAACGTGCACGATCCGGGGCAGCACATCGCTGCCGGTCGGCGTTTCCTGGCCTCGATGACCGCCGACATCCGCTCCCGGCAACCGTGGAAGATCCTGATCGCCGAGGACATGCAGGGCGACCCGGCGCTGGTCCGGCCCACCAGCCAGGGCGGGTTCGGCTTCGCCTCCCAGTGGGACGCCGGCTTCGTCCATCCCGTCCGAGCCGCGCTGGAGACGACGCGAGACGAGGACCGCGACGTGTATGCCGTGGCGCAGGCCGTCGTCGGCCACGGCCTCAACGCCCCCCACGAACGCGTGATCTACACCGAGTCCCACGACGAGGTCGCCAACGGCCGCAGCCGGGTGCCGGAGTCGGTCTTCCCCGGTGCAGCCGATTCGTGGCACGCGCGCACCCGAGCCGCCCTGGGGTTGGTGCTGACCCTCACTTCCCCCGGTATCCCGATGCTCTTCCAGGGGCAGGACGTCCTCGAGGACCGCTGGTTCGACGACCGCACAGCCCTGGACTGGACCAAGGCCCATCGTCACGCCGGCTTCCTCCACCTGGTCCGCCAGCTGATCGCCCTTCGACGCAACGTCACCGGGGTCACCCGCGGCCTGAGCGGTCGGCATACCGACATCATCCGGGTGGACAACGAGCGCAAGATCGTGGCCTATCGACGCTGGTCGACGGGCGGACCGGGCGACGACACCGTGGTGGTGGTGAACCTGCGCTCCAGCCCCGCCTGGGACGTGTCGATCGGACTGCCCCGGTCAGGTCGGTGGCAGCTCCGGTGCAATACGGATGCGTCGATGTTCGGACCCGGGCTGGGGGTGGTTCACGCGCACGACCTCACTGCCGAGTCTGGCTGGTGTGGCGGCTACCCCCAGCAGGGAAGGCTCACGATCGGTCCCTACGCGGCCCTGGTGTACTCACAGGACTCCTGACTCGGCCGCGCCCAGCTGTGGTCGCCTGGTGCTCCTGGAGTCAGGACAGCGCGCTCTGTGTTTCCTCCACCCAGCGGCGCACCCGCTTCTCGTTGACGCCCATGTCGCTCGATCCGTATCGGGCCCGCGAGAAGATGGCGAGCGTCGAGTGCTCGTCGTCGACACTCACGAAGCGCACCGAGATGTAGTCGGGATATCCCATCAGGGCGCTGCGTTGCACGTAGGTCACGAAACCGTCCGCAGCCGACCCCGCCAACACGCTGACCCGGCTGTCACCCGTAGCCACGGCGTCGAAGGTCGTCTCCAGCTCTTCGACCGGCACCTCGAAGACGGGGGCGGCACCCTCACGGGCTGAGCTCCCCGACCGGTCGTCGTCCGGCGGGGTGAGGCGGTACCAGTTCGGGCTGTTGCGAGCCTGCGCGGTCAACGGGTCCTGGTGCCACTGCGCGGGGTCGTCCGGGGCCAGCCGAATTCCCGCCGACACGGACACCACGGCGATCGACACAACAGCGATGGGGAGGACAACCATGAGACCAACGGTACGGGTTCGTGAGCGGCGCGGTGACGACATGGCGTCCAGTGTGCCCGCACCCGTCGGCATCCGCGGGGGTCGACCTCCGATCTGCGGTCTACTCGCCCAGGGGGTTCAGAATGCGATCCAGGAACTGCCGAGTGCGCGCATGCTGGGGATTGCTGAACATCTGCGCCGGGGCAGAGGACTCCAGCACCACACCGCCGTCCATGAACACCACCTGGTCGGCGACGGCCCGGGCGAAGGACACCTCGTGGCTCACCACCACCATCGTCCATCCCTCGTCCGCCAGCTCCTTCATCACGGCCAGGACGTCTCCCACCAGCTCGGGGTCGAGCGCGGAGGTCGGCTCGTCGAAGAGCAGGACGTCCGGCTTCAGCGCCAGCGCCCGGACGATGCCCACTCGCTGCTGCTGACCGCCGGAGAGCTGGAAGGGATAGACGTCCCGCTTGGCCAGGAGGCCGACCCGCTCCAGCAGTGCATCCGCCCGCACGATGGCCTCCGCTTTGGGCACCTTCTGCACCTGCACCGGACCCTCGATGACGTTCTGTAGCACCGTCATATGGGGGAAGAGGTTGTGCTGCTGGAACACCATGGCCGACTGGTCGCGCAGCGACGTGCGCTCGGACTTCTTCTGCGGTCGGGAGAAGTCGAAGCTCGGTCCTTCGGTGAAGCTGATCGTCCCCCCGTCGGGACTCTCCAGGCTGTTCAACGAACGCAGGACGGTCGTCTTGCCGGACCCACTGGGCCCCATCAGGACCACGACCTGTCCCTTGCGCACGGTCAGGTCGATCGACTTCAGGACCTCGAGGGCACCGAAGCTCTTCCTCAACCCCCGGACGTCGAACAGGACATCGCCGGGGGGGACGTCAGGTTGCGACATACCGATCAAGCCTTTCCTCGAGCTGGAGCTGGCCGAAGGCCAGGAAGGTGCTGATCACCCAGTAGACCAAGGCTGCCTCGAGATAGAGCAGCATGAACTCCGAGCTGAAGGCAGCGATCTGCTGGGAGACGCGGAAGGCTTCCGTCACCAGGATCAGTGAGGCTAGCGATGTGTCCTTGACCAGGGAGATGAAGGTGTTGGACAGCGGAGGAACGGACACGCGGGCCGCTTGCGGCAGGATCACCCTGACCAGCTGCTGACGAGGCGACATGCCGATGATGTACCCCGCCTCCCACTGCCCACGTGGCACCGAAAGGATGGCCGCTCGGATTACCTCCGCGCCGTATCCCCCCACGTTGAGGGAGAAGGCGATGATCGCGCTGGGCCACGGGTCCAGGGTGATCCCGATCGACGGCATTCCGTAGAAGATCACAAACAACTGGACCAGCAACGGAGTGCCCCGGATGGCCGAAATGTAGATCTTGGCCAGCACGGACAGCACCCGGCTCTTGGACAGCCGCATCAGGGCTGCGACCAGGGCCAACACCAGTCCGAGGGCAAAAGAGACCAGGGACAGCGGGATGGTGCCCTTGATCGCGCCCTGGACGATCGGCCAGAGCGAGTCGAGGAAGAGCTGTGCGTTGTCGCTCATGGCCGCGGCCTACTGTGAGACGTCTTCGCCGAAGTACTTCTCGCCGATGTCTGCCAGCGTGCCGTCCTCCTGCATCTCGGCCAAGGTGTCGTTGAACGCCTTGTCGAGCGTCTCCTTGTCCTTGGTGAAGGCGAAGGCGTTGAGAGACTCCTCGTCGGTCTCGGCCGCAATCTTGATGCCGGCCTCCGGATTGACCGTGAGGTAGTCCAGGTAGGTCAGCTCGTCGTTGACCGTGGCGTCCACCCGTCCCTGCTCCAGCAGGGCGATGCCCTGGGCCCATCCCTCCACCGCTTCGACGGTCGCACCGTTGTCCTCAGCCACGGCGAACCAGTTGCTGGTCAGCGACTGGGCTGAGGTCTTGCCCTTGAGGTCGGCCAGGCTGCCGATGTCATCCGTGCCCTCCGCCACGACCACGACGCCGGGCGAGACCGTGTAAGGGTCGCTCAGGAGGTACTTCTCCTCGCGCTGGGGGTTGATCGAGATCTGGTTGGCGATCACGTCGACCCGGTTCGCCTCGAGGCCGGCGAAGATCCCGTCGAACTGCGTCTCCTCGAACTGCACGTCCAGGTCCAGACGGTCGGCGACCTCGGTGACGACGTCGACGTCGTAGCCGGTCAGGTCGCCTGCGCCGCCTTCATGGTAGGTAAATGGCCGGTAGGTGCCCTCCGTGGCCACGACGAGGGTGCCGTCGGTGATCAGGTTGTACTCCCCTGCGCCCGTGGACGCCGATGCGTCCGTGCCGGCGTCCTGACCCCCGCAGGCGGTCAGCATGAGGGTGGTAGCGGCAAGGGCAGAAACACCGTGGAGGTGTTTGCGAGACATCAAGAAGGGCCTTTCGACATACGCCGGGCAGAGCAGCACGGCGTCGGGGTGCGGTGTGAGTGGGATCGAAGCGATCCGAGTAGGCCAACACCAAACAGAAGGACACCTATTCCAGTAGTTCTTGTTATGGAAGAGCGCCAATTTGCACGCCGGGATGGGAGACACTGGGCTTCTGATGACCTCCCACGCCCACCTCGTCCGCTTCTGGGACCGACGAGCCGCGACCTACGACCGGAAGATGACCGGCGTCGAGCGCCGGATGTTTCCGCAGAGTCGTCATTGGGTATGCAGCCGCGCCCGAGGCCGCACCCTCGAGCTCGGCGTCGGCACCGGCGCCAACCTGGAGCACTACGGCGCTGACATCGCCCTGACCGGCCTCGACTGGAGCGCCGCCATGCTCTCCTTGGCACAGGACCGTGCGCTGAGGGCTGCCCGCGCAGTCACCCTCCACCGGGGAGACGCCTCAGCGCTGGCCTTCGCGGACGACAGCTTCGACACCGTCGTCTCCACCTTCGCCCTATGCTGCATTCCCGACCACCACGCTGCGCTGCAGGAGGCGGTCCGGGTGTTGCGCCCCGGCGGACGACTGCTCCTCGCTGACCACGTGGCGTCGTCACGGTGGTGGTTGCGGACGATTCAGGGCGCCGCCGACCTCATCAGCGTGCCGCTGCACGGTGAGCACTTCACCCGGCGGCCGGTCACGCTGCTGTCGGGGCTCGGCGTCACTATCGAAGAGACCGAGCGCCATCGAGCCGGCATCATCGAGCACGTCTACGCCACAAGTGCCCTTGACCGGCTGACCGACGCTTAGACCCTGCAGTTGTGCCACCACAGCGACATATCTGCAGGGTCTAAGCCCTATGGCGAGCTCAGTGCCCTACGAGGCGCCGGCCCCGGACATCGTCCGCCCCGTCTCCAGGACGGTCTTCAGGCTGCTGAGCACCCAGGGCCATCCGCCACCACCGGCGGTGATGTCACCCCCACCCCGGACGTCCTTGGCGGTCGCGGGAGCACCCACGCACTCGTGCGTCAGTGTGAGCTGGCAAGGCCCGCCAGCAAACTCGACGATCTCGTAGGTCAGCGTGGTGTCCGGCTCGTCGTGCCACTGGGCCGACCACGTCTGCACCAACCGGTGGGGAGGATCCAGCTCGACCACCGTGCCGGTGCCCGCCACCTCGCCCATCCCCATCGCCTTCATCTCCGGGGTGCACAGCTCGCGGATTGCGCCACCGGGTCGAAGGTCGATCTCCAGCCCGGTCCCGTACCCGAAGCGACCACTCCAGTCGGAGGTGGTGATCGCCTCCCAGATCTGCTCTGCCGGGACGTCGATGTAGATCGAGTACATCTGGACCTCGGGTGCGGCGTCACCCGCCGTCGGTGCCGAGTCCTGCGTCATCGTGTCGTTGGTCGTCTCGCTCATGCCTGTTCCTCCAGGTTTCGTTTCAGCTCCGTCAGGGCGCTCACCCTGCGCTGCGTGTACTTGTCGATCCACCGGTCGTGGATCAGCTGGATGGGCACGGGGTTCAGATAGTGCAGCTTTTCCCGGCCCTGTCTGCGGCTGAGGACCAGTCCGGCCGACTCCAGCAGGCGTAGATGTTTCGCGACTCCGAAGCGCGTCATCTCCACCTGAGAAGCCACGACCACCTCGAGATTCCCGAGGCTGCGACCCTCCTGCTCGAACAACGCGTCCAGAAGCAACCGACGCGTGGGGTCGGCGAGCGCCTTGAACACCTCGTCTTCCCGCATACCAGAATATTAGGTGACCTTTTGGTCACCTGTCAATGCCGCGGTGGCTTCGGCGCCGCTCTCGCCCGCGGCGGCGAAGCCCACGTCGACGGACTCGAACCCTTTATGCCGTTGCGCCTGGGCGTAGCGGGTGTAGGCGCGACGGTCGGCATCGGTCAGGTCGACCTGGTCGGTGAAGGGGGTCAGCAGCGCCCGCGGGAAGAGCCTCTCGGCCAGCACAACGTTGATCTCGACGCCGAGGACCAGCGCGTTGGCCGCGACGTAGATCAGACCTATCAAGCCCAGACTCAGCGCGAAGACCGCACTCACGTCATCCACCCGGGCGAGGACGCGGTCGACGTAGAGGCCGCCGAAGCGCTGCACCCCGATCCACACGAGCACGGTGAACGCCGCTCCTGGCACCGTGTGTCGCCACGGCGAGCGGGTCGGGCCAGCCCAGCGCAACAATAACGTCAGCCCTGCGATGGTGACGGCCAGAGAGGCGCCTTGGACCAGCCACTCGATGCCCTGGGTGAACTCGGGCAGCTGGCCCATCAAGGAGCCGGAGAAGTTGGTCAGGAGCGCCAAGCCGAGCACGACCATGCCAGCCAACGACAGCAACAGAGCGCTCCACAACCGGCTCTTGAAGGGGTTACGCCGACTGTTGCGCGGCACGGACCATCCGACGTTCACGGCATTCTGAAGGGCCTGCCCCAGGCCGAGCACGCCGTAGAGCGCGACGAGCCCACCGGCCAGGACCGCACCGAAACTTCCACGCATCCCCTGGGGCGTGGACAGCTGGGTGCCGATGATGGGGAACTCGCCGACCGCGGAGTTGAGGATGGTCTGTTGCAGGTCGACGTTGTCCTGCAGCACGAAACCCAGCACGGACGACGAGATCAGCAGAAGCGGGAACACCGCGACGAACGCGTTGTAGGTGATCGTCATGGCCAGGTAGTTGCCCTGGTCGTCGAAGAACTTGTAGATCACGGCTAGCGGGTAGCCCAGGATGGGATGGCGACGTTGGAATGTGTCCAACCGGTCAACGAAGCTCACACGCGAATGTTGCCACGTCGATGGGTGGAGGGTCTGTGAGAGTCGCTCACATCGATGGTGCGATCCGCAAGAGGACGCGCCTACTTCCCTTTGAGGATGCGGTGCCAGTAGATCTGCGGCAGCACCCGCCGATCACCGAAGAACAGGACCCTCGACGGCCAGCGCCACAGCAGAGGAAACGAGGGCTGGAGCACACGGTCCCGGTCGAACTCGGTGAACAGGACCTTCGAGCGCGACACCGTGTAGGGACAGACCGAGTAGCCGCTGTACTCCTCCTTCGGCGCGGCCCCATCCCGGGCCGACAAGAGGTTCTTGACCAGGACTTCGGTCTGCTCGCGGAGGGCTCCGCCGGACCGGGATGCGCCGGTCTCCGCCGTGTCCCCGCACGACCACACCGTGGGTATGCGGCGATGGCGCAGCGTCAGCGGGTCCACGTCGACGTATCCAGCGGCCTCCTTCGAACTCAGACCGGCGGCGTGGATCCAAGGTTGCGCGCGATGAGCCGGTGTCATGTGCCAGAAGTCGTAAGGCAGCACCGTAGCGCCGGCGGGACCGCTGACGTGCAACGTCTGCGACGTGGGGTCCACCCGGTCGACCCGGCTCGAGGCCAACACCCGTATGCCGTAGCGCTGCACCCAGAAGCGCAACCGGGACGAGATCTTCGCGTTGGCCGAGACGTCGGTGTCGGGCGTCACCAAGGTCACGTCGATGTCGTCGAGGACCCCTTGGGAGCGCCAGTAGTCACACGCCATGTACAGGATCTTCTGACCTGCGCCGGGGCACGGTGCTGGGCCGTCGGGAAGGGTGAAGACGGCATGTCCAGAGCGCAGGGCTTGGATCAGCTCCCACGTCTTCGGGGCGAGGTCCACCACGTAGTTGGTGGAGGCCGACGGGCTCAGCATGGCGTGAGCCGATCCGGGCACGGCTTCCCAGTCCGGCTCGGAGCCAGGGGTGAGGACGACGTCCCGGTAGGTCAGCGTCGCTCCACTGGCCAACGTCACCAACCGGCTTTCGACGTCGATGTGGGCAGCGGCGTCGTGGATCCAGCGGACCCCCTCGGGCATCACCGAGGCCTGCCGGCGACTCAGCTCCTTGGTGCTCGACAAGCCGGCGCCGACGTAGGAGAGCAGCGGACGGAAGTGATGGGTGACCTTCGGCTCGATGACCGCCACGTCCTCGACGCCCGAACTGCGTAACCGCGCCGCGAGGGCGATCCCGGCGTTGCCTCCTCCGATGACCAGGACGTCGGCATACCCGGTCTGCGACGCAGTGGCTTCCACCGTCGAAAAGTAGCAGAGCAATAGATCTGACCTATTGACGAGCAACCTCACGGCTGTCACGCTCGACGTGTGTCGACCGTCGTGGCCGCTGGAGCACGGAGCCTTCCAGACCAGATCGCGGAGGCGATCCGCGATCGCATCGTCGCCGGCGAGCTCTCTCTGGATCAACGCCTCCCCACCGAGTCCGAGCTGGCGGAGTCGTTCGGGGTGTCCCGGCCCACGATCCGTGAGGCGCTCAAGCGTCTCGCTGCCAAGAACCTGATCCGGTCCAAGCGAGGCGTCAGTGGTGGCAACTTCATTACCGTGCCGACCGACGACCAGGTGCGGTCCGACCTACGCACCACAGCCACCCTGCTGGTGAGCCACCAGATCTTCTCCCTGGCGGACGTGGCCGAGAGCCGTCGGCTCCTGGAGTCCGACTGCGCCCGCCTGGCCGCCGAGCGGCGGGACAGTGCCGACCTCCACGCCCTGCACGACGCTCTGGAGCGTCAAGAGCGCACAGATCTCAGCGACGAGCAGTTCTGCGAGGCGGACGTGACTTTCCACAGCCTCGTCGCTCAGGCGGCGCACAACCCGGTGCTGGACTACGTGATGGTCTTCGCGCTCGAGGCCCTGCATCCTTCGACCAACCTGATCATCAACCGCTTCCGCCAGCGGGGTGAGGTGACTGCTCTGCAGCGCAGACTGCTCGAGGCGATCGAGAAGAGGGACCCGGAGACTGCGTCGCGCGTTGTGCATGCTCAGATGGATCACCTGGACCAGATCTACGACGAGGCACAGACCTGGATCAGCCAACGACAGGTCGGCCGCCCCAGCGCGATCGCTCCCGCCACACACGACGATCGTCAGGACACCGATGGCCATTGAAGTCCCCGAGGTCGGCTGGGCTAGGACCCAGCATCGACTGGAGCGCATGCTGGCCCCCCGTTCGGTAGCGCTGCTCGGAGCGTCCACGATGCCCAACGTCCCGGGCAACGACATGATCCTGGAGCTGCAGGTCGCGAGGTATCCGGGGGCCGTCTACCCCATCAACCCGCGGTACGACGAGGTTGAAGGACTGCCGTGCTACCCCAGCCTCACGGATCTGCCCCAGACTCCGGACCTGGCCGTCCTCGGGATTGCGAACACGGGCATCGAGGAGCAGGTCCGAGCGGCGATCGACCTCGGCGTCGGCGGTCTGGTCATTCCCGGCAGCCTGTCGATGGCCGGCGACGACCCGGCATACCCCTTGCGCGCGCGCATCCGTGATCTGGCTTGCGAAGCGGACCTCCCCATCGTGGGCGGCAACTGCATGGGCTTCTACAACGTGGAGCGGTGGTTCCGCACCCTGCCGTTCCACCGGCCTTACGAGCTGACCGAAGGCGGCGTGACCTTCATCGCGCAGTCGGGCTCGGTGCTTACTGCGCTCTTGTGGAACGACCAGAAACTTCGCTTCAACCTGGCCATCTCCCCCGGCCAGGAGCTGGTGACCACCACGTCGGACTACATGGACTACGCCCTGGAGCTGGAGAGCACGACCGCGATCGCGTTGTTCATCGAGACCGTCCGCAACCCGAGCGCCTTCGTTGCGGCGCTGCGCAAAGCGGCCGAGCGCGACATCCCCGTCGTCGCCCTCAAAGCCGGCCGCACCCCCGAGGCGGCGACCTTGGCGCTGAGCCACTCCGGGGCTATCGCGGGCGACGACGCGGCCTACCAGACCTTGTTCGAGCGGTATGGCGTGTTGTCGGTGAAGTCCTTGGACGAGCTGGCCTCGACCACACAGCTGCTGTCCAACCCGCGTCGCCCCTCGAAGGGGGGCCTGGCCGCCATCTTCGACTCCGGTGGTGAGCGAGAACTGATGATCGACATCGCCGACGACGTGGGGGTGCCCTTCGCCCAGATCAGCGAAGACACCACTGCAGTGCTCCGCGACCACCTCGACCACGGCCTGGAGCCGATCAACCCCCTGGACGCGTGGGGCACCGGCCGGGACTACCAGACCATCTTCGAGCGCTGCTGGCAGGCCTTGATGGACGACGAGGACACCGCCATGGGGGTCTTCGTGGCTGACCTGAGCTCAGGCTTCTATCTCCACGAGTCGTTCGCTCGGATCTGCCGTCGGGTGCATCGGCGGACCGGGAAACCCGTTGCGATGCTGAGCAATCACATCGGCACCGAGTCCCAGGACCTCGCCAAACGGATGACCAACCTCGGTGTCCCGGTGCTCGACGGGACGGTGGCCGGACTGCTCGCGGTGCGCCATGCGTTGGCCTACCGCGACTTCAGCGTCCGACCGAGCGTGGCCTCCCCCACCAAGCCGACTCCGGAAGTTACCGCCCACTGGCGAGGCCGGCTCGGTGATCCCACCGCGCTGAGCGAGAGCGAGAGCCTGGACCTGCTCGCGGCCTATGGCGTGCCGGTCATCCCGCATCGGACGGTGTCGAGCGTCGAAGCCGCGCTGGAAGCCGCTGAGGAGTTCGGCTACCCCGTGGTGCTGAAGACGGCGGCGCCGGGGATCCTGCACAAGTCCGAGGTGATGGGCGTGATGCTGAACCTGGCGGACTACGAGGCCGTACGCACGGCCTACGCCGACCTGGCCGTGCGACTCGGGCCGGCCGTACTCGTCGCCCCCATGGTGCTGCCGGACGTCGAGATGGCCCTCGGGGTGGTGTCCGACCCTCAGTTCGGCTCCATGGTGCTGGTAGCCGGCGGGGGTGTCTTCATCGAAGTCCTGGGTGACCGGCAGCTCGGTCTGGTCCCGATCGACGCGGACATCGCCCACACGATGATCGGCAAACTGGCGATCAAACCGGTGCTGGACGGCATTCGCGGTCGCCCGCCCAAGGACACTGCGGCTGTGGTCGCCGCCCTGGTCGCCCTCTCCGACCTCGCCGCCGACGTGGGTGACCTCGTCGCCGAGCTCGACGTCAACCCCCTCGCCGTCACCACGGAGGGCTGCATGGCCCTCGACGCTCTCGTCATTCCCCACTCACACAGGAGCACACCATGACCGACACCTTCCGCGCCCTCGTCATCCGAGACAACCCTGAGGGCCAGAGCACGAGCATCGAAGAGCTCAGTGACGCCGATCTGCCCGACGGGGAGGTGCTCGTCGACATCGACTACTCCTCGTTGAACTACAAGGACGGCATGGCCCTAGCCGGGAAGGGCCGGATCATCCGGTCCTTCCCCATGGTCCCCGGCATCGACTTCACGGGCACCGTGCGCGAGTCTGCATCGGACCGCTTCGCCGTCGGGGACGACGTGATCCTTACCGGTTGGGGCGTCGGTGAACGCTACTGGGGCGGCTACTCCCAGCGCCAACGCGTCCGCGAGCAGTGGCTGGTGAAGCGACCCGAGAGCATCAGCGCGGTGGCAGCGATGGGCATCGGCACGGCGGGACTCACCGCCATGTTGTGCGTCATGGGCTTGGAGGACGGTGGCCTGACGCCCGAGTCCGGCCCGGTCGTGGTCACCGGCGCCGCCGGTGGTGTGGGCAGCGTGGCCATCGCCATCCTGGCCGGCAAGGGGTATGCGGTCACGGCCGTGACAGGGCGCCCCGAGCAACACGACTACCTCCGCGGGCTGGGGGCGAGCGCCTTCTTGACCCGCGAGGAGATGACCCAGCCTCCGAAGCCGCTCGAAGCCGAGACGTGGGCAGGAGCCGTGGATACCGTGGGCTCGACCATGTTGGCCAAGGTCCTGGCCCAGACGAAGTACCGCGGCGTTGTGACCGCATGCGGCCTGGCGGGTGGGATCGATCTACCGAGCACCGTGATGCCGTTCATCCTGCGCGGCGTCCGGCTTCAGGGCATCGACTCCGTCCAGGCACCGCTGACCCTACGCGAGGACGCCTGGGCCCGATTGGGCAACGAGCTGTCGTCCGCCCTGCTCGAGACGATGACTCAGGTCTTGCCGATGAGCGAGGTCGCTGATCAGGGGACTGCGATCATGCAGGGACAGGTGCGCGGCCGGATGGTCGTGGACCCCAACTCCTAGGAAAGCTGGAATCGCCGAGGCGTCTCAGCCCCGACCGACGTCGACGACAAGACGGGAGGGGTCGCTCAGCACGAAGGCACGGAACGGGGTGTCCTCGTCGTCAACACCGATGAATGCCTGGGTGGTGCCCTCGAAGGTCCCGGACAGGCGCACCTGCTCGACCTCCTCAGAGGCGTCTAGGGAGTAGGTCCCGGGACCGCCTTCGTACACCTCGTCTTCGGTGGGATAGCGGGTGCCGGTCATGACCACCTGCAGAATCGCGTCTCCGTCCACATCGATGGTCGCACCGCTGCCGTCTTGGACGGCGCTATCCACATAGGAGACGCGGTATCCCGGTGTCCCTTCACCCTCGAAGTCGAAGACCACCCGGTCGAAGTCGGCCTGCGAGCCGATCCGTACGGTCGTAGACAGCAGGTCACCGGTGCCGTCGGCCTCACCTTCACCCGGCTCCAGACTCAGCTCGGGCAACTCGGAGTTGTCGGGCGCCTCGGTCGGTGCAGCGGACTGGTCTTCGGTGGGCTGCGCGGTGGCGATGCCGCCGTCGCCGAAGCCGCCCGTGGAGGTGCTCGAGTCCGTGTCCCCTAAGCCGGTGGCCGTGGAGATGTCCGAGTCGTTCGGCCTGCCCGTCGCCGTTGCTGCGTCCAGGTCGTCTCCGGTAGCGGTGCTCGCGTCGGTATCGGCCGTCGTCGGGCGAGCCGTGTCACCCGAGTCCGCAGTCAAGACGTCTTGGTCGATGGTGCTCGGACCTGCGTCTTGACCGAAGGCGTCGCACGCCGACAGGGACATGGTCAACACCACAAGGCCGCCGAGCAGCGTCGCAGAAGTCTTCATCGATCCTCTTTCCTGTTGCTGAGAACCTAGACGCGACGCTTCTGGTCAGCAACCCCGGGGTCCACTCGCCCCGTCGTGGCTGCGGACACGCAGAGGCCGAGGTGGCTGGTGCCACCTCGGCCTCTATGTCACAGGGGCTTGATCAGTTGACGCGACCGTAGCTCACGCTGCCCGGGAAGATGCTCCGGAGCGTCGTGCCGTTGGTCGAGCGACCCGAGTCGTAGAACTTGCCGCCACCAGCGTAGATCCCGACGTGGGTGGCGGGGTATCCGTGGAACACCAAGTCCCCGGGGCGGGGGCTGGACGTCCGCGTGGTGGCGCGCTGGATAGCAGAAGCCGTGCGCGGGAGACTGATGCCGGACTGCTTGAACACGTAGTTCACGAACCCGGAGCAGTCGAAGCCGGTCGAGGGGGAACTCCCCGCCCAGGTGTAGCGCACGCCGAGGTTGCGCTTGGCGTTGGTGATCACGCTGCTGCTGGAGCGCGAGCTGCTGCGCGAGGCCGACGAGCTACTGCGCGAAGAGGTGGACAGGCCCATCGCGCTGGAGGTCTTCGGGCCCACGATGCCGTCGGCGTACAAGCCGTGCGCGCGCTGCCAGCTCTTGACCCGACTATGCGTCTTCGGGCCGAACACGCCATCCGGGTAGGCACCGACAATGCGCTGAATGGTCTTGACCGATCCGCCGCGCGATCCCCAGCGGTACGTGGTGTAGCCGCTGGGAGTGGGCAGGACGCGCGTGGGCGCCGGGGTCGTCGCCGGAGCCACCGCGGGGGCGGCGGCTGGCGTGAAGGCCAAGCCCTTGGAGGCGGGGCTCTTCGGGGCCGCCGGAGCAGCTTGGCTGGACCCAGCGGTCGACAGGGCTAGACCACTGGTGGCGGCAAGGGTCACGAATACCTTGGCCGCAGGCTTGAGCGACAGGCGTCGGGGGGCGCGGTGGCGCGCAGGTGCAGTAAAGGACACAGTGAACTCTCTCCATACGCCTACGGGGTGAGCTGTCGGGTTCGGGTGGAGATGCATACCCGGTCCTGGCTCGGTGCTCCAAGGACTTAACCCCAAGGCACGTCTCTCGACGCGCCAACTTCGTCGGGTCCCCCGCTCCTGTCGAACGGATAGTGCGTGGTAACCCAACCACGGTGACAGGACTCGGCGACCAGGTGGGACTCCCCAGGGGGAGGAGTAGGACGAGGCTATCGAAAGATCAGGAATATGTCACGTTTGGATAACGGTGGATTGAACCTTGAACGACCTGACCAGCCTGCAGCCTGTCCGCCCCCGCCCATCGCTGTCCCCCAGCGACACAGAACGTAGCAGCCTCAGGCCTGAGGGTGAAACCGAGGTGGCGCAAGCCACCTGCCCACACCTGACGTCAGGCTGGTATCGACAGGATGTGTGCGCCGGGGATGGCTTCGTACCGCTGTGGCGTGCACGTCAGCAGGACGATCTGGCTGCCCGGGGACGCCTCCCCCAGCACCGAGCCCAGTCGCTGAAGGCGATCGGGGTCGGTGTATCCCAGGGCATCGTCGATCACCACCGGCACCGCGCTCTCCGTATCGACGAGGACCGCCACCGCCAGGCGCGCCAGAATCCCCAGCTGCTCTTGAGCGCCTCCGGAGAGCTGCTCGAAAGCGACCAGCACGCCCCCCAGCTCGCGATGCGTGATCGTGAGATCGGAACTGACCCGGACGCCGAACGAGGAGCCATACATCGTTCGACCCAGCCGCTCGATCTCGCGTGCGTAGGGAGTCACGTAACTGGCGTGTGCGCTCTCGCGGTGGCGGCGCAAGGTGAGGTGAAGCTGCCGAGCGGCTCGTGCTCTGCGACCTACGGACGCCAGCGAGCGCTTGGCCTCCGCGAAGAGCTGGCCGGCGCGTTCATGCTCTTCCTGTCGCCCTTCTCCCGCCGTCATCTCGAGGCGCCCCTTGAGCTCGTGGAACTGCCCTGTGAGGCTCTCCAGGTGCGCGGTCGCCCGCGAGTGGTCGGCGTGCACCCGGCGAAGTCGTTCCGCCGCATCGTCGGCCCCGCTGCGACGGATCTGCCCCACGAGAGTGTCGTGCTCAGTCTTGGTGGCGCGTTCAGTCTCTTGGGCTCGGCTCAGAGCCTGCGCCAGATCGAGGTCGCTCAGGCCATCTCGGGCTTCGTCCAGTCGGGTCCGGAGCAGTCGCAGCTCCGCGCCGGCCTCGCTGTGCTCGGCCTTGATCACGTCATGCGCGCGGCTGGCAGCAGACTCGACTTCACGAGCAGCGCCGACCGCGTCCTCGGCCTGGTCTCTCGCCGTACGTAACGGTCCGAGGCGTCTCTGCGAGACCAGCGCCCCGTGCCGGGCGGCGTCGAGATCCGCCCGGGGACAGCTCGACCCGACAGACGGCCCGACCCCGGGGTCAGTTTCGTCTGCGCAGCTTGGCTGCTCCCGAGCCCACTGCTGCAACCACTCTCGCCGCTCCTGGAGGTGCTGACGCAGCTCACCCAGATCGGCGTAGCCGGCCAGAGCGACCGACAACAGCCGCTCGACTTCGGCTACCTCAGCTGCAGCGCGACGATGGTCCTCGCCCAACTCTCGAGCGTGCTCGGCGTCTGCGGCGCCCACAGCAGCGAGTCGACCGGCGAGGTCGTCCCGCATCGAGTCACACTGGTCGGCGCGACGCTGCACGTCCGCGTGAGGCCGGATCTGGATGCGCACCGACTCATCGAGGGTGAGCTCGGTGCTGCGGACCACCTGGTATTCCAACGGCTCGTGATCCAGCTCGAGAGTGTGCTGCTCACCGTCGAGATTCACGGGGAGGTCACGGCGCAGCGCGTGGACCGTGACCGTCGTAGCACCGCCTTCCATGGCCGCGGTGGCGACCGCCAGCCGCTGCTCGGACTGCTCGATGTCTCGCAGCACTCGTGACGACACGACCGCCGCTTGGAGCACCCCCACCGATTTCGCCCATCGCCGCGACAGGGCATCTGCCGACTCCGCGCGCTGCTCCAGCACCGCGACCTCGGAGAGGGCCTGCAGCTGGGCGACCTTCGCCGCCCCAGCGTCAGCGTCCGTCTGACCTTCGGCACAAGCTTGCTTGGCTACCTCGAGCAAGGTTGTAGCCAGCCGCAGTTCCTCCAGAGCCTGCTGGGCTGCCCCGGCGCGTTCCGCGCACTGCCTCGCCTGCGCCACCACTCGGTCGTCGCGCTCCTTCACCTCAGCGACGAGCCGCTGCCGCGCGCCCAGATCCGTCTCGGCGCGCTGCCGCTGCTGGAGCGCGGCAGCATAGGCACGCGATGCTTCTTGCTCGTGGTCGCGCAGGCGCTGCCCCTGTGCGACTTCCTCGGCGACGCGAGCCTGCTTCTCGCGCAGGACCGGCAGCGCCTTCTGAGAGGCATCGACGTCGGCCGCGACGGCGTCTCGGTCCCGGACCAGGTCCTCGGCCTCCAGCAATCGACGATGCGCCTCGGCGACCGCGTCCTGCGCCTGAGTGCAGGCGACCATCGCCGTGCGAAGGTCCCCGGTGGGCCTGCCACTCACCGCGGTGAAGTAGCGGGTGTACTCAGACTCCACGGCGAGCAGCAGATCTGTCCCGCCGTCGCTGTGCAGGTCGGCTCCCGCGGCAGAGTCGAGCGCTTGGGTCAGCACCGAACTGTCTGCCAGCCGGATCTGCGAGGAGGGACCAGCCTGCGCGAAACGAAGGGCCTCGAACAGCGGCCGGTCCAAGCACTCGCCGACGATGGCGGTCATCCGCTCCTGAGCTGCCTCACCGCTGTGTTGCTCGGTCACCGGCTCCAGGACCCGAAGGACGGTGGCCGACTGACGCAGCCACCGTTTGGAGAAGATCAGCCGGTAGGGACCGATGGACAACTCTGCCTCGACGAAAGGCCCCACGTCCTCTCCGACCGGCTGCAACGCCACAATCGCGGCCGCCTTCGAGTGTGCCTTGGCCTTGGGATCGAGGAGACGATCCAAGGCTTCCAAGAAAGTGGACTTGCCCGCCTCGTTGGGCCCTTCCAGGACCACAACACCGGTGTCGGGGAGGTCGATCTCAGCGTCCCGCACCCCTTTGACGTGCTGCAGCCGCAACCGGTGGATCTTCATCGCGCCAACGACCCACTGAGCCGATAGAGCAGAGCCAGGGCGTCGCGGGCACTCACGGAGTCATCGGCATCCTCCGGGCTGAACGCCGCAGAGACGTCCTCACCGTCTGCAGACCCCTCAACCGTCGACGCGCTCATGGCCTGACGAATCTCCTCCGCAGCCCCACTGACGTAGCCCGATAGAGCCAGTTGGGACCACTGCTCG
Source organism: Actinomycetales bacterium (assembly GCA_038258285.1). Taxonomy (GTDB): domain Bacteria; phylum Actinomycetota; class Actinomycetes; order Actinomycetales; family Dermatophilaceae; genus Ornithinicoccus. The sequence continues at coordinate 41,078 of JBBSQA010000007.1, read as the reverse complement.
TCATCCGGGGTAATGACCAGGTCGGTGTGGCGATCCCAGTGGAGCAGCCCCCCGAAGGTTGCCCCGAGCGAAGCCAACGCCTCGTGCAACCGCGTGTAGTCCGCAACGGACAAGGCCCCACGCAGCGCGAGCTTCACCACGACCTGCTCCTTGGCGGGCGTGGCGTTCAACTCCTCGAGCAGGCGGTCCACGTCGTCGCCGGAGCTCAAGTCTCGAGCCAGCGAGCGGAAGTCCCACGCGCCGACGTGGTGGGGGACGACCTGCGCGCCCTGCTCAGCGATCAGCTCGACGACGAGGACGTCCCCAGGCGCTTCCTCGCGTGGGTCAGTCACTTCGATCGTCCCGGAGTACCACACGCATCCGTGCCCCCCCACATCCGTCCGCGAGTGTCGGTCCCCCAGGGCCACGTAATGGATCTGGCCCGCACGCACGGCCTCGAACAGCGGGCCCGTGGCGATAGCGGCGGGGTTGCGACCACTCGGATCCAGCACATCGACACCGCCGTGTCCCACCATCACGCGCAGCGTGCCATCAGCAGGACCGACGTGGGTCAGGGCGTCAGCGACCAGGTCTCGCCCCGGATGCTTCCCACGCCACGGGGCGGCGACGATCTCCACGCCTGGCGCCACCTCGTACGGCCCTTCGGAGTCCAGCACGGTGACGTTGTCCGGACATGCACCCAGGAAGGTGGGCTGGCGATAGATGCTCATCGCATCCAGCGGGTCGTGGTTGCCCGGAAGAAGATAGACCGGCACGCCCATCTCACCCATGGCGTCCAACGCTCGAAGCACGGTGCCTTGACGCAGTTGGTTGCTCTCGAACACGTCACTGGCCACCACCACGAAGGCGCAACCCTCATCTCGTGCCACCCGACCCGCGGACCGGATGGCCGTGAGTCGGTCCTGGTCGAAACGGGCTTGATCCGCAGGCTGCAACCAGCGACGGGTCATCCCGATCTGCCAGTCGGCGGTGTGCAGGAAGGTGACCATGGACCCCACGGTAGGAGGGCGCACCGACAAACCCGGGGACCTCACCTCAGTGTCCCCACAGCAGCAGCGGCAACAGGGCCGCTAATCCCCCCGATCCGGTGGTGACGAGCAGATACCCGACGGCGCGCGTGCGGTCCTCATGCAACAGCTCCCACACCTGGACGGCGAGCGTGCTGTAGGTCGTGAGCGCACCGCATACCCCCGTCCCGAGGGCCGCGAACCAGCCTGGGGAGAGAGAGTCGGCCTGGGCCACCAACCCCCCCAGCACCAGGGCGCCGACGGTGTTGACGACGAAGACTCCGCGCAAAGAACCCCACGGCCCCGCCGTGACCAGGTGCCGGATCCCCGCGCCAACGGCCCCTCCGAACGCAATGGCCACCCAGACTTCCAGCGACATACTCACTCCTGGGCTCGGGCTAGCGGGGCGTGACCATGCGGCAGGCCCACGAGGCCGGGGACATGAGCGCCGAGCCATGCTCCCGCCACGCACACCACAGGGGTCAGCAACAGATACGCGGCGGCTGTCCCGAGGGAACCGTCGAGCTGCAACAGCTGAGCCATCACCACGTAGGCCGAGAACGTGGTGAACCCGCCGAGCACCCCGGTGCCCAGCGCCGGCTTCACCCACCAGGCCGAACGCAGGGTGATCGTGAGGACGGTCAGCATGGCCAGCGCGAAGCTGCCGGTGGCGTTGATGCTCAGGGTCGACCACGGGAACCCCGTCGCCGGACCGTCGCCGTTCATGCGCCGCTCCACCTCTGCACGCAACACAGCCCCGACGCCGCCACCCAGTGACACCGCGAGGAGCACCCGCTGACCATGGTTCATGGCCATGAGCCTAGAGGCGTTCGTCGGTTAGCCTTAGCAGTATGGCGTCCCGTGGTGCAACCCTTTCTGACCAACCCGGGCCGGGTGCTCCCCGGCTTCTGTGCGGACGTTCTACGTGCTGATCCTCAGCGGCCTTCTGGTCATCCTGGTGCTGACCATCGCCACCGGCTACTTCGTGGCTCAGGAGTTCGCCTACGTCTCGGTCGACCGAGGAAAGCTCACGCAGCTGGCAAAGGAGGGGGATGCCGCCGCCGAACGCGCACTGAAGGTCACATCGCGCTTGTCGTTCACCCTGTCGGGGGCACAGTTCGGGATCACCTTGACGGCCCTGCTGGTGGGCTACGCCGGAGAGCCGCTGCTCGGCCGGGGCCTCGCTGATCGGCTGGGCTTCGTGGGGCTGTCGGACGCGGCGACTCTGACGCTTTCGCTGGCCATCACGCTGATCTTCAGCACCGCAGTGCAGATGGTGCTCGGTGAGCTCGGTCCGAAGAACTGGGCCATCGCTCGATCGGTGCCGCTGGCACGTGCCCTCTCCAGGTCCACGTTGATCTACCTCATGCTCGCCGGCCCGATCATCTCGGTGTTCGACAAAGCCTCCAACGCCCTGCTTCGCTCGGTGGGCATCGAACCGGTGGAGGAGCTGCCGCAAGGCGCTACCCCCGAGGACCTCCAACGCATCATCTCCGACTCGGCCATGGGCGGGTTGCTCGACGACGACCTCACCAAGCTGCTCGGTCGGGGCCTCGCTTTCAGGGGGCACGCGGCCGAAGAAGTGATGACTCCGCGCATCGACGTCGAGACGGTGCAGGCAGACGAACCGGCGAGCCGGGTCCTGGAACTGCTGGACACCGGACACTCCCGGTTTCCGGTGATCGGTCGCGACATCGACGACATCGTGGGAGTCATCGGACTGCACGAGTTGCTCAGCGTGCCCGCCGAGCAGCGGGGCCGGATCCCCGTCCGAGACCTCGCCGACGAGGCGCTGATCCTCCCCGAGTCCTTGCCTCTTCCGCGGGTCCTCGAAGAGCTGCGGGAGCAACACCGACAGATCGCGGTGGTGGTCGATGAGTACGGGGGCTTCGCCGGGGTGATCACCTTCGAGGATGTCGCGGAAGAAGTCGTGGGTGAGATCTGGGATGAGGACGACGAAGAGGAGACCGAGCCCACGGCACGCATCGACGGGGCTTGGCAGCTCGCCGCTCGGATGCGCATCGACGAGGTCGAGACCATCACGGACATCGCCCTTCCCCAGAACGAGGACTATGACACCCTGTCCGGCTTGGTGATGCACCAGCTCGGCCGAATGGCCACCGAAGGCGACCGCGTCACGGTGACGTGGCCTTCTCGTAGCGACGACGGCGATCCCCAAGAGGTCACCGTCGACATCGAGGTCATCAGCATTGCGCGCTTCGTACCCGACGTGGTGGCGCTGTATCCCGAGCAGGTCATCGACCTCGATCCCGACGCGCCGTCGGCAGAGCCCAGCGAGGACGGCACCGATCTAGATCGGCCAGCCTCCAACGCCACCTCGGTGGAAGGCAGGAAGCGATGAGCACCGCAACCGCACTGTTCGTCTCCGTCCTGCTCCTGGTGCTGAACGGATTCTTCGTGGCCACGGAGTTCGCCGTGGTCGCCTCCAAACGGCACCGGCTTGAGGAGGCGGCCGAAAATGGCGGCCGTGCAGCCCGGGCCGCCGTGAACGCCCACCGCGAGATGTCGTTGATGCTCGCCGGCGCCCAACTGGGCATCACGTTGTGCACTTTGGGCCTGGGGGCCCTGTCCGAGCCGGCCATCGCGCACCTGCTCGAGCCGCTCTTCCACAGCATCGGGGTTCCGGACGGGCTCACGCACGTCATCGCGGTGCTCATCGCCGTGTCGATCGTGGTCTTCCTGCACATGGTCGTCGGTGAGATGGCCCCCAAGTCCTGGGCGATCTCACATCCGGAGACCTCAGCGCTCCTGTTGGCGCTCCCCTTCCGAGCGTTCACCTGGGTGGTACGCCCTGCCCTGTTCGTCCTCAACGGGATGGCCAACGGGCTGCTCCGGTTGGTCAAGGTGGACCCGATCGACACGGTGGAGTCGGCGACCCACGGACCCGCCGATCTGCAACTGCTGCTCTCCCAGTCCCACGAGCACGGCGTGCTGCCCGACGCTGACCATCAGATGCTGACCGGCGCTCTCCGGCTGGAGTCCGAGACCGTAGCGTCGGTGATGTTCGGCCTCGACGACGCGGTCACCGTTTCGCACCGAGGGACCTCTCGCGACGTCGAGCTGGCCTGCCACACGAGTGGTCATTCACGGTTGTTCGTGCGCAACGACGACCAGCACGTGATCGGCCTGGTGCACGTCCGCGACGCCATGCGGTCCACGTCCCGCGGTCACGATCAGACGCCGGTGACCGACTTCCTGCAGGAGCCGACCTGGTTGGCTCATGATCTACCGCTCATCGACGCGGTCACGGAGATGCGCCGTGAACGCTCACAACTGGCCCTCGTCCGCGACGACGATCGTCACCTGGCCGGACTGGCCTCGCTGGAAGACATCCTCGAGCAGATCCTCGGCGAGTTCGACGACGAGACGGACGCCTCCGAGGACTGAGCAGTCGCCCGTGGATGAGATCAACTGCTCCATCTCGGTCGATCGCCATTCCGCCATGCCCGTCTCTCTGCGGCGCACATGGGCCAGGACAACGACAAGGCCCCCACCCCCGAAGGGGTGAGGGCCTTGCGATTGGCGCAGATCAGCCGACGCGGCCGTAGCCGCTGACGCCGCCGAAGACGGAACGCAGCTGGCTGGGGATGCCGGGCTTGCCCGAGTCGTACATCATGCCGTTGCCGGCGTAAATGCCCACGTGGTAGGCCGGTGAACCGAAGAACACCAGGTCACCAGGCTGCGGGTTGCTGACTCGGGTGGTGGCCTGACGCTGTCCCTCGGCGGTCCGCGGGAGGCTCACGCCGACCCGGCGGTAGACGTAGGAGGTGTAACCGGAGCAGTCGAAACCAGCGGGCGTCGTGCCGCCGTAGCGGTACATGATCCCGGAATACTGGGCAGCGGCGCCGAGCACCCCACCGCTAGCGGCCTTGGGTGCGGGTGCGGCCTCGGGCTCCGGAGCCGGTGCGGGCTCGGGGGCGGCTTCGCGCTCCTCGGTGCGGCTGGAGGCCGTGGACTCACGCGATGACGTGGACGTGGACTGCTGCGACTCGCTCGAGCCACTGCTCTGCGTGGAATCGGTGGAGTCCGTGGTGGAGACGCTCGACTCCACGGCCTCGGAGGCCTCGGGCGCGGAGGTTTCGGTGACCGAAGTCTCGGATGCGACCGCTTCCGGCGCGGCTTCCTCGGGTGCGGGCTCGACGACGGGCTCCGGAGCCGGCGGCTCGACGCCCACGAATCCGGCCGTGCCGAAGGTGGCTTCCTTCACGACGGGGGTCGCCTTGGGGGCGATCGCGGCAACGGCGGGGCGGTCGGAGGGAGCAACCACCGGCGGGAGCTCGACGGCCATCAGGTCCACGACGGACTCTGCTCCGGTCGAGTTGTCCTGAGCGACGGATGCAAGGTCGCCCGCCGTCGTGCGGGGGCTTGCGCTCGCCGGAACGGCGGCGGCAGCAAGCAGGCCACCAGACGTGGCGGCGACGGCGGTGAACTTCGCAGTGCGAGTCATGGCCGTGCTCGTCAGGCTGATCCTGCTGGGCGCGCGGTGGCGTCCGTTGAAGCGTTGCGTCACAGTGAACCTCTCCATGGCCTGCGGGCGGACTCACGGGCGGCGATCTGCAATCGCGACGTCTTCATCAGAATGACGAGGTGCCCGGCGAGACCATCCTGGTCCCGGCAATCCATCCGCTCCTGTCGCGCGGGCTTGGTGCTGGACTCGACCGTGCTGACAGGTGAAGGCGCCACGGTCCAGGCGCTGCCTTGACTGGCGGCGCGATGACGACATTACACAGCACCGTCAGCCGATGTCACGTTTCGGTTACGGCGCCGACACGCTCAGCGGCACCGCGTCTTTCATCAAGGCCCTTGACCTGCGAAAATGCTGGTACTCACAGCCGGTCCGCGGCGACGCAGTGACCGACTTCACATCACAGAATGGTAAGGACAGCCCGTCCCGGCTAGGTCAGCGAGGCAAACAGATGGGTCGCCACCTCGCCGGGAACCGAGATCGCTGGGAAGTCGGCAGCCTGCAGTCGGACGCGCTCACCCTCGGCGCCCACCTCGACCAGAGCACCCGGAACGATGCCGTTCGACAGCAACACCTCGAGGGACTCAGGCTCCACCTGCGCCGGCTCCCCGATCCTGACGATCTGCACGTTCTGCGCTCCGTCGGCCACAGCGTCGGCGACGCTGACCCCGTCCGCCGCCACCGCCGCGCCCCCCCACCCCAGCTCCTCCAATCCTGGAATCGGGTTGCCATACGGGGACCGAGCGGCATCCTGGATCAGCCCCAGGATGCGCGACTCCACCCGTTCGCTCATCACGTGCTCCCAGCGGCAGGCCTCGTCGTGTACGTAGGCGGGATCCAGGCCGATGACGTCGACCAGCAGTCGCTCGGCGAGACGATGTTTGCGCATGACGCGCACCGCCCGCTCATTCCCCAGATCGGTGAACGTGAGGTGGCGATCCTCCTCTACTCGAAGGAGCCCGTCGCGCTCCATCCGGGCTACGGTCTGGCTAACGGTCGGTCCCGAGTGCTCCAGCCGCTCCGCGATCCGGGCGCGCATGGGGACCACGCCGTCTTCGATCAGCTCGTAGATGGCTTTGAGGTACATCTCGGTGGTGTCGATCAGGTCGCTCATTCATTTCCCTTCCGGGGCTGGTGCGTCGCCCGATTCTAAGTCTGCGCTCAGCCCGGACCTCTAGCATGCGCGATGACCCGCACGTCAGACTCAAGGAGTTCGGATGGCTCGCCCCACCCCGAAGAACGACCGCGTCGCTCGCGCTGCTGCGATGCAGCGCGAGGCTAAACGCCAAGACCGCCGCCGCTCCCTTCTCATCTGGGGCTCGCTGGGTCTGGTGTTGGCGCTCATCGTCGGAGCTGTGGGTTTCGCCGTCGCGAACCGGCCGAGTCTGGCCGCGGTGACGGAGTACGAGGACCTGGGACGCGACCACGTGGCCGAAGCCGTGGAGTATCCGCAGGATCCGCCCGTCGGTGGGGACCACAACTCGGCCTGGTGGAACTGTGGGGTCTACACCGAGCCCATTCCGGCCTACCACGCGGTGCACTCCCTGGAGCACGGAGCGGTCTGGTTGACCTACCAGCCCGACCTGCCCGCTGACCAGATCCAGACGCTGACCGATCTGGCCGACCAGGAGTTCATGCTGCTCTCCCCCGACGAAGACCAGACCTCCCCCGTCGTCGCCACCGCTTGGGGCAACCAACTGCTCCTCGACAGCGCTGATGACGAACGACTCCCCTTGTTCATCACGGAGTTCCGCCAGGGACCGCAGACCCCGGAGCCCGGTGCTGCCTGCACCGGCGGCACCACGGAGGACCTGGTGGCCGCCCCGTGAGTGGGGGTTCCCCCCTCGCTGCTCGGCTTCCGAATCGCTATGCGGTGGTGGCCGCCGTCTCAGCGGTCGTGGCGGCTCTGATCGCGGCTCTGATCGCGATCTCCGGCGGGGGTGAAAGCGGCGACAACTTCGACGCCGGGTTCGCTCGGGATATGGGGGAGCACCATGCCCAGGCGGTGGACATGTCGCTGATCGTGTTGCAGGCCTCCGATAGTCAGGACGTCGACGTGCTGGCCTACGACATCGCCACCACCCAGAGCAACCAGATCGGCCGGATGCAGAGCTGGCTGGTGGACTGGGACCTCCCGCAGGCACGCACTGAGCCCCGGATGGCGTGGATGCCTGAAGGCTCGATGACGATGGACGATATGGGGATGGACGGCATGTCCGACGCAGCTCCGGGAAGTCCGGACTATCGGGCGATGCCGGGGATGGCCAGCCTGGCCGAAATGGAGAACCTGCGCGCCGCCGACACCACCAAGGCCGAGATCCTTTATCTACAGCTCATGACCACCCATCACCTTGCGGGAGTGGAGATGGCCCAGGCGGCGGTCGAGGAGGGGCAGGACCCCGATGTCGTCGACCTGGCGCAAGCCATGGTCAACGGCCAGCGCTCCGAGGTAAAGCTGATGTCCGACATGCTCGAGGCCCGAGGGGCCAACCCACGCGAGGACCTGGCAGCGCTGGGCTACTGATCGGTCCGCCCGGATCGACAGACCGCCACACCGCGGAGGGGACGCCTAGTGCTCGAGGTGGGATACCCGCGAGATCTAGCCATGATCGGAGCCATCTTTGGTATGGCGACGTTCGTGTGGTCTGGCTGGGCTCAGGAGCGTCCGCCGAAGCACGGGGCGTGGCGGGTCACGTTGGCTCTGCTGGGTCTGGCCGGGCTGGCGCTGATCTCGCTGAGCGTCCCGATGGCGGTTCGGCACTGGGACACGGCGACCGCCCTGGGGCGGGTCAGACGCACTGACCGTATACATCGTGGCGTTCTGGGTTGAGGTCATCATGGCCGGATTCCTTGCGTTCCTGGCGCATCGCGCCCGGCGCAGCGACCTCATAGCCCCGCTCGTTCTCGGGGTCGTGGGGGTGCACTTCATCGCGCTCGCCCCGGTCTTCGACCAACCCGTCCTGTATCTGGCGGCCGCTCTGCTCACGGCGATCGCCGTCGTGGCCGCATCGGTGCCCCGCGGACCGGTTGCGAGGAGCTTCTGGTGCGGAGTGCTCAGCGCGCCGGTCTTTCTCGGGATCGGGTTGTGGAGCACCGTCTCAGCAAGCAACGCCCTCACCGGCCTTTGAGATCTCGGACGGTGAGCAAGCTGTTGCCGTGGACGCCGCCCGCCCTCACCGTGCCGGTCTGGTGGCAGCCAAGCTTCTTGAGGACCCGGCGCGAGCGGCCCCGTCGACGTAGCGGTGAGCAGGATCAACCGTGTGCTCTCCAGCCGGTCCATCACGGGCGCTGCCGACATACAGGTAGTCCGACAGGAGCATTGTCCGACGCCCTACGAGCGGTTTGTCCCTAGGGCTGGAGGCGCTGTACCCGCCAACACTCGGCAGTCGACAGGTCACCGTGGCCAGCGGGATCGAGCAGGTCGAACACGAGACGGTCGTGCAACCGGTTGGGGCGTCCGGCCCAGAACTCGACGCGATGCGCCTCCAACCAGTAGCCACCCCACTGCGGGGGCACCGGCACGTCATCATCGTTTCCCTGGTCGGGGAACCGCGCTTCATACTCCGCGTATGCCGTTTCCAAGGCGTGGCGGGACGGAGTCGGCCTCGACTGGTCGGAGGCCCAGGCCCCGATCCTCGAGGCCCACGGGCGCTGCGCGAAGTAGCCCTGCACGTCCGCTGAACCGATGGGCACCGCGACCCCGCGGAAGCGGATGGCGCGAAACATCGAGGGCCACGTCAGGCTGGCGGCGATCCGGTCGTTCGCGGCGATCTGGAGCCCTTTGGCCGAGTTGGTGTTGGTCAAGAAACCGATCCCCCGCGGCTGGACGAAACGCATCAGCACCGTGCGCACGTCGGGCTGTCCCTCCCCGTCCACGGTTGCCACCGAGAGCGCGGTGGGCTCCGGCACGTCACCCCGCTCGCGCTGACGAAGCACGGCGTCATCCACCCAGGCGATGACCTGCTCCAAGGGGGTGGCAGCAAGAGCGCCTTCCACCAGGCCCTCGCCGTCGTACTCGACCCTGTCCGCTGTCGCCATGACCCCATTGTCCGGCACTCACCCGGTCGCAAGGCAGCCGGGCACCTACAGTAGAAGGACCTGGGGCAACCAGGGGGTGCAGCAACCAGTCGCGCAACATCGGGTCGCGCAACGACGAGAAGGGACCGAGAGTGGCAGGCAAGGGCAAGGCGGTCGGGGCCGCCCTGAAGTACGGCCCCATCCTGTACGCAACATCGCGGCGCTATGGACCGGTCGTCTGGGAGCAGGTGAAATCGCAACGCGAGCCGGCCGAGCGCTTCGTGCAGAGCAAGGTCGACAAAGGGAACCAGCGTAAGAAGGCAACCCAGCACGCCAGCACGGTGATCGACGGGTCCACCTTGCAGGTCTTCTACCAGAACACCGCCCATTGGGTGGTCTTCTCCGGCGAGGAGCCGGTCGGGGTGCATCCCCGCACCAGTGCCCCGTTCACCCAGCTCCTGAAGAACGCGGACCTGAGCAAGCGCATCCGCACCGGGGACGAGCCTGGTCCAGCGCAGCGGCTCAGGGGCGCCGCTCGCCGCCGACCCACGGCGCGACGCGCCGGGCCGCAACGGCATGCTCAAGCAGACATCAACCTTCGTCGTGAGTCACAGCGCCCAACAGACGGCGACAACACCCCCGGCACGGGCTGACCGCCCGGGACCATCTCCTGAAAGCGAGAGGCCGAGCCGTCACACGTCAGCGCCCTACGGCGTAGCCCTGCATCCCCCGCGGATTGGCTCCGGCGCTGAGCATGCCGGTGCCCGGATCACGCGCGACCACGCACATCCGGGACAAGGCCCAGTCCCCAGCCCGCTGCACCCGGTGGCCGCGACGCTCCAGCTCGCGCAGCACGGGCTCTCCCAGGCGGTCCTCGGCGACCAGCACCCCGGGCTCCACCACCCGAGGGTCGAACGAGCCCGGGAAGCTCGTCGTGTGGAACATCGGGGCGTCGATGGCCTCCTGCAGGCTCGCGCCCTGCACCAGGTGACGGATCAGGAAGACGGACTGCCACTGGTCCTGCTGGTCACCCCCCGGACTTCCGCAGGCCAGCACGGGCACTCCTTCACGCAGCACCAGCGTCGGTGTCAACGTGGTTCGAGGTCGGCGTCCAGGCAACAACGAGGAGGCCAGTCCTTGCTCCAACCACATCATCTGCAGGCGGCTGCCGAGAGGAAACCCCAGCTCGGGGATGACCGGGGAGGACTGCAACCACCCGCCGCTGGGGGTCGCAGCGACCATGTTGCCCCACTGGTCCACGACATCGACGTGACAGGTGTCCCCCTTGGTCTCCCCACCAGGGCGCACCGTGGGCTCACCGACCGACCCGTCGCCACCATCCTCGGCGTCATCGGCCAGCCGGGAGGCCAGCGCGGCCATCCGCGGCTCGCGGTCAGCGGGTGATCCGGGGCGGACCTGATCGCTCGCCTCGACCTCGACGAGCGCCGATCGGGTCTTTGCGTAGGCCGGGTCGAGCAGTTCCTCGAGCGGCACCGGGAGGCTGTCGCCGAGCCACGCCTCACGGTCGGCCATCGCCAGCTTCCATCGCTCCACGAGCGCGTGCACCCCATCTGCGGTGTCCACCGAAGCCTGCGACTCCGTCTCGGCGGCGTCGAGCATCTGGAGGACCTGCAGCATCGCCGGGCCCTGACCCCACGGCCCCGTCTTGGCGATCTGGTGGCCCTGCCACGACAGCAGCACAGGGGGCTCCCACGACGCCCGGTACGCCGCGCAGTCGGCTCCGGTGATGACTCCGGGCAGTACCTCGCCCGAGCTGTGCCGGTGCGGCACGCGCGCGAAGGCGTCGATGGCTTCAGCCACGAAGCCGTGCGACCAGGCCCGTCGGGTGGCATCGACCTGCTGCTCGCGCGTCATCCCGGTCTCGCTGCCGTGGGCTATCAGCCGGGCCAACGTGTCGGCATACGCCGGGTTGTGGTGGATCGAACCTGCCGCTGGCGCCTGACCTTCGTCGTCGAGCCATACGGCCGCCGAGGTGGGCCAGTGCTCGGCGAAAAGGGCCGTGACCGCGCTGATCGTGCGGTGAACCGCGGGAAGCACCGGGTAGCCGTGCCGGGCGTAGTGCTCGGCCGGCGCCAGCACCTGCGCCACACTCATCGTGCCGCGGTCTCGGAGCAGCAACATCCACGCGTCGAAAGCCCCGGGCACAGCCGCGGCGAGCGGACCCGAGCCCGGCACCACGCTCATGCCGGCTTCCTCGAAGTGGGCAGCCGTGGCGGCCGCGGGTGCCGGCCCCTGACCGCAGAGCACCTGTGCGCCGCGCCCGCTGGCATCACTCACGATGGCCGGCAGATCGCCACCGGGACCGTTGAGGTGTGGCTCCACGACGTGCAGGACGAAGCCGGCGCACACGGCCGCGTCGAAGGCGTTGCCACCGCGCTCCAGAATGCCCATCGCCGCGCCCGAGGCGATCCAGTGGGTGCTGGACACCATGCCGAACGTGCCCTGGAGGGTGGGCCGGGTGGTGAAAGTCATCGTGGGTCCTAACTCTGGCCGAGGCCGGCCAGGGAGGCGATCAGAGACGTGGCCAGTAACGCGACCAGAGTGATGATGACCACCAGGCGTCTCGTCCGAGCGCTCATCGGCCAGCGCCCATCAGCGCGCCTGCTCGGGCATGGCCTGCAACCCACCGCGCTCCAAGATGAGGGGGTGCCCCAGGGAGTGCCCTCGCCGTACGTGCAGGTCGTCGGTGCGCATGAGGTACAGCGTGGCAGCAGTCACGGCCAGACCGCACATCAACGTCGCGATCCAGATGGTCCAGCGAGCACCGAACTCGTCGCCGATCCAGCCGATCATCGGTGCCCCGAGCGGGGTGCCCCCGAAGAAGACCGCCATGTAGAGGGACATCACCCGTCCGCGCACCTGCGGGGCAACGCTCAGTTGCACCATCGAGTTCGCGGTGACCATCACCGTCAGGGCGGCCAGTCCCGTCGGGATGAGCAGCACGGCATACGTCGTGTAGGACGGGGCGAAGCCCAGAGCCAACGTGCAGATCGTGAAGGCCCCCAGCGCCCCGAGCAGCATCCGCCACCGGGGCCGCTCCCGCCGAGCCGCCAACAGCGCGCCGCCGAGGGAACCGATCGCCATCACCGACCCCAACAGACCGAACTCCTTGACACCACGCTCGTAGACCTCGGTGGCCATCAGGGCGTTGGTCAGCTGGAAGTTCATGCCGAAGGTCCCGTGGACGAAGACCAGCGCCATGATGAGCAGGATGTCCGGACGCCCACGCACGTAGCGCACCCCCTCTCGGATCTGTCCACGGCCGCGGCTGCGGGGCGTGATCCGCAGCTGAGCGGGGTCGAGAAGAGCCAACGAGACCATCACCGCCACGAAGGTGGCAGCGTTGACCAGAAGGGTCGGGCCGGTGCCGACCCAGGCGATGAGCAGACCTGCGAGGGCAGGACCGATCAGCCGTCCGCTGTTGAACGAGGCACTGTTCAGACCGACGGCGTTGGTCAACCGCTCCGGCGGGACGAGCTCGGAGACGATGGCCTGGCGGGCCGGGGCGTCCATCGCCGCCGCCGCCCCCTGGACGAAAGCCAGGACGTACATATGCCACAGCTGCATGCCACCGGAGAGCACGAGCAACCCCATGGCCAAGGCCGTCAGGGCCATGACCGCCTGGGTGATGAACATCATCCGACGTTTGGCGAACCGGTCCGAGAGCGCGCCGCCGATGGGCGCGAAGAGGAGCATGGGGAGGAACTGCAGGCCGGTGACGATCCCGAGGGCCTGTGCGGAGTTGTTGGTCAGCTCGGTCAGGACCACCCAGTCCTGCGCAACCCGGCCCATCCAGGTCCCCGTGTTCGAGATGAGTGCGCCTGCGGCGTAGACCCGGTAGTTGCGCACCGAGAGCGCAGCGAACATTGCGCTCATCGAGCGACCACCTCGGAGAGCAGCACCGTGGCGTCGCGCAGGATCTGCTGGTCGACCTCGGAGAGTCCTTCCAGTCGAGCCGCCATCCAGGCGTCCCGCTGAGCGCGTTCCCGGCGCAGGAGGTCCCAGCCCGACTCGGTCAGCGAAAGCAACACGACTCGACCGTCTGCCGGATCGGAGGTGCGAGTCACCAGCTCTCGCTCGACGAGACCGGCGACCGTGCGGCTCATGCTGGGTGCCGTGACCTGCTCCCGGTCAGCCAGGTCGCCCAACGTCAGGGACTCGGTCTTCAGCTGGGCCAACACGCTGAACTGGTGGGAAGCCACCTCGCTGGCGGCCTCGAACCGCACGCGACGCGAGATCCGCATACACACCAGTCGCAGGTCATGGGCCAGGCCAGCGAGGTCCGTCGGCACATCGGGCTCGCCGCCGAACTCGACGTGGGGCGCAGAGGGTGGAGAGATGGGGGAAGGCACACCAGGCAAACTATTTAGCCTGGCTAACTATTCCCTACCTGATCAAGAGACCACGAATGGGCTCGATCGCGAAGTAGACGACGAACATGGCCGCGATCAGCCACATCAGCAGCCGGATCCCCGAGGCCTTGCCGCGGACCACCTGCAACACCACGTAGGTCACGAACCCGGCGCCGATGCCGGCGGTGATCGAGTACGTGAAGGGCATCAGCACGATCGTCAGGAAAGCGGGGAAGGCGATCTCCAGGTCGTCCCAGTCGATCCCTTTCACCTGTTGCATCATCAGGAAGCCGACGACGACCAGAGCAGGCGTGGCGGCCTCGTACGGCACCACCTCGACCAAAGGGGTGAAGAAGGTCGCCACCAGGAACAGCATGCCGGTGACCACCGAGGCCAGACCGGTGCGAGCACCCTCACCGACCCCAGCCGCCGATTCGATGTATGCGGTGTTGCTGCTGACGCTGCCGGCGCCCCCGGCCGAGGCCGCCAGCGAGTCAACGACCAAGATGCGGCGGGTGTTCGGCGGGTTGCCGTGCTCGTCCAGGAGCCCGCCCTCCGCGCCGACCGCGACCATGGTGCCCATCGTGTCGAAGAAGTCGGCGAGCATCAGCGTGAAGACGAGCAGGAAGACGGAGGTGGCGCCGATGGCCTCGAAGGAGCCCAGCAGGTTGAACTGCCCGAGCAGCCCGAAGTCGGGCACCTGGACGACCGTGTCCGGAAGCCGCGGGGCCGTCAACCCCCAACCGGTCGGATTGACCACCTCGCCCGTCTCGTCCTTCTGGGTGCCGACCTGCAGCACCGCCTCGATGACGACGGCCAGCAGGGTCGTGCCGATGATGCCGTAGAGGATGGCGCCCGGAATCTTCCGCGCCCACAGCGTCAGGATGGCGAACAGCCCGATGACGAACACCAGCGCGGGCCAACCGGACAAGGATCCGCCGACGCCCAGCTCGAGCGGGACCGGACCGCCCCCGGGCTTGCGGACGATACCGGCGTCGACCAACCCGACGATGGTGATGAACAGCCCGATGCCCACACTGATCGCTACCTTCAACTGACCGGGGATCGCCGTGAAGACGGCTTCCCGGAGGCCGGTGAGCACGAGCACGAGGATGATGAGGCCCTCCAGCACCACGAGGCCCATCGCGTCGGCCCAGGTCATCCCGTCCAGGTTGGCGATACCGAAGGCCACGAAGGCGTTCAGCCCCAGGCCGGCCGCCAGCGCCAAGGGAAAGTTGGCGACGACCCCCATCACGATGGTGATGAGCCCAGCGACCAGAGCCGTCGCGGCCGCGATCATGCCGAGGTCTCCCCCGGCCAGGAGCTCTCCGGTGCCATCGGGCACGGTGCCGATGATCAACGGGTTGAGAACGACGATGTAGGCCATCGTGAAGAACGTGACCACGCCGCCGCGCACCTCGCGCCCTAACGTGGACCCACGCTCGCTGATCTTGAAGTAGGAGTCGACCCGGGACGTACCCGAGGTGCTCACAGTCGTTGCCATGCCGGTTACCCCTACTGAGTGTCTAGAGTGGCGCAATGGGTGTGGACGATGCGGAACGAACGCCGGAACGGCGCATCGTTCCCAGCACACCGCCGATCCGATCCCTCGTGGTGATCCGTATCGGCTTGGCGATGTGGGTGGTGGCCTTGGTGGTCCTATGGACCGTCCCGTTCCTCTCGGAAGGCGAACGGTCCTGGTGGCCCTGGGTGCCCGTAGCAGCCCTGGTCGTCGGTCTGATCGGTCACACGTACGTCATGCGGGGGCGCGGCAACGCCGCTCAGGCTTGAGCCCGGCGGCTTTAGCGCTCGACCAGGTCGACCGCGAGGTCATCGAGAACCGGCTCGTCGGCGGGTGACGGGGGTTTGCTCTCGACGTCCACCTCACTGTGGGCGCCGCACCCGTGGTCCAGACTGACCACCGAGCCATCGCTGGGAGACCACTCGTTGGCACAGACACCGAAGACCGAGCGCAGTGCCCCGGCCATCGGAGCGAAGAACCCGCACGAGGAACAGGGCGCCGGTGCGGTCTTGGCGCCCTCGGCGCTGGGACCGTGTGCTCCGTCGTACCACCGCTGCGAAGCCTGCCGACGCCCCTGGTCGGACAGGACTCGGGGGCGGCCCAAGCCGAGCTCGAAGAACCCCACCTCGTCGACGTCCTCGTCACCGGTGGCCTCGAACCCAGCCACGAGCAGCGGGTCGTCATCCAGGTAGGGCGTCCGGTCGCCTGCTCCTATGTCACCGGGGGCGAGTCGCTCGGCGTAGGGCAACCACTCCGGCGAGGTCAGGGACCCCTCGCCCGGCACCAGGTGCGTCTCACAGACCGTCGGACGACGACCCCGCGGCGGACGGCCCAGCGTGATGGCCCACCGCCATCCGGGATAGCCGGGCGCCATACACGCAAAGTAGTGCGTGGCCATGCGCTCGCCATCCATCTCGGCGCCCAGATGATCGCCGACAGCGCCGGACTCGGCGACCTCGACGGCCGCGAGTCTCGCGACCTCGAGCGCGCCGTAGAGGGTGGCGTCGTGCTTGACCACGGGCACCGTCTAGACCCCAGCGTCGAACTGGTCGGCGACGGCCCGCAGCGTCTTGGACAGAGCGGCGGAGACCTTGGCGTCAGGGTACTTTCCCCGACGCAGCGCACCACCAGCGTGGTCCAGCACCGCGATCAGGTCCTCCACCACGACCGCCATCTCGTCGGCCGGCTTGCGGTCGCGGATCGCCATGGTCTTGGCCACCGACGGAGCAGGCTCGAGCACACGCACGCTCAGCGCCTGGTCACCGCGGCGGCCTTGGGCGATGTCGAACTCGACCTTGGTGCCCCGCTGCAAAGCTTCGACGCCTTTCGGCAGAGCACTGGCGTGGACATAGACGTCCTGGCCCTCGTCACTGGCGAGGAAGCCGAACCCCTTGTCCTCATTGAAGAACCTGACCTTGCCCGTGGGCACTGATACACCTCTGACTTGTGGAATGACGTTGCTCCGCGCGTGATGCGCGCCGCAGGGCCTGCGGACCGCTGAGCGATAGGCCCCGCACAGAGTATCGCCTGAATCACCTCGGCGATACGCGAGAGCGGGTGCTGCGCACTTCACGGCAGCACCCGCTCTCTCGGTCGTCGCCGAGGTGATCAGGATCCGATGCTCAGACCGAGACCTTGTCCTGTTCGGAGCTGTTCACGGTGGAGGTGGTGGTGGACTCGAACTCGTAGGCCGTCTCGTTGTGCACGGCCAGGTCGACGCCACGCTCCTCGTCCTCGAGGGAGATGCGGAAGCCGATGGTCTTGGCGATGGCCAGACCGATGACGAGCGTCAGGCCGCCGGTGAAGACGATGGTGAAGAGGGCTGCCACGACCTGGGCCACGAGCTGGTCGAAGCCGCCACCGTAGAACAGGCCACCACCGACGCCGTCGGCCGGGAGCATCAGGAAACCGATGCCGATGGTGCCGACCAGGCCCGCCACGAGGTGGACGCCGACGACATCGAGCGCGTCGTCATACCCGAACTTGTACTTCAGGCCGATCGCGAGAGCCGAAACGGCTCCAGCGACCACGCCCAGGCCGATCGAGCCGACCGGGCTCAGGTTCGCACAGGCCGGGGTGATGGCCACCAGGCCGGCGACGACTCCGGAAGCGGCACCGACGGAGGTCGGGTGCCCGTCCCGGATGCGCTCGACGAGGATCCAGCCGAGCATCGCAGCCGCCGGAGCGACCAGCGTGTTGACCCAGATCAAACCAGCCTCTTCGCTGGTGCTCGAGGCGCCACCGTTGAACCCGAACCAGCCGAACCACAGCAGGGCAGCTCCGAGCATCACGAGCGGCACGTTGTGCGGCTTGTGGAAGCCCATCTTTCCGAAGCCGGCACGCTGGCCGATGATGTAGACCAGGACCAGCGCAGCGACACCGGCGTTGATGTGCACCACCGTGCCACCGGCGTAGTCGATGGCCGTGCCGAAGGTCTGGCCGATCCAGCCGTCATCGCTCAGCAGACCGCCGCCCCAGACCATGTAAGCCAGCGGGCAGTAGACCAGCGTGACCCAGATCGGGACGAAAACCGTCCAAGCGCTGAACTTCGTACGGTCGGCGACTGCTCCGCTGATCAAGGCCACGGTGATGATCGCGAAGGTGGCGCCGAACCCGGCACCGATCAGGTCGCTGGTCCCGACCAGGTCGGACAGGCCGAAGGAGGTGAACGGGCTACCGAAGACTCCCCACAGCTCGGAGTCACCGCCGCTCATCGAGTAGCCCCACAGGACCCAGATCACGCCCACCATGCCGATGGACACGAAACTCATCATCATCATGTTCAGGGAGGCTTTGGCGCGGGTCAGTCCACCGTAGAAAAAGGCAAGACCAGGTGTCATCAACAGCACAAGGGCCGATGACACCATCACCCAAACGTCGCCGGACGTCAGTTCCATGAGTGTCTCCAGAGATTTCAGGGGTGCGGCACCATTCGGCGCACCGGTCTACCGAGTGTGCGTCGCGGGTGTTACCGCAGAGGTGCCGTGATGTTTCGGTAACGTTCCGCGTGTTTCCGTCACGTAAACTTCAGGCAGCGTTCCATCCGGTCCAACCACCAGCTGGTAGTCAATCCGTCGGCTCGGAACCGTTCCAGCAGTGCCGGGTCCACGTCCCGCGTCGCCGCATGGGCGTCTTGATGCCGCAGCCGACCCTGGACAGGCAGCAGAGATGGCGTGCAGACGTCGCCCTCGAACAGCGCGAGAGTCCCCAACCCGCAGGCATGCCTGAGCTCGGGCAGCGCACTGGCCAACTGCACTCCCTGGGCGATCCCGACCGAGGTGTCCAGAGCCGAGGAGACCACGGCGGGCAGACCACAGTCCGACACCACTTGCAAGGCCCGGCGCACCCCTCCCAGGGGCGCGACCTTGATCACGACCAGATCGGCCGCCTCGAGATGAGCGACGAGCATCGGGTCAGCGGCCCGACGGATCGACTCGTCCGCGGCGACCGGGACCTCGACCCCGTCGGCAGCCAGCGCGACTCGCAACCGTGCCAGGTCCTCGACCTGGGCCACCGGCTGCTCGGCATACTCGAGGTCGTAGGCGGACAGGGCGCGCAGGGCGGACCGCGCTTGCGGAAGGTCCCAGGCACCGTTGGCGTCGACCCGGATCGAGCCGCCGGCCCCCAGGCGTTCCCGGACGGCGCCCACGCGCGCGACGTCCGCAGCCAGGTCCTGGCCTGCCTGAGCCACCTTGACCTTGGCCGTGGTGCACCCCGGGAACGAGTCGAGGACGGCGCCCACCTCCCCGGCGCCCACGGCAGGCACGGTGGCGTTGACCTCGACCACCTCCCGCACTGGGGAAACCGGCTCGGCCCAGCCCGCCTCCAGGGCTGCGCGGAGCCACGTCGCCGCTTCCGGATCGGCATACTCCCGAAAGGGCGCGAACTCGGCCCACCCCTGGGGGCCGCGCAGCAGCAGCGCCTCGCGGTGAGTGATCCCCCGAAACCTCATCCGCAGCGGGATGGACACCACCTGCGCGCATTCGCGCAGCTCGGCGATCGAGGGGCTCGGCGCCGTCACTGCTCGCGCGAAGAGAGCACGCAGAACTCGTTGCCCTCGGGATCGGTCAACACCGTCCATGTTGCGCTCTGCTCGTCCTGACCCACGTCGGCGCGGCGCGCGCCGAGGTCGATCAGCCGGGTGATCTCGGCCTCGCGATCCTGGGTCGTATGCGGCGCGAGGTCGATGTGCAGCCGGTTCTTCACGGCCTTGGCCTCGGGCACGGTGACGAAGACCATTCCCGGCCCCTGGCGCTCCCACGGCGTGTGATCGAGCGTGGCCAGGTCCACCCACCCCGGGACGATGACCACCTCCTCGTCGGCCTCGAAAACGATCTGCCACTCCAGGGCCGCGGCCCACCAGCGACCCAGGGATGCCACGTCGTGGCAGTCGACGACAACCGTGTACCACCGCAATGTCATGGGCATAGTCTCGACCTCTGTGAGCGATGACACCAGCCCGAAGGTCTCCGACAGCTTCGACCCCGACGCCTGGGACGTGGTGCCGGGCTTCGACTTCACCGACATCACCTACCACCGAGCCCGTTCACTCGGGTGCGTGCGGATCGCTTTTGACCGGCCACACGTCCGCAACGCCTTCCGGCCGCACACCGTCGACGAGCTCTACCGCGCGTTGGACCACGCCCGCATGACTCCGGACGTGGGGGTGGTCCTGCTGACCGGCAACGGGCCCAGCGCCAAGGATGGCGGACACGCTTTCTGCTCCGGGGGTGACCAGCGGATCCGGGGCCGATCGGGGTACCAGTACGCGGGTGGCGAGGGCGCCGAGACCGTGGACGCCGCGCGGGTCAAGGCCGCGGGTGGACGGCTCCACATCCTGGAGGTGCAGCGGTTGATCCGCACGATGCCCAAGGTGGTGGTAGCGGTGGTCAACGGCTGGGCGGCCGGGGGTGGGCACTCGCTCCATGTCGTCTGCGACCTCACGATCGCGAGCGCCCAGCACGCCCGCTTCAAGCAGACCGACGCCGACGTGGGCAGCTTCGACGGCGGCTACGGGTCGGCTTACCTGGCCCGGATGGTCGGTCAGAAGAACGCCCGGGAGATCTTCTTCCTGGGGCGGACGTACGACGCGGCCCAGATGCAGCGGATGGGGGCGGTCAACCTGGTCGTCGACCACAGCGAGCTCGAGGCCGAAGCTCTGACGGTGGCCGGGGAGGTCCTCGGAAAGTCTCCGACGGCCCAGCGCATGCTGAAGTTCGCCTTCAACCTGGTGGACGACGGCCTGGTCGGTCAGCAGGTGTTCGCCGGCGAGGCGACGCGCCTGGCGTATATGGGCGACGAGGCCGTGGAGGGCCGGGATGCGTTCTTGGACAAGCGTCCACCGGACTGGTCGGCATACCCGTGGTACTTCTAGCGCATCAGGTGCTGACGGTTCGGTCGGAACCATCCCCGAGGCGTCGGCGTCGTAGTCCCCGTTCGCTGTAACCTATAGCCATCTACCACAGCGCTGATTCTTTCGGAAGGTTCCCCCCATGCGACGTTTTCTTGTGACCACTCTGGCCGTACCGGCGCTGTTGCTGGCGGCCTGTGGCTCCGACGACGAGCCGAGTGTCGAGGAGCCGGCGACTTCCTCCAGCAGCGAGCCGACCGACGACGCCGCGGAGGAGACCACCGAGGACGCCGTAGCCGAGACGGCCGAGGAGACCGCGGCCCCCTCGGAGGATGTGGCGGGGGCCACCGAGGAGCCCGAAGGCGATGGGGAGGTCCAGGGCGGCGAAGATGGTCAGGCTGCGGCCGCCGTGACCAAGGACTTCATGGTGGCCCTGGCCAACGCCGATCCCGAGATCTGCGGCCTGTTGATGGACTTCACCGGCTCGGCCCCCATGTCGGAGTCCCAGGAGGACATGGACCTGTGCGAGCAGGTCCTGCCCACCACGCTGGAAGGCATGATCACCGAGGAGCAGGCCAGCATCATCGAGCTGATCGAAGTCAACGGGGCCGACATCGAGGGCGACACCGCGACCGTTGACAAGGACAACTTCTCCGAGCTGTTCGGCGAGGGCTTCGGCGATGACTCGATCGTGCTGCAGAAGTTCGACGACACCTGGTACATCGACCTGGACAACAGCTTCCAGGGCGCGGCCAGCAACTGACCGGTTGAGCTCCAACCGCCGAGTCTTCAGCTAACCCGCAATGCCCGTCCTCGATCTGAGCGCGGGTATTGCGGATGATCCGAGGCCTCACCTGACCCGAGCCCTCGAGGGGGACCAGGACGTCATTGTGTCCTCGTCGGGCTCCACCGGCTCAGCGAAGCGAGTCACCCTCCCAGCGCAGTCGCTGCTGGCATCGGCCCGAGCTGCACACGAGGTCCTGGGTGGACCTGGGCAGTGGTTGGCCGCTCTTTCCCCCGCCCACGTCGGCGGACTCCAGGTCTGGGTCCGCTCCTACCTGTCGGGCACGAGACCCATCGACCTCACCGGGGACCAGGGCTTCAGCGCCGAACGTTTCGTGACCGCGACTGCGCAGATGCATACCGACACACGGCGGTACGTCTCGTTGGTCCCGGCGCAGATCCATCGGCTCCTCGCCGACGCCGCAGGCCGAGAGGCCCTGACGTCCTTTGATCGGGTGTTGATCGGAGGTGCCGCGCTGGCGACCACGATGGCCGACGCGCTGAACTCGGCAGGGATCACCTGGACGCATACCTACGGCATGAGCGAAACCTGCGGCGGGTGCGTCTACGACGGCCGACCCCTGCCGGGGGTGGTGGTGCGGGCCGGCGGCGAGGACGGGCAGCCCGGGTCGCTGTGGATCTCCGGATCGGTGCTGGCAAGGGGATATCCGGATCACCCTGGGCTGACGCAAGAGGCCTTCGTCACGCACGAGGGCACACGCTGGTTCCGCACGTCCGACCTCGGCCTCCGCGACCCTGTGAACGGTCGGTGGCGGGTGCTCGGCCGAGCCGACGACGTCATCAACACCGGAGGTCATAAGGTTCACCCCGATGCAGTCCGTGACGCCTTGCTCGCCGTGGGGGTGGTGGGCGAGGCAGCCGTCGTGGGCGTGGCGGATGAGCACTGGGGCCAGGCCGTCGCCGCGCTCCTGGTCCCGCGGCTCCCTCACCCCGAAGCCGCCGCGCTCCTGGCCGACCCTTTGGGCTGGGTCCGTGATCAGCTGCGTCCGGTCCTGCCCGCACACGCCTTACCCACTCGGATCGAGATCGCCGACACCTTGCCACGACTTCCCAGCGGTAAAACAGACCTCAGGGGGGCCCAAGCAGCATTCACCCAGGAAGGTGACAGAATATGAGGTCTCCCATCTTGCTGACGAAGGACCTGAGTGCTGCGTTTCATCCTCGCCATAGCCGTCTTGGCGTTCACCGTCTACTGCGTCATCGATGTGGCGCGGACTGATGGCGACAAAATGCGCCGCCTGCCTAAGTCGGCCTGGGTGGTGACCACTCTTCTTTTCCCCGTCGCGGGCGGGGTCGCTTGGCTGTTGGCCGGTCGGCCCCACGGCCAGACCGGGCGCGGCGGCTCCACGAGGGGGCCGCTGGGTCCCGACGACGATCCCGACTTCTTGCGCGGCATCTGAGCGATGGCCGATTTCTCCCAGTGGGTCGCCGGAGCGCGTCCCCGCACCCTTCCTGCTGCCTTCGCGCCGGTCGCGGTGGGCACGGGGGCGGCCTACACGCAGGGTGAGGCCAACTTCGGCATGGCCCTGCTCGCGCTGGTGGTCGCGGTCTCCTTGCAGGTTGGAGTCAACTACGCCAACGACTACTCGGACGGCGTGCGCGGCACCGACGCCACGCGGGTAGGCCCCGTGCGCTTGGTGGGGCAGCGGCTGGCTGACCCCGGCACCGTCAAGACGGCCGCGTTCCTGTCCTTCGGCATCGCTGCCGTGGTGGGGTTGGCGCTGGTGGCATTGGCCAACGCCTGGCTGTTGCTCCTGCTGGGTGCGGCGGCCATCGTGGCGGCCTGGCGCTATACCGGAGGAGCCCATCCCTATGGCTACCGTGGGCTCGGGGAGATCGCGGTGTTCACGTTCTTCGGGTTGGTGGCCGTGTTGGGGACCCAGTGGACGCAGTCGCACGCGCTCAGCCTGGCCGGGCTCGTCGGTGCCGTCGGGGTCGGCGCCCTGGCCTGCGCCATCCTGGTCGCCAACAACCTGCGCGACATCCCGGGTGACGAGGTCGTCGGCAAGCAGACGCTGGCCGTGAAGTGGGGCGAGGAGAAGACGCGCCGGTTCTACGTCGTCCTTATGCTCGGCGCTTTCGCGATCGTACCTATCGCTGCCTTCGCCTACCCCTGGGCCTTGCTGACCTTCCTGGCCCTCCCCCTGGCCTGGCTGCCGATCCGGACCGTGCGCAGTGGCGCCCTCGGTGGGGACCTTGTGCCGGTGCTGGGCGGCACCGGGTTGGCTCAACTCGGCTATTCCGTGATGCTCACCGCGGGGCTCATGTTGTCGGTCTGACACCGATCACGAGGCGTCGTCGATCTGGCGGTCCTCTTCGTCCTCGTCGGTGCGCTGGCTCGCGATCTTGTCTGATTGCTTGGCGCGCCGTCGCTCCACCTTGTCCACGATCTGGTCGGCCATCTGCTGCCGCTGGCTCCTCAGCAGGAACAGGGACGTCACCATGGAGAACAGGGCCGCGAAGAGCAGCGCCCAGATGTCGGGCACCTCAGCCCAGACGAAGATCAGCAGGAAAACGGCGAAGATGAGCAGCCGAAGGACCGTGTAGCGCATCACCGCGGATCAGTTCCCCGCGTAGGAGTGCAGGCCAACGAAAAAGATGTTCACGACGGCGTAGTTCATCACCACGCAGGCGAACCCGGCAATGGCCAACCACGTCGACCGCCGGGTGGTCCACCCGCTGGTAGCCCGCGCGTGCAGGTAGGCCGCGTAGACCACGAAGATGACGAAGGTCCAGACCTCTTTGGCATCCCACCCCCAGTAACGTCCCCACGCCTGCTCAGCCCAGATGGCTCCGGCGATCAGGGTGAAGGTCCACAGCGGGAAGGCGACGATGTGAATGCCGTAGGTGATGCGCTCGAGGACCTCGGCACGCGGTAGGGCGCTGAGCCAGCTCTTGGGGGCCGGTTCGCCTTCGGCTCGTGCCACCTCACGCTGCTCCGCTCGGTCCCGGAGCAGGTACAGCACGGCAGTCGCGAAGCCGATGATGAACAGGCCCACGGTCAGCGTCGCCACGGTGACGTGAATGACCAACCACACGCTGTTGAGGGCCGGCACCAGCTGCGACGCCTCGGCATACCAGGCGCCGCGGGCGAAGCCCAGGATGAGGAGCACCGGGGCCACCACGAACAGGCCGAGCCATAGCCGATCTCGGCGCAGGCTCCACACGGAGTAGATCACCAAGGCGAACGAGGCCGCGGCCAGCGCGAACTCGTACATGTTGCCCAGCGGGGGGCGTTGCACCGACAGACCGCGCAGGGCCACCGCGGAAACCAGCAGGAGGGCAGCGACGATGGTCAGCTGGAGACCGACGACCCCCCAGCGACGTGACCGGTCGCGCCTCGGCCCGGCCGGTAGCTCGTCGTCGGCAGGGCCGACATCGCTGAGCCCACCGCGTGAGCCGCCGGACCCGACCAGGGCTTGGTCGCGGTGCGTCGCTCGTGCCGGTGGACGTGAGGCTTGCAGCGCAAGGTAGGCGGCGAAGGCCACCATGGCGAGGGCCAGGACCGCCATCGTGGCCCACACCGCCGTGTCCGAGGCCGCCGCCAACGTGTCGTTTCTCATCGCTCACCCTTTGCCTGTGCTGTCGTCATCTGCTTCGCTTCCGTCGCGCCAGGGCCCGCCTTGGTGTCCTCGTCGCGGTCGACACCGCCACTGCCCGGCGTGACGCCGCTTCGGTGAGCCACGATCTCATCAGCCAGACGCTCGACCAACCGTTGCAACCCTGGGTCGCTGCCCTTCACGAGTGCGGCAACTTCCAATCCAGTATGCCGCCCAGCACCAGCGGCGGTCCCCTCACCCCCTGGCCGGTCGATGACCCTCACGAACACCCGGCGCCGGCGTACACCGAGCATCAGGACGAGTCCAACCAGGACACTGATCGCGCTGACCAGCACAGGCAAACGCCCCGGATCATGACGGGCGACCAGGCCACCCCAGCGGACGACCCCGTCCAGCGTCACGGTTCCTCGGCCACCGGGCAGGGCCTGAGTCTGCCCCGGCACCAGCAGCAGCCGGGACGCTTCTCCGGAGTCATCGAGCACCGTCTCCATCCCCGCCGTGTCCAGGACGTAGACCGACTGCGGAACCCCCCCGGGGAAAAGGTCACCCTCGTAGACCCCGAGGGCCAACTGCGGGTTGACCAGATCGGGGAAGTCCGACGTCGGGCCCAACTCCGCGTCGAAGCGGGCTGTCGGCAGGAAGGCGCCGTAGAAGCCGAGCTCCGGCTGCGCTCCCGTGACCTTGATCGCACCGGTCGACGTGTAGTTGTCGTCCTGGGGAAGGAAGGGCACCGCGTCGGAGAACAGGACCTCCCCCGCGGCATCACGGACCGTCACGACCGGGGCATACCCGTTACCGAGCAGAAAGATCGAAGCGCCCCCCAGATGCAGCGGCTCGTTGACGCCCAGTCGTTGCACCTCGGGGTCCCCGTCGGCGCTCTGGGTGCTCACCTCTGCCGAGAACTCCCGTGGCGCGCCGAACTGCGCACCCTCGCCCTCGGTCTCGAAGGTGACGGTCATGGAGTCCAGCCGCAGCTGGAAGGGCTCCAGCGAGTTCTCGTCCACCAGGGGCCCGGGTCGGAACGTGTCGTACTGAGCGGCCGAGGAGGTGAAGGACGCTTCCTCGGGCAGGATGACCTCCGCGCGCCAGCCCCAGAGGTGGCCCACGGCGACCGAGACGATGACACCCAGCAAAGCGATATGGAAGACGAGGTTGCCGGTCTCCTTCAGGTATCCCGTCTCCGCCGCCACCGACGAAAGGTCGCGCGCTGAGGCGGCTGCGTCCTCGGGTTGCTGGCGGAGGCGGTACCGATGGCGTTTCAGCACCGCACGCGCCGCGACCAGGAGGTCCTGCCGGTCCGCTTCTGCCTCCTCGGCCGACACGTCGGATCGAGGTGGGATGTCCAGGTCCACCCGGGTGTATGCCGGCATCCGCTCGAGCCTCCTCGGCGCGGCGGGAGGCTGGGCCCGCATGGCGCTCCAGTGCTGGCGACTGCGCGGCAGCAGGCAGCCCACCAAGGAGATCATCAGCAGCAGGTAGATCGAGGCGAACCACGGAGAGGAGAAGACGTCGAACATCTGCAGCCGGTCCAGCCACCGGCCGAGGTCGGGGTTGTTGCGCAGATACTGCGCCACGAGTGCGGGATCGACGCTGCGCTGCGGCCAGATCGACCCCGGGACTGCAGCGATGGCCAGCAACAACAGGAGCATCAGGGCCGTGCGCATGCTGGTCAGCTGGCGCCAGGTCCATCGGGCCCAGCCCAGCGGACCCAACCTGGGCTGCTGGATCGGCTCCTGGTTCGCCGCCTCTTGCGGCCTCGCGGTCTCCTCAGTCATCACAGAGCCGTTTCGAAGGAGGACACCAGTCGCGTCTGGACCCAGGCGGTCAGCCCGTCCCACACGCCGCTGACCAGAAGCAGACCAAGCACGATGAGCATGATGCCGGAGGTCCGTTGGATCAGGGCGTGATGGCGCTTCAGCCACCCGGACGCGGTGCTCACCCACGCGGCTCCACCAGCAATAGCCAGGAAGGGCAACCCCAGACCCACGCAGTAGGCCACCGCCAGCAGCACGGCGCGGGCGGAGGTCCCCTCCGAGGGCGCCAAGGATGCCCCCAGGGTCTGGATGGCGGCCAGCGAAGGCCCTGTGCAGGCCGTAAAGCCCAGTCCGAACACGACCCCCAGCACGGGGGCTCCCACCAGACCGGCAGCCGGTCGCCACCGAGGCTGCCAACCACTACCCGTGGCTCCCAACATGAAGATCCCCAGGAGCAGCACGACCACGCCACCCAACCGCAGCAGCACCTCCTGGTGCTCGGCCAGCGCCAGACCTATCGAGGAGACGACCACACTCATCGTGATGAACACCGCGCTGAAGCCCGCCACGAACAAAGACGCACCGAGCAGCATCCTGCCGCGGGTGGCCTGCTGTTGGCTGTCAGGCGTCATCCCGGTGATGTAGCCGAGGAACCCTGGCACGAGGGGCAACACACAGGGCGAGGCGAAGGAGACCAGTCCGGCGGCGGCAGCAAGACCTAGCGCCGCTACCAGCGGTCCGCTCAAGACGAGCTCATTCATCGGGACGCCGCATGCTCATTCGTCCAACACGTCCTGCACCAGGGCCCGGAGCGTGCTCGCGTCCACCTGGCCGAGCACCCTGGCCGCCACCAGACCCTCCTGGTCGAGCACCACAGTGCTGGGACGGGCGTTGGCCAGCCCTTCCAGCTGGGTGAGGGTCTGTCCGCCGTCGAACTCCAGCGACGGGTACTCCACGCCCTTGGCCTTCTCGAAGGCCAAGGCGGTGGGCACGCTGTCGCGGTCGTTGACCCCGATGAACTGCACGGGTTCCTGCGCCTCATCGAACTCTGCGTACACCTCTTGCAGGTCTGCTGCCTCTTCGCGACAGGGCGCGCACCACGACCCCCAGACGTTGATCACCAACACCTCCTCGCGCGCATCCTGCGACGTCCACTCCTCCCCCTGCAAGGTGGTGCCGGAGAGCGCGATAAGGGTTTCCCGTTGCCCTGGGCCGACCACCGTGACGCTGCCGTCCCCGGCGATGTAGTTCTTGTCGTCACCAGCTCGCGCCTGTTCGGCGATGCTGTTGGGGTCCTCGCTGCAGCCGGTCAAGGCCAGGGCCAGCCCGGTGACCAGAAACACCCGGGCGCTCGAAGCCCGCAGCGCCGATGAGGTGGGCCGCCTCATGCCCCTGCGCCGGGCTGTGCCGCAGCCAACAGGTGCCCGGCCGGCTCGGCATACGTCACTTCGACCGGCTCGTCCCCGATATAGCGCACCGACGTGACCGATGCCAGCGTGCACTCACGCCGTCGCGGGTCGTGCCACAACCGATGACCTTCCAGACGCTGACGCATCGTCCATACCGGGAGCTGGTGGGAGACGAGCACGGCCTCGTGGCCGCGCGCCTGCAGGCGCGCGAGAGTCAGCGCAGCGAACATACGCGTCGCGATGGCGCGATAGGGCTCGCCCCAGCTCGGGACCAGCGGGTTGAGCAGATAAGGCCAGTGTTTCGGCTGTTTGAGGACGCCGCCCTGGGCGATGGTCGTGCCCTCGAAGTGGTTCTCCGCCTCGATCAACTGCACGTCGGTATGAAGGCTCAACCCGTGCGCCTGCGCGATCGGCTGCGCCGTCTCCTGGGCCCGCTCCAGCGGTGATGCGGCCACGTGGACCACGTCCATGGCTGCGAGGTAGTCGGCGGTCACCTGCGCCATCTCACGGCCCAGGTCCGAGAGGTGGAAGTCGGCCAAGCGGCCATAGAGCACGCCGCCGGGATTGAACACTTCGCCGTGTCGTACTACGTGCACCGTAGTGTTCGCCGCGCTGTCGGTCATGAGGTCGATTCTCCCACGGGCTTCTGAGCGATCGCTGCGGCACTGGCCTCGATGGCCTCGATGACGTGCGACACCACACCGCCGTCGTGGCTGGCGCTGACAAACCAGGACTCGAAGCAACTGGGGGGCAGATGCACGCCACGGCTCAGCATCTCGTGGAAGAACGCGGCGAACCGGGTGTCGTCCTGAGCTTGCGCCTCGGCGAAGTTGTGGACCTCGTGGTCCGCGAAGAACACACTGAACATCGATCCGGCCCACTGGATGCGGTGGGGGATGCCGTATCGGGTGAAGGACTCGGCCACGGCGCCCGCGAGCGCCGTGGCGACGGTGCCGATCCGCGCGTAAACGTCCGGTGTGCAGGCCTGCAGCGTGGCCAGACCAGCGGCGCTGGCGACCGGGTTGCCCGACAGCGTGCCCGCTTGGTACACCGGACCCAGGGGCGCCAGAACCGACATGACCTCCGCCCGGCCGCCGAAGGCCGCCGTCGGGAAGCCGCCGCCCATCACCTTGCCGAAGGTGAACAGATCCGGGGCCCCGTGCTCATAAGGGCCCTCCAGCCCGAACCACCCGGAGGCACTGCAGCGGAACCCGGTCATCACCTCATCGGAGATGACCAGCGCACCGTGTTGGTGCGCGACCCGCAGGAGTGCGTCGGTGAAACCCGGATCCGGTGGCACGACGCCCATGTTGCCGGCCGCCGCCTCGGTGATCACCGCAGCGATCCGCGGCCCGTGCTCGGCAAAGGCGGCTTCCAGCGCTGGCACGTCGTTGTAGGGCAGCACGATGGTCTCGGATGCACTCGAGGCCGGCACCCCCGCCGAGTCGGGCAGAGCGAACGTGGCCAAGCCTGATCCGGCCGCAGCCAGCAACGCGTCGACGTGGCCGTGGTAGCAGCCTGAGAACTTCACGATGGCCGAGCGGCCGGTGAAGCCGCGTGCCACCCGCACCGCGCTCATCGTGGCTTCGGTGCCGGAGTTGACCAGCCGCACCTGCTCTACCGGAGGAACCCGGTCGACGATCTCCTGGGCCAGCAGCACCTCACGCTCGGTCGGCGTGCCGAAGCTGAAACCCTGCCGCGCTGCCTCCGTCACCGCCTCCAACACGCGCGGGTGGGCGTGGCCGAGGATCATCGGCCCCCAGGAGCAGATGAGGTCGACGTACCGGTTGCCGTCGACATCGGTGAGCCACGGACCTCGGGCCGACGCGATGAAGCGAGGCGTGCCGCCGACAGAGCGAAAGGCGCGAACCGGCGAGTTGACCCCAGCGGGGATGATGCTGCGAGCGCTCTCGAGGAGTGCCCCTGATCGGGCGGTGGGTTGAGGAGCCATATGGTCCAGTCTCCCACTCTCCCGCCGAGCCGCTGAGGGCCGCTCAGAACGCGTCCGCGCCCTGCTCCGGGTGATCTCGCGTAGCCAGGATGACGCGCCGCATGATCTCCCCCATGTGCAACAGCTCCTCCCGTGACATCTGGTCCACGAAGCACTCTCGCACCGTGTCCAGGTGCACCGGAGCAGTCCGCTCGAGCAGGTCGTACCCGGTGGGAGTTACCGCAACCTCGACGCCCCTGCCATCGTGGATGATGCGCTCGCGCCGGACGAGCCCCAACCCTTCCAGCCTCTTGGCCGTATGCGTCAGCCTGCTCCGGGACTGCACCACCTTGTCGGCCAGCGCGGACATCCGCATCCGACCCCCTGGAGCCTCCCCCAACATCGACAGCACCTCGTACTCGCCCATCCGCACTCCCGACCCCGCCAGCCCGTCTTCCAACGAGACCATCAGCAGCCGGTATCCGCGCAGCCACGCCCGCCACGCCCGCTGCTCGGGCTCGTCGAGCCAACGCACCTCTCCGGGTGGCACGTCCCGTCCGGCATCCTCGACGGCACCTGAAAAGGGGAGTACCCGGTCTGGCTCACTATGCGTTTGAGGCGTCATCTTTTCGTTCCGGCCTGTTCAGGAGTCGCGCGGCGTAGTCGGCATAGTACGTCAACACGAAGTCGGCACCGGCACGGCGAATAGAGGTCAACGCCTCCAGAACCACCCGCTCACGGTCCAGCCAGCCTCGCTCGACGGCCGCTTCGATCTGCGCGTACTCCCCCGACACGTGGTAGGCGGCGACGGGCACGTCACTGTGCGCTGCGACATCGCTGAGGACGTCCAGATAGGCCAGCGCAGGTTTCACCATCACCATGTCAGCACCCTCGGCAAGGTCCAGCCGCAACTCCCGCAATGCCTCGGTCCGGTTGCCCGGCTGCTGTTGGTAGGTCGTCCGGTCCCCCACCAAGGTGGAGTCGACGGCTTCACGAAAGGGGCCGTAGTAGGCCGAGGCGTACTTGGCGGTGTAAGCCAGGATGGACACGTCGCCACGTCCTGCCTGGTCCAGGGCCGATCGGATGACCCCGACCTGGCCGTCCATCATCCCCGACGGTGCCACGACGTCTGCGCCCGCCGCAGCTTGCGCCACCGCCATCTGCGCGTACCGGTCCAGGGTGGCGTCGTTGTCGACGTTGCCATGGGCGTCCAGGACCCCGCAGTGTCCGTGGTCGGTGAACTCGTCGAGACAGACGTCAGCCATGATCACCGCGTTGGGGCCGAGGTCCCCCCGAAGGACGCGCAAGGCCCGGTTGAGGATCCCGTCGGGGTCCAGGCCACCACTGCCGACGGCATCGCGCTGAGCCGGCACTCCGAAGAGCATGAGTCCACCGACCCCGGTCGACATCGCCTGCTCCGCCGCGCGGCGCAACGACTCCATGCTGTGTTGGTACACCGATGGCATCGACGTGATCGGGACGGGTTCGGCGTTCGCCTCGGCGACGAACATGGGCAGCACCAAGTCGCTGGGGTCCAAGGTGGTCTGCCTCACCAAGGTCCGCATCGCCGGGCTCCGGCGCAGTCGACGGGGTCGCTCAGCGGGAAAGCCCTGCCTCACGCCCTAGCCTTGGCCGTGGTGCGGCCGCTTCCAGCACGCCGCTGGCTGGGGCGCAGCATCGACTCACCGTTCGCCGTGGCCAGGTCTGCGCGGTCTGCGGCGTATCCGGCCAGCGCATCCACCAGCGACGCCGCTGCGGCATCGGGAGAGACCACATGCACCGTGAGCCCGTGCTCTTCAGCGGTCTTGGCGGTCGCGGGACCGATGCAGGCCACGACGGTGTTGGAGTGCGGCTTGCCGGCGATTCCGATCAGGTTGCGCACCGTGGAGGAGGAGGTGAAGCAGACGGCGTCGAAGTGACCGCCCTTGATGGCCTCCCGGACCTCGATCGGCGGAGGACTGGCCCGGACCGTGCGATACGCCGTGACGTCGTCGACCTCCCAACCCATCTCCTGCAGCCCGGCCACCAAGGTGTCCGTGGCGATGTCGGCCCGCGGGAGGAAGACCCGGTTGATGGGGTCGAGCACCTCGTCGTACGGCGGCCACACGTCGCGCAACCCACGAGCGGACTGCTCGGACTCGGGCACCAGGTCGGGCATCAGGCCCCAGTCGGTCAACGCCTGGGCCGTGGTCCCGCCAACCGCAGCGATCTTCAGTCCCGAGAAGGCGCGTGCGTCCAAACCGAGCTCGTCGAACTTCTCCCGGACTGCTCGCACCGCGTTCACCGAGGTGAAGCCGACCCACTCATAGCGTCCGGTCACCAATCCCTTGATCGCCTTGTCCATCTGCTGCGGGGTGCGCGGCGGCTCCACGCTGATGGTGGGCACCACGGCAGCGCTGGCGCCGTAGGAAGCCAGTCGGTCGACCATGGTGGTGGACTGGTCCTTGGTCCGCGGAACGATGATGTTCCAGCCGAACAGAGGCTTGTTCTCGTACCACGACAACTCGTCACGCAGGTCGACCTGCGCTCCCACGACAGCGACCCCCGCCTCTTCGGCTCGTCCATCCTCCAGCGCAGACAGCGCCTCCTGTAGGGAGCTCACCTCGGTGTGCTGAGTGACCGTCGTGCCGTGCTCGGTCAACGCCACCGGCGTCTGCGGGTCCCGACCGGCCTGCAGCAGACCGGCCAGGGCTCGCCGCAGGTCCTTGGTCACGCCCATCACGACGACCGTGACCGCGTCCGAGATGGACAGCCGGTAGTCGACCTTGGAGTCGGAACCGTCCAACATGTGCAACTCGTGACTGGACTTGCTTCCGGTCAGCGGGACGCCGGCATACATCGG
Organism: Actinomycetales bacterium; assembly: GCA_038258285.1. Classification (GTDB taxonomy): domain Bacteria; phylum Actinomycetota; class Actinomycetes; order Actinomycetales; family Dermatophilaceae; genus Ornithinicoccus. The sequence continues at coordinate 8,024 of JBBSQA010000007.1, read as the reverse complement.
GACCGACCAGGCTGCGCTCACGCCGGGGACGATCTCGAAGGGGATGCATTCCTTGCTGCACGCAGAAGCTTCCGCCGCCAGCCCGCTGAAAGCGCTGGGGTCGCCGTCCATCAACCGCACGACCAAAGCGCTGGGATCGTCCAACCCTCGGACGGTTTTCACCACCAGCTTCGCGCGGGAGCCCGCCGTCAGCTCGCGTCCCGAGGTGGCGCGCGAGCCGTCGACGAAGACCACGTCGTCCTTGGCGTAGGACCGGACTTGGTCGGCCAGATGCAGGGAGTCGAGCACGATCACATCCGCGGCCGACAGGTAGTCACGCGCACGCACGGTGAGTAGACCGGGGTCACCGGGTCCTGCACCGACGAAGGCGACCCGGGCGCTGGGGGCCTTACGAGTGGCGGGGGCAGCGACATAGGCATGGGTGCTCACGATTCACGCTCCATTACGAGGGTCGACTTCTGCGTCTCTACGGACAGGTGCTGCAACAAGCGCTCGGCGAGGGTCTCGCCGAGGTGATGAGGTTCGTTCCCTGACGCGGCATCGCGTGCCGTCGCTCCATTCATCTCGACCCAACCCGTCAGCCGGTACCCCTCGGAGCCATCGGGCTCCGCGTAGGCCCCGACCGGGGCCGTGCACCCTGCTTCCAAGCGAGCCAACATCGCTCGCTCGGCCGTGACACAGTCACGCGTCACCGGGTCGTCCAGACGAGCGCACGCTTCGTGCACCTCCGCGTCTGCGTGGTCGGTCGTCGCCCGTGGGTCTCGACACTCGATCGCCAGGGCACCCTGGCCCGGGGCGGGCAACATCTGCGCCAGCTCCAAGGTCTGGCTGATGTCCGCTTCCCGACCGAGCCGTCGCAAGCCGGCGGCGGCCAGCACCACGGCGTCGACCTCTCCACGGCGCACCTTGGACACACGCGTGTCCACGTTGCCCCGGATGTCGACGATGCGCAGATGCTTCGCGATGGTGGCCAGCTGGCCGGCGCGGCGCGGCGATCCGGTGCCGATGGTGCCGCCCTCGGCCACGGCGTCGAGCTCTCGACCATCTGCGGTGACGACCACGTCTCGAGCATCCTCCCGCGTGGGGATCGCCGCGACGCGCAGCCCCGGCTCCTGCGCCACCGGCAGGTCCTTCAGGGAGTGCACCGCGACGTCGATCTCGCCCCGGTGCAGCGCAGACCGCAAAGCGGAGGCGAAGACCCCGGTGCCGCCGATCTCGGTCAACGGTGCACCGCTGATGTCTCCATGCGTCCGCACGGTGACGAGGTCGACCGACTCCCCTTGCTCGCGCAGTTGCGCGGCGACCCAGTTCGCCTGCGTCATCGCCAGGGCGCTGGCGCGGGTGCCCAAGATCATGAGAGATCACCGGTCCCGGCAACGGGCGGTGTGGCCACGGCCACCGTGTCGTGCGGATCGAGGTCGAACAGCTCGCGCAGCATCCTGGCGTAGTCCTCAGGACCGTTGGCGTCATAGAGCTCTTTGGCTCGCACGGTGGGTGTATGCAGGAGTTTGTCGACCACTCGAGCCATCGCCTGGTGAATCTCGGCGTTCTCCCGCTCGTCCATCGCGGGCAGCCGGCGGCTCAGTCTGTCCATCTCCGACTGCACCACGGCGCCTGCCCGCGAACGCAGAGCGGCCACGGTCGGGGCCACCGCCTTCGCTCGTCGGCTCATCAGGTAGGCGGCGACCTCGGCCGTCACCACGTCCCGCACCTCATCCAGCACCTGGGCGACATGAGAGTCCGTCCCCGCATCGCGGTGGTGCTCGTGGAGGTCGGCCAGACCGACACGTCGGACTCCCGGAAGCGCCTCGACGCTGGGCTCGACGTCGGCAGGCATCGACAGATCGAGGAAAGCCAGCGCTCGGCCTTGGCCTCTGCCGTCGAGCGCTGCAGCGACCACATCCTGCGTGATCACCGGTTGGGTCGCCCCGGTGCAGGAGATCACGAGGTCGGCGCTCGCCAGATGTAGGGCCAGGTCGCCCCACAGCCCGCTGGACGCACCGTGGCGGTCCGCGAGAGCAGCGGACTTTGCGGGGTCTCGGTTGATGATCATCAGGTCCGCCGAGCTCGTGGCACGCACGGTCGAGGTCGCCAGACCAGCCATCGCACCCGCCCCGACCACCACCGTTCTCGCCTGTGTCAGGGCGGGCATCCCCGGTGAGAGAAGATCCAGGCCGCGCTGCACCAAGGACCGCGCCACGGCGTCCAGATCGGTCTCGGCGTGCGCTCGCTTGCCGACCTTGAGGGCGTGCTGCACCAGCGGGTTCAACAGTGCCCCCACGGATCCCGCGCGTTGGGCGTGACCCAGCGCTTCGCGTACCTGTCCCAGGACCTGGGGCTCCCCCAGAGCCATCGAGTTCAGCCCGCAGGTCATCGAGAACAAATGGTGCACCGCTCGCTCGTCGTAGTGCACGTAGAGCAGCTCGGTGACGTCTCGACGGCTATAACCGCTGGCGTGGGCCACCGCCTCGGCGATGTCGCTGACCGCCCCGTGGAAGCGGTCGACCTCAGCCACGATCTCGACGCGGTTGCAGGTGGCCAACACCATGGACTCGGCCACGTCCTGAGCACGCAGCACCTGCTCGCGCAGCCCTTCGACCGCCTCCGGACGCTGCGCGATGCGCTCGAGCACCTCCAGGGGTGCGGTCTCGTGCGAGAGCCCCACGACCAACAGGCTCATCGGATGGCCCCTGCCGCTGAACGCTGCGGCACCACTGGACGAGCGACCCCGCGCCGCTGCGCGTGGAAGGCCAGGATCTCCAACTCGGTGGACCAGTCGACCTGGCGTACTCCGACGTGGTCGGGCACCGAAAGGGTGGTCGCTGCGAAGTTCAGAATGGAGTGCACTCCGAGATCCACCAGCGCCTGAGCCACGCGGTGGGCCCCCGAGGCGGGAGTCGTGATTACCCCGAAGTCGAGCGAGATGCCACTGGCCACCAGGTCGTCGAGGCTCTGCACCCTCATACCGGCGATCTCCTCACCGACGATCTGTGGGTCGTCGTCGACCAGCGCCACGATGTGGAAGCCCCGGCGCGAGAAGCCCTTGAAAGCCACCAGAGCGCGGCCCAGGTTGCCCACCCCCACGATGGCCAAAGGCCAGTAGTTCAACAGACCGAGATGCGCCGAGATCTGCTCGCGCAGCTGGTCCACGTCGTATCCCACGCCACGAACGCCGTACGAACCCAAGTGCGATAGGTCCTTGCGCAACTGCGCGGGCTGCACTCCAGCGGCGGTGGCGAGCTCACGGGAGGACACCCGCGTCCCGCCGGCCTCGGCGATGTCGTTCAGAGCCCTGCGGTAGGCCGGGAGTCGTCCGACCGTGGCATCCGAGACGCCGCGACGTGCTGGCTGCGTGTCCACGACGGCATCGGCTCCTTTCGGGTCCTCGGTAGCGTCCACGACGGCAGCCACACGAGAGGTTGGTCCACCCAGGATAGGACTTTGTGAAGAAATGCACAAAGTCATCGAAGTACTTTCTGCGCGCCGACGTGGGCGCCCCCTCAGGTCGCGAGTAGGACCTGGCGCAACCGTTCGCGATCGACCGACCAGTAGTCGTGGGCTCGCCCGTCCACGAAGATCACCGGGAGCCACTCGCCGTATCTCGCGAGGAGCTCGTTGCGCAGCTCTGGGTCTTGGGCATCGATGTCAACCGGCCACGAACCGATCCGCAGCGGGGCTGTCACCTCGTCGATGGCTACTTGGGCGCGATCGCACAGATGGCATCCGACTCTGGTCAGGATGCTGACGCGGACCGCCCGGCCCTGCCCATCGGCAGCTGGCACGAGCGTCGCGAACTTTTCACCGGCCTCATGGGCGGGCGTGGACATCAGCGCATCACCGCGCCGAGGGTGCTACTTCTTGTTACGACGCTGGTGACGCGTCTTGCGCAGCAGTTTGCGGTGCTTCTTCTTTGCCATCCGCTTGCGGCGCTTCTTAATGACTGAACCCATGGATGTACCGAGTCTTTCGTGTGGGGATCGCACCGGACCTCGATGCGGAGGGCGTCAGCCTATCGCCCCGCCGCAAGTGCCCCTAACCCGCAACCTTCACGCAGTACCGTGATAGGACTCGCTCAAGTAGTCCTGCACGGCTGCCGACGGCACCCTGAAGGATCGGCCTACCCGGATCGCCGGGAGCTCGTTGTTGTGCACCAGACGGTAGACCGTCATCTTGGACACACGCATGAGGGTAGCTACTTCTGCGACGGTCATAAACGACATCTCGGCCACTTGGCGTTCCTCGCCCATCGGGCATCCTTGTCTCTAGATCCGGTCACAGCGGCACCCACGGGACTCCAGGGCCGTGCCGTGCGCCCACCATAGAGGTTGATCCCGCGTAGGCGAAAGTCCTCCGAGACCCAAGTCCAGCGCGACACGCCGTGACTGCATCGATGTGATGGATCTCACGCCTGGCGGTCAGTCGAAGTATGGGTCCAAGCCGAGTCCGGGGAAGACCGCCATACGCGTGGCCATGATCGCCCTGTCCAGGGGATCTTCCGGTTGGTAGCCCTCATCCCAGGATCCATAGTGGATCGGCAGCCCGCCGCGGTCGCCCATGGTCTGTGGACCCGGGACTCCACAGACCTGCTCCACCATCTCGCGCCAGGCCGGTGGAGTCGGCTGGTCGAGCCGAACCGGCCGATGACCTGCTATGCCGATGACGTGTGCCCACGCCCGCGACACCACCTCCACCAGCTCGTATCCCCCACCGCCCAGCGCGACCCACCGGCCGCCGCTGACCTCATGAGCCAGCTCGTGGATCCACGTGTAGGCAGCGTGCATACCGTCGATCGTCAGGTCCAGATGGGCCAACGGGTCCGAATGGTGGGAGTCGCATCCGTGCTGGCTCACGATGATGTCCGGGTCGAAAGCTCGCACCACCGGTGGCACCACAGCCTGGTAGGCCCGGAGCCAGCCGCCGTCGTCTGTTCCCGGGGGGAGCGCGACGTTGACCGCGCTGTCGGGGGCCGCGGACCCTCCGGTATCCCCCGGTGAGCCCGTCCCCGGGAAGAGTGTGCGTCCACTTTGATGCAGCGACACCGTGAGCACGCGAGGGTCGTCCCAGAAGACGGTCTCGACACCATCGCCGTGGTGGACGTCGACGTCGATGTAGGCCACCCGTTCGGCCCCCGCTGCCAACAAATCACGGATGCCGACGGCTGCGTCGTTGTAGACACAGAAGCCCGCCGCTCGGCTGGGCATGGCGTGGTGCAGGCCCCCCGCGATGTTCACCGCATGCTGCGCTCGGCCCTCCCACACGGCGCGAGCACAGTCGACGGTGGCCCCGACAGCCAGCGCGCTGGCCTCGTGCATACCGGCGAACGCCGGGGTGTCGGCGTCGCCGATGCCCAGCTGACCGTGTGCGGCGCGGGGGTCCGCGGACAGCTCCCGCACCGTGGCGATCAGCTCCTGGGTGTGCACCGTCGCGAGCGCCTCGTCCGCCGCGGGCTGCGACGGCACGACCATGACATCCTCGTGATCGAGCAAGCCCAGATGCAGAGCGAGCTGGTGGGTCAGGTTCAGCCGCATGGGATGCATGGGGTGGCCCAGCCCGAAGTCGTACGCCGTGAAACGTTGGTCCCAGGCGACATATGCCGCGATCATGGACGCACGCTAGCCGAGAACAGCCTGGCGACGGCATCACCAAGACGAGGAGACCCCGGATGGCCAAGAATCAACTGTTCGACGAAAACGTTCTGGTGATCGGTCTGGGACGCTTCGGGGCAGCCGCCGCGCTCGAGATGGACCGACTGGGCTATCGCGTCCACGCCATCGAGATCAATGGCAACGTGGCCGAGCGCTACGCTCGCAAGCTGATGCGGGTCCAAACCATCGACGCCACCAACCCCGAAGAACTGCGAACCGCCAAGCCCCGCGACTTCCGCATCGCGGTCGTGGGGATCGGCACCTCAATCGAGGGATCGCTGCTCACCGTGGGCAACCTCGTCGACCTCGGCATACCCTCGATCTGGGCCAAGGCCGTCAGCGCCGAGCACGCCCGGCTGCTCGAGCGGATCGGCGTGCACCACGTCATCTTTCCCGAAGCGGAGTCGGGCGGACGCGTGGCCCACCTCGTCAACGGCAAGATGGAGGGTTATATCGAGTTCGAGGACGGCTACGCGATCGTGAAGATGCGGCCGGCCCAGGAGATGATCGGATTCACCCTCGGTGAGACCGATATCCGCAAGCGCTACGGGGTGACGGTCGTCGGCGTGAAGGCGCCGGGCGAGGACTTCATGCACGCACTGCCGGAGACCAAGGTAGGCCAGCATCACATGATGATCGTGTCCGGACCGAGCAAGTACATCGAGCAACTGGCTGCTCGGCCGTAGTCCTCACAGACTTGTGGGGATGTTCCCGGTCGATGCGCCCAGCGGCAGCACCATAGCCATCTCCTCGGCGTCCTCGTCCTCGACGTCGGCTCCCCGGATCGGCATCGCGCGTCGGTTGTCCGTGGGGCGGAAGCCGAAGCTGCTGGCGAAGGCCACCGCACGCCCGTTGTCGGTGCCGACCCAGTAGACCAGGTGCTTCATCTCGGATTCGCGCGCGGCCCGAGCCGCCGCCTCGAGCAGCCGACGAGCCACGCCGGTGCCCCGGGCGTCGGGGGAGACCCACAGTCCGAACAGCTCCCCGACCGCGTCGTCGGCCGTGTTCTCCGACCCGACACTGGCCACTCCCATGGCCTGCCCCTCGCGCTCGGCCAACAGTCGCTGAGACCGACGCATACGGTCTCGCCAACGCTCCTCCGGGTAGTCGTTCTCCTCGGCCGCAGACGCCACGAAAGCCTCCGGTGACTCTTTCAGGGCACGCAGCCTGGTTTGCCGATACTCGTCCCAGTCCTCTTCTGCAAGTCGGCGCACGCTGATCTCAGTCATGCGCATACTTTGGCACAGGTCGGCCCGCTGTCGAGCCGAACAAAGGTGACAAATGGGCAACGAACGGGACGACCGAGCCCTGAAAGCGCTTCAGTCGGAGGCGGACAGCTCGTGGGATCTACGAGCTGCTGCCTCGATGGCCGTCATGAAGGCCGCCCGTACTTTGTGGTCCTCCAGCTGGCGCAACGCCGCGACACTGGTGCCTCCGGGGCTGGACACCTGCTCACGCAGCACGGTCGGGTGCTGGCCGGTCTGACGCATCATCGTGGCCGCGCCGTAGAGGGTCTGCACGACCAGCTCGGTGGCGGTCACCCGTGGCAGACCGAGCAGGACCCCAGCCTCGATCATCGCCTCGACCACGTAGAAGATATAGGCCGGTCCGCTGCCCGACAGCGCCGTCACGGCGTCGAGGTGCTGCTCGTCGAGAGTCACCACCCGGCCGATCGTGGCCAGAAGCGCCTCGGCCCGCGCGCCGTGCTCGACGCTGCAGTGTCGTCCGAGCGCCAAGGCAGACATGGCCTCATCCACCAGCGCGGGAGTGTTCGGCATGGCCCGGACCACCGATGTCCCCTCCGGTAGATGAGCCTCGAGGAACTCCGTGCTGATCCCGGCCGCGATCGAGATGACCAGGGCGCCGTGCTCGACGGCGTCACCGATCTCGGTCAGCAGCGCACGCATGTCCTGGGGCTTGACCGCGAGAATGACCACAGAGGCACCGCGACTAGCCGCGATGGGCTCGGCGGCCGTGACGCCGTGGAGCGCACCGACCTCGTCACGGCGGGCCGCGACCTTGTCGCTGATCGTGATGTCACCCGGATCGTGCCCGGCCCGAACGAAGGCCGACAGTAGGGTGCCGCCCATCACCCCGGCCCCCAGGATGGCGATCCGCACTACGCTCAGCCCGTCGTGAGCACGGAACGCGCGAAGAAGACCAGGTTGGCCGGGCGCTCAGCCATCCTGCGGACCAGGTAGCCGTACCACTGGTCCCCGTAGGGCAGGTAGACCCGCACCGTCGCTCCGCTGTCGCTGAGTCGCTGCTGCCGAGCGCGGCGGGCGGCCAGGCGCCGCAGGGATTGGAAACTTGGGGTGTGGGCTGGCGCCCAGGACCCCAGTGACCGCCAGATAAGAACCAATCGGGGGGAGGAGGGGG
>JBBSQA010000006.1:0-116703 GCA_038258285.1 Actinomycetales bacterium | reverse complement strand
CGCACGACGTTCGCGATCTTCTCGTCGAACTCGCGCAGGTCTGGCGGCGCGGTCATCCGGCGGATGCGCAGTCGCGCGCCCGCCTCGTCGATGAGGTCGATGGCCTTGTCCGGGAGGAACCGGTCGTTGACGTAGCGGTCGGCCATGTTGGCCGCAGCCACCAGGGCGCCGTCGGTGATCGAGACGCGGTGGTGGGCCTCGTAGCGATCGCGCAGCCCCTTCAGGATCTCGATGGCGTGCGCCAGCGTCGGCTCGTTGACCTGGATGGGCTGGAAACGGCGCTCGAGGGCGGCGTCCTTCTCGATGTGCTTGCGGTACTCGTCCAGCGTGGTCGCCCCGATGGTCTGGAGCTCACCGCGCGCCAGCATCGGCTTGAGGATGCTGGCGGCATCGATAGCGCCCTCTGCGGCGCCCGCGCCGACCAGAGTGTGGATCTCGTCGATGAACAGGATGATGTCCCCGCGGGTGCGGATCTCCTTCAGGACCTTCTTCAGGCGCTCCTCGAAGTCACCGCGGTAGCGACTTCCCGCCACCAGCGCCCCGAGGTCCAGCGTGTAGAGCTGCTTGTCCTTCAGCGTCTCTGGCACCTCACCGCGAATGATGTCGCTGGCCAGTCCCTCCACCACGGCGGTCTTGCCGACGCCGGGCTCTCCGATCAGGACGGGGTTGTTCTTGGTCCGGCGCGACAGGACCTGCATGACGCGTTCGATTTCTTTGTGTCGACCGATGACCGGGTCCAGCTTGCCCTCGCGGGCAGCCTGGGTCAGGTTCCGACCGAACTGGTCGAGTACCAGGGACCCGGCCTGCTGGCCTTCCTGTCCTCCGGCGCCGACGCCCGCGGCGGCGGTCTCCTTGCCCTGATAACCGGACAGCAACTGGATGACCTGCTGACGGACACGGTTCAGGTCCGCTCCGAGCTTCACCAGCACCTGCGCTGCGACCCCCTCGCCCTCACGGATGAGGCCGAGCAGGATGTGCTCGGTGCCGATGTAGTTGTGCCCCAGTTGCAGACCCTCGCGCAGCGAGAGCTCCAGGACCTTCTTGGCCCGGGGGGTGAAAGGGATGTGACCGGTCGGCGACTGCTGGCCCTGGCCGATGATCTCCTGGACCTGCTCGCGGACCGCGTCGAGCGAGATGCCCAAGGACTCCAGAGCCTTGGCAGCCACCCCCTCGCCTTCGTGGATGAGGCCGAGCAGGATGTGCTCGGTTCCGATGTAGTTGTGGTTGAGCATGCGCGCCTCTTCTTGCGCAAGCACAACGACGCGGCGGGCTCGGTCGGTGAACCGTTCGAACATGGTTTCTCCTGATGGTCGAGAGGACCTCGATGGTACGTGTCGTTGCTGGTCTCAACGTGAGCGAGGCTAGGACTGTTCCACACTCGGGGCCTGAGCGAGGCCCTGTTCGCCCACGGCAGAAGTCGAGGACGTTCCAGAGGCAGACCTGGGACATCCCGCGCAACACCGAAGACCGGGCAGCGCGTAGATCAGACAACACGACTGGCGGCGGACGACGTCCGCCACCGAGGCACGGGTCGCGGCCTTCCACACGTCATGGACCAGTCCGGAGCGCTGCCGGGAGCTCATCGGTAGGCCGGGTCGGTAGCCGTCGATGAAGTCCGTCGCCACCTCCCGGTAAGCGGCCCGCGGGTCCGTGCCCCCGGATTGGATCGTCGTGTCAGCGGCGACCAGGACTTCGCGCGGATATCCCGCCTGCGGGTCCAGCACGATCCAGGGTCCCGCTGCCGGCACGAGGGGTTGGTGCCGCTCGACCGAGAACAACGTTGCGCAGGCCCATCCCTGGAGGAACCACTGCGCCACGAACGTCGCGGCGACGGCGGGAGGTGACTTCGGGTACCCCCTGCTCAAGCAGGCCTGGGTCATCGTGCGCCAGTCCACCGTCGCGTCGCGGCCCCGCCGCTGCTCGCTGATCACCGCTCTGACGTCGACGACGGCCCTCCCCCGGGCCGGAAATCCATCGACGGCCCGCACCGGGATGAGCAGAGGGACGCGGTCGTTCGGCGCCGTGCTCACCCAGCTTTGCCCTGGGCGGACTTCTCGGCCGACGTGCCCGAGGAGGAGGCTCCCTGTCCCTTCTTGGCGCGGTCGACGCTGCGCTGGAGGGCCGCCAGCAGGTCGACCACCTCTCCGGAGTCCTGGTCCTCGTCCTCCGTGGGCGGGGCCGTGGTCTGCCCACCCTCGATCTTGGTCTGCACCAGTGCCTCGACCGCGTCCTTGTAGTCATCGACGTGGTCTTCAGGGGTGAAGTCGCCTGCCATCGAGTCCACCAGCATCTGGGCCATCTTGACCTCCGACTCCTTCGGCTCGCTCACTTTGTCGAGGTGGTTCAGCGATCCCGCATCGCGCACCTCATCCGGCCACAGGAGGGTCTGGAGCACGATGACGTCCTCCAGAACGCGCAACACGGCCATCGTCATCCGGGTGCGGACACTGACCGTGACAACAGCTACGCGCTCGCTCTCGCGTAGCGCCTCCCGGAGCAAGCCGTAGGCCTTGGCGCCCATCTCGTCGGGCTCGATGTAGTAGGCCTTGTCGTAGAGGATCGGGTCGATCTGGGCGCTCGGCACGAAACTCTCGACCGCGATCTCCTTGCTGCTGCGGTTAGGCAGAGTCGCGAGGTCGTCATCGGTCAACATCACCGTGGTGCCGTCGTCGGCTTCGTACCCTTTGGCGATGTCTCGGTAGGCCACCTCTTCCCCGTCAGCCTGGGCCACGCGGCGGTACCGCACCCGCGACCCGTCGCTGGCCCGCACCTGGTGGAAACTGAGATCGTGGTTCTCCGTCGCTGAGTACAGTCGCACCGGCACGTTCACCAGACCGAAGGACACCGCTCCCTTCCATATTGCTCGCACTGCACCAATATGGACCCATGAAACCCATGCTCGCTAGTCCGGGGCCGCGGGGAGCGAAGGCAGCGCCCCCCTTCGGCGCGGACTGGAGACACGAGGTCAAGTGGGACGGGGTGCGTCTGCTAGCCGATGTGCGCGGCGCCGAGGTGCGATTGCACAGCCGCTCGGAGCGCGAGGTCAGCGCGGGGTTCCCGGAGTTCAAGAGTCTGTCCGATATCGCCGGGGACGTGCTCTTCGACGGTGAGGCGATCGCCTGGCACTACGGAAAGCCCTCGTTCGCCCACGTCGTCGACCGAGTGCACGTTGCCAATACCGAGCGCGGTCGAGCGACGGCCCAGCGTATGTCGACGCAGCGCCCGGCGACCTTCGTCGTCTTCGATGTGCTGCGGTTGGACGGGCTCGATCTCACCGGCCTCCCGTTACGACATCGCCGGTCGGCTCTGGACTCGATCTGGACCGAAGAGGGCAGCCGTCTCCTCTCCCAGACCTACCCCGACGGGGCGGCGTTGCTGCAAGCCACCGCTGCGGCCGGCTTGGAAGGGGTGGTGTCCAAGAACCTCGAGTCGCTCTACCGACCGGGCGAGCGGACCTCTGACTGGCTCAAGTTCGCCCATCGGGCCACCCGGTCCTACATCGTCGGAGGTTGGCGGCCCGAGGTCGCGTCCACGCGACTGGGCTCGGTGTTGATCGGCTCCCCTTCGCGTGGGCCAGGTGGGGGTATGGAGTTCCGCGGACGGGTCGGTAGCGGTCTGGCCGGGCAGGCCGGACGTGACCTAGCGGCCGCTCTGGCTCCGCTGACCCAGAGTGCGTGTCCCTTCACCGGCGAGGTGCCGCCACTGGACCGAAAGGGCACCGTCTGGGTGGAGCCCCGATTGGTCATCGACGTCGCCTCGCTCGGAGTCCGGGCCGGGTCGCGCCTGCGTCAACCGGCATACCAGCGGCTACGCCTCGACGTGGACCCGGCACACCTCGCGGTCGAGACCGAGGGTGATCATGGCAACCACTGAGCCTTCCTCCCTGGTGATCGACGGGCAAGAAGTCGCGGTGAGCAGTCTGGACAAGGTGATGTACCCAGCCACCGGCACCACCAAGATGGATGTCCTGCAGCACTACATCTCGGTGGCGGATCGGATCCTGCCCCAGCTGACCTCTCGACCGGTGACCAGGGTGCGATGGCCGCACGGCGTGGAGGGGACCCACTTCTTCGAGAAGAACATGCCCAGCGGCGCCCCGGACTGGCTGCCCTCCGTGCGGGTGCAGGGTCACGGCTGGGGGTCGAGGTCGGAGCACGCCAGCGTGACCTATCCGCTGGTCGACCGTCTCGCCCAACTCGTCTACCTGGTCAACCTGGGCTCCCTGGAGCTGCACGTCCCTCAGTGGCGGATCGGCAGTGACGGCCTTCCCCAGCACCCAGACCGCCTGGTGATCGATCTCGACCCCGGCCCCGGAGCGGGACTAGCCGAGTGTGCCGAGGTCGCAGTCCTGGTGCGCGACCACATGGACGGCACCGGCCTGGCCCTGACTCCGGTGACCAGCGGCAGCAAGGGCATGCAGCTGTATGCCGAACTGGAGGGTCAGCGAGACGCGGCCGAGGTCAGCGCGGTGGCCAAGGCGCTGGCCCAGCACCTCGCTACGGCCCATCCACAGCTGGTCGTATGGCGGATGACGAAGTCCCTGCGCGCAGGGAAGGTGTTCCTCGACTGGTCGCAGAACTCAGCCGCAAAGACCACCATCTGCCCGTGGTCCTTGCGCGGACGGGAGCGACCCTTCGTGGCCACTCCGCGACGATGGGAAGAAGTCGAGCGAGCGGCAGAACGCCGTTCGACCCTGGAACAGGTCTCTATCGATGATCTCGGCCCCTACCTGAGCTAGGCAGCGGTGGCGACACGCAACAGTCCCCGCCGTTGCCGTGGGGCAAAGGCGGGGACTGTTCAAGCATGCGGCGTTACGTCAGTGCATCAGTGTGCAGCAGCGTAGGCGTCCTGCACATCCTGCGAAACGCGTCCGCGGTCGCTGACGGAATAACCGTTGGCGCGACCCCAATCGCGAATCTTCGCCAGTTCTTCACGGGAAGCTCCGCTGCTGGCGCCACCATTACGGCGACGGGTCTGACGACGGCCGCCCGAACGACGCGAATGGCCGATCCAGCGGGCCAGGTCGTTGCGCAGTGCAGAGGCATTGCTATCGCCCAGGTCGATCTCGTAACTGACGCCATCAAGCGAGAATTCGACGGTCTCGGACGCTTCACTTCCGTCAAGATCGTCTTCGAGAATCACTTGCACTCGTTGAGCCATGGAATTTAACCTTACTTCGTAGGGGTATGTGACACGGACACGGACCGAGCCACATAGAGATATTAACCCCGAGATGAACAGAACGACAAGTTACCTGGAGTTATTCGGCGTTTCGCTCTGAAGAGTCGTCTTCTCCGGCCGCTTTGCTTGCCGCGGCAGCGTCCTGCTCGGCTTCCCAAAGTCGTTGGGCCGCACGTTCTCGACGGTCTCCCTCAAGGATGTGCGTCATGATGACCCAAAAAAGATAGAGCAAGCCCGCAGTCGGCAACAGTGCGGCGACGATCCCCCACGCCGAGTCGAGAAAGTCCACCTCAGGCCGTCGGTTTCACGAAGGGGAACAAGATGGTCTCGCGGATCCCGACCCCCGTGAGCAGCATCATCAACCGATCGACGCCGAGTCCCAGCCCGCCCATGGGCGGCGCTGCGTGCTCCAAAGCCTGGAGGAAGTCCTCGTCCACCTGCATCGCCTCGGGGTCTCCTCCGGCGGCCCGCAGGGATTGCTCCACCAACCGCGCCCGCTGGATTTCCGGATCGACGAGCTCGGAGAATGCCGTGGCACGTTCTGTCCCACCGATAATGAGATCCCAGGCCTCGATCAATCCCGGCTCGGACCGGTGGGGCCGAGCCAGCGGTTGCGCAATCGCCGGATAGTCATATACGAAAGTGGGCTGCATTAACGTCGGCTCGACAAGGGCTTCGAAAAGCTCCATAGCGATCTTCGGCCCGGAAAGGCCCGGATCGACGTTAAGCCCGTGATCCCGCGCCAGACTCTGCATGGTGGAGTCGTCGGTATCGACGGTCACCTTCTGTCCTAGGGCGGTCGACAGTCCGTCGTAGAACGCCAGCCACTCCCAGGTGCCGTCCAGGTCTAGGACCTCTGTGCCACTGAGACATTGACGGCTCCCGACCGCATCCGCTGCAGCCAGGACAATCGCCTGCACCAGATCAGCCATGCTCCGTTGGTCGCCATACGCGGCATAGGCCTCCAGCATGGTGAACTCGGGACTGTGCGAGGAGTCGATGCCTTCGTTGCGAAAGATGCGACCGATCTCGTAGACGCGGTCCACTCCCCCGACGACAGCGCGCTTGAGATAGAGCTCGAGCGCGATCCTCAACGTCATGGGCAGGTCGAAGGCATTGAGGTGTGTCGTGAAAGGTCGCGCGTTCGCCCCTCCGTGAATCGTCTGCAGCGTGGGGGTCTCCACTTCCAGAAAGTCCTGCTGGTGCAACGTCTCGCGGATGGCCCGCATCACCGCGGCGCGCTTGCGGACCATGTCCCGCGCCTCCTCGCGGACGATGAGATCGACATACCGGCGGCGCACCCGCTGCTCCTCGGACAGATCCTTGTGCAGGACCGGGAGTGGGCGCAGCGCCTTGCTGGCCATCTGCCACCGCTGAGCCATCACCGACAGCTCCCCGCGTCGGCTGCTGATCACCTGCCCGTGCACGAACACGTGGTCTCCGAGGTCGACCAGGGACTTCCACCGAGCCAACAGCTCGTCGCCGACCACGGCGAGGCTCAACATGACCTGCAGGCGTGTCCCGGCTCCGGACTGCAACGTGGCGAAGCACAACTTGCCGGTGTTGCGCACGAAGACGACTCGCCCGGCCACACCGACCTCGACCCCGCTCTCTTCACCGGCCGCGAGATGCCCCCAGGCCGCACGGACGGCTTCGAGCGAGTCGGTCACCGGGACGAAGGCCGGGTAGGGCTCGATGCCCTCGGACAGGAACTGGGCGCGCTTGCCTTGGCGAATGCGGATCTGCTCGGGGAGGTCGGCGTCCAGGGGTGCTGCGGGTTGACTCACTCACTCAGAGTATCGAAGCCCGGCTCACCATAACGAGGCGCCGCAGACGCGGGCCTCCAGATCCAGCAGGGCCTGCTTGTGCGCCGCCCCACCGCCGTATCCGGTGAGAGCGCCGTTGCTGCCGATGACCCGGTGGCACGGCACCACGATCGACAGGGGGTTGCGACCGTTGGCCAGCCCCACCGCTCGTGCCGCCGTCGGAGCCCCGATGCTGGCGGCGACCTGTCCGTAGCTCGCTGTCTGACCGAACGGGATGTCCCGCAGTGCGGACCACACCCGGTGCTGGAAGTCGCTGCCCGCCGGCGAAAGCGGCAGGTCGAAGTCGCGACGCCGACCCGCGAGGTAGTCCTCCAGCTGTCCACGCGTCATGGCCAGAGCAGGGTGGTCCTCGAGCTCGTCGTCCGGCACCTCCCGACCGAACGCGCTGCGCTCCGGTGCGTGGCGGTGCTGCTCGAAGTACAGACCGACCAAGGCTCCGTCCTCGGCCACCAGGCTGAGCGTGGAGAGCGGGCTGTCCATCCGGTGGTACATCCGTGTCTGCGGCGTCGTCGCGGTGCTGCTCATGGTCTCGTCCTATCGGTGGTCGAAGGCATCCGGGCAGCGGCATGGTCGCTCGCCGCCCATAGGGTCTGGGTGACGTATCCCCGCCAGGGCTGCCACCTCGCGCTGTACCGCAACAGATCGGCCTGCCCCGCCGGTAGTCCCACCCCAGCCGCGGTCCGCCGCACCCCGAGGTCGGTCGAGGGAAAGGCGTCGGGGTCCCCTAGGGCTCGCAAGGCGATCATCTCGGCCGTCCACGGCCCGATCCCCGGCATACCGAGGAGGTCGCTGCGCACCTGCCCCCAGTCCACGCCCGCACCCAGCGAGAGCGACCCGCCGGCCAGTGCGGCACTGAGCAACCGCACGGTGCGTAGCCGGGTGGGTGGCATCCCCGGAAGCCGGTCCGGGTCTGCTTCGGCGATGGCCGCAGGGGTCGGGAAAAGCCGGTCGATCTGCCAGTGAGGAGCGCGTTCACCGACACGGGGCGGCACGGGATCGCCGAGGGCTTCGACCAAGCGCGCGGTCAGCGTCGCCGCGGCGGGGGTGGATATGTGTTGGCTCAGCACGACCCGAATCGCCATCTCGGCCGGGTCCATGGTTCCGGGGATCCGCACCCCTGGCCGTGCCTTCACCAACGGAGCCAGGGCGGGGTCGGCCCGCAGATGCTCGTCTGCGGCGCAGGGGTCGGCGTCGAGGTCGAGCATGCGGCGGGCCCGCTGCATCGCCGCAGTCAGGTCACGCACGTCGCTGAGCCACAGGGTGGCCGCAACGTGATCCTCCTGGGGAGACAGATGGACCATCGCCGGCCCGTAGGCCAACGAGAGCGATCGGGCTATACCGTCGTCGACCCACTGCTCAACCCTCGGGACCATGGTCGCGGCGAGGTGACCGAAGAGGCTATCGGCGTGTAAGGGGCCGCGGAACGGCAGGCGCAGACTGATGCGATGGGAGGCGTCCTTCCCCCCCGGCGCGGAGGTCTGCCCCGAACGGCGAGCGGCACGAAGCTCGCGCGGCGTGGCGGCAAAGACCGTCCGCACGGTGTCGTTGAACGACCGGATGCTCGCAAAACCTGCTGCGTACGCCACCTGCGCCATCGGCATGGGGGTCGTCTCGATCAGCACCCGTGCCGTCTGAGCTCGCTGCGCACGCGCCAGGGCCAGCGGGCCTGCGCCCAGCTCGGCGGTGACCAGTCTCTCGATCTGCCGCTCGCTGTACCCGACCCGGCTCGCCAACCCCACGATGCCCTCACGATCCACGACCCCGTCGGCGATCAGCCGCATGACACGAGCCACCACGTCGCCGCGCACCTGCCATAGCGGTGACCCGGCAGCGGCGTCGGGGCGACACCGTTTGCAGGCCCGGTAGCCAGCCCCTTGCGCGGCAGCAGCGCTGGGGTAGAAGCGCATGTTGTCCTCTTTGGGCACTCGAGCCGGGCAGCTTGGACGGCAGTAAATGCCCGTGCTGGTGACCCCCAGGTAGAAGAACCCGTCAAAACGGACATCCCGGCTGCGGACTGCGGCGATGCGCGCATTCGTGTCCAGCATCATCCGAGGTCCCGAGCCATACGTACAGTCTGCCAGTCTGGAAGGCTGTGATCTAGCAGAAATCCGACAGCTCAGTCCACGTCCTCATCCACCCTGTCGTCACCATTGCGCACCCGCCGCCTCATCCGTCGCTCCCGCCCCGCCAGCAACGCCAACGTCAGGAAGACCAGCGGAAGGACCAGCGAGATCATCACCCAGCTGAACCCACTGGCCGACTCGTGACCACGGGCGTTCAACACCAGGTAGGTGGTGTAGGAGACGTAGAGCAGCACGAAGAGGACACCCTCGCGCCGGGCGATCCGGGCCCCGGTGTACATGACCGGCAGCAACGCGACACTCGCGGCCACCATCAACGGTAGGTCGATCGAGAGCACGGCGCTCGGCACCGGCAGGCCACCCGGACTCAACGCCGACGGCACCCCGAGGACCAGTCCGATGTTGGCTAGACAACTCCCGATCGCGTTCCCCACCGCCAGGTCGCCCTGGTGTTTGCGGACCGCGATGATGGAGGCCACCAGCTCGGGCAACGACGTGCCCACCGCCACCACGGTCAGCCCCACGACCAGACTGCTCACCCCTAAGCCGGTGGCGATCGAAACCGCTCCGCTGACCAGCAGGTTCGCACCGCCGACCAGGGCTGCCACCCCCACACCCACCAGAGCGAGGGCCATCGGGAGAGCGGCCGGCTTCGGCACGTCCTCCGCCTCGCTCGACGACGGCGCACTCGGGCTTCCCCGCTTGGACAGCCAGACGCTCATCACGGTGTGACCCACCCAAGCCAGGAGGAGGACCGCACCGTCGAGGGTGCTGATCTGGCCGTCCAGCGCCATGAGGATCAGCGCGAAACCGAGGGCGATCAGGAACGGGACGTCGACCCGGACCAGCTGACGGCGGATGCCCAGCGGCAGGACGATCGCGGAGACGCCGAGCACCAGCAGGATGTTCGCGATATTGCTGCCGACGACGTTGCCGATCGCGAGCTCACTCTCGCCGGAGAACACCGCCCCGGTGGTCACCGCGAGCTCGGGCGCCGACGTGGCGACCGAGACCACGGTCAGTCCCACGATCAGCGGTGAGATCCCAGCCTTCACCGCCAGCGCCGAGGCTCCGCGCACCAAGAGCTCGCCACCGGCCACCAGCAGCACGAGTCCGAAGAGCACCTGCAGCATCGAGACGAGATCCACGCAGCGAGTTTAGGCTCCCGAGGCGCACCGGCACGCCGCCGCGAAGGCCGCGAAGGGGTCGACCCGGGTGACAGGATCACGGGATGCCGTCCAGTTTCGTGCCGTGGGATCACGCCTGGCATCAGGCTCTGTACGGCCCGCAGGGCTTCTACCGGCGTCCGGAAGGTCCGGCGGGCCACTTCAGCACCTCCGTCGACGGTATCCCCCACGCGCCTTCCGTGATGGCCTCCGCGGTGCTGGCGCTGGCTCGTCGCTACGACCTCGAGACGATCGTCGACCTCGGAGCTGCCCGCGGTGAGTTCATCAACGAAGTGAAGCGCATCGGCCCGGGTATGCGGTACGTCGGCGTCGATGTCGTCGACCGCCCCCGCGACCTGGCCCAGGAGATCGAGTGGGTCGTGTCCCCCGGGGGCGCTGAACTGCCCCGGGAGTTGTCGTCGCTGAGGGGCACGCTGGTCTTCGCCCACGAGTGGTTGGACGTCGTGCCGACGGCCGTGGCCCAGCGGGATACCTCCGACCGCTGGCGTCAGCAGCAGGTTGATCTCGCCACCGGTCGGACGCAGCTCGGCGGAGCCGTCTCCTCGGCACAGGCGCAGTGGTTGCAGCGTTGGGCCGCATCGGCCCGTGTCGCCGAGGTCGGCCTGAGCCGAGAGCGCGCCCTGATGGACCTGGTCGACCGGGTCGAGGACGGTGTGGTGCTCGCCGTCGACTACGGACACGGAGTCGGTGCCCTGCCGGCCGGGGGGACCTTGACCGGTTATCGCTCCGGTCACGCCGTGCCCCCGGTCCCCGACGGGTCGATGGACCTGACGGCCCATGTCCACCTCGACGCGCTCGTGGAGCACGTTCGCCGTCGCGGCCTGTCGGTCGCCTGCCACCAACAGGCCGCGATGCTCGACGACGTGCTCGGCCCGCCGCTGATGCCTGCCTACGCCACCGCGCGCAGCCAACCGGCGGCATACCTCACGTCTCTGGCCGAGCACGGTGCGCACCGGATACTGCGCGAGCCGGGAGGGTTCGGCGGTTTCTGGTGGGTCATGGTCGACCGCACCCGCTAGGTTGAGGCGATGAGCGGGCCGACGACTCCCCTGACCTCGCCGCGCGGTCAACCGATCGACGTCACGGTCGGCGCGGCCGGACTGAGCACCACAGAGATGGTGCTCAACATCGGTCCTCAGCACCCAGCCACCCACGGGGTGCTGAGGTTGAAGATCACGGCCGATGGGGAGCGCATCGTGGCTGCGGAGCCGATTATCGGCTATATGCATCGCGGTGCCGAGAAGCTCTTCGAGGTGCGCGACTACCGCCAGATCATGGTGCTGGCCAACCGGCACGACTGGCTGTCCGCGTTCAGCAACGAGATCGGAGTCGCGCTGACCGTCGAGGCGATGCTCGAGATGGACGTGCCCGAACGGGCCACCTGGGCTCGCACCCTGCTGGCTGAGCTGAACCGGGTGCTCAACCACCTGATGTTCCTCGGGTCCTACCCCTTGGAGCTGGGGGCCATCACCCCGATCTTCTACGCTTTCCGGGAGCGCGAAGAACTGCAGGCCGTCATGGAGGAGATCTCCGGTGGGCGGATGCACTACATGATCGCCCAGGTCGGTGGCCTACGCCATGACCTGCCACCCGGCTGGCTCGACCATGTCGAGACGGCTATCGCTGCGGTTCGTTCGCGGCTGCCCGACCTCGAATCGCTTCTGGTCGGCAACGAGATCCTGCGTGCACGCACGGTCGGTATCGGAGTCCTCGACGTCGAGATGGCCAAGGCGTACGGCGTGAGCGGCCCGATCGCTCGGGCCTCGGGCCTGGACCTCGATCTGCGCCGGGACGAGCCCTACCTGGCGTATGCCGACCTGTTCGGTCCACAAGGCCCAGGCCGCGTGGTGACCCGCCAGACCGGAGACGCGCTGGCCCGTCTGGAGGTGTTGCTGGAGCAGGTCCACGTCAGCCTCGACCTCGCCGTTCGGTGTGTCGAAGTCCTCCGCGACCTGCCGGATGGCCCGATCAACGTGAAGCTGCCGAAGGTGTTGAAGGTCCCGGCGGGCGAGCGCTACCTGGCGACCGAGAACCCTCTCGGGTTCAACGGCTACTACCTGGTCAGCCGGGGAGAGAAGGTGCCGTGGCGGCTGAAGCTGCGGTCCGCTTCCTTCAACAACGTGCAGGTGCTCGCTCAGTTGCTGCCCGGCACCCTGGTCGCCGACATGGTCGCAATCCTGGGGTCGACCTTCTTCGTCGTCGGCGACGTCGACAAGTAGAGCCCGGACTGATCTCCGGGTCCTCCACCGGCGGGGTGACCCCTCAGCCGAGGGCCATGCCGTCGTCGTCGGAGGGTCGCCGGCGCTGATCGTCCCGGTCGCGGTCGTCGGACAGTCGGCACATCCACTGCCCTGTGAACCCGGCCACCGAGACGAGGGCGGACGCTGCTGCGCACACCGTTGCCCGCAGAAAGAGCCCCCGGACGGACTCCACGTCCAGAGCCCCCAGGTGCACGACGGCGTTGGCTCCGTAGAACCCCAGCAGCATGGCCCCCCCGAGCGCACCCGCCTGGGCGGCGACAAGGGTGCCGCGCGCCTGTTGCGGCGTGGGTTGGTAGGTGCTCGGCACCATGGCTGACGTGCCCTGGACGTACTGCCGGACCTTGAACGCGGCGTACAGCACCAGCACCGCGTACAGGCCGAGCGGGATGAGCGTCAGCCACGGCAACTGGGGATAGCTGTGGCCGGTCGAACGCCAGGCGAGGAGCCCCAACCAGCTCAGGATGGCCGAGGCGACGAAGGCCACGACGGCGGCGGAGACGGTGATGCCGTCCGGCTCGCGCTTCACGAGGGGTCCTCCAGGAGCTCGACCCCGGAGGCGTCCGAGCGAGCCAGCAGCTGTGCCACCGGGACCACCCGGCCGCGGTCGCTGAGCACGGCCTCCGGGTCCGTTGCCGCCCATGGAGCGAGCACGAAGGCCCGCTCGTGCGCTCGCGGATGCGGCAGCTGCAGGTCGTCGGTGGCGCTGAGCACCTCGGTGCCGGCCGCAGGATCGCCATACTGGATCAGGTCCAGATCGAGGGTGCGCGCGCCCCACCGCACGGTGCGCGTCCGCCCGGCGCGATCCTCGAGGGCGTGCAGGGCCGCGAGGAGGCCACGGGGCGGCAGACTCGTCCGGGCCAACGCCACCGCATTGACGTAGTCGTCCTGGGCCGGGCCGCCGACGGGTTCGGTGTGAAACAGCTCTGATGCCTTCACCCCCCACACCCCCGGTATGCCGACCAACTCGTCGAGGGCCCGGCGCACGGCCGTTCGCGGGTCACCGAGGTTGGCGCCCACAGCGATCACCACGGGCACGTCGCGACGGCGCGTCAGCGTGACGGAGACGTCGTTGAAGGGGACCCCCACCGGCGCCTGAGGTTTGTGCAGCGTGACGGTGACCTGCTGGGTCAGCGCGTACCGGGCGAGGAGCGTGTCGGCGATATCAGTGGCCACCGTTTCGATGAGGTTGCGCGGCTCACCCTCGACGATGCTCACAACGTCGGCAGCGACCTCGGCGTAATTCACGGTGTCGGCCACGTCGTCGCTCGCCCCGGCGACCGAGGCGTCGAGCCCCATCGACACGTCGACGACGAAGTCCTGACCGTCGCGACGCTCGGCTTCCAGCACGCCGTGACGCCCGAAGGCCCGCACTCCGATCAGGCTGATCGTGTCAGGCACGAGTGACTCGATCCCACACGCCGAGGGTCCGTGCCGTGCCCTCGACGTCGTGCACCCGGACCCCCCAGGCTCCGGCCTGAGCAGCCAGCAGGGACGTTGCGGCCGTGGCGGCGTCGCGTTCGGTTGCCTCCAACGCGCGGCCGACCCGCGGAAGAACGCCGAGGAACCGTTTGCGGGAGGTGCCCACCAGCACCGGGTGACCGAGCGCCACGATGCGGGGAAGCGCGGCCAACAGTGCCCAGTTGTGGTCCGCATCCTTGGCGAAACCGAATCCGGGATCGACGACGATGTGCTCCGTCTCGAGGCCGGCCTCGACCAAGGCGTCGACACGACGCTCCAGATGGTCGAGCACCTCGCCCACGACGTCGTCGTAGGTCGCCTGCTGCTGCATCCGGTCGGAATGACCTCTCCAGTGCATGGCGATGAACGTGACCCCGGCGTCGGCCACGACGGCCGCCATCTTCGGGTCGGCCAGACCGCCGGAGACGTCGTTGACGATGCCGGCGCCGGCCTCGATCGCCGATGCGGCCACCTCGGCGCGCATGGTGTCCACCGAGGTGGCGATGCCGCAGCGGTGCAACCCCGCGATCACGGGCAGGACGCGGGACGCCTCGTCCTCGGGGTGGGGACGCTGGGCGCCCGGCCGGGTGGACTCACCGCCGACGTCGACGATGTCCGCGCCCTGCTCGGCCAGCTGCCGGCCCCGGGCCACCGCATCCTCCACGGCAATCCAGCGTCCGCCGTCGCTGAAGGAGTCGGGGGTGACGTTCAACACCCCCATGATCTTCGTCATCGGGTCACGCCCGGCCGGCCAGCGCCAAACTCATCGCCTCGGCGCGCGTCGCTCCGGCCCGCAGTTGACCCCGCACGGCGGAGGTGATGGTGCGGGCACCGGGCCGGCGAACGCCGCGCATCGACATACACAGGTGCTCGGCCTCGATCACCACGATGACACCGCGGGGGTGTAGGTAGGTCTCCAGCGCCTCGGCGATCTGCGTGGTGAGTCGTTCCTGGACCTGTGGCCGTCGGGCGTAGACGTCGACGAGCCGGGCCAGCTTGGACAGACCGGTGACCTTGCCATCCGGCCCCGGGATGTATCCCACGTGGGCCACGCCGTGGAAAGGCACGAGGTGGTGCTCACAGACGCTGTAGACCTCGATGTCACGCACCATGATCAGCTCTTCGTGCTCGACATCGAAGGTGGTCCCGAGCACCGTGTCCGGGGACTGATGCAGACCGGCGAAGATCTCGGCGTAGGCGCGAGCCACGCGTGCGGGCGTCTCGACCAGCCCGTCGCGATCGGGATCCTCACCAACCGCCAGCAGGATCTCGCGGACCGCCGCTTCGATCCGCGGGTGGTCGACGATCTCAGACGCGGCCGGGGTCGACATACCCGCCCTCGGGGACCGGGACCACCTGCGCCGGCGGGTGGTCCTCCTGGCCCGGGATCCGGTGACCGTTCGACATCGCACGTCGCTCGGCTTCGGTCAGCACCGGACCACGCTCGTGCACACCGCGCTCCTCGCTGGACAGCCATACCGGACGCTCGGGACGCTTCACCACGTCGGCGAAGATCTCCGCCAGCGGCTCGGCGTTGAGCGTCTCCTTCTCCAACAGGACCAGCACCAGGTGGTCCAGCAGGTCTCGGTTGTCGTTCAACGCGTGCCAGGCCTCGTCGTGGGCCGCCTCGATCAACCGGCGCACCTCTCGGTCCACCACGCCGGCCAGGTCCTCGGAGTAGTCCCGTTCATGGCCGATGTCCTTGCCCAGGAAGACCTCCCCGGAGCCGGAGCCGAGCTTGACCGCGCCGATCCGCTCGCTCATCCCGAACTGGGTGACCATCTTGCGGGCCAGTCCGGTCGCCTTCTCGATGTCGTTCGAGGCACCGGTGGTCGGGTCGTGAAAGATGATCTCCTCGGCCACACGACCACCGAGGGCGTAGGCCAGCTGGTCGAGCAGCTCGTTCCGCGTTGTCGAGTACTTGTCGTCGGCCGGCAGGACCATCGTGTAGCCCAAGGCACGGCCTCGCGGCAGGATCGTGATCTTGCTGACCGGGTCCGTGTTCCGCATCGCGGCAGCCACCAGGGCGTGACCGCCTTCGTGGTAGGCCGTGATCTTGCGTTCCTTGGCGCTCATCACCCGCGATCGCTTCTGCGGGCCGGCCATGACACGGTCGATCGCCTCGTCCAGGTGGTGGTCGGCAATAACCTTCTCGTTGTTGCGCGCCGCCAGCAGCGCGGCCTCGTTGAGCACGTTGGCCAGGTCGGCCCCCGAGAAGCCCGGCGTGCGACGAGCCGTCGTCAGCAGGTCGACGTCGTCCGCCATCGGCTTGCCCTGGGCGTGCACCTGCAGGATGTGGTTGCGGCCCATCATGTCGGGCGCCTCGACCGCGATCTGTCGGTCGAACCGGCCCGGGCGCAACAGAGCGGGGTCGAGGATGTCGGGGCGGTTGGTGGCGGCGATGAGGATGACGTTGGTCGAGACGTCGAAGCCGTCCATCTCCACGAGCAGCTGGTTCAAGGTCTGCTCACGTTCGTCGTGGCCTCCACCCATGCCTGCGCCACGGTGACGACCGACCGCGTCGATCTCGTCGACGAAGATGATCGCCGGAGAGTTCTCCTTGGCCTGCTCGAAGAGGTCACGCACTCGCGAGGCGCCGACACCCACGAACATCTCGACGAAGTCCGACCCCGAGATCGAGTAGAACGGCACCCCGGCTTCGCCCGCCACCGCACGGGCCAACAGGGTTTTGCCGGTCCCGGGCGGGCCGTAGAGCAGCACGCCCTTCGGGATCTTGGCGCCGACGTCGAGGAACTTCTTCGGCTCGGAGAGGAACTCCTTGATCTCGTAGAGCTCCTCGACGGCCTCATCGGCCCCGGCGACATCGGCAAAGGTGACCTTGGGCATGTCCGGGGAGGCCAGTTTGGCCTTCGACTTGCCGAACTGCATCACCCCACGGCCACCGCCCTGCATTCGGGTCATCAGGAACAGGAACAGCCCGAGGATCAGGATCAGCGGGATCAGCGTGAAGAGCAGGGACACCAGCCAGTTCTGCTGCGCGGGGTCATCGGTGTAGCCGTCGGTCGGCGGGTTGTCCTCCAACGCCTGCACGACCATCTCGCCCCGACTCTCGACGTAGAAGGCCTGCACCTGGTCGGCGTCTTCGACGTCATCACCGGTGAAGGTCTCGCCCTCGGAGAGGTCCAGGTCGATCCGGTCCGGAGTGACCGTCGCCGACGCCACCTTGCCGTCGGCGATCAGCTTCATCGCGTCCGAGGTGTCGATGCGGGAGTAGGCGCTCGGGGCCGTCAGCGCGTAGGCCAGCACACCGAAGCCGATGATCAGTGCGACCCACAGCCAAGGACTGCGACGCTGTTTCTTCTTTGCCATTGATGTTCGGAGCCTGCGGCCCCGCTCCTTCTGCTAATGGGTGTGAAGCCACGAGTGTGACACCTGGTCTGCCCGCATCAACGCGTAGCGGTGGACCAGTGTTCCAGACGGCTAGGTGTACATGTGTGGGGCCAAGATGCCCACTTCGCGCAAGTTACGGAACTTCTCGGCGAAGTCCAGACCGTAGCCCACCACGAACTCGTTGCCGATCTCGAAGCCGACGTAGCGGACGTCGATCTCGACCTTGGCGGCTTCGGGTTTGCGCAGAAGGCTGCAGATCTCCACCGAGGCCGGTCCGCGCGAGCGCAGGTTCTTACGGATCCAGCTCAGCGTCAAGCCGGAGTCGATGATGTCTTCGATGATCAGCACGTGGCGGCCGCTGATGTCGGTATCGAGATCCTTAAGGATCCGCACGACACCGGACGACTTGGTGCCCGAGCCGTAGGACGAGACCGCCATCCAGTCCATTTCGGCCGATCCCGGGAGCGCGCGCATAAGGTCGGCCATCACCACGACCGCGCCCTTGAGCACGCCGACCAACAACACGTTCTTGTCCTCGTAGTCACGCCAGATCTCCTGACCGAGCTCCCCCAATCGGTCCTGGATCTGCTCTTGGGTGAGCAGCACCTTCTCCAGGTCGGGGCCCATCTGCTCAGCGTCCACGTGTGTCCTCCAGGTATGCGGCGGGTTGGTCTTCCCGTGGCCGTGCAACGGGCATAGGGACAGTTAACTAGGGATGCTCGATCGGAGCCAGATCCGGTCCCGCTCGCGGTAGGCGGACACCAGCCCGGGCAGGTCCACCGGTCCCTGCCCACGCCAGCGGAGCACCAGGTCGTCCAGGGCGCGCAGGTGCGTGGAGCCCAAGGCTCCGGCGTGAGCCCCGCCGGCCAGGGCCATGGCCCTGAGCAGGCGGGTGCGGATCCCTGCGGGGTGGGCCGACAGGGAGTGGACCGACCACGGCATCGGGCCCATCGCCGCATACGCCTCCTGGCTGAGGTGATCCAACGTGTCAGCGTCCACCCGCGCCAGGTCGGCGGAGCGAGCCAAGGACTCCACCACCCCGGGTCCGAGCTCGCCGTCCCAGCGGTCGAGCATGCGTCGAGCGCGCACCCGGGTGAAGCGTGAGTCCTGGTTGTGTGGGTCCCGCCAAGGAATGAGTCCCGCCTCGGCACAGATCTCCTCGGTGACCCCCCGCCCCAACCCGAGGAAGGGTCGCACCAGCAGGATCGGTCCAGCGTCGTGTCCCGCGACGTGCGCCTGGCTGGGCCGGGCGCGGGTCAGGGGGCGGGCGGACGGCATACCGGACAACGAGCGGGTGCCGGACCCTCGAGCCAGACCCAGCATCACCTGCTCGGCCTGGTCGTTGCGGGTGTGGGCGACCAGCACGGCTCGGGCCCCGGTCTGCGCGGCCGCGTCGAAGAGCGCGGCATACCTCGCCTCCCGGGCGGCGTTCTCGACGCCGCCGGTCGTGTTCGCGACGTCCACCGAGACGATCTGCACGGGGTCGAGCCCCAGGACCCCGCAGCGTTCCGCCGCCTGCACAGCCACCCGCCGTGATCCGGACTGCAGTTGGTGGTCCACCACGACCGCCCCCACCGTGCCGCGATGTCTAGGCACCACGAACCGGGCTGCAACGGCCAACGCCAGCGAGTCGGCGCCGCCACTACACGCGACCAGGACGCGCTCCCCCAAGAGGTCCTGCTCAGCGAGGGTGGCGCGGACCGCTGACCGCGCCGCCGCGACGGCAGGTGATGGGCCGGTCACGACGAATCCTGCTGCGGTATGCCGAGCGCCAGCTCAGCGATGGACCCGCGCGACCCAGGAGGCCGGGTCGGCGATCTCGCTGGCCTTGGGTAGTGCCTCCGGGCTCGACCACACCTGGTTGAACCCCTCGGTGCCGACCTGCTTCATAACGGTCCGGACGAAGACGGCACCGTCGCGGTACTGGCGCATCTTGGCCTCCATCCCGAGCAGTCGGCGCAGCAGCACGTCGACCGTCCCGGCTCCCTTGCGTCGCTGCGTGAACTTGGCCCGGATGTCCGCGACACTCGGGATCACCGACGGCCCCACCTCGTCCATGATCACGTCGGCATGGCCCTCGAGGAGCGCCATCACGGCGGTGAGGTCGGCCAGCTGGGCGCGCTGCTGCGGGTCGGCCAACAAGGTGGTGATATCGGTCTCCCCGCGCAGGACCGACGGCAAGCCGGTGACGAGCTGGGTCATCCGCGTGCTGACGTCGTCCGGGTGCGGGATCAACGAGGTGCTCAGCGCCTGCGCCTGGTCGATGATGTGCCCGCGCAGCCACGGCACCGAGGTGAACTGCACGCGGTGGGTCTCCTCGTGCATGCAGACCCACAGCCGGAAGTCAGCGGGGTCCACTCCGAGCTCGCGCTCGGCGGACACGATGTTGGGGGCCACCAACAGCAGCCGCGGCGTGCCCTGGGGAGCGAGGTCGTACTGACCGAGCACCTTGGTGCTCACCCACGAGAGCAGCCCCGCTACCTCCGCGCCGCTGACCACACCGCCCACGCGACGAGAGAGCTCGGAGGGATCAGCCTTCGTCGCGGTGCTGGTCGCGCCGTTCTCGCTGGGTCGCCGGGACAGGACCTCGTCGATCACCGGGGTCATCATCGCCTGCATCGAAGCCGAGTTGGCCCGAATCCAGCCCGGACGATCCACGACCAACGGTGCCGGGGCACCCTCAGGAGCCGTCATCAGCGACGTCTGCTGCACGGGCTCGACCGACGCAGCCGCGCTGGCCTTCAGCTGAGCGACGGCATCCTTGATCTCGATCCGACTGGCCTTGGGGCCAGCCGATACCAATCGCCCGGCCGCGGACGCGGCAAAACCCCAGTCCACGGCGTCGCGGCCCGCCGGCACCGGCTGGGGCTGCTCCGCCGGGAGGCCCCGGTCCGTCCTGAAGAATTTGCTCATGACTCCAACGTAACCACGACTGGCTTAACAGCCACAGTCAGCCAGCTGTGAGATCAGCTCGTCGATCACTGCACGTGCCTCGACCTCGGCGCCGCCGGAACCCACGTCGTTGACGCTCAGAGCAAAGACCAGGAGGCGCCCATCGGCTGTCGTCACGGTGCCCGCCAGGGATGTCACCGAAGGCAGCGACCCCGTCTTAGCCCGCACCACCCCGCGACCTTCTGCCGCCGAGTCCTGCCCGAATCGGTCGGCCAACGTGCCGCTGTAGGCCGCGATCGGCAACCCCGTCAGCACGGACTGAAAGGCCGGATAGCGGCCGCTGGCCCCGCTGACCAGGACGTCGGCCATCAGACGCATGGGCACCTGGGTGCCATCGGAGAGCCCCGAGGTATCGGCCAGGACCGCATCCTCGATGTCCAACGCGTAAGAGTCGCCCAGCGTGGCAAGCACCCAGGCGTTGACGGACTCCTGGTCCGAGTCTTCGCCGGAGGCGACGGCAGCCTGACGGGCCAGCTGCTCGACCATCGCGTTGTCGCTGGTGGTCAGGGCCAGCGCCAGGACATCGCGCAGGGGTGCCGACTCCACCTCGGCCAGCACGGCACCAGGCGCGGGTTCCGGAGTCGACGCAGACGCCGAGTCCGACTCAGGTGTGCTGGGCGCTTCGACCCGCTCGATGCCGGAAACTCCTATCTCGACCCCTTCATCAACCAGGGCTTGCTCGAAGGCTTGCGCCGCCGACAGCGCAGGATCACGGGGTGCGGGGTCGTACGGCAGCGCCCGGTCCTGCTCCAATGCCAGCATCGATATCCGTCCGGCGAATCCGTTCTCGACCCAGAAGTCGGTCCACCCGGGCGCCACCAGGGAGCCGTCGGCATACGTGGTGTCCACCGCAACGTCGACCGGCCCGCTCACCCCTCGGTCGGCGAGGGAGGCCGCCGTCTCTGCCGCGAGGTCGGCCAAGCCCGCTCGCCCGGCTACGGCCGTCGAGCTTCCCGACCCCGTGGCCAAGAGCTGGTCCCCCCCGGCGACGAGGACGATCTGCTCCGGTTCCTCTCCCTCGACCACCCGGGTCGTGAAGGTCATCTCTGGCGGCAGGGCCGCGGTGATCGCCGCCGCCGAGAGGAGCTTGGTCGTGGAGGCCGGGGTCAGCGGCTGGTCGGCGCGGAGGTCGACCAGGTGCTCGTCGGTCAAGGCATCACGCACCGTGATCGAGCGCCGAGAGCTCGACCCCAACCATCGCGAGTCCCAAAGGTCCTGCATCTGGTCGCGCATGACGTCGGCGTCCGGCACAGTGCCCTGTTGGACGGGGTCGAGCGCGAAGTCGACCCTGTCCGGCAGCTGAGGTCGCACGGCATCCTGCGCCACGCGGGGGCTGGGCTCGGTCACCGTCGCAGGACGTGCGGCCAGCGCCCCTGATGCCGTCAGCGCAACGCACGCGACTGCGGCGAGCAGACCCCTCCTCGACCGCCTCATGGAGCCCTCCTGACCGCCGGGTTCATTCGGATCTCGGCTGACGCTACGCCACCGGCAGGTCAGGGCGTACGAATGCGCACGCCGAGCGGACCTGTGCGCTCCGCCAAGGTGTGGCATTCTTCGGCCATGCACTTCGACGTCACCATCGAGATCCCCATGGGCAGCCGCAACAAGTACGAGGTCGACCACGAGACGGGGCGTATCCGCTTGGATCGGATGCTCTTCACCTCCACGCGATACCCCGCGGACTACGGATACATCGAGGAAACGCTGGGCGAGGACGGCGACCCGCTGGACGCGCTGGTCCTGCTGGATGAGCCGACGTGGCCGGGGTGCCTGGTCGCGGCCCGTCCGATCGGGGTCTTCCGGATGCGGGACGAGGCCGGTGGTGACGACAAGATCCTGTGTATGCCGGCGGGTGACCCTCGTAAGGACCGGTTCTTGGACCTGGACGACCTCGGTGAGCACACCGTGTTGGAGATCCAGCATTTCTTCGAGGTGTACAAGGCGCTGGAGCCCAACAAGTCGGTCGAGGCATCGAGCTGGGGTGGTCGTGAAGAGGCCGAGCAGTGCTACCGCGAAGCCATCGAGCGCGCCACCCGGGAGGGTGTGTCCACTCGTCGCTGGCCCGGCCCGCAGCACTGAGTCGACCGGCTCGGCTCGAACGACCGAGAACACCATCCCCAGAAAGCGTCACGCTTCGGTAACGCCGGGAACCTCAGGCGTATCGTGGACATCGTAGAGCGGATACCGCGGGCTGCCGCTGGTCTCTCGACTTCGACTTCCAAGGGGTAATTCATGAGCACACCGTCCGAGCCCACAGCCGACCAGCTCGAGACCGAGCTCTCCGGCAAGCGCTCCGCCCGGCCGATTCTGTTGTTCGGTGCCGTGGGCGTCGCCGCGTTGACCATCGGTGGGGGCGCTTTCGCCGTCAACGCCATGATGGGCGGGGGTGGGGACCAGCCGTCCACCGCCATGCCCGGCAACGTGGCGGCCTACGTCCAGGTGGACATCGACCCCAGCGTGGGTCAGAAGGTCGCGGCGCTGCAGTTCTTCCAGGGCATGGACACCCAAGAACTGGACGAGATGCGCGACGGTCAGGGGCGTGAGGCGCTCTTCGACTGGATCGCCGAGGACGACCCGGACGGCCCCCTGGCAGATATGAGCTACGAGGAAGACGTCGAGCCGTGGCTGGGCGACCGAGCCGGCATCGGCGTACTCCCCGGTGAGACCACCGAAGACCTCGTCCCGGTTGTCGCCGTGCAGGTCAAGGACGAAGCCGCTGCCGAGTCCTTCCTCAACGAGGTCGTCACCGGGGAGGCCAACGATGAGGTCGACTTCTTCTTCCGCGGTGACTACGTGGTGTTCGCCGAGCCGGCCGAGGCTGAGGGTGTGAAGATCGCCCTGGACCAAGGGACCCTTGCCGACTCGCCTGCTTTCTCTGCTGACCTGGAGGCGATCGGTGAGCAGGGGATCGTCTCCATGTGGGCGGATCTGCCGGCCTTCCAAGCCTTGAGCAACAGCGTCAACGAGGAGCTGAACGCCACCCTCGGCGACACCGCAGGCAGCACGCCCTTGATGGACGGAAAGGCCGAGCTCGAGGGTCGGATGGCCGCCACCTTGCGGTTCGACGATGACGCTATCGAGTTCTACGGCGCCGCCTTCGACGCGGGAGCCAGCCCGATCGAGGGTGGCGACTCCGCGCACCTGATCTCCAGCCTGCCGGACGACACCTCGATGGCGTTCGCCTTCGAACACGGGGACCAGTACGTCGACCAGATCTGGACGATCCTTCAAGAGGCCTATCCGGACGACACGGCGGCGGCTCAGGATGAGGCTGCGGCCGAGGGCTTCACTCTGCCGGACGACCTGAAGACCGTGCTGGGCGACTCGGCGGTCTTTGCCGCTGGCCCGGACATCAGCGACGTTGAAGGCATGAACAACGGGGAGATCCCCTCTATCGGCTATGCCGCGAGCACGGACGCCGAGGCCGCAGAGGGCCTGGTCGACCGCATCATCGAGCTCTCGGGTGAGGGTATGTCGGCCGACGAGATGGGCATCTCCTACGGAGCAGAAGGCGACCTCTTCGTCATCGCCAGCGACCCCGCATACCAGGAAGCCTTGGCTTCGGAAGGCGACCTCGGCTCGACGCGTGACTTCGACCTAGCCGTGCCGGACGCCGAAGATGCGGACGCGGCAGCGTTCGTCAGCCTGAACGACCTGGAGCCGCTCTACCTCGAGGAGCTGAGCGAGGGTCAGGAGCGGGACATGGTGGCCTCGATGGCGGCCGTCGGTATGGCGACGACGTCCGACGGCGAAGGCGGCGCGACCTTCTCGGTGCGCCTGATCTTCGACGAGTGAGCGCCGGTATCGCCGACGCGATTCGTGAAGAGCTCGATCGCAAGACCAAGCCACCGCAGTCGCTGGGCCGACTCGAGACGCTGGCGGTCGAGCTCGGAGTCGCCCAACGCAGCACCTCCCCCACCGTGGACCCGGCGCGCATCGTGGTGTTCGCCGGGGATCACGGCGTAGCCGCCGACGGCGTCAGCGCCTTCCCCAGCGAGGTCACCGCGCAGATGTGCGCGAACTTCACCTCCGGCGGGGCTGCGGTTGCCGTGCTGGCGCGCGCCTACGGGGCCACCCTGGAGGTGGTTGATGTGGGGGTCGCCTCCGACATCAGCCACATCGAAGGCATCGTGCACGCCAAGGTGGCGCCGGGCACGGACAACCTTCGGACCAGCGCCGCGATCGGCGACGATGCCACGCTGGAACGTGCGCTCCAGGTGGGTCGGGACACCACCATCCGGGCGGTGGGCGACGGGGTGCGCGCTCTGGCCCTGGGTGAGATGGGCATCGGCAACACCACCTCCGCGGCGGTCCTGACCGGACTGCTGTGCGACGGCAACGCGGAAACCGTGACGGGCCGGGGCACCGGCTTGGACGAGGCAGGCCTCCACGCCAAGCGTGCCGTGGTGCACGAAGCCCTCCAGAGGTGCAATCCGTACGCCTCCGACCCACGCGAGTGCCTCCGCCAAACAGGTGGGTTCGAGCTGGCGGCGCTGGTCGGGGCCATGCTCGAAGCCCCGGCGCACCACCTACCGGTGGTCGTCGACGGCTACATCGTCACCGCTGCAGCACTCGTGGCGTGCCGGATCGATCCGGCCGTGCGAGCACAGCTGGTCTTTGCCCACCGGTCAGTGGAGCCGGGTCACACCCTGGCGTTGGCTACCCTGGGCGCCGAGCCCCTGTTGGACCTCGGTCTGGCTCTGGGCGAGGGGTCTGGCGGAGCACTGGCGTTGCCGCTGATGCGAGGAGCGTGCGCCATCCTTCGTGACATGGCGACGTTCGCCGACGCCGGTGTCTCGGGTGCAGACGACTGATGCCAGGCGCCTCTCCATCGTGACGTTGCTGGCATGAGTGCGGCTCGGGATATCGCGTCGGGGTTGACCTTCCTGACCCGCCTCCCGGTGTCTCGTTTCGCCAGCGGCGATGCGGCTGCAATATCGCGAGCCACAACCTGGTTCCCGCTGATCGGGCTGCTCATCGGCTCGGTCCTGGCCCTGGCCGTGCTCGCACTGGGCGCGGTCTTGCCGACCGCGGTCGCCGTTGTGCTCGTGCTGACGCTCGGTGTGCTGTTGACCGGTGGTTTCCACGAGGACGGCCTCGCGGACGTCGCCGACAGCGCAGGCGCCTTCTCCGTGGAGAAGAAGCTGGCGGTCATGCGCGACAGCACCGTGGGCACCTACGCAGTGTTGGCGCTCATCCTGCTTCTCGCCGCACGATATGCGGTCCTCGGCGAGCTCGCCGTGGCCGGCTGGAGCACCGTGATCGCTGCCCTCGTCGCCGCCCACGTGCTCGCGCGGTGGGGCAGCGTGCTCATGATGGCGTGGCTGCCGTCGGCCCGCACCGAAGGTGCCAACGCGTCGATCGCGCGGGGGGTCACGAGCGCTCAGTTGCTGCGATCCTCAGCCGTAGCGGTGGTCTGCCTCGTGCCCGTCGCCGTCCTCGACGGGCCGAGCGCCCTGCTTGCCGTGCCGGTGGCCCTCGCCGCCACGGCGCTGGCCGGGCTCTGGTTTCGCCGGACTTTCGGCGGGATCACCGGGGACTGCTTGGGGGCGGCGAACGTTGTGGTGGAGATCTCCGTCCTGATCGCTGCGGTCACCCTGCACGCGTGAACTGAGAAACGAGACAGCAATGCTCCCGAACACCGTCGGGGGCATTGCTGTGTTGGTACGGAGCCGCCTACCGGAGTCGAACCGGTGACCTATTCATTACGAGTGAATCGCTCTACCGACTGAGCTAAGGCGGCTTGCACCACAGGTGCTCCGAGAGGGTATCTGACGGGCAGCATACGGAGCGAATCGCCTCAGCATTCCTTGCCGTCCTGCGGCACGGTCCCTTCCAGCAGGTAGGCGTCGACCGCGTCGTCGATGCAGTTGTTGGACCGACCGTAGGCCGTATGGCCCTCACCCTCGTAGGACAGCAACACCCCGGAGTCCAACGTGTCGGCCAGGATCTCGGCCCACTCGTACGGGGTGGCCGGGTCTCCGGTGGTGCCGATGACCAGGATCGGTGCCGACCCCTCGGCGTCGTAGTTGTCCACGGTCTCGGCGGCTTCCTCGGGCCAGAACTCACACGCCCCGTCGCCCGCGAGGTAGCGACCGAAGGTGGGGGCGACCTCCTCGAACTGCGCGACGATCTCCTCTTCGCTGAGGTCGGACTCGACCATCGGACGGTCCAGGCAGTTCACGGCGTAAATGGCCTGGTTGCCGTTGCCGGTGTAGTTGCCCTCGGAGTCACGGTCGGCGTAGATGTTGGCGAGGAACTGGAGCATGGTGCCGTCGCCATCGAAGGCGCGCTCCATGGCCTGCGTCAACACTCCCCAGGCGCCTTCGTCGTACATCGCCACGATGATGCCCAGCAGGGCCCAGCCTTCGGTGAGCTCGGTGTTCGCGTCACCGTCCACGCTCAGGGGCTCCTGGTCGACCTCATTGAGGAACTCGGTGATCCGCTCCATGCCTGCGTCGACGTCGTCCCCGAGCGGGCAATCACCCTGGTCGATGCAGTCCTCGACGTAAGAACGAGTCGCCTGCTCGAAGCCGGCGGCCTGTCCCAAGCCCATCTCCAGACCTGTCAGCTCTGGTGCGACCGCGCCGTCCAGCACCAGACGACCGACGTTGTCGGGGAACAGCTCGGCGTACGTCGCGCCGAGGAACGTGCCGTAGGAAGCTCCGAGGTAGTCCAACTCTGACTCCCCCAGGACCGCACGCAGGACATCCATATCGCGGGCCGCTTCCACCGTGGACACGTGGCCCAACAGGTCCGGCGCGGCGTCCTCACACGCCTGCGCGAAGTCCTCGCCGAGCTGCTCGCTGGCTGCCTCTTCCTCCGGCGTGTCCGGGCTGGGGTCCGAGCCGAGCCACTCGTCCATCTGAGCGTCGTCGAAGCACATCACCGGCGCGGACTCGGCCACGCCACGAGGGTCGAACCCCACGATGTCGTACTGGTCAGCGACCTTCGGCGACACGACGAGGCTTCCGAGACGCGCGTACTCCACCCCTGAGGCACCGGGCCCCCCGGGGTTGACCAGCAGGCTGCCCTGACGGTCATCCGGCTCTGCGGCCGGCACTTTGATCAGCGCGAGCTCGATCGAACCGCCCTGCGGATCGGCGTAGTCGATCGGCACGGTCAGCCGACCGCACTCACCGCCCTCGCAGTCCGTCCAGTCGACCTCTTGGCCGTAGAAGTCCGCCAAGCCCTCGGGCGCGTCACCGGCGGCGGTCGACTCACTGGTCTGCGGCGACCCCGCCTCATCCGTCGCCGTGCCCTCGTCGCTCTTGGACGAGGCACCCGGGGTCTCCGTGGAGGGAGAGGAGTCACAGGCCGAGAGAGCCAGGAGAGAAGCGAGCGTCACGACCACCGCCCCTCGGAGGGCTGCCTTGCGACGATCCGTGAGTAGCCAGCCTGCGCGCACCGCGCCGTCCTTCCGTCGATTCATACCGCGGCGCCCATTGGAGCACGCGGCAAGGTCAATGCAACCATCATCGCTTCCAGGACCAACAGCGGCGCACCGTTGGCGATCAGCCGTGCGCGCGCCAGGTTGATGGACTCCAGAGCACCGAGCAGCTCTTCGGGCCGCATCGCTCGAGCTACGGAGCGCACGGTCTCGAGCTCACTGGCGTTGACCGCTTCGATACGCGCCCCGGTGCCCAGGACCAACGCATCTCGGTAGACCGAGGAGAGGTCGGTCAACGCCGCGTCGATGGAGTCGTGCTGGCGTCGCCGCGCTATCCGCTTCTGGTCGTCATCCAGCTGCTTGAGATGCGAGCGAACTGCAGGCGGCTGGGTGCGAGCGTGGGGATCGGCACCGAGCTGACGCAACAGCTCCAGACGCGCCTGCGCAGCATCGTCACCGGACACCGCCTGCGCGGTGGCACCGGCCTCGTCGATGACGGTGCGAGCCGCCTCCAGCGCGGCACCCAGACTGGTCAACCCCACGGGTATGCCGACGTAGCGGCGTCGTCGAGCCCGAGCAGCTTCGTCGGTGGCCAGGCGCTTGGCCACACCCACGTGGCTCTGCGCAGCGCGGGCGGCGTAGTGCGCCATCGAGGGGTCGATGCCGTCACGGTGGATCAGCAGGTCGGCGACCGCAGCAACAGGTGGAGTGCCCAGCCGCAGATGCCGACAACGGCTCCGCACGGTGACGATGAGGTCGTCCAGGGTCGGCGCACACAACAACCAGACCGTGCGCGGCGGTGGCTCCTCGAGCGTCTTCAGCAAGGCGTCCGCGGCGGACTCGTTGAGACGATCCGCGTCCTCGATGATGAAGACGCGCCAGCGCCCCGAGATGGGCTGCGAGGCGGCGGCCAGGGCCAGGGCGCGGGCTTGCTCGACACGGATGAAGGTCTCGTTGGTAGCGACGACGGTCACGTCCGGGTGGCTGCCCAAAAGCGTGGTGCGACAGGCGTTGCAGACTCCACACCCGGGGTTGGCACTGACCTCGCACTGCAGTGCCGCGGCGAAGGCCCGTGCGGCGATGGACCGCCCGGACCCTGGTGGCCCGGTCAGCAGCCACGAGTGCGTCATCGCCGACGGGTCGCTGGATGCGCCTGTGAGCACCTCCACGACCCGGTCCTGTCCCACCAGCTGGTCGAAGACACTCACGACGGCGCGCCCGACAGCAGGGCGTCCACCCGAGCGGCGATGCCGCGGTGCAGCTGCTGCTTGCTGCGCGCCGCGTTGAGCACCAGGTAGCGCTGCGGACTCTGCGCCGCACGATCGAGGAAGCCCTGCCGCACCCGGTCGTGGAAAGTGTCGTCCTCGGACTCCACCCGATCGTGGACGGCACCTCGCCGCACTCGCCCCTGTTGCCCGCTCACGTCCAACAGCACCGTCAGGTCCGGCAGGAGGCCTTGGGTCGCCCACAGCGACAGCTCGGCGATGTCGTCGGGCTCCAGCTCCCGAGCCACTCCTTGGTAGGCGATCGAGGAGTCCAGGTAGCGGTCGCAGAGGACGACCGTCCCCCGGCCCAACGCTGGTCGGATCACCGTGGCCACATGGTGCGCCCGGTCGGCGGCGAACAGCAGGGCCTCGGCGCGGGCGTCGACATACTCGCCGTGCAGGACCACCTGTCGGATCGCTGCACCCACGGTCGTCCCACCCGGCTCGCGGGTCACGAGGACATCGTGGCCGGTCTGCTGCAGGGTCTCGCTCAGCAGGCGGACCTGCGTGGACTTGCCCGCGCCGTCGCCGCCCTCGAAGGCGATGAACACCCCACCGGAGTCATGCCCCTGACGCGGCGGAGTGCTCGTCAGGGGCATGAGGGCCAGCGTAGGCGACACCACTGACCATCCGGCCGGGGATTCACCCCTGGCGCGCTCCGGGGGCGCCAGAGGCCATCGAAACGATGAAGGCCCCCTTGATCTGGTCGGTCTCGTCCTTCACCTGCTGCCACTGCTCTTTGGTGTAGTGCTTGGTCCGACTCCGGGACTGAGCCCACATGTCGCTCTTGCCCATCGGGCCTCGGCTTCCTCGGCATACTCGTCGCTGAAGGTCGTTCCACGCTGCGGTCATGGACACCACGCCAGGCGCTCACGCAGCGTGAGGGTCAAGTCTGCAGCCCGTTGACCTCCGTACGCAGGCTCTCCATCTTGCGGTCGAGCTTGTCGGCGACCTCGGCGGCCTGCTTGAGCTCGGCGACGATGTGGGCCGGCACGTCCCGGTCGAACTTGTAGTAGATCTTGTGCTCCAGGCTCGCCCAGAAGTCCATCGCGACGGTGCGGATCTGCAACTCGACGGGCACTTCCTCGACGCGGTCGGACAGGAAGACGGGCACGCTGAGGATGAGGTGGAGACTCTTGTAACCGTTGGCCTTGGGATGGGCAACGTAGTCCTTGACCTGCAGCACCTCGACGTCCTTCTGGTCGGTCAGCATGTCGGCCAGGGTGTAGATGTCGGAGATGAAGGAGCAGGTGATCCGGATACCGGCGATGTCGAAGATGTTGTCGCGGATGATCGTGAAATCGCGTGGCAGGCCGCGTAGATCCACCTTGGCCATCAGGCTCTCAGGAGACTTCATCCGGGAGCTGACGTGCTCGATCGGTGAGTAGTCGTGCACGATCTCGAACTCGTCCTTGAGGATCTTGATCTTGGTCAACATCTCCTCCAAGGCACCGCGATAGCCCATCAAGAATCGCGACAACGCCTTCCGGGCTGCGATCGACTGTGCGAACTCCTCCCTGGTGAAGGACGCCCCACTGCGGACCTCGATCTTCATCAGGCTCAGGTCCAGGCCGCTCATCAGGTCAGCGTGCCCTGGCCACGCAACGACTCGAAGATCAGCGAGCTTTCGGCGTGCAGCACTCCGGGTCGGCTCGTCAGATGGTCCAGCACGAAGTCACGCAGTGCGTCGGCGGACTCCGCCGCGACCAGCACCACATAGTCGTTGGCACCCGAGACGTGGTAAGCCGCCCGTACCCCTGGCAACGTTGGCACCTCGTCGCGAAACTGCTCAAAGTGGCTGCGCACATGGCCCCCGAAACGCACCGCGATCATCGCCTCTACGGGCCGGCCCACGGCGTGCGGATCGATGTCGGCATGGATCCCGCGGATCACACCCCGCTCACGCAGCCCTCGCACACGCACGAGGCAGGTGGACTCGGCGATGCCGGCTTCGCGAGCCAAGGTCGCGTTGGAAGCCCGACCGTCGGCCTCGAGCAGCTGCACGAGCTTACGGTCCGTGGCATCGAGCGGCTGGGGCACGGGGACAGGGGCGTGGGTCGCCATACAGCTCAGCCTATCCCGCGGCACGGATGCACGTAGGCGTCGATCTGCGGCTTGGCCGGTGCGGTTCTGTCACCCGGGCGACAGGTTCTGCACCGGCCAAGCCCGGACGGAGGAATGCGGACTATTCCGACCAGACGATCGGTTCGCCGTCCAGCGAGTCGTAAGGGCTGTCGTAGGCGCGGTACGTCGCGCTCTCCACGGCCGCGTCTCCGCTGGCGAGATACGGGACACAGGTGGTCACGGTCGTTCCCTCGCCGAACTCCCCCAGATCCGTGGAGTCGCACGGTTCGAAGTCCCCGATGATGCTCAAGCTCTGGGCTCCGCTCCCATCGGCCAGCAATCCGTCGAACGCACCATCGACGCTGGCGTAGGTCAGCGCCTCCGAAGACGCATCCGCGCCTTCGATTTCGATGTTGATGTAGTACGGCGTCAAGCCCGAGGCCTGGTCACCGAGATCCAGCGGCTCGAGGTCTGCCTCTTCACCCTTCTCGATCGAGGTCACCGTGACGTTGATCAGTCCCGGCTCGTCGGCATACGTGAACTCCACGGTGGCGGGGTCGCCGAACTTCAGCTCGGTGCCGGGTGCCGTCGCCTCCCCAGGAGGGGAGTCCTCACCCTCGGTCTCCGCGGCGGAGTCCTCACTCTCGGTGGCTTCCTCCGTCTCGACGGCGGTGTCTTCAGCAGTGGTCGGGGCCGGCTCGGCGTTCTCGCTGCTCGCCTCCTCGTTGGCGGCTGGCTCGACGGTCGTTGTGTCGTCGTCCGACCCGCAGCTCGCAAGGCCGAGGGTCGTGGCACAGGCACAAGCCACGACCCAGGTGCGCGCGCGACTACTGGATTTCATCTGATTCCTCCCATTTGTCGTCCTCCCCACGAGGCCGATCCGCGCTTATGTTAGTCATCACTGGTCATGATCCGCAGATGATCCGGTTGCGATTCTCAGCCCTATTTTCGCGGCTCTACTTTCTGCACCTCATGCCAGTTATTCGCATCGCATGAATTCCCTTGTCTCCGTGCCAGCCTGGTGTTCCAGGCACGCTGGACAGCGGCGTCGACAACTCTCAAGCCCCCCGATGGAAGCCCTCCCCTCAAAGACCGAAGGCCTCGCGGCATACTCGATCCATGGACGCTGCCCACGCTTTCGAGACGACCACGGACTCCGACTTCCTGGCCTTCGAGCTGTTGCTCGATGAGGAGGAGCGGGCCGTGCTGGCCCGGGTCCGCGAGTTCATGACGACCTCGGTGGAACCGATCATCAACGACTACTGGGTGCGCGCAGAGTTCCCTCACGAGCTGATCCCCGGCCTGGCTGAGCTGGGGATCGCCGGCTTGCCCTACGACGCCCCCGGATGTCCTGGTCGCAGCGCGCTGCTGGACGGCATGGTCGCTATGGAGATGGCCCGCACCGACTCCTCGATGGAGACCTTCATGGGGGTGCACGGCGGCCTCGCGATGGGCTCGATCGCGCTGTGCGGCTCAGCGGAGCAGCAAGAGCGTTGGTTGCCCGCCATGGCTCGGATGGAACTGATCGGCGCCTTCGGGCTGACCGAGCCGGACGTTGGCTCGGGCATCGCTGGGGGTTTGGCCACCACCGCCAGACGCGACGGTGACGAATGGGTCCTGGACGGACAGAAGAAATGGATCGGCAACGCCTCTTTCGCCGACCTGGTGGTGATCTGGGCGCGGGACGTCGAGGACGACCAGGTCAAGGGCTTCGTGGTCGAGAAAGGCACCGAAGGCATGCGCTTCGAGATCCAACGGGACAAGATCGCGCTACGGGCCGTGCTCAACGCCGAGATCGACCTCACCGGAGTGCGCGTGCCCGAAGCGAACCGGCTCGCCCACGCCAACACCTTCAAGGACACGGGCAAGGTGCTGAAGGTGACCCGGATGGGGGTGGCTTGGGCCGCGACTGGCTGCGCGCGTGGGGCCTACGAGCACGCGCTGGCCTACACCAAGACGCGGGAGCAGTTCGGCAAGCCCATCGCCAGCTTCCAGCTGGTGCAGGATCTGCTGGTCAAGATGTTGGCCAACGTCACCGCCTCCACCGCGATGTGCGCCCGCGTGTCGCAACTCCAGGACGCCGGGCTGCTGCGCGATGAGCATGCGTCCTTAGCGAAGGCCTTCACGACAGCACGGATGCGGGAGACGGTCGGCTGGGCCCGCGAGGTGCTCGGCGGCAACGGCATCCTGCTGGAGCACCACGTCGGACGTTTCGTCGCCGACGCCGAGGCGATCTACTCCTACGAAGGCACCCGCGAGATCAACACTCTCATCGTGGGACGAGCCATCACCGGGATCGGTGCGTTCGTATAGCGACCGCTGGCCCTTGTCCTCAGGCCCTTCGGCGCCGGGACCTGCACAGTGGTCAAAGACGGAAATATCACCGTACTAACGCAGGATCTTTGGTTCACTTGCAGTTGAGCATGTGGTCCTTCACCATCGTTGAATGTTCTCCGAATCTTTCCGTCGCGACACCCGGTCCGTCCATGGGGGCCGAGGTGACCTCGCCGCCTTAGGCGTGCACGTGCCACCGATCGACCTCTCGAGCACGTCCCCGGTGCCGGACCTGGAGGCGGGCGGATCGGCATACGAGCATCTGGCCACCGGCGGAGCGCTGCTCCCCGGGCACAGTGGCATCTACCAACGGCTGTGGAACCCGACGGTAGCGAGGTTCGAAGAAGCCTTGGCCGACCTGGAGGGCGCTGAGGCCGCCGCCGCTTTTGCCTCCGGTATGGCCGCGCTGTCCGCCGTGCTCCTGTCTTGCGTGGCGGCGGGCACCCCGCACGTCGTGGCGGTGCGCCCGCTCTACGGCGGGACCGATCATCTCTTGGCCACTGGGCTGCTCGGCACGGACGTCACCTGGGCCTCAACCGACGGCGTTCGTGATGCCATCACGGACCGCACCGGTCTCATCATCGTCGAGACTCCGGCCAACCCCACGCTGGACCTCGTCGACATCCAGGCGGTCGTCGACGCGGCCGGCGACGTGCCCGTGTTGGTCGACAACACCTTCGCCACCCCCGTGCTGCAGCAGCCGCTGACCCACGGCGCCCGCATCGTGTTGCACTCGGCGACCAAGTTCATCGGGGGCCACGGTGACCTGCTGGCAGGGGTCATCGCCGCCGACGAGGCTTGGGTTGCTCGGGTGCGCAGCGTCCGCGCGATCACCGGAGGCATTCTGCACCCGATGGCCGCCTACACCGCGCACCGAGGCCTGCAGACCCTGCCGGTACGGGTCCGTGCTCAACAGCAGTCCGCCGGCGTCCTGGCGTCGTGGCTCCAGGGGCAGGACGGGGTGACCCGTGTGCACTACCCCGGACTCGACGGCAGCGACCCCGACGGCCTCGTGGGTGCTCAGATGTCCGGTGGAGGAGCGGTGCTGGCCTTCGACGTCGGCTCCTACGAGCGGGCGCGGCGCGTGGTCCAGCAGTGTTCGTTGATCGGCCACGCCGTGTCGCTGGGCGGCGTCGACACGCTGATCCAGCACCCGGCCTCGCTGACCCACCGGCCGGTCGCCGATCACGCACGCCCGGGTCAGGGGCTGGTGCGGGTGTCCGTCGGCCTGGAGAACGTCGAGGACCTCATGGCGGACCTGGCGCAGGCGTTATCGGCTGACAGCAGCCTGCCCTCCGTCGCTGATCGCTCGCGGTCGTTGAGCTGCTTGACCCACTGAGCGATCTCACTCCCCTCCGAAACCGCGTCCGCCGAGCTCCTCTTCGTCGTCGGTCGAACGGAGCGCGACCTGCACCGTGCGTACGCTCTGTCCGGCGCGCACGATGAGCGCTCGCCCGGTCGGCAGCTTCTGCGGTCGGACGGTGCCCAGCAACTGACCCTCGGAGCGGTCGCCGGAGAACATCAGGCCGGTCGCCCCGGAGTCCCGGATGGCCGCAAACGTGCTCTCGAAGACGCCGCGAGCCGCGCCTGCCGCCTTGCGGGTGATGACTACGTCGAGGTTGATCTCGGCGCTCATCGCGATATAGGGCACCAGGGGTTGCAGCGGTGACGTGCCCCCCGCCGTCAGGACGTCGTAGTCGTCGACGATCACCATCACCCGGGGCAGCGGCAGGGCTTCGTCGCTGGACTCCTGCACGTCATCCG
Source organism: Actinomycetales bacterium (assembly GCA_038258285.1). Taxonomy (GTDB): domain Bacteria; phylum Actinomycetota; class Actinomycetes; order Actinomycetales; family Dermatophilaceae; genus Ornithinicoccus. Next base: position 81,589 of record JBBSQA010000006.1, on the reverse strand, counting down.
GCGAGCGCTTCTTCAGCTCAGGGAGAATGGCTGCGATCAGCCGTTCCGCCATCACTGAGGATCCGGCATACCCGCCGAGGTACTCATCCGGCACCACACCGTGCAGGCCGCGCCGTGGGTCGATGATGGCCAGGACCAGCTCGTCCTCGGTGTACTGCTCGGTCAGGCCCGCGATCAGATGGCGCAGGAGCGCGGTCTTGCCGGTGCCACTGTCGCCGATCACGACCAGGTTGCGGTCGGTCGTGTTGACGTCGAGCATCACGGTGCCCAGATCGCTCTCGTCCAGACCGAGGGCGACCTGCCCGGGCTTGGCGGGCTCCTGCAGGTCGGTCATGGTGACCGTGGACGGGAGAAGGCGGATGCGCGGTGCCCGATCCTCGCTGGCCCCGGAGGCCTGAGCCACCAGATCGGCTAGCCCGTCACCGACGCTCTCCCGCTCGGCCACGTCGTCGATCCGCGGCAACGCGATCTGGGCGAAGAGCTTGGACTCCAACAGCGCACGCCCGGGCGGAGCCGAGGTCAGCGTCTCACTCAGCTTGCGGCCTACCCCGGACTCGGCTGGGTCGCCGAGTCGCAGCTCGATCTTGGTCCCGAAGAAGGTCTGCTGGTTGAGCCGGACCTCGTTCCACCGGCTCACCGTGGCCACGACGTGGATCCCGTAGCCCGAGCCCCGGCGGGTGAGCGTCTGCATTAAGGTCTCGAGTTCCTCGAACTCCTCGGTGACCTGCCCGTACCCGTCCACCAGGAGCACGACCTCAGCCAACATCATGCTCGAGGGATCCACCCCTTCCGGGGGGTCGGTGGCCCGACGCACAGCCTGCAACGAGTCCGTGCGCAGCTCCTGGAAGACGCGCTCGCGCTCAACCAGCAGAGCGTGAACCTCTTCCACCGTGCGCCGGACCACCTCCGGGTCGGTCCGCACGCCGATCCCGGCGACGTTCGGCAGGTCGTCCAGGGCCTGCAGGTTGGAGCCCAGCAGGTCCACCCCGTAGACCACTGCCTCGTCCACGGCGTGGGTGATGGCCAAAGACGCGGCCAACGTCCGTAGAAAGGTCGTGCGACCGGTCCGCGGGCCGCCGATCAGCAGCACGTTGCCCCCGGAGCGATGCAGATCCAGCTCCCAAGGTCCCTGCCACTGCCTGGCGGGGTCGTCCACCAGTCCCATCGGCACGCGCATGGATCGGGTATGCCGAATCCGTGGCCCGCTCGTGGTGGAGGCGACACCGGAGTCGATCTGGTCCAGGCTCAGCTGGTCCGGCAGCGGGGGCAGCCACACGGGTGTCCCCACCCGGGGCCGAGCGGCGAACTGGTCCACCATGGTCGAGAGCACCGTCGGGCCGCTGGGCTCCTCGTCGTCGAGCTCCTCCGCCCCTTCGTCGGGCTCTGAGGAGTCCTCTTCCGCCTCCTCCAGCACGGCGTACCGCGGCAGGGTATGGACCTGCGGAACGACCTCCTCCTGCTCCTCGTCGTCCGGGAGGGGCCCGGAGACGTAGCCGGACCGGAACTGGGTGTAGATCGTCGTGTCGACCTTGAGGTAGCCGTAGCCCGGCAGGGCTGGGAGGGAGAAGGCGTCGGGGGTCTCCAGCACGGTCCGGCTCTCGGCCTCGGACAGGGTCCGCAGACCGATCCGGTAGGACAGGTAGGTGTCCAGTCCCCGCAGCTTGCCGCCCTCGATCCGTTGGCTCGACAACAGCAGGTGGACGCCGATGGAGCGACCGATCCGGCCGATCGACAAAAACAACTCGATGAAGTCGGGCCGTGCCGTCAGCAGCTCACCGAATTCGTCGATGATCACCAACAGGTGGGGCAGCGGCGGGATGGACTCCCCCTGGCGCGCCCGCTCCTTGCGATGTTTGCGGTAGGCGGTCACGTCGGCCAGGTCGCCCGCGTCCTTGAGCACCTGCTGGCGGCGGCGAACCTCCCCCTCGAGGCTGGCGTAGACCCGTTCGACCAGGGTCGCGTCGTCACTCAGGTTGGTGATGACTCCGGAGACGTGCGGGGCCTGGGCGAAGGGCGCGAACGTGGCCCCACCCTTGTAGTCCACCAGGACCATCGTGATGTCGTCCGGGCTGTGCGAGGCCAGCAGAGCCAGGACCAGGGTGCGCAGCAGCTCGGACTTCCCTGAGCCGGTCGCCCCGACGCAGAGGCCGTGCGGCCCCATCCCGAACTGGGCCGACTCCTTGAGGTCGAGCATGACCGGGTCGCCGCGCTCGTCCGTGCCCAGCGGCACCCGCAGGAAGGAGGGCTTCGGGCGGGGGGCCCAGACACGGTCCAGGTCGATGGCGCTGAGGTCGGGCACGTCCATCAGCCGCGTGATGTCTGCCGCTTGCTGACTGGCGTCGTGCTCGTGGGAGTCCGGGGAAAGGCGTAGCCCGGACAGGTAGCGGGTCAGCGCCTCGCACTCGCTGGCGGTCCAGTCGTCGAGACGGAGCACGAACCGTCTCGGAGCGGCGTCACGACGCTCGTATCGCTCCACGACGGCGTCGCTGGAGTCCGGTGCTCGCTGGCTGATGCGGATGGTGACGTCGTCGGGCTCACGGTCCTGGGAGTCCAACAGGTGGATGACGCTCACCCCGAGGTCTGCTGGCGAGATCTCGCGGTCGCCGATCGGCACGCCGTGCTGAGCGGACGGTTCCTCGTCGATGAACACGACCATGGTGGCGAAGGGATGGAGCGCGGCGCCGCGCTGGAGGTTGCGGCGGCCTTCGGCAGCCGTGCTCATCCGTCGGCGCAGATCCTCGCGCAGCACCTGCATCAGCTCGGCGGTGCTCGGTGCCACTCGGCGTTGCGGACCGACGGGCGTGGACTGCCGCTGGTCGGCCAGGTGCGGCAGCCAGCGCAGCCACTCCCACTCCTCGATCCGGTCCGGTGGGCTCGTCAGGGCCAGCTGCAGATCCTCCGGCGAGGCGAGGGTTGCTGCCTGGGCGGTGATCAGCCGGGCGACCTGCATACAGAAGGCGCGGTCCCCGACGACGCTGACGTTGCCCGCCCCGTCCAGGTCCAGACACATCGGCAGGTCGCTGGCGGTGTCGAACCGTTCCTCCAGCAGCTCCAGTTCGGAGTCCATGAAGGTGTCGGCGAGCTGCAGCGCGTTGTCCTCTCCCTGACGCACGAAGTCGTGAGCGGAAGCCTCCCCCGTCCCCAGTCGGACCCGGAGGAAGTCCACGTCACCGCGCCGACGCTCCCAGAGTCGTCGCCGCGTCTGGGCCAATCCCAGCAACGCCCGGGGATGCGGGTCCGCGTGCCGGGCGGCTTCGGCCAGGGACGTCTCGCGCTCTTGCAGCTCCGCGCGGGTCCGCTCAAGATAGGCGAGGTATGCGGTGCGCTGTTGTCGCCTCTTGCGCGCGCCCTTGCCGCGTTGGCTGAACACCATGACCACCGAGGCCACCAGGGTCAGGATCATCATCAGCGCACCCACCGCGGCGAGGCTGCTTCCGCGGAAGAGCATCATCACCGTCATGGAGGCCCCGGCACCCAGCATCGGGACCAGCATGAGCAGCCCGCCCATCCCCGACTCACCCTCGGGCAGCGCGGGGGGCCGCTCGATCGGGACCTCGTCGGCTTCGGGGCTACCAGGGGTGGATCGTGCCGAGCGCTGCACGACCTCCGCGCTCACTGCGGGACCGCCACGATCTGCACGACCCTGCCGGCGAGACGAGCCAGATCGAGCACCGTGCCGGCCCCCAGGAGCTCAGGATCGACCGCGGCGGCACCCGCCAGGTGCCGGTCCGGGCCCAGCGACACCGCCGCGACGTCGTTCTTGAGGACGTGCTCCATCGCCCGATGCAGGGTCAGCCCCGAGTTCGGCACCGACCCGACCAGGACCATGAGCACCCGCTGCTCCTCGACGCCCCCGGCGATCGATTCCTGTCGAGCGGCGTAGGCGGCGGCGAGTCCGCGGACGGTGTTGTGGGCCACCACGACCACGCAGTCCACGTCTTCCGCGTGGGCGGCCAGGTCCGGTCCGCCGTCGGTCACGGTGATCGCGTGGCTACGACGCAGCCGGGTGGCTATGCGGTACGCCTGCTCGGGGTCGGCGGTCCCGGGTGCGAGCACGACCAGAGCGTCGTCCTCGCCGGGCTCCGGTAGGGCGAACCCGGTGGGATTCACGCTCAGCGACGCCACGCTGGCGGATGGCTCGGCCGCCAGGCGCCCGGACAGACCGCCGCGCGGGTCGCCGTTCTCGATCAGGACCACCCCGTCGCTGCGGTGCCGGTGCAGCGTATGGCTCAGGCAGAGCGCGACCGTCGTTGCGCCCGCACCACCGTGAGCGGCGACCACGTGAACTCGGCGTCCGGTGGCCAGCGGGACCTGGATCTTCTCCCAGGTCGCCACCAGTTCCGTCGGCTGCTCGTCACCGGCCACGACCGAGCGAAGGCGCGCCACCGTCCTGCTCACCACTCCGGCTGCTGGTCGCTTCGAGAGCTGGTGATACGCACGGCGAGGCTCACCCTCGACGATGGTGGACGGGTCATCGTCCGTCGTGGTCCCAGTGACCGCATCATGCTGGTCGGCATGCTCCGGGGCAGAGGGGTGGTCCGGCTGCTCCGGCTCGACGTCGTCCGACGTCTGCAAGCGGCGCAGGGTCTCGGACTGCCACTGCGGCGCCGGCTGTCCCGGCTCGGAGCTGTGCTCGGTCATAGGCACTCCTCAGAAGGTGTCGAGCAGGTCGCCGTAGACGCCGAAGACGCCGACCAACAGGGGCAGGGTCGCGACCACGCTGACCGTCTCGACCCGGTTGGCCCATCGACGGGCCAGTGCCCCGAGCAGCTCGGTGCCGCGCATCAGCAGCACGAACACCGCTGCCGCGGCGACGGCATACAAGGCGGTGACGACCAGGGGCCACACATCAGGATGGGCCTCCACGACGGCCCGGCCCAGGCCCACGAGCGAGCTGATCGAGGCCAGCAACATCGCGGTGCGCTGCACCGCCAACGGCAAGTGACGCACCCGCACGCTCCACCCGACCAACAGGGTGACCACCAGGGCCACCGGCCAGATCGTGAAGTCGCTGCGGGTCAACGTGAGGTAAGAGCTCAGACCGAAACCGACCGAGGCGACGACCACCGCTCCGGCCAGCGACGTGTGCGCCTGTCCGATCGCCTGCTCGACCGGGGACCGGGACAGGACGGTGCCCCTGGTGACCCTGGCGTCGATACTGAAGGCGCCGGTGGACGCCAGCGCGATCCGGGGCAACACACCGACCCCGATCCCGCACACCGTGGCCACGACCGCAGCCGTCAGGGCGAGGTCGTCGGTAAGCTCGATGCTTACCCACGTCGTCACCCCCAACAGCGCGAGCATCAGCAGCGCCGAGACCGTGGCGCGCAGCCGGCGGCCGGCCCATCCGCCGGAGAGGACAACCAGGGCGGCCAGGAGCAGGGACCAGGCGAAGAGCGCACCACCGGAGAGGTCCGAGCGAACCAGCGCAGCCACCAGGGCGCCAGCGCCGAGAGCCCATGATGTCCAGGCCAGGGCAGGGTCCCGGCGCAACCCCGAGATGACGCTGGCCAGCAGGGCGAGCCCGCCCATCCCGGCCACGACCGACGTGATGTCCTGCGGGATCCGCACCACCCATAACGCCGTCGTCAGGGCCACGAGCACTGCCGTGAGCGAGGCGATGACCCACCTGCGCGTGCGGGCGCCCCACAGGCCCCAGGGCCGGACCGCTTCTGCGACGTCGACCAGGTCGTAGACCACGGGCGCAGGTGGGCTCTCCCGGAGCGCAACGATGCGCAGGTGCACGCCGTCGCGCAGACCGCTGAGGGCGAAGCTCTGGTCCTGGTCGACGGCCGCACCCTCCAGGGTCACGAGGTCGTAGCCCACCTCCGAACGCTCACCGGCCTCGGCTCTGCCCACGAGCTGCAGCAACGTGGGCATCAACAAGGAGACCGCCTGGTCGGTCGGGAGCACGACATCAACGGTCTTCTCATCCGAGACTACGGTCGCCCGCAGGAAGGGTCCGGCCACGACGGTCATGGGCTCTCCTGAGCTGGGGAGGTCGAGCCATCACCTTCGGTGGGCTGCGGGGTGGGCAACGGCGCCTGTGTCGGGCCTTGGCCCTGACCGGGCGAGGACGTCGGTGAAGCATCGGAGTCGTTGGGGTCCGCTGTCGCGGGGACCTGCTCACTGCTGTCCCGGTTGGAGGCCAGAGCCGGGTCGTCGGCCAACAAGGTCGTCACGAACGACACGGCCACACACCCGGCACAGATGAGCACGGTAAGGAAGGCGCTGATCAGCGCCGTGCGTAGGCGGTCCGACCACTGTCGACGGAGTCGGTTGCGGCCGTACAACAGCGCGGCGGTGAGGCGTTCACGACGGACCGCCGTGGCGTCGATCAGTTGGTCGTCGTACTCGTACGCCACCTCGTTGCCCCTCCGGCTCGCTACTCCACCCTGTTGGCCCAAACTGTACGTCCGCGATGCGACGCCCAGAAATCCGCGAACGTTCGATTCTTCAGCGGTGTTGTGTCGCATCCCATGTCCGCATGAGCCCATCACTCGGTTAGTTGTGGCGACCCTTGAGGACGCTTCATTCGACAGCGGCCATTGGACCCATTTTCGGCCTACTCGCCTCCCTCCATGGCGGACTGAGCTCTAGGACTTTCTCCGGCCCGCGACGGAAACAATCGCTGCTAGACGATATAGGGGAACAGTCGCCTTCCGTCGGCTCGCCGCAAAGACGCTTCAACGATGTCGCGCCCTGTATCGATGTCGTAGGACAGGCCAACGTGGCCGATGGGGTCCGCATTGCGAACGGGCACACTGCGCGCCTCGCCGTGGTGTTAGACCGCTACCGTACGCCTATGGATCCCTGGCAAGGCAACCCCATTGCGGTAATAAAATGCGAGAATATCGACCGCCTCCTGCGTCGACAGAACCTCGCTCGTATGTACCATCTGGGACCTTCCACCACTCATGACTATTTCCTCGGTGGTCTTTTCGTTTTCCGGTGCCGCTCGTCCTAATACGTCTCTCACGTTGCGCAGACTCGGGTCATGCAAGTGACTCTCATCCTTTGGATGAACATGTTCGACTGTAAAGCGATCCGAGCTTCCGGAAACTTGCATGAAGTTTTGGTAAGTATCGGTACCCGTCATTGACATTATGTCTACTCCAGGTGGCAGCATTATGAGGATCAAAAAACTCTTCTTATCCGGCGAGAGACGTCTAACCATTCGCTCCAATGCTGTGCTGACGTCGGTTCGCCAATTCTCCGAGATGCTCGTGACCCCCGAGGAGTTCTCTAACTCCACGACGAAGTTGAGTCCAGTCGAGTTGCGTTCCTCAGTTGGTGCTCCAGACATTGTCGGTCACCTCCTAACTACATGCAGTTTGACTTCCACGATGATGATTTCCTTACCGTTGAGGACCGCCACTGCACCCTGACCCCCATTGACCATGTCATCTACTGCCCTTTGTGTTCCACCGTACGTTGCAGTGGGACCCTTCACCTCGATCGCACCATACGCAGGCAGCCCCGTCGCTTCGTCGATCGTGCCAAGGTCATAAAGCCCGTCGTACTTCCTCCCATTTTGCGGCATCCCCTCAAACCGCGCTACAACTTGGTCATCGATCACTTCTACTCCCGCATCGTCTGCGAACTGTCTCAAACCTTCAGCTTCGTTCGCCAAGGCCTGAGTGTCAGAGCCGGTGTACTTTCCGCCAGTGTCGCGGTTATCGCCCCTGTCTATTCCACGAGTGCGCTCTGTGTGCTCAGCCGCCGACTCACCGGGAAGGGGGCGGGTCTCGTCGTTCCACATCCAGTCCCGCGGACTGGGTGCATCTCCTGACGGTCCAGCACCTCCCGGATCTCTTGGCCCAGGGCTGTCGGCGTCCGGCGTGCCCACACCAGGACCGTCACCCTCGGGCAGACCGCTGCCCGCTCTGCCGCTATCGGGCACCCCTGATCCCGGTCGGTCACCGGAGTCCATGCGATGAGCGAAGTCGTCCAGATGGCGGCCGGGTGCCCCAGCTAAGGCTGGCTGCCCGTTGTCCATAAACCGATTGAACGAACGAGCCGTGTCATCCGGGAGGTGCCGCAACGTGTTCAGCGCCGTCGAAGCCCTCGAGGACAGGTTCACCCGCAACGCGCTCGCCATCTGCCCCGCACGACTCGCACTCAAGGGACCGACGACCCGACGCACACCACTGGTGGCCGTCGCCGCCCTCGCCCCACCCTTGGCAGCGCCCCCATACCCAAACGTCGCTGCCGTCAACGCCACGTCAAGCCCGAGGCCACCCGCGGTGTTCCACCCCGACGTCCCCCAGGTGTCCCACCCGATCATGGCTTTCCCCACACCCAACAGACGCTCGCTGGACTCTGCCTTCTGCTCAAGACTCGTGAACGGTGCCCCTAGCGGGGACATCACCAACGCGTCACCGCCGAGTTGGGCTAACCCAGACCACGCGGCTTTGGCCTGTCCGCCTCCATCCACGCCAATCAGATCGCCCCCGAACTCGAACAACCCCGTGATACTGCGCTCGGCACCCCGCTGCAGCATGAAGACCTTCGTCGTCCAGTCCCCGTCGGACCACATGTCCGGATGCCCCCACGGCGTATCCCCTGACAACGCCGCCTGCTCATACCCCTCCTCGCTCATGCCATAGACGTTCTCGTCCCACACCGTCGTCTCATCCGCCGCGCTGTAGTCCGGCGCGCCCCAGATCGCCCCGATCGTGTTCGCACATGCCCGCTCGGCCGCGTCCTTCTCCGCCTGCAGCTCCCCCACCCGAGCCAACAACCCCTCCTCACGCTCCAATAGGTCGTTGTCCTCCCCCGTGAGCCAGTCCTTCCCCGTCTCCAGAAAGTTGTTGTCCGCGTTATCCGCTTCGACCTCTGCCTTCTCCGCGTAAAATTGCTCCACGTCCGACATCAACGTCGCCTTACGCGCCTGTAACCCCTCCAAGGCATCCGCATACGTCGACAGCGCGCCCTGCACCCGCAGCGACTTATCCGAGAACTCCCCCGCCTCCGTGTCAGGCACATCCATCGCCGCCAACACCAGGGACTGCTCCGGCGCCTCATACAACGAAGCCAGACCCGCCCAGCTCGAACGGATGTCACCGGCCCGTGACGCGACCTCGTCCGCTGCCGTACTCAAGCGCACCCCCACGTCACGCACCAGATACGGGCTGTCGAGCTTCACCGCGCCCACGTCAATGGCCACTACCCGCCACCCCCTACCCCTGGCACGTCCTGGGGATAGGTCGCCATCGAGGCGTTGCGCTGGGCCTCTGCGGCCATCTCGGTGTCGCCGGCCATGTAAGCCGACACTGCAGCCGAGGTCCCCTGCAGAGCAGACGCCGTATGGCCGACGACCTTGTTGAGATGGGGAGTAGCCACCGACTCCGCGAACTCGGCGACCCGGCTCATCGCCAACGGACTGTTCACCAACGCCACCCCCGTCGCTTCCAACGCCGAGGTCACCGACCCGATGTCGGTCTCATACCCCTGGGCCTGTTCACTGGCTCCTGCCAGCAGGCGACCGGTCGCGGGTGCCTGAATATCCCATTGAGCCATGCGTCGTGAGCCTCCCGACCCGTGAGCGAGCCACGGCCACCGTCAAGCGTTCTCTGGTCGCTACTCAGCCGATGTTCTGCACAGCAGTGCGCGCACGGCCCTGCGTCGACGTCGCCGTCTCGTCGTTGCGCGACAAGGTGGTCTTGACCAGCGTGATGATGGAGCGGACCTCGTCGGAGGCACGGCGCCAGCGCTGCTCGACGGCGTGGTACTCCTCAGAGACCCCATCCGCCTGGAAGTCGGACATGGCCGCTGAGACTTGACTGTCGCGCTGAGCCATCAACGACTCGAGTCGGCCGATGAGGCCGGCGATGTCTGACTGCACAGAGCCGGAGACTCCGGTGTCGAAGGAAATTCGATCGGTGCTGGGCATATCTACTCCTGAAGGATGGGCAAGGCTGGGCTAGGTGGACGAGTAGGACGCTGAGTCGGCCGGCTCAGGCGCGGGAGCCGAACCTGGCCCCGTCGAAGTTCGCCTGCCCCTGAGCCTGCGTGGCGTTGTCCGAGGACTCCACGTCACCGGTCTGGAAGGCCATGTCCATACCGGACTGGCCGCCTAGGATCGCCGAGAGCGAGTTGTTCAGGTCAGCGGCGACCTCGTCGGTGCGGGCCTTGAACCCGTCGAAGGCCGCACGGCCCGAGCCGTTGAACTTGCCTTCTAGGGGCTCTACCGAGGCCACCAGCTGCTTGACCATGGCGCCCAGATCCTGCTGGCTGCCCTGCGTGCCCTTGGTCAACGAATTTAGGGTGGCATTACCCATGTCGAACTTCATGCCGAGCTCCTCTGATCGTGATGATTGTCAGCTTGCTCCGACGATGGAGAGCCGCCCCTACGTACGATTTCTATGAGACACCAATGTGAGCCAAATGACAATCCATACGAATGGCGTCGCGCCGCACCTAGCATGATCACTATGTCTGACGATTGGCTGATCCTTTCCTCCACTCCGCTCGAGTTTGCCGACGTCATCCTGGCTGTCGACGCTGTCGACCCGTTGTTGCAGCTGCGCGCTGACCACAGCCAACGATTCACCGTCCTGGTCGATGCGGAGGACCACCCGCGACTGTGGGTGGGGCCCAGCCGGGAGGCCCACGACTTTCTGGCCGCCGCGCATCGCTTTGTCCCCCAACACGATCCGTCGGCGCCCACCCCTTGGTGGACGGAGGTGGTGGCGCCGGCATCGGCAGCCGAAGGATCATCCCCGTCTTCCGCTACCGTCCACGATCTCAGTGCCGCGCTGGCTCACCAGGTAGAGGGTGTGGCCATTCACCTCAGCTCTGACCAACCCGAGGACGCGCTCCAGGCACCCTCAGCCGATGCTGAAGACCCACCCTTCGACTTCGTCACGGCAGACTCCGCGGTGGCGCTTCAGACCCGTCCCGTCCTGGGACTCACCCCGTGGATGACCACCTGCCTGCTCTGGGCCCGGGACCACGAGCGCACCTTCGTGCTGTTGACGCCCCGCTCCACACGTCTGACACCCGTCCTGGCGGCCATGGTCGACCGGGGGGCGATCCAGTGGATCGCGGACGAGGGCGGGATCACCCACGACGCCCGGAGTGCGGCCGAAGTGCGCTGGGACGGATCGCAGTTCGTCGCGGTCGATCCTCCCATTCCCGTCCGCCCCGAGACACCGCCCACGGACCGGGTATGGAGCTTGGTCGCGGAGGTCGACACCGTGCACAGCGCATCCGAAGCCGTCAGCGTCGGGGCCCTGGCTCAGCACGTCGCGCACTCCTGCGGTGTGGGGCCCCTGGCCGGGCAAGGACTCATGGAGCCCGTCGAGGCTGCTTTCGACCAGGCAAGCCTCACCGCATTCAGCCAGTCCGAGTCACCCGGACCCGCCCGCTTCCTGCTGATCGGCGAGCATGCCGACGCGGTGGGCTCACTGGTCCCACAGCCGGTGGGGCTGCTGGAGCGGGTCGAGCTGTTCGGACAGGCCCCCCGGGAGCCGTTCGACGAGGACCAGTTGCTCGCGCTCGGCCAGGAGCTGCTGACGCATGGGGCTCAGCTGGCCGTCGTCGGATACCGGAGGTCCGCACCTGCTCGTCTGCGGGATGTGTGGCCGGCGGGGCCGGTCCTGCCGGGACTGATCGCTATCCGGGGTGATCGCTTCCCCACCCTGCCGGACGATGAGCTCAGAGCGGTCAGCCCGTCTGGCACCGTCAAGGTCAGCGCGCCCGAGGGTTGGCTGATGCCCTTCCCTGCCCCAGCGGATCTGTCGCAGGATCAGAGCACCGACCTTCTCGAGTCCTGGGAGGGCGTGCTCGACCTGCTCTCCCGTCACGACACCCTGGCCCTGGCGCAGGCGGCCCAGACCTCCTAAGCACACCCGGTTGGTGCGCCGCAGTCACCGGGCGGCGAGGCTCGAGAGCTACTTCTTCGGCGCGGCCTTCTTCGCTGGCGCTCGCTTCTTGGCCGCCGTCTTCTTCGTCGTCTTCTTCGCGGCCCGTTTACGGGTGGTGGGTCCCTTGGCGCGCTTGTCGGCAAGCAGCTCGAACCCACGCTCGGCGGTGATCGTCTCGGGGTCGTCGTCCTTGCGCAGGGTGGCGTTGGTCTCGCCGTCGGTGACGTAGGCCCCGAAGCGGCCGTCCTTGACCACGACCGGCTTCTCGGAGACCGGGTCGCTGCCCAGTTCCTTGAGCGGCGGGGCGGCAGCTCGACCGCGCTGCTTGGGCTGGGCGTAGATCGCCAGAGCTTCCTCGAGGGTGATGCCGAAAATCTGGTCCTCGGTCGCCAGGGAGCGCGAATCGGTGCCCTTCTTCAGGTACGGCCCGTAGCGGCCGTTCTGCGCGGTGATCTCGTCACCGGACTCGGGGTCGGAGCCCACGACTCTCGGCAGGCTCAGCAGCTTGAGCGCCGTGTCCAGCTCGATGGTGGACAGGTCCATGTCCTTGAACAGGCTGCCCGTGCGCGGTTTGGCTTTCGCGGCCTTCTTGGTTGGCTTCTTCGGCCCGCTGCCACCATCGCCGCCAGCCGTCGCGGCGCCCGTGGCGTCGTCGTCGGGATCGGGGATGACCTCGGTGACGTAGGGGCCGTAGCGTCCGGCCTTGGCGACGATGTCGCGACCCGTCGTGGGGTCCTGGCCCAGCACGCGACCGTCATCGGCCGCAGTCTCCAGGAGCTCGCGACCCTTCTCTGCGGTCATCTCGTCGGGGGCGATGTCGTCGGTGATGCTGGCCCGCTTGGGCTCTCCCTCGTTGTTGGTGTCCTCCACGTAAGGGCCGTAGCGACCCACGCGCACCACGATGCCCTCACCGATCTCGATGGTCGAGACCCCACGGGCGTCTATATCTCCGAGGTCCTCGACCAGCGCGCGCAGGCCCTCGCTGTGCTTGGCTTCGTCACCGAAGTAGAACCGCTGCAGCCAGTCGACCCGTTGCTCGTCGCCTCGGGCGATCGCGTCGAGGTCCTCCTCCATGGAGGCGGTGAAGTCGTAGTCGACCAACCGCGAGAAGTGCAACTCGAGCAGCCGGGTGACCGCGAAGGCCAGCCACGTCGGGATCAACGCCGAGCCCCGGGTGCGCACGTAGCCGCGGTCCTGGATGGTGCCGACCGTGGCGGCATACGTCGAGGGTCGTCCGATCCCCTTCTCCTCCAGCGCCTTGACCAACGTGGCCTCGGTGTATCGAGCGGGCGGGTTGGTCTGGTGCCCCTGGGCCTCCGCACGCAGGGTGTCCAGGTCGACACCCTCGGAGAGCTTCGGCAGCCGGCGCTCGGACTCAGCCTCGTTCCGTCCGTGCCGTTCCTCGTCACGACCTTCTTCGTAGGCCGCGAGGAACCCGCGGAAGGTGATGACCGTGCCACTGGCGGAGAACTCGGCGTCGCTCACGCGCGACCCACCGGCTCCGGTCCCGGAGGGCAACGTCGCGCCGAGTTTCACGCTGGCGGTGGAACCACGGGCATCGGCCATCTGCGAGGCGACCGTGCGCTTCCAGATCAGCTCGTAGAGCGCGTACTCCTGGCCCCGCAGCTCCCCGGCCACCTGGGCCGGGGTCCGGAAGGAGTCACCGGCGGGGCGGATCGCTTCGTGCGCCTCCTGGGCGTTCTTGGACTTCTTGCCGTAGGCGCGAATGGCTTCGGGCACGTACTCGGCTCCGTAGAGGTCGCGGGCCTGAGATCGGGCCGCGCTGATCGCCGAGGACGACAGCGTCGTCGAGTCGGTCCGCATGTAGGTGATGTAGCCGTTCTCGTACAGCCGCTGGGCGGTGCGCATGGCGCTTTGGCTGTTCAACCGCAGCTTGCGGCTGGCTTCCTGCTGCAGGGTCGAGGTCGTGAAAGGAGCTGAGGGCCTGCGGGTGTAGGGCTTCTCCGACACCTCGCGGACGGCGACGTCAGCCTGCGGCATGGCCTCGGCGATGGCCGTGGCCAGAGCGGCGTCCAGGTGGCGTGCTCCCGTCGTCTTGAGCTCGCCGAGGTCGGTGAAGTCACGACCGGTCGCGACCTTGGACCCATCGACTGCTGTGAGCTTGGCGACGAAGGCCTGTCCGGAGTTGGATGAGGGGGCGAACTCTCCCTCGACGTCCCAGTACGACGCCGACCGGAAGGCCATCCGCTCGCGCTCACGCTCCACGACCATCCGGGTGGCCACGGACTGCACCCGCCCGGCCGACAGCCCCTGCTTGACCTTGCGCCACAGCACGGGCGACACCTCATACCCGTAGAGGCGGTCCAGCACCCGACGGGTCTCCTGCGCGTCGACCATCTGGATGTCGATGTCGCGGGTCTCGTTCACCGCACGCTGGATGGCCTCCTTGGTGATCTCGTGGAACACCATGCGCTTGACCGGCACCTTGGGCTTGAGCACCTCGAGCAGGTGCCAGGCAATCGCCTCGCCCTCGCGGTCCTCATCGGTCGCCAGGAGCAGCTCGTCGGCGTCCTTGAGGGCCCGCTTGAGCTCGGCGACCTTCTTCTTCTTGTCCCCGTCGACGACGTAGTACGGGTCGAAGCCGTCATCCACGTTGATCGCGAAGCGGCCATAGGGCCCCTTCTTCATGTCCTGGGGCAACTCACTGGGGTTGGGCAGGTCGCGGATGTGTCCGACGCTGGCGTCGACCTGATAGTCCTCGCCGAGGAACTCACCGATCTTCTTGGCCTTGGCCGGTGACTCGACAATGACGAGTGTGGTTGCCACGTGCTGGCTCCTTGCTGTAATCCTCGTGCCGCGGACTCGTCGCGACTCGGACGGGGACTTCGGGCACACCGTAACCGACGCGGCGTAGTGCAACCGCCCCCGACCGCAATAGTCACCTCCCTCAGGCGCCTTTGACCTGCCATGGGCCAGACGGAGTTCCGCACCGCCGCCGAGTCCACCGACCCCGGCCACTACCCCGGACCGGCGGTCGGCACGAACCACACGGAGCCGGTCGCCCGTCGAGCGCGCGCCCCGTTCGAAGGTGTCACTGTCGTCGACACCCTCCGCCCTCCGACACCCAGACCCGGTGCCCCTACACAGGAACCACCACCGGCTACTGGTCGGTCGAGGTCAACGCCCCCACCCCCAGCCACTTGGTGCCACCTCCAGCGCCGGATAAGGCGCTCGAGGTCGACTTTGTGGCTGGGGGTGGCGAGTAGGTCGGGGTGGCGAGGGGTGGTGAGGGGTTGAGGGCTAGAGCGCTTCGGCGGGCGCGGCGAACTGCGAGCGGTAGAGCGCGGCGTAGGCCCCATCGGCCTCCAGCAGCGCCTCATGGGTGCCCTGCTCGACGATCCGCCCCGACTCCATCACCAGGATGACGTCGGCGTCGCGGATGGTCGACAGTCGGTGCGCGATCACGAACGAGGTCCGGTCCGCGCGCAGAGCGGCCATCGCCTGCTGCAGCAACAGTTCGGTACGGGTGTCGACCGAGGACGTGGCCTCGTCCAGGATCAGCAGGGCCGGATCGGTCAGGAAGGCCCGAGCGATCGTGATCAGCTGGCGCTCACCCGCCGACACGCTGCCACCCTCGGAGTCGAGCACCGTGTCGTACCCCTCCGGCAGTGAGTGCACGAACCGGTCGACGTAGGTCGCCTGAGCGGCCTGCACCATCTCCTCCTCGGTGGCTTCGGGCCGTCCGTACATGATGTTGTCCCTGATCGATCCCTTGAACAACCAGGCGTCCTGCAGGACCATCCCGATCCGTGAGCGCAGGTCGTGCCGGGTGAGGTTGGTGATGTCGACACCGTCCAGCGTGATCCGGCCGGAGTTCAGCTCGTAGAACCGCATCAGCAGGTTCACCAGCGTGGTCTTGCCGGCCCCGGTCGGGCCGACAATGGCCACCGTCTGACCTGGCTCGACGCGGAGGTCCAGGTCCTCGATGAGCGACTGCTCCGGGTCGTAGGAGAAGGAGACGCCCTCGAAGGCCACCCGACCCCGAGGTGCCTCCAGGACGGCCGGGTTCTCGGCCTCGACGTCCTGCTCGGTGGCGTCCAGGACCTCGAAGACCCGCTCGGCCGAGGCGACCCCGGACTGCATCAGGTTGGCCATCGAGGCCACCTGCGTCAATGGCTGGGTGAACTGACGGGAGTACTGGATGAAGGCCTGCACGTCACCGAGACTCATCGACCCGCTGGCCACGCGTAGACCACCGAGCACCGCGATCACCACGTAGTTCAGATTCCCGATGAACATCATCGTCGGCATGATCAGACCGGACACGAACTGGGCGCCGAAGCTGGCGGTATACAGCTCTTCGTTGGCGGTGTTGAACGCCGCTCGCGCCTCGCGCTGTCGGCCGAAGACCTGGATGAGCTCGTGACCGGTGAAGGACTCCTCGACGATGCCGTTGACCTCCCCCGTGTGCTTCCACTGCCGCACGAACATTCCTTGCGCGCGCTTGCCGATGATGGCGGTGACGCCCATCGCGATCGGAATCGTCACCAGCGCGACGAGGGCCAACAGCGGCGACACGATGAACATCATCGTCACCATGGCGACCACGGTCAGTAGGGACGTGAGCAGCTGGCTCAGCGTCTGTTGCAGGCTCTGGGCCACGTTGTCGATGTCGTTGGTGACCCGGCTCAAGACTTCGCCGCGCGGTTGCTGGTCGAAGTAGGGCAGAGGGAGGCGGTGGAGCTTCTCCTCGACGCTGCGCCGCAGACTGAACACCGCGCGGTTAACCACCACGACCAGCAGACGGCCCTGCCCCCAGGAGAACAGAGCGGCGACGATGTAGAGCGCCAACGCGAACAACAGCACGTTGGCCACGGCCTGGAAGTCGATGCCCTGGCCGGGCACGACGTTGTCCATGGCGGCCAGGATGTCGGCCAAAGTGTCGTTGCCCTGACCTCTGAGGCTCTGCACGGCTTGGTCCTGCGTGGTGCCCGAGGGCAGCCGGGCGCTGAACACCCCGGCAAAGATCAGGTCGGTGGCGCGGGCGAGGATGAGTGGGCCGATCGCGGTCAGCACCACGCTGAGAGTGGTCATCGCCACCACCGCCAGCAGTGCCCATCGATCCGGTCGAAGCAGACCCAGGAGTCGCTGCGCCGATCCCCAAAAGTTCATCGGCTTCTCGACCGGCGCGCCGATGCCCGCTCCCGGCCCGTGACGTTGAGTCGGCGGACCCCGCCGGGCCTGGGCGGCCTTCTCCTCCGCAGACTTCACCCCTTCGCTCATGTCAGGCCACCTCCGCACTCAGTTGTGAGTCCACGATCTCTTGGTATGTCGTGCAGCCGGCCAGCAGCTCGTCGTGCGTGCCCCGCCCGACCACCCGCCCGTCCTCGAGCACGATGATCTGGTCCGCGGCGGTGATCGTGGACACCCGCTGGGCGACCACCAACACCGTCGAAGTCGCCGTCAACGAGGCCAAGGCGGCCCGCAGACGCGCGTCGGTAGCAACATCCAGCGCGGAGAAGGAGTCGTCGAAGACGTAGACCTGCGGTCGTTTCACCAGCGCCCGAGCGATGGCCAGGCGTTGGCGTTGCCCACCGGACACGGTCGTGCCGCCCTGAGCGATCGATGCCTCCAGACGGCCCGGCATCTGCTGCACGAAGTCGTCGGCCTGCGCGATGCGCAACGCCTCCCACAGCTCCTCGTCGGTGGCCTCGGGGTTGCCGTACCGCAGGTTGGAGGCCACCGTGCCGGAGAAGAGATAGGGCTTCTGCGGGACGATCCCTGCGCTGGACCACAGATCCTCCAGTGAGGCCTCGCGTACGTCGACCCCGTTGATCCGCACGGTGCCCCCGGTCACGTCGTAGAGTCGGGTGACCAGGGAGATCGCCGTGGTCTTGCCTGAGCCGGTGGATCCGATGAGCGCGGTCATCTGGCCGGGCCGGGCCGTGAAGGACACGCCTTGGAGCACGGGAGACTTCGCTCCGGGGTAGTGGAACTGCACGTCGTCGAACTCGATGGTGACCGGCCCCTCGGGGATGGGGGTGGGGTCGCGGTGGTCCACCACGGTGGCCTCGGTGGACAGAACCTCCATGATGCGGCCCGCGGAGACCGAGGCTCTGGGGATCATCGTGGCCATGAAAGTGGCCATCATGACCGACATCAACACGAACAGCAGATACGCCATGAAGGCGATCAGCGAGCCGATCTGCATGTCGCCGCTCTCGATCCTGCGAGCGCCGAACCACAGTGCCGCGACGGTCGAGCCGTTCAGGATGAAGGTCACGATCGGGAAGACCATCGCCATCAGCTTGCCCACCGACAGGGCGGCTCCGGTGTACTGAGTGTTGGCGTCGCTGAACCGTGCCTCGTCCTGGTCTTCGCGGACGAAGGCCCGCACCACGCGCACGCCGGTGATCTGCTCCCTCAGCACCCGGTTCACCAGGTCCACGCACCTCTGCATGACGGCGAACTGCGGCACCATCTTGCGCAGAATCAGTCCGATGCATACCGCCAGGAGCGGGACGGCCACCGCCATCAGCCAGGCCAGGCCGACGTCCTCACGCAGAGCCATGACGATCCCACCGATCATCATGATCGGGATGGTCACCATCATCGACAACCCCATGAACGTGACCTGCTGGACCTGGGTGACGTCGTTGGTGGATCGACTGATCAGCGTGGGGGCACCGAACTGGCCGACTTCTTGGGCGCTGAAGGAACTAACCCGGTCGAACACGTTGGCGCGCAGGTCACGGGCGGTGCTCGAGGCCGTACGCGAAGCGAGGTAGGTGGCCGCGATGGTGACCGCGATCTGGACGATGGAGAAGATCAGCATCTGGCTGCCGAGGGAGATGATCATGCCGGTGTCGCCCACCGCGATGCCCTCGTCGACGATCCGCCCGTTCAGGCTCGGGAGGTAGAGCGAGGCGATGGTGCTCAGGAACTGCAGCACGAGCAGGATGACGATGAAGGTCCGGTATGGCGCCAGGTGTCGGCGCAGGAGGGTGATCAGCACGGTGGGGCTGCCGTTCGTCGAAGGGGTGTCGAATCGGACGCCAGGGTGCCGTCGAGCAGGACGTCCACGATCTGTCGCGGGGTGAGGAGAGCGCCGTGAGCGATGTGCTTGTGGCTGCCGGCGAAGGTGAGCATCCGCAGCAGTCGCAGAAGATCGTGGGGAGAGATCGTGAGGTGACGGGCATCCGGCTCGACCAGGGCCAGCATTGCGTCGTGGACCTCGGACTGGGCGGCGCCGTGGGCCTCGTGCCCGTGGTCGTGTAGGGACTCCGGGGGACGCACCATGCCGACGGCGGCCATCAGGTCGAACAGCTCGCTCAGATGGTCTTGATGGGCTGTGACCATGGCGACCAGACGCTCTCGCAGGGGGGCCTGGGCATCGATGTCGCTGAGCCGGCCCAACAGCGGAGCGGGATCGAACGCCGTCACCAGGGCCGACTGGATGAGCTCCTCCTTGGTGTCGAAGACACGGAAGATCGTCCCTTCGGCCACCCCGGCCTCGGCAGCGATCTCCTTGGTCGTGGCGCCCATGCCGCTGCGGCGCAAAACAGTCACCGTCGCGCCCTGCAGGTGGGCACGACGGTCCTCAGGTTTCATCGCGGGGGCGCGGGTCGGCATACGTCGCATCGTAGATGAGTGAGCACTCACTCGCACTCGAATATTCCGGTCAAAAGCTCTCCCCGCGCGAAGGACTCTCGCTAGAGTGTGCCGACACCCGCGAAAGGAGCTCCCCCGTGACGCTCGACCATGGTCGATACCGCTCTCGCAGAGCGCTACTCACACTCATGCTGGCGGCCGGGATCATGTTGTCGGCGAGCTGCTCAGGCGACTCCCCGTCGGGTGACGCAGAGCCCGCCGCTGGCGAGCAGTCCACTGCCGACGTCACGCAGGCCCCCGACGCGGCAGAGGAGAGCGGCACGCCGACCGACGACACCCCCACCGATAGCGATGCCGTGACCGAGTCCGCAGGCCCAGAGCCCCGCTCGGTGCAGGTGGCTGGGGACGGCACGATCCTGGTCAACGGCGACCAGTCCAGCTTCGTGATGCCGTCGGGCAACATCCAGTGCGTCCTGCGCGACGGCTCAGCCGTCTGTCAGATCGCCAGCAAAGACTTCGACCCCGCCGCTGACGATATGTCCAACCAGACGTTGGGCGACTGTTCAGCCGCGAACGCCGATGCCATCACGGTCCTGGAAGGTGAGGCCGCTGCCTGGACCTGCACGTCGGAGACCATCCGGGGGCAGGCGGCTCTGGAGCTGGGCGGCTGGTGGGCCGCCGATGACGTCGGGTCCACCGAGAGCGTGGACGGCACCGACCTCGCTGTCCTCGACTACGGGCAGAAGATGCAGCTGGGGACCATCCTGTGCAGCAGCGAGAGCACCGGCATCTCCTGTCGCGACACGACCGGCGACGCTGGCTTCACCCTCGCTCGGGAGACCTACCAGGTCGACTGACTTGCCTTTGACGAGAAGTGATCGGTCCCCGGAACTCCCTGATCCCGTTCGCTATCGCGAGAGCCCGCAAGGAAAAACAGCGCGAGGCTGTATCAGGCGGAGACCACCGTGCTCTAGGCAGAGGACAGCGGTAGCTCCTCCCCGGAAGGTTCCTCATGAACGGCCAGCAGGCTCAGTCTCCGATCGAGCGGATGCCCGCCACACGCACGAGAAGCTCCCTGCGCCGGCAAGCGCGGATGCGAACCGTCGAACAGCTCTGTTCGTTGTTGCGTGATGATGCTGCCGTCCGAGACAAATGGTCGCGCTACGCCCCCGAAGGTGGTCACGGCATTCACCAGGGCGCGTTGGCCTGCGTGCTCGCGGAGTACCTCTGGGGTGTCGGGGCCGAGCCGCGCAGCAACACCGACCTGCCCCGACGGTTGAAGGACACGGTCAGTCGCGCCCTTTCCGGGAAGACGCTCTCGCGTCGAGCACTGACGCTCTTCATCGCCGCCTTCGACGTCGACGAAACGACGGCGAAGGCGCTCTGGGTCACCTGGGAAGGCACCGACCAGATCTTCGAGCCGTATGCCGACCTGGACTTTCGCCGGTCCCCCAGCCCCGTCCCGCGACGGTCAGCCTTCGCCTCCGTGAGCGGTTGATCCCGAGCTCAGTGCAACAAGCCGTTACCCACCAGAGTCCGCACCATCGGCACGAGCGTTGCATGGACCTCGTCGATGTCGGTGTCGGTCAGAGCCGCGAGGGCGTGTGCGATCTGACCCGCGGTGAGCTCTCCGTCCAGAGCACCGACCAGCCCCGCTGAGAGCGAGTCGAGCTGGACCACGCGGCGCAGCCCGCGGCCCTGACGCAGCTGAATCACCCTCGGGTCAGGTGCCCCCGGCGCAGAGATCCGTTCCTCGGTGACGTCCTGCGCCACGGACCACGGCACGGCCAGCACGTCGGAGTCCTCGTGCATCGCCAACCAGCTCCGAGCGCGCATGCCAGCCAGGACCGTCGGCCCCATCGGCACGGCCACAGGACCGCGCACATCCTCCAGTGCGCGCCACAGGTCGCGGTCCTCGCTCGGTCGCTGCAGCGTGACCACCCCGAAACCGACGCGTTCGATCCCCCGAGCGGCAAAGTCCTCCAGCCACGCTGCATACCACCGGTCGAACTCGGGCGTCCCCACCGGATGACCCGCGTCTCGTGTCCAGGTCAGCGCGTAGTCCGCAACGTCCTGCTCTTCTCGCTGGACCACCCACGCGTCGAGTCCGCCAGGCAGCCACCCTTCGACTCGAGCCGACCACGTCTCCCCTGCCCTGAGCTCCCAGTTGCCCAAGAGCTGCGCCATACCGCCGGGGTTCAGGTGGTCCCCCACTCGGGCGATGACCTGAGCCACGATGCCGTCACCGACCGCACCGCCGTCTCTGTAGTCCAGAGTGTCCAGGCCTGCGTCTCGCGGGGTGATCACGAACGGCGGATTGCACACCACGAGATCGAACGTCTCCCCCGCGACCGGCTCGAACAGTGAACCGTGCCGGACATCGATGTCGACACCGTTCAGCGCGCAGGTGAAGGCTGCGAAAGCCAGTGCCCGCTCGGACAGGTCACTGACCACGCGGTATGCCGAGTGCCCGGCGAGATGCAGCGCCTGGACCCCGGAGCCGGTCCCCAGGTCGAGAGTTCGAGCCGCCCACGGTCGTGGTGTCCATGACGCCAACGTGGTCGAGGCGCCCCCGACCCCGACCACATGGCTGGGACCGAGCGGGGCTGAGGTGGCCATGGTCGTGAGGTCGGACGCGACCCACCAGTCGTGCTGCTCGTCGGCGTACGGTCGCAGGTCGCACGTGGCGCGAACCTCACCCTGCGAGCTCTCGCGCGCCAGACCCAGGGCCACTGCGCCATCCACCGAAGTGCGTGGCAGGGCGCGTGCCACGTCGGCAGCAGGAACCGGCAGCCCGAGCACCAGGAGCCGCAGCAACGTCGCCGCTGGGTCGTGGCTGCCACGGGTGGCACGGTCGGCCGGCAGCCGCTGCCCACCAGCGAGCGCGGACCCAGCCATCGGACCGAGCAGCTCACCGACGTGGTCGACCGTGTAGTCGGCGTGAAGCAGGTCCGCCCTCAGGTCGTCCAACCGGTCGGCAGCACCCGCCGGGACAGCGGGGACGCCCACCTCAGATCCGTCCGGCAACGACGCCTCAGACGGTGTCGGCAGGCTGTGCCACGTCTTCGCCGATGGCGATGCCGCGACGCTTGCTGAACCACACGGCAGCCACGATGATGGCCGCCGCGACCAGGGCGATAGCCCAGCGCAGCAGGTCGTTGGCGTCCTCACCGACCGACATGCTCACGATCGCCGGAGCGATCAGCAGAGCCACCAGGTTCATCACCTTGATCAACGGGTTGATGGCCGGTCCGGCGGTGTCCTTGAACGGGTCGCCGACGGTGTCACCGATGATGGTGGCCTCGTGCGCCAGCGTGCCCTTGCCGCCGTGGCTGCCGTCCTCGACGATCTTCTTGGCGTTGTCCCAGGCCCCACCGGAGTTGGACAGGAACACCGCCATCAGCACGCCGGTGCCGATCGCGCCGGCCAGATAGCCGGCGAGGGCACCCACCCCGAGCGAGAAGCCCACGGCGATAGGGGCCAACACGGCCAACAGTCCGGGCGTGGCCAGCTCGCGCAGCGAGTCCTTGGTGCAGATGTCGACCACGCGGGCGTAGTCGGGCTTCTGCGTGTAGTTCATGATGCCGGGCATCTCGCGGAACTGGCGGCGCACCTCGAAGACGATGGCGCCGGCCGCGCGGGTCACCGCGTTGATGGCCAACCCGGAGAACATGAAGACCACGGACCCGCCGATGATCAGACCGACTAGCGAGCGGGGGTCGAAGACCAGGAACGACTGCAACACCGAGGTGCCCTCAGCGACCTCCGCCGGGGAGGCGAGCGTCAGCTCCTGCAGCGACTTGCTGACGGCATCCCAGTAGGAGCCGAAGAGCGCGGTTGCAGCCAGCACGGCCGTGGCGATGGCGATGCCCTTGGTGATGGCCTTGGTCGTGTTGCCGACTGCGTCCAGCTCGGTCAGCACCTGCGCGGCTTCACCGTCGACGTCACCGGACATCTCGGCAATGCCCTGGGCATTGTCCGAGACGGGACCGAAGGTGTCCATGGCGACGATGACGCCGACCGTCGTGAGCAGGCCGCACCCGGCGAGCGCGACGAAGAAGAGCGCCAGGATCAACGACCCGCCGCCCAGGGTGAACAGGATGTAGACCGCGGCGGCGATGGTGACGGCGGTGTAGACCGCGGACTCGAAGCCCACGCCGATGCCCGACAGGATGACGGTTGCGGGTCCCGTTAGGGAGGTCCGTGCCACGTCCTTGGTCGGCTTGGAGTCGGTGCCGGTGAAGTAGCCGGTGAGCCAGAGGATGGCCGCGGCCAAGACGATGCCGATCACGACGGCCGCCGCGCCGCGCACGGCGGGGTTGACGTCAGGGACCTCGGTGGGGCCGAAGATCGCCAGTTCCTGCATCCCGGCCGGCATGCTCCACGGTAGGAAGATCAGCGCAGCCACCACGGACACGGCCGCGGCCGTGACGGCGGAGATGTAGAAGCCACGGTTGATCGCCGACAGGCCACTCTCGTTCGGTCGGGCCTTGGTGATGTAGACGCCCATGATCGCGGTCAACGCGCCGATGGCGGGCACGATCAGGGGGAAGGTCAGGCCGTCAGCGCCGAGCGCCGCGGTGCCGAGGATCAACGCGGCCACCAAGGTGACGGCATAGGACTCGAAGAGGTCCGCAGCCATGCCGGCACAGTCACCGACGTTGTCGCCCACGTTGTCGGCGATGGTCGCCGGATTGCGCTTATCGTCCTCGGGGATACCGGCCTCGACCTTGCCGACCAAGTCCGCACCGACGTCGGCGGCCTTGGTGAAGATGCCACCACCCACGCGCATGAACATGGCCAACAGTGCGGCGCCGAAGCCGAAGCCCTCGAGCACCTTGGCAGCGTCACCTTCGTAGAGCAGGACCACGAGGGCCGCACCGAACAGGCCCAGCCCGACGGTCGCCATACCCACGGTCCCGCCGGTGCGGAAGGCGATCCGCATCCCCAGGTCGCGGCCCGAGGTCCGCGCTGCCTCGGCCACCCGCATGTTGGCGGCCGTAGCCAGGCTCATCCCCATGTAGCCGATAGCGGCTGAGGACCCGGCACCCAGCAGGAAGAAGATCGAGCGCCCGATGCGGATCCCCATGTCGTCGGCCGGCAGCAGCAGCAACAGCACGAAGGCGATCACGACGAAGGGCGCCAGCGTCAGGAACTGCCGGCGCAGATAGGCTTGCGCCCCGGTCTGCACGGCTCCGCCGATCTCCTGCATGTTCTCCGTGCCGGGCGAGGTCGCCAGCACTTCGCGGCGGAACCGCAACCCCATAACCATGGCAGCAATGGAGATCAGCAGCACGAAGATAACGATGGACGTGCTCCCCCATCCCAGGTCAATGTCCTGAGCGGTTGGCCTCATGAATTACCTCCGTGCAAGGCGAATCACCATCGATACGCCAAAGGGTGCGGGACTGTGTGCGGCTCACAGTAAACGATGGAGGCCGACAACTTCACCCCTTGAGTCCGCATACGGTGATCCCAGTGTCTGCGCCCTCAACCTTCGACCCTGTCGCCACCCTCGCCCACCTGGCTCGCGGGGGCCGGGGACGTGCGCTCCTGCATACGCACACGGTGCCGGCCCGCCTAGCCCAGGAAGTCGACTTTCCCGAGTGGTTGGACCCCAGCGTGTATGCGGCGATCACCGGCTCCGGGGTGCGCTCCCTGTGGAGCCATCAGGCTGAGATGGCCCAGACTCTGCGCTCGGGCGAGCACGCCGTGCTGGCCACCGGCACCGCGTCCGGCAAGTCTTTGGGGTACCTGGTGCCGGTGTTGTCCTCGCTGATGGAAGGCACGACCGCGCCCACCGGGCGCGGCTCGACCGCCCTCTACCTGGCCCCGACGAAGGCCTTGGCCGCGGACCAAGAAGCCAGGCTCGCCGCGCTGGCCCTACCCGAGGTGCGGTGTGCGACCTATGACGGTGATACACCGACGGACGAGCGGCGGTGGATCCGCGACCACGCGCACTACGTCCTGACCAATCCGGATCTGCTCCACCACTCTCTGTTGCCCGGTCACGAGCATTGGCGCACGTTCCTGCGCAAACTCGACTACGTGGTCGTCGATGAGTGCCATGTCTACCGGGGCGTGTTCGGGGCCCACGTCAGCGCGGTGTTACGTCGCTTGATGAGGGTGGCGGCGCGGTATGGCGCCCACCCCACCGTGGCCTTCGCGTCGGCCACCGTGTCGGAGCCGGCCCGACACGCTTCGGCGCTGGTCGGCTCGCCGGTGCGGGCGATCACCGGCGACGGATCGCCCCGGGACGCTGTGACCTTCGCGTTGTGGGAGCCGCCTCCGGACGACCAGGGCTCGCGGCGCAGCGCCGTATCCGAGAGCGCTGACCTGCTGACCGACCTGGTGGCCTCGGGGGTCCAGACCGTCGCGTTCGCGCGCTCCCGCGTGGGCGTGGAGGTCGTGGCCGAGACCACCCGTCGGGCGTTGGAGCAGGTGAACCCCGACCTTGTGGGATCGGTGGCCGCCTACCGCGGCGGTTATCTCCCCGAGGACCGTCGGGCTCTGGAGCACCGACTCCGCGACCGCGAGGTGCTCGGGCTGGCGGCGACCAACGCCTTGGAGCTGGGAATCGACATCGCCGGCCTGGACGCGGTGCTGCTGGCAGGGTGGCCTGGCACCCTGTCCTCGCTGTGGCAGCAGGCCGGTCGGGCTGGTCGGGCCGGTCAGGCCTCGTTGGCCGTCCTGATCGCGGCCGATGACCCCCTCGACAGCTATCTCGTGCACCATCCCGAGCGGATCTTCACCGACCCGGTGGAGGCCAGCGTGCTGGATGCCAGCAACCCGCACGTTCTCACTCCGCACCTGGCTGCCGCTGCGGCCGAGCTGCCGTTGACGACCGAGGACACCCGCTGGTTCGGGCCGAGTATGCCGGTGCTGGCCGACGCCCTCGTGTCCGGGAACGTGTTGCGGCGCCGCCCCGCAGGGTGGTTCTGGGCGCGTCAGGACCGCGCGGTGGACCACGTCCAGCTGAGGGGCACCGGCAGCAGCGTCGGCATCGTCGAGTCGCGTACCGGCCGGATCCTGGGCACGGTCGATGCCTCCCGGGCGCACTCGGCGGTGCACACCGGCGCGGTCTATCTGCACCAGGGTCAGCCCTACGTCGTGACCGAGCTCAACCTCGAGGACGCCAGCGCGGTCGTGGTCGCAGGCGACCCGGGGTGGAGCACTCAGGCCGCGTCGATCAGCGACTTTCGGATCGTCGATGCCGGGGGGTCGCAACGGCAGCAATGGGGACCGGCGACTCTCACCTTCGGAGAGGTCGACGTGTCCTCACAGGTGACCTCGTTCCTGCGGCGGCTGCCAAGTGGGGAGGTCATTGGCCGTCACGCGCTCGACCTACCGGTCCGAACCCTGCGCACCACGGCGGTCTGGTGGACCCTGCCCCCCGAGGAGCTGACGCTGGCCGGGGTGGGTCAGGCCGACATCCCCGGGGCACTGCACGCTGCGGAGCACGCCTCGATCGGACTACTGCCGCTGGTCGCGACGTGTGACCGTTGGGACATCGGGGGTGTGTCCACCGCCCAGCACCCCGACACCGAGCTGCCGACCGTCATGGTCTACGACGGCTACCCCGGAGGCGCCGGCATCGCCCGACAGGGCTTTGACCAGGCGCTGACCTGGCTTGCAGCCACGCTGAGCACCATCCAGGAGTGCCGGTGTCGCAGTGGCTGCCCGTCGTGCGTGCAGTCACCGAAGTGCGGCAACGGGAACAACCCTCTCGACAAGGGGGGCGCCGTGTCCGTGTTGACTCACCTCATCAGTGGATCTGGGGAGTTGCTCAGATAAGGTTCGGACACGCAGTCCTTGCCACCGAAAGGCCAGTCATGTTCGTCGTTGGTGCCATCCTCATCGTGCTCGCGATCATCGTCGTCATCTATGTCACCTTCGCTACTCGCAACCTCGATCCGCTGTCGATCGACTGGGGCCCTTTCACCGCTGCGCTGACCCCGCTACAGCTGTTCTTCCTGGGGGCTGCGGCCATCCTGGTGCTCGCGATCGGGGCGGTCATGTTCAGCATCGGCCTGAGGACCCAGGGGTCCAAGCGGGCTGAGGTCAAGCGGCTGCGCAAAGAAGTGGAGAAGTCCCAGGCCGATCAGCCAGCTCAGCAGGACGCTGGCTCCTCACGCGACTCACGCCGGGACTCCTCAAACACCGAGAAAAGCTCGAAGGCCTCTGCCGACGCAGCAGACCGCGACACCGGCTCCAACTCCTCCGGCTCCTCCAGCGCCAGCGGCTCCCAGAAGCAGACCTCGAAGTTGCCCCCGCCGTTGCCTCCTCGGGACTCCACGCCTCCCCCGCCCCGGTCGGGCGTCTGAGCGAGTTCGTCATGTCGAGCTCCTGCTAGCGATCCACCGGCACGAGCCCCGCGACCGCCGAGACTCTGGCCACCCATCTCGGCCAAGCCCCGACGGCTCGGTGGACCGTGACGGTGACCTGAGGACCGCGGTCGCGGTCCCCCACCCGCCGGCTTGACGGCCTCACGAAGCACTCGTCCAGCCGCCCACCGTTGGCCTCGACCCAGCGACCAGCTCGAGCGCAGACGGCGTCAGCATCGCCTCCGTTCTTCAGCAGCTGGGCGCCCGCAACGGCGCCGAGGTCGGCTGAATTCTGTGCCTGCTGCCGTGCGAGCACCGCACCGCCGAGCATGCCCGCAGCGAGCAGCACACTGAGCAGCACGCCGATCGCCGCTAGACCCAAGACCGTCCCGGAGCCGCGGTCACCACTCACACCTCCTGAAGAGCGACGAGGGGACCGGATCTTGCTGCTCTCGGATCGGGTGGAATGGCTGGCCGAGGTTGTCTGATGCATCACCCTGCTCCGTTCACGACCGGCTCGACCGGAGCGCGGGCCGTGGACGAGGCCGAAGGCAACCCGGGCAGGATGCCTGCTCGTTGCGGCGCCTCGACCCTTACCTCCACCTCGTCACCGCCGCGACCAGGGCCGGAGACGCGGATGATTGTCCCCGCGGGAGTGAGTTCCAAGGCGATCTGTCGCACGGTGTCGATGTCCTCCCCGCGTGATGCGGCGCGCGCAGCCGCACGCGCCGCATCGACGCAGCGGATCTGATCGATAGCCAGGCTCAGACCCGTCAGACACATCGCGAGCACCAGCAGCACTGATGGGATGACGATCGCCAGCTCGGCGGTAGCCATCCCTGCCTCTCGGCGCCCGCGAGCCACTACCACGCCACCGAGATAGCGGTCTTGATCACGGTCGTGATCAGCGTCTTGATCACTCCCGACTGGACGATCGCGAGCAGCACGGCGGCCAGGGCACAGGCGGCGAGCGTGCCCACCGCGTACTCCGCCGTCGTCATGCCGGCATCCCGACCGGTCCTGGCCAGCGTGGTGCGGGCCAAGGCAATGCGGTGTCGAATCTTCATTCCACGTCCTCTCTCGTTGCCGGTCGCGGGGTGCGATCCGGCGACGCCTCGGCAGGTCCTCAGCGCCGTGACCACGTTGGCCGATATGAGGTGTCCTGCTCGGGGGTCTGAGCCGTTCTGTGGACGGTCGACAACGCCCCTGCCGCGTGTGCACAAACCCATGTCCATAGGTGCTCGGAGACCTGAGACCGCACGAGCCCCTGCAGTTGTGCTGCCACAGCGACACATCTGCACAGCCCAAAGGGCCGACAGCCGTGCCTCACGGACATCCACCACTGCTCCCGGGGCACCCAGCGTCGGCCGCGGGGTCCACTGGGGGACCGTGCAGCAGCGTTAGGGGGTGGGGAGCACCGACGTCGCCAAGGCGATCACCACGGGCACCACGGTGGTCAGGACGAAGGCAGGCAGGAAGGCCAGTCCCAGCGGCAGTACCAACCGGACCGCCAACTGAGCGGTCTGGAGCTCCACGCGGGCTACTGCATCGCGCCTGAGGTCGTTCGCCGCTGCACTCAGCAACTCGGAGGGGGCCACTCCCCCACGGGCCGCCAGCACCAGCGCTCGCTGGGCTGGTTGCCACCGGCGCGGCGCGTTGGCCCAGGCCGCGTCGTCGTCGAGCCCCCAGGCCATCGCTGCGGCGACCGCCGCGAGCTCGTGACCCGCTGCACCGGGTGTCGCTGCGGCCACCTGTCGCAACGCCGGCTGGATACCAGCACCACCCCGCAGGGCCAGAGCGATGTGGTCCAGGACCTCCGGCAGCTCAGGGGTCGGCAGCTGGCTGGCTCGGGCCCGCCGGCCTCTTCGTCGACGCCGCAGGTGCCACGGTCCCGGCGCCTGGGGCCAGACCACGACAGCAAGCGCACTCAGCAAGGCCGCCAGCCCCAACGCCCACGGACCTTCGAGCGTCATGCGCTGCTCTCCGGGCGGCCGACGCGTCCGATCATGAAGTTGACCAGCCATCGCCCCACCAACAGCACACCCAGTCCGCAGATCGCGGAGGCGAGGGCCAAGGGGTTGCCGTAAAGCGTCAGCGGGTCGATCCCCAGCATCAGCGCAATGCCGACCCCTCCGATCGGGAGCACACTCAGCAGCGCACTCGTCGCTCTGGCCCCGGCCGTGGCCGAGCTCAGCTTCTGATCCATCGTGGTCCTCGACCGCGACGTACTCGCTGTCGTGGCCACCGCGTCGGAGAGCGGGCAGCCGAGGCGCTCGCTGATCAGCCAGGCCCGAGCCAACGAGGAGAGGTCAGGGTGACGCTGCTCGCGTGCGGCCCGTTGCCAGGGCACCCCGAGGGGCCGCCCTTCCTGAGCAGCCTCCAGCACCGGACCCAGCATCGCCTGGACGCCAGCATCCGTTGTCGTCCGTGAGGCCATGCGTAGGGACTCATCCGGCGTCAAGCCGGCGGCCAAACTGGCAGAGAGAGCGTCGAGGAGCGGCAGGACCTCCAGCCGCGTCTTCCCCCGCAGACGCCATGACTTTGCCCATTGCCGGGCGCGGGTCAGGCCGCGAAGGGGCGGCGCGGTGAGCATTGCGCGGACCGCTCGTCCCCGCAGGGAAGACCCACTGGGCCAGAGGACCACGGCGCCCAGGCAGCATGCAGCTGACAGGAGAGCCCACCACTGGTTCGCCATGCTCATGGTTGGCCGCGCGGTGCAACCCACTGACTGAGCCGATCCCAGTCGGGCCCCGCCTCGTAGCGATTGCCGACCCTTCGAAGTGCGGTGCTGGCCTCGACCCGGCCCTCCACGACTCCGAGTACGGCGATTTCAGCGAGCTTGCGCGTCGACCCGGACCGGTCGAGATGCAGCACGACCTGAACGGCCGAGGCCAACTGGGTGTGCACCGCGGCAGATCCCAGTCCGGCCAGCGCACCGAGCGCCTCAAAACGGGAGATGACGTCCCGGGCAGAGTTCGCGTGGATCGTGCCGCATCCACCCTCATGTCCTGTGTTCATCGCGGTCAAAAGGTCTCGCACCTCGGCCCCCCGTGCCTCTCCGAGCACGACGCGGTCGGGGCGCATCCTCAAGGACTGTCGAATCAACGTGGTGAGGGCGATCTCTCCCCGCCCCTCCACGTTGGCTGCGCGTCCTTGCAGGTGAATGACGTGGGGGTGAGCGATGACCAGCTCCCGGACGTCCTCCACGATAACCAGCCGCTCACCGTGCGGAACGTGCGCCAACATGGCCGAGAGGAGCGTGGTCTTCCCGCTGCCTGTACCGCCGCCCACGACGAAAGCCAGCTTGCTGGCCACGATGCGCTGCAACAGCAGCTCGACTTCGTGGTCGAACATGTCCCATCCGCGCAACACCTCCAGGGACGGAGGAACTCGACGCGGTATACGCAGGCTGATGTGGGCGGCCCCGTCGACCAGGGGTGGCAGAACGGCGTGCAGGCGGATGCCTCCCGGCAGGAGACCGTCGACGTAGGGCGCAGCGTCGTCGAGTCGTTGTCCGGCGAGGGCTGCCAGACGGACCGCCAGCCGTCGCAGCGCTGCGTCGTCACTGAGGTGCACCGGAGCGGCCTCGAGGCCTCGGCCGCGATCGACCCAGATCCCTTGTGCACCGTTCACCAAGATGTCGGTGACACGCTCGTCCGCCGTGAGGGGATGCAAGGGGCCCAGTCCCAAGACCGAGCTCCCCAGAGCACGTTCGGCTTCCGCCGCTCCTTCCGACCCGAGTCGAAGGCGCTGGGCCGCGGTGATCCGGGAAACCCGCTCCTGCGTGGGCACCTGCCCCCGGTCGATCTCCTCCTGGACGAGCGGGTCGACCGCCGTCATGCCGCACCCCGCTTCGACGACAGGGCATCGGCGAGGATGGCGTCGGCCAACAGGGAGACCGGGCTGGACCTGACCCCTACGGGCTCTCCTCGGATCAGTGCCGACACCACTTTGGGGTCGTGCTTCATGACCCCAACGAAGGGTAGACCGAGCACTGCCGAGACGAGGTCGCGGTCGGCGGCTCCCCGCTGCTGTTCGCGTAGAACTCCCGATACGTGAATCTGGCCGGCGGGAAACCGCCCTGGGCGCTCTGTTGGGCTATCGCGCTCGACGGCCGCGATCAGGCACTCCGCAGTGATGGCTGCGGCCGCCACCTGGTGCACCCCCCCGCCAGAGACCATGACCACGTGATCGCACAACTGCCACCACCTCTCGGGCTCGGACGCCTCAGGACCCGGTAGGTCGATGACACAGAGCCCGGACCGGAGGGTCAACGCGCGAGCCAGGCTCGCCCCAGCACCGTCGACCCGAGGCCCCGGTCGCCGGTCCCAGGACAACACGGCGCACCCCTGCGTCGAGGGCAACCCCGCGACGACCTCGGCGGAGTCGATATCGCCGCGCACCGAGACCAGATCGGGCCACCGCAGGCCCTGCTCTGCGTCGAGGCCAAGATGCACGTCGATCCCACCGCCGCGCGGATGGCCATCGACGAGCAGGCTCCGCCCACGCGCCATCGCACCGCGCATCGCCAGTGCTGCGCACAGAGTTGTGGTGCCAAGACCGCCACTGGCCCCGACCACCCCGATAACGCCTCCGTGGAGGGCTCCATGGGGGGTGGCTGCGTCGCCATACTCATCGCTCATAGACCCGAGCGTGCCTCTTCACAGTCGCGGACGAGGTCACCGTGCGTCGGTCTGTGGATGGCCCCACCCAGCGGGTGGTGATGTGGACAAGCCCGCACAAGGGACATAGGACGGCCCCCGCTGGGGGGGTAGCGGGGGCCGTCGACGTCCCAGACCTTGGGGGTTGGGCTGGAACGCCCGCGCTCGACCCCGGAGGGGAGCGCTTGGTTTTAATTGTGCCTTCAATGACCCACCGTGGCAAGCATCGCGACCGCGGCACAAACACCGGTCGCGGAAAGGACGGGCTGGCCCCGCTCACATGGGAAGACGCCCCTACGAGAGGGGCGTCTTCCGAGGCGTAGGCGCCCAGTGATCAGAGCGTGCAACGCATACATCGGGTCGGGGCTAGCCCGGCCACGACAAGTCCATCAGTGGACTGCCCGCACGTGGGTGCTGGTGTCGTCTGCGCCAAAGCACTCAGCCTACGAATGCTCCATACCTCAGGTCTACACCCACCAACGGCACCACACAACCCCGAGCCATCATCACCGCTGCTCAGAGACCTCACCCGGCCCCAGACAGTCGAGCCGGGCGGCGCTGCCTCGGGTCGGCAGGTCGTCAGCTCAGTCGACCGGCCAGGACCGCGTCGGCGATGGTCCGACCAACCGCTGCGCCCTCGACCACGGCCTCCGCGCAGTGGACCAACCACAGTCCGACACCCCCAGAACCACCCTGGACGTAAGCCGTCATCGCCCCTCGATAGGCCGTGCCATTGCCCACCGCGTGCCCGGCTTCGATGACCGCGACGCCCGTCGGATCCAGTCCACCCAGCTGGAGCACGATCCGCTCCAGGCTCCGGGCCACCAGGGCGTTGCCCGCCACAAACGGCCGCGCCGCCACCAGTTCGGCGTGGATCAACGCAGCGAGCAGCAGGACCGGAGCCTCTCCCCCCCGCACGGCTGTGAGCAAATCCGCGATCCCGGCCAGACGCTGCCGCATCTCGCCCTGGGAAGGGGCAACCCCGAGCTCCACCCACTCCTGACACGGCTCGCTGTCCAGCCGAGGCCGTCCTACCTGGGCCGCAGGAAGCAACGGGGCACCGGCAGCAACGTGCAGTCGGGAAAGCACCTGGACCGGCGCAGCCAACGCGCGGGTGTTCACTTCTTCGCCCGCTGCGGTGACCTGGACGGCGGCCATGAGGGTCCGCCACAACGGATCGGGCTCGGCCGGTGCCTTCTGGGCTCCCCGCATGACGTCGCGCACCAGGGGCAGGCTGAGTCGTGTGCCGGCCACCTCCGCCCCCTCCAGAACGGCGCTCGCGGCCGCTCCCCGCACCCGCGACTCGGCGGCGGCCTCGGGGATTCGACGCCGCAGAGCCGGGTGCCACCGGAGCTCCTCGCAGGAGGTTCGTGCCGCCGCCACGGCGTCAGCTACCCCGGGCAGCGCCATCAGGTCGGTCAGCCGCTCGGGTTTGGCAGTCGGGGTCACCCACCCATCCTCCCCCTTGCTGAATCCCCCGACACGATGTTGGCTGTAGGAGTCGATTCCCTTTCCATCCAGGAGGCATTGTGACCGAGGAAACGCTGTCCAATCTGTCCCACGAAGAACGACTCTTCACCCCCAGTGAGGACTTCGTGGCCCAAGCCAACGGCACGCAGGAGCTCTACGACGCGGCCACGGCGGACCGGGTCGGCTTCTGGGCGGATCAGGCACGTGACCTCCTCACGTGGGACACCGACTTCGAGGAGACCCTCGACTGGTCGAAGGCTCCGGTGGCCTCCTGGTTCACGGGGGGCAAGCTGAACGCCAGTGTGAACTGTGTGGACCGGCACGTGGAGGCCGGCCACGGGGACCGCGTCGCGCTGCATTTCGTGGGCGAGCCGGGCGACACCCAGGACATCACGTATGCCGAGCTGCACGAGCAGGTCCAGCGTGCGGCCAACGCGTTGGCCGACGCCGGCGTGAACACCGGGGACCGCGTGGCCATCTATCTGCCGATGGTGCCCGAGGCTGCCGTGGCCATGTTGGCCTGCGCCCGCATCGGTGCTGCCCACTCGGTCATCTTCGGTGGTTTCTCCGCCTCGGCGCTGCGCTCACGCATCGCCGATGCTGAGGCCAAGGTCGTGATCACCGCCGACGGTGGATACCGCAAAGGCAAGGCCTCGTCTCTCAAGCCGGCCGTGGATGCGGCGATCGACGCCGACAGCACCGTGGAGACGGTCCTGGTCGTGCAGCGGACCAAGGGCGAGGTGGAGTGGCACGAGGGGCGGGACGTGTGGTGGCACGAAGCGCTGGAAGCAGCGGAGCCTACGCACGAGGCCGAAGCTTTCGACTCCGAGCACCCGTTGTTCATCCTCTACACCTCCGGCACCACCGGCAAGCCCAAGGGCATCTTCCACACGACCGGGGGCTACCTCACCCAGTCCGCGTTCACCAGCAAGTACGTGCACGACATCCACCCCGAGACCGACGTCTACTGGTGCACCGCCGACGTCGGTTGGGTGACCGGCCACTCCTACATCGTCTACGGCCCGATGGCACTCGGAGCCACCCAGGTCATGTACGAGGGCACCCCGGACACGCCACACCAGGGGCGCTGGTGGGAGATCGTCCAGGACCTGGGCGTGACCATTTTCTACACGGCTCCCACTGCGATCCGCGCGTGCATGAAGTGGGGTGAACAGATCCCGGCCGAGTTCGACCTGTCCTCGCTCAAGCTGCTCGGGTCGGTTGGCGAACCGATCAACCCGGAGGCCTGGATGTGGTATCGCCGGGTGATCGGGGGCGATCGGTGCCCGATCGTCGACACGTGGTGGCAGACAGAGACCGGCGCCATCATGATCAGTCCGCTGCCCGGAGTGACCCCGACCCGCCCCGGCTCGGCTCAGCTCGCCATACCCGGGGTCAGTGTCGACGTCGTCAACGAGGCCGGCGAGTCCGTCCCCGACGGGTCCGGTGGCTACTTGGTCGTCACCGAGCCCTGGCCATCCATGTTGCGGGGCATCTGGGGAGACGAGCAACGGTATGCCGACACGTACTGGTCCCGATTCCCTGACACCTACTTCGCCGGGGACGGAGCGAAGAAGGACGAGGAAGGCAACATCTGGGTGCTCGGCCGGGTCGACGACGTGATGAACGTCAGTGGACACCGGCTGTCCACTACCGAGATCGAGTCGGCCTTGGTCTCCCACCCCTCGGTGGCTGAGGCAGCGGTGGTCGGCGCGACGGACGACATGACCGGTCAGGCGGTGTGCGCCTTCGTCATCCTGCGTTCGGAAGCCGCCAGCGCCAGCGCCGACAAGGACGACGACCATGCGGACATCGTCGCCGAGCTGCGCAGCCACGTCGCCAGCGAAATCGGCGCGATCGCTCGGCCTCGGCAGGTGATGATCGTCGCCGAGCTCCCGAAGACACGATCGGGCAAGATCATGCGGCGACTGCTGAAGGATGTCGCCGAGGACCGGGAGGTGGGCGACGTGACCACGTTGGCCGATTCGACGGTGATGGACAAGATCAAGCAGGGGCTTTCGGGTGAGTAGCCGAAAGTTTTGCCAAAACTTGACTGAAAATTGAGTCGATCATCAACTGCGAGCAGGCATGATTGTGCATGTCGACGCGGCTACGCGTTTATAGCGCGCCTGCCCCTGGCTGTCACGGGACCGGGTAGTCGGCAGGTGCCCACCCGGCACTAACAGGGGGTGCCGGGTGGGCGCCAATACTTTTTGGCCCTCCTGGCCGTCTGCCCACGACCACCCCACGCTTGGCGGGGCCGACCGGTTGCTCTGCGCCACGCCAAGCGAGGAGATACAGTTCTGCGCATGTCAACAACGCAGGAGCCCTCCCCCAACGACGAGCGCACGATCGGTCAGCTCATCGCCGACGCGTCTGCGGACGTGTCTGCCATCGTGCGCAGTGAAGTCGAGCTCGCCAAGGTCGAGATCAAGAACGACGTCACGCATGCAGGCAAGGGCGCGGGGATGTTCGTCGGCGCTGGAGTGCTCGGCGCCTACGGTTTCGGGCTGCTGCTGCTCGGGCTCGCGTGGGTCATCGCGATCTGGTTGCCGGTCTGGGCAGGTCTGCTGATCGTGGCCGGCGTGCTGTTCCTGATCGCAGGCATCCTGGCGGTCCTGGGCAAGGGCCAGGTCGGCAAGGTCAAGGGCAAGCCGGAGAAGACGATCGCCAACGCACAGGAGACCGTGGCCGCCGTCAAGGCTTCCGCCTAGCAGGTCCGGACTCAGGGGCTTCTACGTCACCTCACGCACGACGCCGGGGTCCCAGGGCCGGTTCAGGTCCGCCATCTCGAAGATCCGGTCCAGCAGACCGGCGGTGAATCCCCACACCACGACTGTGCCCACCGCGAACGCTGGCTCGGTGTAGCCGCTGGGATGACGCACCCGGAAACGCTGGGTCGGATCGATGAGGTCACTCACCGGAACGCGCAGCACCTGCTGGACCTCGGCCGGCTCGCGGACCCGGATCACTCCGGGCCGGTGCCACCACGCGAGCACGGGCGTGACGTCATACCCACTGACCGGGATATGCAGAGCGGGCAGCTCGGCCAAAACCCGCACGCTCGAAGGGTCGAGGTCGATCTCCTCATGGGCCTCGCGCAGCGCTGTGGCGGAGGCGCCTTCGTCGCCGGGCTCGCGGCCGCCGCCCGGAAAC
Source organism: Actinomycetales bacterium (assembly GCA_038258285.1). GTDB lineage: Bacteria > Actinomycetota > Actinomycetes > Actinomycetales > Dermatophilaceae > Ornithinicoccus. The sequence goes on along the minus strand of JBBSQA010000006.1, from coordinate 44,536 downwards.
GACACCTGCCCAGGATGCGATCGCATCGTATGGGCACGCTCGGTCAGCACCACCTCCGTGCCCCGAGGGCCCGGACCGAACAGCATCAATACTGCTGACTCTCGTCGCCCTCCGCCGGGCGGGGGCGTGAACCGGCTGAACCACTCACCGGGGCGGCCGTCGATGCGCTCGACGAGGGCAGTCAGCCACTGCGGTGGATCGGCCTGCGCTGTCACCGCGGAGGGCCTACCTTGACCAGTGCCGCCGCCCGGGTGGGATCCGTCTCGCCCACGCCGTAGGAAGGGCACAGAGAGGCTACGGGGCACACCCCGCAGGCCGGTTTGCGTGCGTGGCAGATCCGTCGGCCGTGGAAGATCAGGACGTGGGAGAGCTGCGTCCACTCCTTCTTCGGCACGAGATCACCAACCGCGTGCTCGACCTTGACCGGATCCTCCAGGTCGGTCCAGGCGAATCGCCGGACCAGCCGGCCGAAGTGCGTGTCCACGGTGATGCCCGGCACCTCGAAGGCATTACCCAGGACCACGTTGGCGGTCTTGCGCCCGACTCCCGGCAAAGTGGTGAGGTCGGACAGCCGGGGCGGGACCTCACCGTCGAACCGCTCCACCAGGTCGGCGGCCAGCTTGAGCAGCGAGTTGGACTTGGCCCGGAAGAACCCCGTGGGTTTGACGATGGTTTCGAGATCGTCACGATCGGCCCCCGCCAGCGCCCGCGCATCGGGATACCGCTGGAAGAGCACCGGGGTGATCGAGTTCACCCGCACGTCGGTGGTCTGCGCCGACAGCACGGTGGCGACCAACAGCTCGTATGGGGTGCGGAAGTCGAGCTCGCTGTGCGCATCGGGGTAGCGCTCCCTCAGCATCCGATACATTTTGCGCGCTCGACGAGTCCTGGCCAGGTCAGTCTCGGTGCGCTCCGATACAGGCATCTCCACGCGAAGGAGCCTACGTGCCAGCGGTTCGCCCCTGCCGCAACCGCCACATTGGTGGCAAGATGACGAGCGTGGACAAACAGGTCGTGATGCAGGCGCCATTGTTCGCTGCTCTGGACCAGGGGGCGGCGGAGCGGCTCATCGATTCGATGTCGGAGCGCCACTTCCCGAAGGGGCGTCAGATCTTCCACGAGGGTGACCGGGGAGACTCCCTCTACGTCATCACCAGCGGAAAGGTGAAGCTGGGACGGACCAGCCCCGACGGCCGGGAGTCGTTGCTCTCGGTGCTCGGACCGGGCGAGATGTTCGGTGAGCTCAGCCTGTTCGACCCCGGTCCTCGACTGACCAGTGCCACGGCGGTCAACGACACCGACCTCATCGGCCTGCACAACAAGGATCTGCGCACCTTCATCGCTGACCACCCTGAGGTGGCCATGCAGATGCTCGCGGGTCTGGCCCGACGGCTGCGCCGGACCAACGAAGGCCTGTCCGATCTCGTCTTCACGGACGTGCCCGGTCGGGTGGCCAAGGCCTTATTGGACCTGTCCGGTCGTTTCGGTCAGCCCGACGAGGAAGGCGTCCGCGTGCGCCACGACCTCACGCAGGAGGAACTGGCCCAGTTAGTCGGCGCCTCACGGGAGACGGTCAACAAGGCGCTGGCCGACTTCGCGGCTCGTGGGTGGCTGGTCCTGGGCGCCAAGGCCGTCACTTTGGTCGACATCGACCGACTCACCCGCCGCGCTCGCTAGACAGCGGACTCAAGCGAGCCCTAGGTACTCCAGCTGCGCCCGCACACTGAGGCGCGCTGCGGGCCAAACCTCACGAGACACGTCGGTATAGACCCTCTGCACCACCGCCTCCGCTAAGTCCTGGTCGGTGCCCGGCCTTGCTTCGCTGCGATGGGCGTCGACGGCCGCGCGGACCTGATCCAACCGCGCGGCCCGGTGCTCGAGATAGCGACCCACGGCCGCCTCCGCATCGCCAAGGATGGGTCCGTGTCCGGGCGCCAGGGTCGTCACCTGCTCCGACCCGGTCAGACGCCGTAGGCGTTCCAACGACTCCAGGTATGCCGAGAGCTGGCCGTCGGGGTGGGCGACCACGGTGCTCCCGCGGCCGAGGATGGTGTCGCCGGTCAACAGCGTCTGCTCGGCGGGGAGCAGAAAGCTGATGGAGTCCGCCGTGTGACCGGGCGTGCTCACGACCAACAGCTCCAGACCACCCACCCGCAGACGGTCTCCGTCGTCGAGGTCGTCGTGTCCAGCGCCGATAGCCCGGACCGGTGCGCCCGTCAGCTGCCGGAACCGGCCGGCGCCTTCGGCGTGATCGTCGTGCCGGTGGGTCAGCACAGTGAGCGCGACCCGTGAGCCGATGCTGTCCACGTGCTCCGCGACGCGTTGCAGATGACCTTCGTCCAACGGGCCAGGGTCGATGACGATCGACTCCTCCGCACCGGGCTCCGTGAGGATCCAGGTGTTGGTGCCCTCGAGAGTCATCGGCGAGGGGTTGGGGCACAGCTGACACCACGCGCGCTCGCTGGTCGAGCCACCGGTCCATGGTGAGTCATCGGAAATTCGGGCCGCGCGCATACCCCTCAGTCTGCCGGGTCTGGTGCGAGCGCCTCGCGGTCAACCGCGTTGCCAAGCTCGTCAATAGGAGCTCGCATGGCGACTGCACCGACCCGCCTCCCCGTCAGCAAGACGGGCTCAGGCCGGACCGCCATGACCGTGCGCGGAGTCGCCAGGTAGTCCGCCACCGTGTCGCAACGGGCGACCTGCTCGGCCAGAACCAACGTGGGCGGCAGCAAGCTGGGTGGTCCGCAGGCATGGCGGCGCACAGCGGCTGAAGCCTCGATCCACTCACTGGTAGCCGCTTCGGTCGTGTGTGCGTCGGCGTCTTGGCCCGGCGGCACAGTGGCGGCCCAGAAGAGGGTGTCGTACCGGCGCGGCTCGCACTCGGGAGTCACCCATCGACCCACGGGCTGCAGCAGATCACCTCGCATCACCAGGCCTTGATGTTTCAGCATCCCCGTAAAGGAGATCGAGCGGGCCAGCAGCGCCGCCCGGTAGGACGCCCAGCACTCCGCGCTCAGGTCATCGAGCACGTGACCAGGACCAGAACCCGCGAAGAGGACCCCGCACTCTTCGAACACCTCACGCACGGCCGCATGACGTGGCGGCTGCGTCTCGAGCGTGCAAACGTCGAGGGCATCACCTGGTGGAACGGCAGCATCGGAGGGTTCAACGCTCCCCCCGGGATAGACCCACATGCCGGGGGCAAAGGCCATCGAGGACACGCGATGCTGCATGAAGACCTCGATGCCGGACCGACCATCCCGGAGCAGGAGGACGCTCGCGGAGAGCCGCGGCTGCGTTGTGGTCCGGGCCTCGGGGGGTGTGGCGAGCCACCGATGGGCTGTTTCAGCCGTAGGGGCCGACAGTTCCTCCCCGACGTCGAAGTCGCGATGAGTCGAGCTCACCCCGTTCCGCTGCTCCTCAACCTGAAGTCCGCACGGCGACCACGATCTCGACCTCCACCGGGGTGTCCATGGGCAGGACCGATACGCCCACGGCCGACCGAGCGTGCACCCCGGCGTCGCCGAAGGCTTCGCCCAGCAGCTCGCTGGCACCGTTGATGACTCCTGGTTGCCCGGTGAAAGAGGGGTCGCTGGCTACGAACCCGACCACCTTGACCACGCGCACCACCTCGTCCAGGTCGCCGACAACCGACTTCACGGCCGCGATGGCGTTGAGGGCGCAGAGTCGAGCGCAGTCCTTGGCGGTTTCCGGGCTGACCTGGTCGGCACCCTGACCCACCTTGCCGGTGGCGGGCAGCGAACCCGCGACGAAGGGCAGCTGACCGCTAGTGAAGACCAAGTCGCCGTGCTGCAGCGCGGGGACGTAGGCCGCCACCGGGGCCGCGACCTGCGGCACGGCATACCCCAGATCCTGCAGCCGCTGCTCCACCGCGGAGGTGGTCATGCCGTCACTTCTCGCGCTTCAAGTAGGCGACCAGGTTCGACCCGCCGTCGGGGCCGGGCACCACCTGCACCAATTCCCACCCGTCCTGGCCCCACTGGTCCAGGATCTGCTTGGTGGCGTGGACGATCAGTGGCACGGTGGCGTATTCCCAAGTGGTCATGACCGCCAGCGTAGCCAAGTCCGCAAGCGACCGGCATTCGGCGCTCACCAGGCCGCACGATCCCGCGTTCACGGCGCTTTAAGGTTCGCCGCGTAATGTCGATTTATGCGTATTGCGACAACTTTGGCGAAAGTGACCTCTCTACTGGGGGCCTTCGTCGCGATCTCGGTGCTGATGGGTCTCCTCGGCGCCGGTTTACTGCTGCCCGTGGTGGGCACGGCGGGAAGCGCGGCCAGGGAAGGGGTGGGGCTCTTCGAGGAGCTGCCGGGGGACCTGGATTCCAAGCCGCTTGCACAGCAGTCCAGGATCGAGGCCGCCAACGGTTCGCTGATCGCAACACCGGCCGACGAGAATCGGATCATCGTGGGGCTGGACGACATAGCCCCGGTCATGCAGCAGGCGCAGATCGCCATCGAGGACGAACGCTACCTGGAGCACGGTGGAGTCGACCCCAAGGCCTTGGGTCGTGCGCTCGTCACCAACGCGACAACGGAAGACACGCAGGGTGGGTCCACGCTCACCCAGCAGTACGTGAAGCTGACGCTGGCTGCCCAGGCGGAGCGCGAGGGTGACGCCGAAGCCCAGCAGGCGCTGCTGGCTCGCAGCGGCACGGAGGGCTACGTGCGCAAACTGCGTGAGCTGAAGTACGCAGTGACGCTGGAGGAGCGCCTCAACAAGGACCAGATCTTGGAGGGCTACCTCAACCTGGCCTACTACGGCGATCGCGCATATGGGGTGGAAGCCGCCGCACGCCACTACTTCGGTGTGAAGGCGAAAGACCTGAACCTGCAGCAGGCAGCCACGCTGGCGGGGGTCGTGCGAGCCCCGTCGGTGACCGACCCGGTGAACAGCCCGAAGTCCTCCTTGGCTCGGCGCAACGTGGTGCTGGACAAGATGTACGCCCAGGACATGGTGACTGAGGAGGAGTGGCAGGAGGCGCGCGACTCCGATATCGAGCTCGATATCACCGACAGCCAGCAGACCTGTCTGAACAGTCAGTACCCCTACTTCTGCGACTACGTCACCAACTGGCTGCTGCAGAACGACACCCTCGGGGCGACCCAGGACGAACGTCGCAGTGCCCTCAACACCGGAGGGTTCACGATCGAGACGACCCTCGATCCGGATCTGTACGACGAGATCCACAAGGTCACTTCGGAGTCGGTGCCGCCGGGTAACAACTACGAGCTCGGGTCCGCTGCCGCCATGGTCGAGCCGGGCACCGGCAAGGTCTTGGCGTTGGGACAGTCCTCCGACTACTCCAACCAGGGCTCGGATGACCTGATCAGCGAGACGTCACTGAACTGGAGCGTCGACAAGCGCTACGGCGGCGGAGACGGTTTCCAGATCGGGTCCATCGCTAAGGCCTTCAGCCTCGTCACCGCACTCGAGGAGGGTGTGCCGGTCGAGACGACCCTCTCGGTGCGCTCACCAGGCAAGGTCGACTCCAACAACGTCTGGATCAACAATCCCAGCAACCCCCAGTCACCGAGCGGGAACGTCAGCCCGGCCGGCATCTTCTTCAGGGATGACTTTGATCCGAAGTGCACTATCGGGGAGCCGTACTGGGCGGTCCGCAACGCCGAGGGCGCGAACTTCACGCCGACCATCACTCTGCGTGAAGCCACCGCGTCGTCCGTCAACACCGCCTTCGCCACGCTGGCTTCGCAGGTGGGCACCTGCGAGATCCGGGACACCATGGCCCGCCTGGGGCTGAACAGTGGCGATGGCGACGAGTACGGTGCCGGCGATCGCAACAACCCGCCCACCTACGTCCTGGGAGCCGATGATGGCTCGCCGCTCACGGTGGCCAGCGCTTACGCGACGATCGCCTCCGGTGGCACGTACTGCCCGCCGGTCCCGGTGGCCAAGATCACCGACTCCAACGGCGAGGAGGTCCCGTTGAAGGTCGCCGAGTGCGAGCAGGTGGTGGAACCCGACGTCGCCGCCGGCGTCGCGGAGCTGATGCAAGGGGTGGTCGACCTCCAGGGCTCCGGTTTCCGCGCGGTGCTCGACAGTGGCCAACCCGCGGGCGGCAAAACGGGCACGGCGGACGGTTCGGTCCATACGTGGTTCGCCGGCTACACCCCGCAGCTCTCGACCGCCGTGTGGATCGGGGACCCCTCGGGCACCAAGAGGTACTCCGGGCGGTTGGCCGACATCACGCTGGGAGACCGCTTCATCGAGGGTCAGCTGTACGGATCCAAGCTCGGTGCTCCGATGTGGAAAGAGATGATGACGGTCGCGCTCGAGGAGGACTCGGTAGAAGAGTTCGAAGAGCCGTCCTCCAAGATCCTGAACGGTGAGAACGTCCCGGTGCCCTCCGTCCGAGGTGACGACGTCGAGGACGCCATCGCCACCCTCGGCAGCGAGGGCCTGACCGCCGTGCGTCAGCCGACAGCCTCGTCCCAAACGCCAGGGACGGTGCTCTACACCGTGCCGGGGGCAGGACGTCAGGTGAAGGCCGGATCACCGGTGAAGGTCTTCATCTCCAATGGTCCCGGTAACTCCGCTGGCCAAGCCGACTCCGGGGACGGAAGCGGAGAAGGCGGGTTCTTCGCCGACCTCAACCAGGACGACGGCTAGCCGAGCGCTCGCTTCACAGCCGCGGCGACCCGGCCACCTTCGGCCCGGCTACCGACCTTCGGCTGTAGGAGTTTCATCACGTGGCCCATCTGGGCCATCGATGTAGCCCCGACGTCCGCTACGGCCTGAGCCGTCAAGGCGTCGAGCTCCGCGTCGTCGAGCTGTGCAGGCAGATACTCACCGAGCACGGCCAGCTCTGCGTCCTCAGCCGCGGCCAGTTCGGGGCGCCTCGCCTCGGCATACGCAGTGGATGCCTCGCGCCTCTTCTTGGCTTCTTTGGCCACCACCGCCACGACCTCGTCCTCGCTGAGATCCCGGTGGACCTTACCGGCCACCTCCGCGTTGCTGATGGCGGTCAACGCCATCCGCAGGGTGCTGGAGCGCACCGCGTCCCTGGCCCGGATCGAATCCGTCAGGTCGCTGCGCAAGGTCGCCTTCAAGCCGGACGTCTGCTCGCTCATCCCGGCAGTCTCGCACCCGCAGGGCCTCGTACCTACAGATATTTCTGGCATGCTCGTTCGGTGCCCTTACTCCGTTCCGCCACCGCGCTGACTGCGGTCACGGGCGGTCTGGGCCTGGGCGTGCTCGGCTACAGCACGCTGGTCGAGCCACGGGCCTTCGCTCTACGGAAGGTCACCGTCCCGGTGCTGCCCCGAGGCGCAGACCCCGTCCGCATACTGCACGTCACCGACCTGCACCTGCACCCCCGTCAGACCTACCGAGCGAACTGGTTGCGCGGGTTGGCCGACCTCGAGCCCGACCTCGTGGTCAGCACCGGCGACAACATGGTCCACGTGGACTCCGTGCCTGCCGTCCTCGACGCCTACGGGCGGCTGCTCGACCGGCCCGGAGTTTTCGTGTTGGGCTCCAACGACTACTTCCCCGCCACGGTCAAGAACCCCTTGGGCTACTTCACCCAGAGTCACCGTCGCGGTGAGGCCATGACGCCCAAGCGTCTGCCGACCCAGGATCTCGTCGATGGGTTCGAGGGTTCGGGCTGGCTCAGTGCTATGCACCAACGGCTCCGCCTCGGCGTGGCCGGCGTGGATCTGGAGATCGTGGGCGTCAACGACCCCCATATCGGTTACGACCACTACGGCCGCGTGGCCGGCCCTGCGGCGGCCGACGCCGACCTGACCATCGGAGTCCTGCATGCCCCCTATCAGCGGGTCCTCGATCCGATGGCCGCGGACGGCGCGAAGCTTCTGATCGCCGGGCACACCCATGGGGGCCAGGTGTGCCTTCCGGGGTACGGCGCGTTGGTGACCAACTGCGACCTCGACACCAGCCGGGCCAAGGGCCTCTCGCGATGGTGGCCCGGGGCCGGGCAGGCCGAAGGGACCGCCACGCCCGAGGTCATGCCCAGCGACGCGGCCTACCTCCACGTCTCGGCGGGCCTGGGTGCCTCGCCCTACTCGCCCTTCCGACTGGCCTGCCGCCCCGAAGCGACGCTGATAACCCTGACTGCAGGAGCGGGCCGCTCGGACGGAAGGTGAAGTCCTCACCGATTCGGTGACCAGGTCAGCCGTGGGATATCGTGACCGACGCTGCGCACCTGTTGGGTGCGAGCCACGGGGTGTGGCGCAGTTTGGTAGCGCGCGTCGTTCGGGACGACGAGGTCGCAGGTTCAAATCCTGTCACCCCGACATCTTCTGCCGAGGAGGCCCCGTCACCCACCCGGGTGACGGGGCCTCCTCGTACGGGGTCGAGCGCTTCAGCTCGTGTGGTGCAAGCGCCGACCCACAACGACGGCCGCTGCCAACAGGGCCGCGCCGAAGCCTGCGGCAGCGGGTCCAGGCCCCTGACTGCTCTCCGGCATATCGGTCTCCACGGCTGGTCCTGGCGTCGCCACGGCGGGCACGACCTCTCCGCCGCTGCCACCAAGGTCATCGACGATGGCCTCCGCGTCGCCGTCGCTGGCCTCGATGTCTGCCGCGCACAACACGATGCTCGAAAGGGTCAGCTCGACGTCATTCTCGTCCAAAAGCGAAAAGGCCTCACCGGGGTAAGGCTGGTCGAAGATGTCGTAGATCCCGTATTCCTCGTCAAGGTCGGCAAGGGCCACTAAAAGCAACCATCCGGTCCCCGCGGGCGGCTCCTCGTTCAGCTCGAAGATCGTGGTGTTCACCGACTCGAACGAGCACGAGACGTTGACGAACCCCTCGTCCGTGAGCACGCCCTCCCAGAAGTTCGGGTCACCGGGCAGGATCTCGAAGTCGTCGTCGAACTCATCCTCGAAGGGGTCATCGGCGTCACTCTCACCCTCGGGCTCCACCACGGGCTGGGAGGTGACCTTCGCCTCGTCCTCCCCTGGAGCGACCGTCTGCTGCGCCTCGTCCTGTCCAGGACCCGTCGTTTCCTCGGTCTCGTCCTGCGCCTGCACCGCCACCGCGGACGTCACGCTTGCTTGTGCGACGGCAGGGGATAAACACAAAGCCACCACACCAGTGACGGCGAAGAAACGCGACTGAACAGCATTCATGGATACCCCTCATGGTGTAGCTCGTGAGAAACCCGCGCGGCCCTCGTAGCGAGATAGTACGTCGGGCAGCGGAAATACCTCAACAAAACACTCACCACGCTAATATCCCCTCGGCCAGGTCGCTTTCATGGACGCTTTCCTCGCTGCCCGCTCGCTGCCTCGGCGGGCCGCAGCGCGTCGAGAATCAGCACCCCGCAACGATCTCCGGGCCTGCCTGACCTAGCGAAACGGGGCCGCGTCGTTGCTAGACTCCGGCGCATGCCAAGCCCCCCGCAGTCTCGGCCCGTCATGGCCAAGCTCTGGGCAAGGCTGCCCCTTCGATGAGCCTGCTCTTCACGATGCTGCTGCTCGTCGTCGCTGTTGCGGCGGCGGCACCCTGCACGCGTTACCTGGGACGGGACGCCGGCTACCCCTTGGCCGGCATCTATCTCCTCTCCGCAGCGGCGTTCCTGCCCGCGGCGACGCGCGCCATGCGTGGCGAGGAGACGACGTACTCCGTCTCGTGGGTCGAGTCCCTGGACGTCAACTTCGCACTGCAGGCCGACGGCATCGGGGTCATCTTCACCTTCATCGCCCTGCTGATCGGCGCGGTGGTGTTCGTCTACTCGGCGCGCTACCTCGAAGACGGCCGCAACCTCAGCTTCTACCTGACGATGTGTGCCTTCACGTTGTCGATGGTGGGCCTGGTCCTGGCCGACGACATGGTGCTGCTCTTCATCTCGTGGGAGCTGACCTCACTCGCCTCGTTCCTGCTGATCGCCCGATCCGGGTATGGCGGTGAGTTGGCTTCTCTGCGGACCCTCACCATCACCTTCGTCGGTGGTCTGACGTTCCTGGCCGCCGTGGTCTCGATCATCGCCCGGACCGGCACCACGTCGGTCACCGAGGCCCTCGCCGACCCGGTGTGGACCGAGGACGCAGGCTTCACCACCGCCATGGCCGTGCTGGTGCTGACGGCCGCCTTCACCAAGTCCGCGCAGTTCCCTTTCCACGTCTGGCTGCCCGACGCCATGGCGGCCGCCACCCCCGTGAGCGCCTACCTTCACGCCGCCGCGGTCGTGAAGGCCGGCATCTTCCTCCTGCTGCGCTTCAGCCCCGCCTTCCACGCGACCCCTCTCTGGAACTACACGTTGATCTTCGTCGGGCTCTTCACCGGTGCCATGGCGGCCTGGTTCGCAGCGCAGAAGACCGACCTCAAGAAGTTGATGGCCTACTCCACGGTCAGCCAGCTGGGCCTCATCGTGGCCACGATCGGTATCGGGACCGAAGAAGCCATCGCAGCCGCGATGCTGCATACGATCGCGCACGCGTTGTTCAAGTCGGGTCTGTTCATGATGGTCGGCGTCGTCGACCACGCTGCCCACACCCGTGACATGCGCCGTCTGCCCGAGCTCTACCGCGCTATGCCCTGGTCCTTCGCCGCGGTCGTGCTCGGCTGTGCCTCGATGGCTGGGATCCCGCCCATGCTCGGGTTCGTCTCCAAAGAGGAGATCCTCGTCTCGATGCAGGAGGCACCCGGGCCTGAGTTCGTGGGGTGGCTGGCCCTCTTCGGAGCCGCCGGCGGTGCCGTGCTGACCTTCGCCTACTGCGCCAAGATCGTCTTCGGCGGGTTCGTGGACGGCACCCGCACCGACATCGAGGTGCATGAGGCCTCCCCGTCGTTGCTGATCCCCGCGGCGCTGCCGATCTTCGTCGGTCTGCCGCTGGCCTTCGGCGTCGGGATCCTGGACACTCCGATCCAGCACGCGGTCGAGGCCGCTCTGCCCGAAGGCGAGGTGGAGCACGAGGTCCACCTGGCGCTGTGGCATGGCTTCAACTTCGAGCTGCTGCTGTCTTTCCTCATCATCGTCGCCGGGATCGTCATCATCATGAATCGCACGCGGTTGCGGGCCTTCATCGAGCATGACTCGCTGAACGTGGACGGCCCCTGGATGCTCGGCAGGATCATCAAGGGACACCGCCGTTTCGGCACAAAACTGGCTCTGCTGGTGGCGGCCAACAATCCGACGCGCCACGTGGCGGCCCAGCTCGTCGTGCTGAGCGCCGTGTTGCTCGGTGGCAGCATCGCCGTGTGGCAGTCCTCAGGACTGTCCCCCCAACAGCCGGGACTCACCCAACCGATCGACGCCGTGGTGCTCATCGTGGTGATCGGTGGCGTGATCGGGGCGACGCTGTCGGACTCCCGGTTGGCCGCAACGGTGGGCCTGTCCGCCGTGGGCATCGCGGTGACGGTGCAGATCTTCGCCCTCGGCGCGCCGGACGTCGGCCTGACCCAGCTCCTGGTCGAGGCGCTCACGGTGCTGATGATCATGCTGGTGTTGCAGAAGTTGCCCCTGCGCTTCGGCCGAGGTCCACGGTTCGGCAACACCGCAGCCGCAGCGCTGGCGATCGTCAGCGGCGTGTCAGCCGGGGTTGCCGTGTGGGTGCTCACCGGACGGCGCGAGCGCCCCTCGGTCGCGGAGTTCTACCTCAACGAGGCCCCCATCGAGAGCGGTGGGGACAACATCGTCAACACGATCCTGGTCGAGTTCCGTGCCCTGGACACCCTCGGCGAGCTGACCGTGCTGGGTATGGCCGGAGTGGCGCTGATCGCGGTGCTGTCCACGGTGCGCGATCGCTACCTGGACCCTGGTCCCAGTGCCGACCACAACTACGTGCCCGAAGCGGACATCCCGCTGCGCGCCCCCGGCTCGACGGCATCCATGGCCATGCGTGAAGCCTGGGGTAACGCCATCCCGCTGCAGCTGCTGATCAGGCTGACCATTCCGCTGCTCGTCGTCATCTCGGTCATCCTGTTCTGGCGGGGACACAACTCCCCTGGTGGCGGCTTCATCGCGGCCCTGGTCGGCTCCGCGGTGGTGGCCCTGATCTACCTCGCCTCCTCCCGTGACCACCCCGTCGGCCACCCCAAGGCTCCGGTGACCCTCATAGCGGTCGGGATCCTACTGGCCCTCGGCACGGGGATCTGGGGCCTGGTGGCCAAGGGCTCGTTCCTGGAGCCTCTGCACGGAGAGTTCCTCGGGCAGAAGTGGACCTCGGCGATGATCTTCGACCTCGGCGTGTATGCCGCCGTCCTCGGGCTGGTGATGGCCGCCTTCAACCTGTTGGGTGCTGCCGAAGGCACCGACGAGGGCACCCGTGAGCGCGCTGACCAGAGCGTCGAGGGTGAGGTGCCCGGTCCGATGGAGACGGTTCGTGGCGAACACCCCGGCGACGAAAGCCTCCCCTTCCGCCCCAGTCGGAACACGAACTTCCTCGCCTCCGGTCGCAAGCCTCCCCGGGAACGCACCGACGGCGGGCGAACCCCTCGAGAGCGGACACCCCGATGATCCTTCCCATCACGATCGGGGTGCTGGTCACCGGCGGTGTCTACCTCATGCTTCAGCGAGGCATGGTGCGAATCATCTTCGGCCTCGCCTTGGTCAGCCATGCCGCCAACCTGCTCCTGCTCATGACCGGGGTCAGCTCGTTCCGCGGGGAGCCGCTGGCGGACCGCACTGCGGTCGAGGTGGCGGCTGATCCGCTACCCCAGGCTTTCGTCCTGACCGCCATCGTCATCACTTTGGCCGTGACGATCTTCATGCTCACGCTCGCCGTCATAGGGCACAACGACGACACGAAGCGGATGCCTGATACCGGGGAGTTCCACGACCGATGAACCCATCCCTGCTGTCGCTTCTCGTGGTCCTGCCGCTCCTGGCGGCGGGCGTGCTCGTGGTCTACCGACGACCTGCGGTCGAGCGCGCCCTGATGATCGGTGTCCCCGGCCTCATCACGCTGGCCGGGATCCTGCTGCTGCTCGAACACCGCAGCACGCCCGTCATCGCCCACAACATCGGTGCTTTCCCCGGCGGAGTGTCGATTCCGCTGGTCTCCGACACCTTCAGCGCGCTGATGATCACGGTCACCTCCCTCACCACCACGGTGACGATGACCTTCCTGACCCAGACGCGAGAGGATCGGTTCCGATTCCTCCCTCCGTTGGCGCTGATGCTCACCGCGGGGGTCAACGGCGCCCTGTTGACGGGCGACCTGTTCAACCTCTTCGTCTTCGTCGAGGTCATGCTCTTGCCGTCCTACGCCTTGATCTCGATCACCGGCACCTGGCGTCGCCTGGGCATCGGCCGCCTCTTCGTCGTCGTCAATCTGCTGACGAGCACCATCCTGTTGGTTGGCGTGGGCTTGGTCTATGCCGCTGCGGGCACGGTCAACCTGGCCGAGCTGGTCGGTGCAGCGGCGGATGACCCCAAAGTCGGGTTCGCCGTGTCGATCGTGTTGTTGGCGCTGGCCATCAAGGCCGGCGTTGCTCCCGTGCACGGCTGGCTCCCGCGGACCTACCCGGCCACCTCTGCTGGGATCATGGCGCTCTTCTCGGCCGTGCACACCAAGGTCGCTCTGTACGGGATCTACCGGATCTACTCCACGACGTACGGTGGGGAGGCGCCCTGGGCGCCCATCCTCGCCTTCGCGGTCGCCCTGACCATCATGGTCGGCGCCTACAGCACCTTCGGTGAGCACATCATGCGCCGCGCTCTGGCCTGGCAGATGGTGGCCGGAGTGGGCCACATCCTGTTGGGTCTGGCCCTGTTCAGCCAGTTCGCCTTGGCTGCGGGTATCTTCTACATGGTCCACCACATCGTCACCATGGCCGCGCTGTTGCTGACCTCGGGTGCCATCGAGCAGACCTACGGCAGCGGCCGGTACGAACGGCTGGCCGGACTTGCGCGACGGGACCCCTGGATCGCTGTCGTCTACGCCTTCGCCTTGCTCTCCCTCGTCGGCCTGCCCCCCTCGACCGGCTTCTTCGCCAAGATCGGCCTGCTGCAGGCCGCCGCCAATGCGGGAGGCTGGGAACAGTGGGTGTTCATCACGGTGATCTGCTTGGCTGCCGTCGCGACCCTGTTCGCCATGCAGCGACTATGGTCCGGTGTCTTCTGGGGACCGGGGATGGAGAACTACCGCCCGGAGAGCCCTCGTGGAGGGCGGGCCAAGCGGGTGCCGCTCCCGAAGGACCTGAAGGTGCGCTGGGCGGTCGCCGCGCCAGGAGCCTTCCTGGTGGGTCTGCAGCTGGTCTTCTTCTTCGCCGCGGGGGTGTTGATCCCGGTCGCCCAGCGGGCCGCCGATGATCTGCTCAACCTGCAGCCCTACGTCGAGGCGGTGCTCGGATGAGGTTCCACCCCCTGTCCAGCCTGCGCTACGCCGGCTTCATCGCCTGGGAGGTCGTGACCGGCACGGCCACGGTCGCCATCGACGCCTTCACGCCCGGTAAGAACGCGACCCCGATGATCGTGGAGTTCCCCCTGCGCTGTGACACCGACTCCGAGATCACCGTCATGGCATCGTCGATCACGATCACCCCGGGCACGATCACCATCGGCATCGCACCGGCCTTGGACCACGCGCCCGCCAGCCTCTTTGTGCACTCGATGTACTCCGGCAGTCGTGAGGAGCTTCTCGAAGAGCTTCAGGTGATGGAGTCGAAGTTGCTCAGAGCCACCCGAGGCAGCGCCCCGGAGCGTGCGTCATGACCCTCATCGTCGTCGCCACGATCATCATCCTGGCCCTCTCCGCCGTGATCGGGCTGGTCCGGCTGGCCACCGCCCGCGATGAAGCCACCGCGGCCGCCGTCAGCGACCTCATCTACTTCTGCGCGATCGCGGTCTTCATCGTCAGCGCCATGCTGCGCGATACCGCGGTGCTCTTCGACGTGGCCTCAGTGTCCGCGCTGTTCGGCATCTTGGCGACGGTGGCGCTGGCCCGGATCTTGACCAGAGGAAGGCGCTGATGGACTCCGTGCTCACGATTATCGTCGGTATCTTGGCCATCGGCGGGGCTCTGTGCGTGCTGGTCAGTGCCGTCGCGATGCTCAGAGTCGGTGACGCACTCAGCCGGATCAACGTGCTGAGCCCGGCCACCGGTCTCGGGCTTCCGGCGATCGTCCTGGCGGCATACCTCAACCACGTGAATGAGGTCGGCATGGACTGGGTCGACCTCATCAAGGTCCTAGTTGCCATCGCCGGGTTCATCATCATGTCGTCGGTGGCCAGCAACACCCTCGGACGAGCCACCTACCGCTCCGGGGCTCCCATCGACCCGGACACTTCTCCCAACGAGCTTGCCGAAGGCCACCCCGACCGCCTGCCCACTGACCGATAAGCGCGCCGTTGCACAGCGCTCCGCCGCAAAGGGCGCGCGCATCGGTCAGGGGGTGGGATCTCCGCCGTCGGAGAAGCCCTGTGGCTCCGTATGCAGGGCAGCCATCTCGGCTTCCATGGCTACCTCCTCGTCGATGTCCAGACGCACGTGGCTCAGCAGCGCCAGCACGGCCCGCAGTGCCGAGGCCGCACGCTCGCCCCAGGAGGACAGGTAGCTGAACTGCCACCACCACAGGGCTTCGGTGATCTCACCGGCGTCGAAGTGGCGTAGGCCGTGAGTCAGGTCGGCGGCGACCGCCGTGAGGTCGTTGGAGATATCGCCCCGACTCACCTCGGTGGAGACGACAGGATCAGCCACCTCGGCGTAGGCGTCCACCCCCGTGAGCAGCACCCCCAGACCCTCCCGGATCGCGTCCAGATCCAGGTCAGGCCCCGCGTCGGGCTCGAAACGCTCCCGCGGCACGATATCCACCATCGCGCCGAGGCGTGCCCCTGCGACCTGGATCTGTGACAGCGCCAGCAGGATGAGCGGCAAAGCCGTATCGCTGGCGCCCCCTTGGGCCATCGACCGCACCGCCAGGAGATAGGTCCGAGCTTCAGCCGCCGTGTCTTGTGCCATGGCCCGCAGCTCGGCATCGATCTGCGGCTCACCCTGGACGTCCTGCCGGCGCTGGCTCATGGCTCCCAGTGTGCTGCACACCGCGGCCCACGGCTACCTCTCGACGAGCGGCCACCACCCTCCCTCCGGCCCGTCGAGCCTCAGCTACGCCTCGATGAGCCGCCGACCCTCGAAGGCCCGACCGAGGGTCACCTCATCGGCGTACTCCAGGTCACCTCCGACCGGCAATCCCGACGCCAACCGGCTGACCCGCACTTCGATGGACTTCAGGAGCCGAGCGAGATAGGTGGCGGTCGCCTCACCTTCGAGGTTGGGGTCCGTGGCGATGATGACCTCGTCGACCGTGCCGTCGGCCAACCGGGTCAGGAGTTCCTTGATCCGCAGGTCATCCGGCCCCACCCCGCCCATCGGATTGATCGCCCCGCCCAACACGTGGTACTTCCCCCCGAACTCCCGAGTGCGCTCGATCGCCGCCACGTCCTGGGACTGCTCGACCACGCAGATCAGCGACACGTCCCGCCGCGGGTCCTGACAGATGCGGCACAGCTCGTCCTCGGCCACGTTGCCACAGACGTCGCAGAACCGCACCCGGTCCTTGATCTGGGTCAGTGCCGTGGCGAGGTTGGTCACGTCGTGTGGATCCGCCGTCAACAGATGGAACGCGATCCGCTGCGCGCTCTTGGGGCCGATCCCGGGAAGTCGCCCGAGCTCGTCGATAAGGTCCTGGACGACGCCTTCATACACGGTCTCGACTGTATGCGGCCAGGCTGAGTGAGACTCACCGCCACCCCGAGCGCGGCACCAGCTGGCGTGCTAGGTGACGTCGGCCTGCCGCTGGTTGAAGTCCCCAGCCTCGTTCTGGCCGCTCATGGCCAGAACCGCCTGATAGATCTCGTCGGCCACTTCGCGCCGAGCTCGGCCGGCCGGCAGATCCGCGTAGCGCTCAGTGAAGTCCAGCGGCTGACCGAACTCGACGGTGAACTTGCGAACGCGAGGTAGCTTCGCTCCGACCGGCATCAACGTGTCGGTGCCGGTGACCGCCACCGGCACCACGGGACAGCTCGCCTGCAGCGCCAGCCAGGCCACTCCGGTGCGGAAACGGTAGAGGCTTCCGTCGCGGGACCGTGTGCCCTCGGGGTAGATGCCGAAGACCCCCCCGCCCCGTAGATGCGTCAGGGCCACATCGAGGGACTCCTGGGCGGAGCGTGCATGGTCACGGTTGACCGGGATGGAGCCGATCGAGGTGAACCAGGTGCGGCTCACCCACCCCTTGGGGCCCGTGCCGGTGAAGTACTCCGCCTTGGCCAGGAAGGCCACCTGCCGGGGCGAGACGAGCGGGATGGCCACACTGTCAGCAAACGAGAGGTGGTTGCTCGCCAGGATCACCGGTCCTGACGCGGGCACGTTCTGCGCGCCGATGATGTTCGGACGCCATAGCGCGAGAGCGGCCGGCCGGATCGTGACGTGCAGGGCCTTGTACAGAATGAGAGGAGCCTTTCAGCGCTGGGTGGGGTCGTCGATAGCGATGACCTTCCCGCCCAGAACGGATTCGATCACTGACTGGCCCACCGTAGTGGAGTTCTCCAAGTCGTCGTCGTCTTGCGCCGGAATGTCCCCCCCGGTACGACCCGGCGATACGCCCATGGTGGCTTCGGCCCCGGGCGTAGAGCGCGCCTCGTGTGGTGCCTGCCCCGGACCCGGTTGGGCCCACGACGGGGCCGGTGCCTCGCTCGACTGCGACCAGGACCGCGCCTCGGCCCCGGAGGGAGCCGAGGAGGTGCGTTGGCCGCGTGGGGGCCGCGTCTGCGGCGGGGCGCCATCACGACTCTCACCCGCGGCGGACGGCGTAGCGCCCGGTTGGCTACGGGTGCGTGGCCGCCGTTGGTCGGGCGCTCCTCCCTCGTTGGCTCCCGACACCGTGCTCTCGACCACGGTGTCGACCCCGATGGCCTCGATCAGAGCCTGGCGGACAACCTCTGCGTGGTTGCCCCGACGGAACGTCTCCGCTTGGCCTGCCGTCCCGATCTGCAGCAACAGCCTCCGCCCGTCGAAGTCGACGATCTTGGTGTTCACCGAGACGAAGCTCCATGTCACTCGGCGCATCGACTTGACCTTGTCGAGCACCTCGGGCCAGGAGCGACGGATGGCGTCGGTGTCCAGCATCCCCGCGCCGGAATGCGACTGCTCGGACTCAAGGGGAGCGGACTCACGGGGAGCGGACTCACGGGGGGCGGAGTCACCGGGAGCCGAGTCACGGGGAGCCACCTCTACTCGCTCCGAGCTGGGAACTTCCGCTACCGGGTGGACCTCGGGTCGGACCGGGTCCGCGCCCTCGAGATCCTCGTCCGGCGGTTCCTGCAGGGGAGGCTCGGAGGGGGCACGCAGCGGCTTGGAGGCTGCCTCGTCAGGCTCCGGGGGAACGTCGCGCGAAGGCGGAGAGGGGTTGGGGCGAGGCTCCGGCTGGGAAGACGGGGCGGATCGGGCAGACGGGGCGAACGAAGCGGCAGGGGGTGACGAGGTGGTCCTGGGTGCTGCACCTGCCGCTGGCGGTTGGTTGGCTACGGTGAGTCGACGCTCGATGCGATCCAGCCTCGCGCCGTATCCCTGCTCACCGGCGGCTCCGGGCAGGAGCAACCGAGCGCAGATCAGCTCCAACAGCAAGCGGTAGGACACCGCGCCGGTCATCTCGGCCAACCCATGGCTCACCACATCGGCACATCGGGTCAGCGCTGCGGCTCCGTGGGACTGGGCCTGGTGCTGCATACGCTCGATCTGGTCTTGCGGTGCTCCCGGCAGCAACCCGCCCGCTCGGTCCCCCACGGCGAGCAGCACGATGAGATCCCGATAGCGCTCCAAGAGATCCTCCACGAACCGCCTCGGGTCGTGCCCCGACTCCATCACCTTGTCCACGTGCGTGAAGACACTCGCGGCGTCACCGGCTCCCACCGCCACCACGACGGCGTCGAGCAGCTCGGTGTCGGTGAAGCCCAACAGCGCGGCCGTCCCCTCGTAGGTCAGACCGACCTCGCCCGCCCCCGAGATCAGCTGATCCAACACCGACAGCGAGTCACGCACCGAGCCACCGCCCGCCCGGGTCACGAACGACAGCACCCCCGGCTCGATGTCGACCCCTTCGCTCTGGCACACCTGCTCCAGGTATGCCGTCAAGCGCTGGGGCGGGACGAGATGGAAGGGGTAGTGGTGGGTGCGGGACCGGATCGTCGACAGCACCTTCTCCGGCTCCGTGGTCGCGAAGATGAACTTCACATGCTCCGGGGGCTCTTCGACCACCTTGAGTAGGGCGTTGAAGCCGTGCGGTGTGACCATGTGAGCCTCGTCGATGATGTAGACCTTGTACCGCGACTGGGCCGGACCGAAGGCGGCTCGCTCGCGCAGCTCTCTTGCGTCGTCCACCCCGCCGTGGCTCGCGGCATCGATCTCGACCACGTCGATCGTGCCGCTTCCTCCGCGAGCCAACGCGACACATGAGTCGCACACCCCGCACGGCTCGGACGTCGGCCCTTGCTCACAGTTCAGGCAACGCGCCAGGATCCGGGCGCTGGTGGTCTTGCCGCAGCCTCGCGGGCCGCTGAAGAGGTAGGCGTGGTTGACGCGCTCGCTGCGCAGCGCCTGCATCAACGGCTCGGTCACGTGCTCCTGCCCGATCACGTCGGCGAAGGTCTCCGGGCGGTAACGGCGATACAGGGCGGTGCTCACACCGCGACCCTAGCCCGACGCGCTGACGCTCGGGTCGGACCATCCCCAGCCTCAGCAGGCCCGGCGCTCAGACCGGGCGCAGCACTGTCATCCGGTGCGCGGCGCGCGTCAGCACGACGTACAACACCCGCGCTCCCCCCGGTGACTCCCGAACGATCTCGTCGGGGTCGAGCACGACCGTGGCGTCGTACTCCAACCCCTTGGAGCCCAGTGGATCAACGACCACGACTCGCGGCGGAAGCTCTGCCGCCACCTGTTCGGCCACCGGCTGCCACCGCACCGGGGCGATCACCGCGACGGCGCCGTCCACCTGCTGCAGGGCCTCGGCGAGTGCTGCCTGCAACTCGGCGGCGACCTGATCCGCAGAGACCGTTCGGTCGGTGGGTTGATGCCCTGTCTCCCGCACGGCGTTCGGAATATCAGCGTCCGGCACGTGCTCTCGGATCATGGTCTCGGCGACGTCGAAGATCTCACGCGCGTTGCGGTAGTTGGTGTCCATATGGAAAGAGCGTCGCGGGGCGCGCCCGAAGGCGTCCTCGCGGGCCCGAGCGGACTCCTCCAAATCGGACCAGGAAGCCTGCGCGTTGTCGCCGACCACGGTCCACGACGCCCATCGGCCGCGACGCGCGAGCATCCTCCACTGCATCGGGGAGACGTCCTGGGCTTCGTCGACCAGCACGTGAGCGAACTCATCGGCGGGGGTCAGCGTGCCCGACATCAGCTGACGCAGCGGGTCACGGGACACCCGTGGGTATGCCGTGCCGTTGCCACCACCCGAGTCACCGGCGTCACGCGACCGGTCGATCCGCTGGGCGGAGACGCTGTGCTGGGAGACGTCGTCGAGCTCCTCGATCTCGTAGAACTCCCGCTCCACCGGAGCGGCATCCACGATGGGGCCCAGCTTCTCGGCGAGATCGTCGATCAAAGCGACGTCGCCGACGCTCCACGCGCCGCTCGACTCGGCCAGGCGCATGGAGTCGGCCACCGCCATCACCTCAGCCGGACTCAGCTCGCCTCCACCGACCCGAGCAGCTACCTCCTCGTCGACCAGCCAGCGCAACGCCTCACGGGCGTCCACGGGGCGCCACCAGGCGGCGGCGAAGGCCTCCACGTCTCGGCTATCCGCAAACTTGTCCAGGAACGCCCCACGGTCCAGCTCGGGGCTACCGACCTGAGCCCACGCCAGCTCGCCGAGGGCGGTTACCGCAGCCTCGTAGGCGGTGTTGCGATGATGACGCCGCAGGACCTGCCGCCGTGCTCGCTCCAGCAGCGGTGCGTCCAGGCGGATCGCCTGCCCGGCGACGAAGCAGCGCAGCTGCACCGGACCTCCGGGAATCGGCTCACGGCTCAACCGAGTCATCACCGACCGCATCCGCAGCGAACCCTTGATGGCCGCGACCTCGGGAGGGTCCAAGCGCGCCGCGGTGATGCCCCCCACCACGTCGCCGAGGGAGCGCAACGTGACGCTGTCCTCACCCAGGGAGGGCAGGACCCGCTCGATGTAGGCCGTGTAACCGGACGAGGGTCCTACGACGAGCACCCCGCCCGCCTCGAACCGGCGACGGTCGGCATACAGGAGATAGGCGGCACGGTGCAGGGCCACGACCGTCTTGCCGGTCCCCGGCCCGCCGGTGATCTCGGTGACTCCGCGCGCCGGCGCACGAATGGCCTCGTCCTGGTGCTGCTGGATGGTGGCCACGATGTCGCGCATCCGCTCGCCGCGGCTACGCGACAGAGCGGCGATCAGGGCACCGTCACCGACGACCACGATGTCCTGCGGGGCGTCGGGCACCATCAGGTCGTCCTCGACTCCCACCACGTCCACTCCGCGACAGCGCAGCACCCGACGTCGAATGACGTTGTGGGGCTGCACCGGGGTTGCGCGGTAGAAGGGGGCAGCGGCTGGAGCGCGCCAGTCGATGACCAGCGGCTCGTAGTCGTCGTCCCGCACCCCGAGGCGCCCCACGTAGCGGATCTCACGCGTCGCCACCTCATCCTGTGCCGATCCCAGATCCAGGCGCCCGAAGACCAAACCCTCGTGCTGGTCCTGCAGGGTGGTCCGACGCTTGTTGGCTGCGAAGACCAACGCGTCACGCTCGAAGAGACCGGTCATCTCCTCCTCGCGCGGCTCCCCGGTGCCTGCGCGTTCGGTGCGACCACGAGCCAGGCCTTCGGCGTGCAGCAGCTCCACGCGGACGCCGGCTTTGGCCAGCTCGCGGTAGACCAGGTCGACGTGCTGTTGCTCACCGGCGATCTCGGACGCGACCACGTCGCGCGTTTGTGCGCTCACCCGCATTCAATCCTTCCGCATCTGCGTGGCTCTCTGGTCACCGAGCGCTGTTCAGCTCGCCGAGCCACAAAGGATCCATGCTACCGACACCGTCTTCAGGAGCGACATCGATCGCATTTTGCCGTTCGGGGGCCGCGGGCATCAGCGCGTTCACAGGTGGCGCCCAGATACGTCCGAGACTTGGTTATCTGTGTCCGACGTGGCAGAGTATTAGGGCTGGTGCTTGCACCGGTATGGGGATTGTGCGAGTCAGCCGGTGGCGTCCCCCCACTTCACCGGAAGACCCTGCCCCATGTGTGGCTCTCCTGGGAGAATGCCCCCCCTGCCTTCCAGGAGAGCCACACCCTTACTCCCGCCCATGGCTAGGGTTGCAGTGTGAAGGCACTCGTCGTCGGCAGCGGAGCTCGTGAGCACGCACTCGTCTACTCACTCAGCCAGGACGCCGACGTTTCGGCGATCTTCGCCGCCCCGGGGAACCCGGGGATCGCCGCGATGGGCGGTGTGGTCCGATGCCTGCCCGACGTCTCCACGCTCACCCAGGCTGATGTCGTGGTCCAGGCAGCGACCGAGCACGCCATCGACCTGGTCATCATCGGCCCCGAGGCTCCGCTGGTGGCTGGAGTGGCCGACGCCGTCCGGGCGGCCGGATTCGCGTGCTTCGGCCCCAGCGCGGCAGCCGCGCGCCTCGAAGGCAGCAAAGCCTTTGCCAAGGAAGTCATGGCCGCGGCCGACGTGCCCACCGCCCGAGCCATGGTGTGCACCACCCCTGAGCAGATCAGCGACGCCCTCGACGCGACGGTCCCGCCGTACGTCGTCAAGGACGATGGACTGGCCGGCGGCAAAGGCGTCGTGGTCACCGTGGACTTCAACGAGGCGCTGACGCACGGGTTGAACGCGTTGGCCTCGCCGGGGGCTGCGGTGGTCGTCGAGGAGTTCCTCGACGGGCCGGAAGTGTCGCTGTTCTGCCTCACCGACGGCACCGAGGTGCGAGCGATGGAGCCGGCACAGGACTTCAAGCGACTTCTCGACGACGACCAAGGACCCAATACCGGGGGCATGGGTGCCTACAGTCCGTTGCCCTGGCTCGAGGAGCACAGTCCGGGGCTGGTCCAGGACGTCCTGGAGCGAGTGGCTCGGCCCACGGTCCGGGAGATGAACCGCCGGGGCACTCCCTTCGCGGGAGTGCTGTACGTCGGGTTGGCCCTCACCTCCGCAGGCCCCCGGGTCGTGGAGTTCAACGCTCGCTTCGGCGACCCGGAGACCCAGTCGGTGCTTGCTCGCTTGAAGACCCCCCTGGGCACGGTGCTCATGGCGGCCGCCACCGGGCAGCTCGCGCAGCAGCCTCCCCTGGCCTGGCGCGAGGACTGCGCGGTCACCGTCGTGATGGCCGCGTCCGGCTACCCCCAGGCACCGAGGACGGGTGCCGCCATCAGCGGCATCGAGCAGGCGGAGCAGGTCGAGGGGGTGCACGTGCTGCACGCCGGGACCGCGCGATCGGAGGAGTCCGGACCGACGAGCTCGCCAGCGGCTCCGCTGGTGACCTCCGCGGGTCGGGTGCTGTCGGTGGTCGCGCTCGGCGACAGCCTGGCTCAGGCACGCTCGCGTGCCTACCAGGCCACGCAGCGCATCGACATACCCGGATCGCAGTACCGCCAAGACATCGCCGCCGAGGCAGCGGGCCCCGCATACATCTCGATGCAGGTCGATGGGCACGTCCCGCTCTACGCCGGCAAGGTTCGCGAGCTGTACGCGCCGCTGGACCCGGAGACCGGCTTGGCGCACGAGCAGCTCATGCTCCTGGTGGCCTCGGACCGCATCTCGGCCTACGACCACGTGCTCAGCACCCCCGTGCCCGACAAAGGGGTGGTGCTGACGCAGTTGTCGCTGTGGTGGATGGACCAGCTCGGCGACCTGTGCGCAAACCACCTCGAGTCGACGAACGTGCCGGCCGCGGTGCACGGCCGGGGCATCTACGTCCACCGCTTGGCCATGCTCCCGGTGGAGTGCATCGCCCGGGCCTACCTGACCGGAGGCGGCCTGGCGGAGTACCACACCTCGGGCAGCGTCAGCGGGGTGGAGCTGCCGGACGGGTTGGTCGACGGGTCACCGCTGCCCGAGCCGATCTTCACCCCCAGCACCAAGGCGCCGATGGGTGAGCACGACCAGCCGATGACGTACGCCGAGGTAGAGGCGCTGCTGGGGCCAGCAATGGCGTCAACGGCCCGTGACCTCACCCTGGCCATCCTGATCCGCGGCAACCAGATCGCCAGCGAGCGCGGGGTCATCATCGCCGACACCAAGGTCGAGTTCGGCATCGATCCTCGGGAGTGTCCCGACCATGCCATGCGTGAGGATGGCTCCGTCGACTGGAGAGCCATCGACCCGCATCAGGTGCGACTGATCCTGGCCGATGAGGTGTTGACCCCCGACTCCTCACGTTTCTGGAGAGCGAGTGAGTGGGAGCCGGGCCGGGCCCAGACCTCCTACGACAAACAGGTCCTGCGCGACTGGTTGACCGGCCCGGAGAGTGGCTGGGACCGGCACGGCGACGCACCTCCATCGCCACTGCCGCCGCACGTCGTGGCCACGACGCGGGCGCGGTACGTGGAGGCCTTCGAGGCGCTGACGGGGAACAAGTTCGACCCCGATCCTGCGTAGACTCATGCCTGATCTCACGCTCGCGTGAGCGCACGCCCGGAGCGATTTCACCCCGTAACCAAGGAGTGGCGGCCCTGATGGGAACTGTCATCGTCGATGTCATGCCCAAGCACGAAATTCTGGACCCCCAGGGCCAAGCGGTGGCGGGTGCGCTGGCGCGGATGGGGGTTCAGGGATTCACCGAGGTCCGGCAGGGCAAGCGCTTCACCCTCGAAGTCGAGGGGGACGTCACACAGGACCACCTCGTCGCCGCCGAGCAGGCTGCATCCATGCTGCTGAGCAACCCGGTGATCGAAGACATCATCTCCGTTCGTCCGGGTCCGGCATGAAGATCGGGGTCGTGACCTTCCCCGGGTCGCTCGATGACCACGATGCCCACAGGGCCATCACCCTGGCCGGCGGTGAGGCGGTCGCTTTGTGGCACGGCGACGATGACCTGCGCGGAGTCGATGCAGTGGTCCTGCCCGGCGGGTTCTCCTACGGCGACTACCTGCGGGCTGGCGCGATCGCCCGGTTCTCGCCCGTCATGGAAGCCTTGATCCCCGCCGCGCAGGGTGGGATGCCGGTGCTGGGCATCTGCAACGGCTTCCAGGTGCTGTGCGAGTCGCACCTGCTGCCCGGCGCCCTGGTGCGCAACGACCACCAACAGTTCGTCTGCCGTGACCAGCGTTTACGGATCGAACGCACCGAGACCGCCTGGACCAACCAGTTCGCCGCCGGGGAGCAGATCACCGTCGTGCTCAAGAACGGTGAAGGGGGATTCATGGCGGACGGGAACACCCTGGACACGTTGGAGGGCGAAGGCCGCATCGTGGCCCGCTACCTGGGAGGGAACCCCAACGGATCGCGCCGCGAGATCGCCGGGATCAGCAACGCCCGGGGCAACGTCGTCGGCCTGATGCCGCACCCCGAGCACTGCGTCGAAGTCGGCTACGGCCCCTCGATGGACGGTCTGCCGTTCTTCTCCTCCGTCCTCGCGTCGTTGGTGTCGGCATGAGCAGGGAGCATGCGGGCGCCTACGCCCCTGACACGGTGAGTGCCGCCGCGGCCTCCCCCGACGTCGAGCAGCCATGGGCTGCCCTGGGGCTGAAGGCCGACGAGTACGCCCGGATCCGGGAGATCCTCGGCCGTCGTCCGACCAGTGCCGAGCTGGCGATGTACTCCGTCATGTGGTCCGAGCACTGCTCCTACAAATCGTCCAAGGTGCATCTGAGCCAGTTCGGGGAGAAGACCACGGACGCCATGCGGGAGAGCCTGTTGGTCGGCATCGGCGAAAACGCCGGCGTCGTCGACATCGGAGACGGTTGGGCCGTGACCTACAAGGTCGAGAGCCACAATCACCCCAGCTACATCGAGCCCTACCAGGGGGCCGCCACCGGAGTCGGTGGCATCGTGCGCGACATCATGAGCATGGGCGCTCGGCCCATCGCCGTGATGGACGCGTTGCGATTCGGAGCCTTGGACCACCCCGACACCGCTCGGGTGCTGCCGGGAGTCGTGGCCGGGGTCGGCGGGTACGGCAACTGCCTCGGGTTGCCGAACATCGGTGGCGAGTTGGAGTTCGACCCCTGCTACCAGGGAAACCCACTGGTCAACGCCTTGTGCGTGGGCTCGATGCGAGTGGAGGACATTCACCTGGCCTCGGCCGAAGGCGTCGGAAACCTCGTCGTGCTGTTCGGGGCCAAAACAGGCGGGGACGGCATCGGTGGGGTATCTGTGCTGGCTTCGGAGACCTTCGACTCCACGGGACCCGCCAAACGACCCGCCGTCCAGGTCGGGGACCCGTTCGCCGAGAAGGTGCTGATCGAATGCTGTCTCGATCTGTATGCCGCCCATGTCGTGGCCGGTATCCAGGATCTGGGAGGGGCGGGACTCAGCTGTGCCACGAGCGAGCTGGCCTCCAACGGTGACGGTGGAATGTCGGTGCATCTGGACCGGGTGCCGCTACGGGACTCCACTCTGTCGCCCGAAGAGATCCTGATGTCGGAGTCCCAGGAGCGGATGATGGCCGTCGTCGAGCCGGACAAGCTCGAGGAGTTCATGGCGATCTCCACACGGTGGGACGTCGAAGCCACCGTGCTGGGCGAAGTCACCGATGGCACCAACCTGCAGGTCTTCTGGGGAGAGGACGTCATTGTCGACGTGCCACCCCGATCGGTGGCCCATGACGGTCCCGTCTACCACCGCCCGATCGAACGCCCTGCCTACCTCGACGCGCAGATTGCCGACACCTCCTTCGGCCTCTCGGCGCCCGAGGAAGGGCCGGAGCTGCGGCAGGCTTTGCTTGACGTTCTCGGATCACCGAACGGCTGCGATCCGACGTGGGTCACGCAGCAGTACGACCGCTACGTGCGCGGAAACACCGCGCAGGCCATGCCCGATGACGGTGGGGTCGTGCGGGTCGACGAGACCACGGGCCGCGGAGTGGTCATCTCCACCGACTGCAATGGCCGCTTCGCCCAACTGGATCCGTACGCCGGGGCCCAGCTGGCACTTGCGGAGTCCTATCGCAACGTGGCGACCACCGGGGGCCGTCCGGTCGCGGTCTCCGACTGTCTGAACTTCGGTTCCCCGGAGGACCCCGGGGTGATGTGGCAGTTCGAGCAAGCGGTCACCGGCCTCGCTGACGGCTGCGTCGAACTCGGCATCCCGGTCACCGGGGGCAACGTCTCCTTCTACAACCAGACCGGCGCCACCCCGATCCACCCCACCCCGTTGGTAGCGGTCCTCGGGGTGATCGAGGACGTCGCAGACCGCAACCGCAGCGGTTGGGACGGGGAAGGCAAAGCCGTCTACCTGCTGGGGACGACTCGGGACGAGCTCGACGGATCGTTGTGGGCCCAGGTCGCGCACCAGCATCTCGGCGGCGTGCCTCCGTCGGTCGATCTCGCGGCCGAGCGCACCCTAGCCGACGTACTGTTGGCCGCCACCGCAGGAGGGCTCCTGCATTCGGCCCACGATCTGTCCGAAGGCGGGCTGGCGGTATCCCTGGCTGATGCGGTGCTGCGTTACGGCGTGGGCGTCGTCGCCTCTGTGGACGCGCTGACAGGACGCGATGGTGTCGATGGGTTCACCGCGTTGTTCAGTGAGTCCGGTGCCCGGGCGTTGGTCAGCGTCAGTGACCATGACGCGCCGGCTCTGGAGGCGCTGTGCTCCCAGCACGAGCAGTCAGCCCTGCGTATCGGACGCTCCGGTGGTGACAACCTTGCCGTGGATGGACTCTTCTCCATCCCCCTCGAGGAGCTGCGTGGCTCGCACGTCGGTGTGATCAGTCGGGCGTTGCGCGACTGAGACCGCGCACTCACTCCCTCTCAGGCATGCCCCATGACCGTCGGCTCCAGGAGGTCGTGGCATCGGATGGTCTCGTCGCGCCCCGGTCCGACACCGATCGCAGAGACGCGGGCGCCGATCAGCTCCGAGAGCCGGACGATGTAGTCCTGCGCAGCCTGCGGCAGGTCTTCGAACTCGCGGCAGCCTGAGATGTCCTCGGTCCAGCCTGGCATCTCTTCGTAGATCGGGACGGCATGGTGGAAGTCGGACTGGTTGACCGGCATCTCGTCGTGCCGGGTGCCCAGGACGTCGTAGGCCACGCAGATAGGAATGGTGTCGAGCCCGGTCAGCACGTCGAGCTTGGTGACGACGAAGTCCGTCACCCCGTTGATCCGCTGGGCGTACCGGCCGACCACAGCGTCGACCCATCCACAACGGCGCGGGCGTCCGGTCGTGGTGCCGAACTCGGCCCCCGTCTTCCGCAGGAACTCACCGTGCTCGTCGTGCAGCTCGGTGGGGAAGGGACCTTCGCCGACGCGGGTCGAGTAGGCCTTCAGGATCGCTATGACGCGGTCGATGCGGGTGGGAGCGACTCCGGACCCTGTGCACGCCCCGGCCGAGATGGCGTTGGAGGACGTCACAAACGGATACGTCCCGTGGTCGACATCCAACAGCGTCGCCTGACCTGCCTCGAAGAGGACGGTCTTGCCCTCGTCCAGCGCGTCGTTCAACACCAAAGCGGTGTCGAAGACCATGGGGCGCAAGCGATCCGCGTAGCGCAATAGCTCGTCGAGGACTTCCTGGACCTCGACGGCCCGCCGGTTGTACACCTTCAGCAGCACCTGGTTCTTGATCTCCAGCGCAGCCTCGACCTTCTGGCGCAGGATCGACTCGTCGTACAGATCCTGCACCCGGATGCCGACCCGGTTCATCTTGTCGGCATAC
Organism: Actinomycetales bacterium; assembly: GCA_038258285.1. Classification (GTDB taxonomy): domain Bacteria; phylum Actinomycetota; class Actinomycetes; order Actinomycetales; family Dermatophilaceae; genus Ornithinicoccus. The sequence continues at coordinate 15,748 of JBBSQA010000006.1, read as the reverse complement.
GTCGGGCCGATTCCACGCCCTGTCGTGCCCAGCTTGCGCGAGCCCAGGAAGCGCTCGGCGACCTTGTCCAACATGCGGTTGTACGGCGGGATGATGTGGGCGTTCGCGCTGATCATCAGTGCGGACGTGTCCACTCCGCGAGCCTCGAGCCCGTCCAGCTCCTCGATCAGCACCGACAGGTCGATCACGACGCCGTTGCCGATCACCGGGACAACAGTGGACGTGAGGATGCCACTGGGGAGCAGGTGCAATGCGTACTTCTCGTCGCCGATCACCACGGTGTGACCAGCGTTGTTGCCCCCGTTGAACTTCACCACGTAGTCCACCCGGCTGCCGAGCAGATCTGTGGCCTTACCTTTGCCTTCGTCGCCCCACTGGGCACCGACGAGCACTATTCCTGGCATGAACAGATCACCTACAGGTCGAGTGCGCGCGCTGCGTCAGCGGAGGAGTCACGCAAGAAGTCGGCGCAACGTCGGTGCTCGTCGTCCTCGCCGATCCGGTCGGCCGCTTTGGCCAACGCGGCCAGAGCACGAAGGAAGCCCTGGTTCGGCTCGTGGGTCCACGGCACCGGGCCCTGCCCGCGCCATCCCGACTTACGCAGGGCATCCAGGCCACGGTGGTAGCCGGTCCGGGCAAAGGCGTAGGCCTCCACGTCCAGGTCATCGGCCAAGGCACCTTCGGCCAGCACCGCCCAGGCCAACGACGACGTCGGATGGCCGACCGCGACCTGACGGGGGTCGACCCCGTCGTCCAACGCGGCAGCGGACGGGTCCGGCGGTAGATACGTGCTGGGTATGCCGAGCAGATTCTCGCTCACTGGTGGGTGCCGGCCGAGCGTAGGTTCTGACAAGCCGTCGCCACCCGCGCTGCCATGTTGCCTTCGGCCTCACGACCCCAGTTACGGGGGTCGTAGAACTTCTTGTTGCCGACCTCTCCGTCGATCTTGAGCACCGAGTCGTAGTTGCCCAGCATGAAGCCGGCCACCGGACGGGTGAACGCGTACTGCGTGTCGGTGTCGACGTTCATCTTGATCACGCCGTAGTCCACTGCGTCCGAGATCTCTTGCTCGGTCGAGCCCGATCCGCCGTGGAAGACCAGGTCGAAGGGTCGCGAGTCCTCGCTCAACCCGAGCTCCCGCGAGGCAGCCTCCTGAGCCTTCTTCAGGATTTCCGGACGGAGCGTGACGTTGCCCGGCTTGTAGACGCCGTGGACGTTGCCGAAGGTCAGGGCAGCCATGTAACGGCCCTTGGCACCGTCCCCGAGGGCTTTGATCGTCTCGATCGCGTCCTCTTCGGAGGTGTAGAGCTTGTCGTTGATCTCGTTGTCGACGCCGTCCTCTTCGCCACCGACCACTCCGATCTCCACCTCGAGGATGATCTTCGCCTCAGCACACTTCGCCAGCAGTTCTTGGGCGATCTCGAGGTTCTCGTCCAGTGGCACTGCCGACCCGTCCCACATGTGTGACTGGAAGTAGGGCAACCCGCCGTTCTTGACCCGTTCAGCTGACGCTGCGATCAGCGGACGCACGAAGTCGTCGAGCTTGTCCTTGGGGCAGTGGTCGGTGTGCAGGGCGATGTTCACGTCGTAGCTCTTGGCCACCTCGTGGGCGTAGGCCGCGAGCGCCAGGGACCCACTCACCATGTTCTTGATCGTCGAACCGGACAGGTAGTCCGCTCCACCCGTGGAGACCTGGACGATGCCGTCGCTGCCTGCCTCGGCAAAACCGCGGATCGCTGCGTTGAGGGTCTGGCTCGAGGTGACGTTGATCGCCGGGTAGGCGAACGAACCGGCCTTGGCGCGGTCCAGCATGTCGGCATAGACCTCAGGCGTTGCGATGGGCATGAATCCTCCTCGTTGAGCGGCGACGCTCCGGGTCCGGCCGAAACGCGTCATGACAGTCCAGGACATGTTTTCACATGGGCACGCGGGGAGCACCATGTCCGGACGGCTTGAGTTATTGCAAATCGTTCGCAATAGACCGCTTTTCTGCGTACGATCCCGGTATGATGACCCGAGTCCGCCCCACTGTCCGCTCGACCGCCGTCGCAGTCGGGGCGCTGCTCGCTCTCAGCGCCTGCTCGCAGTCCGATAGCGAGTCCGAGCCGGACGCCGCCGAAGGTGATGGCGGACTGACCGTCGTCACCACCGTGGCTCCGATCACCTCTATTGCCGCCAGCATCGCAGGCGAGCGGGCCGACATCACAGGCCTCGTGCCCGAGGGCACCAACTCCCACACCTTCGACCCGCCACCCAGTGCGGCCGCCGTGCTGTCCGAGGCCGATCTCGTCTTCATCAACGGCCTCAAGCTCGAGGAACCCACCAAGGACCTGGCCGAGGCCAACATGGCGGAGGGCGCGACGTTGGTCGAGGTCGGCACCGAAGTGCTTCCCGAAGAGGACTACATATACGACTTCTCCTTCCCCGAGGAGGACGGCAAACCGAACCCACACCTGTGGACGGACCCCACCTACGCGATCCAGTACGCCGAGGTCATCCGAGACACGCTCAGTGAGGCCGACCCCGAGGGCGCCGAGACCTACGAAGCCAACTTCGCCGACTTCGAGACTCAGGCCACTCAACTCTCTGATGCACTGGAAACCGATCAGGACACCATCCCTGAGGGCAACAAAGAACTGCTGACGTACCACGATGCCTACGCCTACTTCGCGAAGACTTACGGCTGGACCGTCATCGGCGCCATCCAGCCGCAGAACTTCGAAGACCCCACCCCGCGGGAGGTTGCCGCGTTGATCGACCAGGTCAACACCGAGGAGGTCCCGGTCATCTTCGGCTCGGAGGTCTTTCCCTCCGACGTCCTGGAGGAGGTCGGAGCGGCTACGGGCGCCCGCTACGAGGACACTCTGCGCGACGACGACCTCCCCGGGGAGCCGGGCGAGCAGGAGCACTCCTGGGCGGGGCTCATGCGCTACGACTACGTGACGATGATCAACGGGCTGGGTGGGACCGCCACCGAGCTGGCCGACCTCGATCTGACTCCGACCGTGGAGGACAGCGCGGAATACCCCCAGTGAGTCCCATCGACCCAGGGGTCAGCCCCCTGATCCGGCTGGACGGGGTGACGTTCGGCTACGACCGGGAGACTGTGCTGGAGGACATCACCTTCGCTATCCGCGAGCAGGAGTTCGTCGGGGTAGTGGGGCCGTCGGGGTCGGGCAAGACCACTCTGCTGCGTCTGCTCCTCGGCACGGCCACACCGCATACCGGAACCATCGTGCGTCGTCCCGACCTGGCCGTCGCCTACGTCCCCCAGTTGGAGACCGTGAACTGGAACTTCCCGGTCACGGTCACCGAGTGTGTGCTGATGGCTCGGTCGGGTCGGCTGCTGCCGTGGACGACCCGCGCCGAACGAGCCGACGTCGACCGCGTGCTCGAGCGTCTGGGTATCGGCCATCTCGCCAAGCGCCATATCCGTGAGCTGTCCGGGGGTCAGCAGCAGCGCATGTTCATCGCTCGAGCGCTGTTGCGCCGCCCCAAGGTCCTCCTGATGGACGAGCCCACCTCGGGTGTCGACGTCACCAGCCGTCACGACATGCTGCACCTGCTCGGCGAGCTCAACGCAGAGGGCACGGCCATCCTGCTCACCACCCACGACCTCAACGGAGTCGCCGCTCACCTGCCCCATCTCGTCGCTCTGCAGACCAGCATCATCGCCCAGGGCACCCCTCACGAGGTCATCAACGGTCCGGTCATGGAGGCGACGTTCGGCGCCCCCGTCGAAGTGCTCCAACACCTCGGTATGCCGGTCGTGCTCGACCGGCCGCAGCCTGTGGCCCATTCCGACACCGCCAAGCGGGCCAGCGCCTAGTGGAAACTCTGCTCGCTCCCTTCGCCTACACCTTCTTCACCAAGGGCCTCTTCGTGGCCACCCTGGCCGGCGCGTTGTGCGGGCTGATCGGTGTCTACATCACCTTGAGGGGCATGAGCTATATCGGCCACGGTCTCTCCCATGCCATCTTCGGCGGCTTCGCTGCCAGCTCCGTCATCAGCATCAATTACTACCTGGGGGCCGGGGTATGGGGTTTGGCCTCGGCACTGGCCATCAACAAAGTCACTCGCAGTCGTCGTATCGGAGCCGACGCTGCCATCGGCGTGATCACCACGTCATCGTTCGCATTGGGGGTGGCTCTGCTGACCTACTACGGCAGTAAGGGGCCGAGCTTCGACGCCGCGCTCTTCGGCAGCATCATCGGGGTCTCAGCCGGTGACGTGTGGGCTTTGAGCGCGATCAGCCTCTTCACGGTCGCCGTGATCTTCCTGAACTACCGGGCGCTGCTGTTCGCCACGTTCGACCCCGAGGTCGCCGACGTGAGTGGAGTCAAGGTGGCCCGCACGGATGCCCTGCTGATGCTGGTCCTGTCGTTGGCCATCCTGGCCACGCTGACCGTCATCGGGGTGACCTTGGTGGCCGCGACCCTGGTCATACCAGCCGTGGTCGCCCGCATGCTGACCAGCCGCTTCTCCACGATGTTGTGGGCTTCGAGCCTGATCGGGGCCGCGTCCGGTTTCGTTGGGATGAACCTGAGCTACCACCTGGACGTCCCCTCCGGCACGATGATCGTGCTGACCGGCGCCTTCGTCTTCTGTGTCGTGCTGACGTTCACAGGGGGACGCCGGCTGCAGCGCACGGCGGGCTCGCGCAAGACGACCGAGGTCGCGCTGACCCCTGTGGCCTGACCGGTCGTTGCAGCGTCGGGGTCGGCCGAGACGGACCTGCTCAGGCGCCCTGCAGGCTCGTCCTCTACGGTGGAAGATCTGCCGAATCCACGGCTCAACACACTGGAGGAACACGTGAGCGACGAGAAGAAGATCAGCGTCTCCCGCACCATCGACGTCTCGAACACCGCCGTCTTCGAGGTGCTGTCCAACCCCGAGCACCACAGCGCTATCGACGGATCCGGATTCGTCATCGCGGATGAGAAGTCGGACCGCATCACCGGCACCGGCCAGGTCTTCACGATGAACATGACCGGCGACCACATGGGTGGCGACTACCAGACGGATAACCACGTCGTGGGCTACGACTCCGGCAAGCTGCTGGCGTGGAAGACCGCACCCGCAGGGACGACGCCTCCCGGGTGGCAGTGGGTCTGGGAGCTCACGCCCAATGGTCCGGACGCCACGGACGTCAGCCTCACCTACGACTGGTCCGCGGTGACCGACAAGGACATCCTCGAGAAGGTCACCTTCCCCTTGGTGACCGAAGAGCAGCTCGAGGACTCGTTGTCCAACCTGGCCTCCACCGTCTCGGGGCGCTGAGCCACCACAGATCGAGCACGCTGGCCCGAGCGTCGGTTCCGTCCGAGCCTCGGGTCAGCGAACGCTCTGGTGGTAGACGTGCTGGCGGATCCAGGCGTGCATCGCGATAGCCGCCGCCGCGCCGGCATTGATGGAGCGCGTGGAGCCGAACTGTGAGATGGCCAGGACCTGGTCCGCTGCCCGCAACGCCTCAGGGGTGAGCCCTGGGCCTTCCTGCCCGAAGAGCAGCACACACCGCTGGGGCAGGGTCGCCGTCTCCAACGGCACCGCTCCCGCAGTGTTCTCCATCGCGATCAAAGGTATCCCGTCCCCCCACGAGACGAGGTCCGCCACCGTCGGGTGGTGATGCTCATGCTGGTAACGGTCGGTGACCATCGCCCCGCGCCGGTTCCACCGGCGTTTGCCGACGATGTGGAACGCGGCGACGTTGAAGGCGTTCGCGGTCCGGATGACCGAGCCGATGTTGAAGTCGTGACCCCAATTCTCTACGGCGATGTGCACCTCGTGGCGCCGGGTATCCAGGTCCGCCACGATCGCCTCGTGGCTCCAGTACCGGTATCGGTCCAGCACGTTGCGCCGGTCGCCATCGGCCATCAGGACCGGGTCCAGGTGCTGCGGGAGCGCACCCGCATTGTCGGGCCAGGCTCCCTGCCAGGGCCCCACACCCACCGGATCCGGGGGTTGCTGATCGCTCATCGCGGACCTCGACTGCCTTCTCTGCTGGAGTGACTGGGCGCACGCCCCAGGGCGGCCGTCGGCCATTCTCCCACCCACCTCGTGGCGCGATGGCCGCTCAACCCAAGTCGCACTACGGTGGCAGTCACAGGGGCACGCAGTGCTCCCTCCATTCGCGGCTCCGTGCCGCGTGATCGATGAAGAACGGATAGCGACATGACGACAACGCAATGGTTGCTGATCATCCTGCTGGTGCTGCTGATCGCGGTCGGTATCTGGATGCTGATGCGCAAGCCCGCTGCAGGCCAGGACCGATCCCCCGAGAACGAGCACGACGCATCCCACGTCGCAGCGAGCGAAGACGGTGTCTCGAGCTATGACGCTGGAGGCGAGCATGTCGCGGCAGGTGACGCCGGCGTCACCCCGGGGCCGACCCTGTACGACCAGGAGGCCGACGCACGCACCGACGAAGGACCGTCCACCGACGCCTACGGCGAGTCGCACGACGACCGAGTCTCAGAAGACGAGATGTGGGACGAGGCCGACGCCGCCGACGCTGAAGGCGCCCGTCAGGACACGGCCACCGGTGCCGACGTGCCGATCGTTGAGGAAGAGCCGATCGTTCCTGCCGATCAGCACCAGGAGTCCGACGCCGTGCCGTTCGACCAGCACGACCTCGACACCTCGACCGACCACGGGGAACAGGCCGAGCCGGTCTCGCAGGTCCACAACGGCGACCGCGACCAGATGTCCTACGGCGAGCCGCTCACTGAAGACTTCGCCTCCGAGACCACCTACGCCGACGCACCGCCCGAGGAGACGCTAGAGCCGGTCGGTGAGGACTCCGCAGAGTCACACGACCTCGGTGCAGGCAGCCCCGGCACGGGCGTTCACGACGAGATGCTCGACCTGGAGAACGAGCAGGCGCTCGAGGCTGAGGCATACAGCCCTGTCGACGAAGAGACTCCCTACGACATGCCCGCAGACGCGGTCGAGCGCGAGCATGAGGGCGACGATGTGCCCGAAGACGCGGCATCGGCGGGGTTCGCCGAAGACCTGCACGGATCCGTCGACGAGCATCCCGGGCCCCAGGAGCCCGAGGCGGACGAAGACGCGGTTCAGACCCACGACGACGCTGGAGTGGACGTCGCCATGGTCGACGCCGGTGACTTCCCGACCACGACCAGCGACAACCACGAAGCGGCCCCGTCAGACCGTGAGGACACCCACGACGACGAGGCACTTCAGCAGGACCACCGCACGGACCACGACGCCGACACCTACGCAACCCCGGCAGTTGAGGCCGAGCACGATGGCGTGACCGAGCACGAAGGCGATCGGCACGAAGGCGATCGGCACGAAGGCGATTGGCACGGCTCCGAGGAGCGTGGAGAGGAGCTGGACGGCCCTGAGCCCCAGGTCGCCATGGTCGACGCCGAAGACTTCCCGACCACGACCAGCGACGACCACGAAGCGGCCCCGGCAGACCGTGAGGACACCCACCACGACCACGACGCCGGAACTCCGGAAGACCGGGAGACGGAGGCTCGTCAGGACCGGGACGCCGACACCTACGCAACCCCGGCAGTTGAGCCCGAGCGCGAAGGCGATCGGCACGAAGGCGAAGGGCACGGCTCCGTCGAGCGTGGAGAGGACCCGGACCGCCCTGAGCCCCCGGTCGCCATGGTCGACGCCGAAGACTTCCCGACCACGACCAGCGACGACCACGAAACGGCCCCGGCAGACCGTGACGACACCCACCACGACCACGACGCCGGAACCCCGGAAGACCGGGAGACGGAGGCTCATCAGGACCGGGAAGCCGACGTAGACGGCGACTCCTACGATGCTGATCGGACCGAGGCTAGCGACATCGAGCATGAGCCCATCTCTCTCGACGCCGAAGACCAGGCTCCGGCTGACGGCGACGTGGAGCCCACCGAGCCCTCGGAGCCGGAGGTGGTAGAGAGCCCGTACGGAGCCGGCTCGGTGTTTGCCCACGAGGACGGATCGGTGCCTTCGGGCTACGACATCAAGGGCAACGCAGGGTCCATGCTGTTCCACACTCCGGAGTCGCCGAGCTACGAAAGCTCCGTGCCCGAGGTGTACTTCAACAGCGAGGAGGCAGCTCGCGCCGCTGGCTTCGCACATTGGGACCGCAAGCGTCGATAGATCGTTGTCCCGAGAACCCCGCCGAGCATGACTCGGCGGGGTTTTTGCTTGTTTGTCACCCTTTCGTGCACGCCCCGGGCTGATAAAAAGTGTCTTCCCACAGGAATCAAAAGCCACAAATGTCACATCAGACACTTGCGCCTCTCTGACCTGCTGAATCGCATCGCAATGGTGACGCAAATCACAAAATTTCCAAGCTATATAACGGCCCTGTCGCTTGACCTGCGACAACAAGGGGTTGTCAGAGCCGCTGTAATCGGTTTCACTCGTGTCTCGTATCCCGTGCCGCCTCCCCCCTGAGATCTGGATGGATAGATGAGCGCTGTGCACACCCATGCCTGCCGCACCGATGGACGGCATACCCGACACTCCGTTGTGCGTCGATCGGCGCTTCTGCTGGCTGCGGCCTCGCTGCCCTTGGGGGTTGCGATGCCGGCTCATGCAGCCCCCGCTGTCCGACCGCAGGGCACGCCCACGGCATTCCTGGCTCAACCGGCTGCGCCTACACCGACCACCATGGCCCCATCGACACGGCGCCTCCCTGCTTCACCAGCCGGGGCATTCCTGCCGCTGGCCCCCTCGCGGGTGTCAGGCAAGGTCAACGTGACGATGGCGAACGTCCGCTCGGGACCGAGCACGGGATACCGCGTGACCGGACAGATGCGCCGCGGCGCCACGGTCAGCGGGACGAAGTCCAGTAACGGCTGGATCAAGATGAGCAACGGCAGCTACATCTCCGGCTCGTTGATCAGTGGGTCGACATCGTCGAGCTCATCCTCCAGCCGCACCCTCACCCGCTACGTGAACGTCTCCTCGGGCAACGTCCGCTCCGGCGCGAGCACCTCGCACCGAGTCGTGAAGTCCCTGTCACGCGGGACCAAGGTCACCGGGACCGTGCGCAGCAACGGCTGGATCCGGATCAGGTCGGGTCAGTACATCTCCCCCTCCATCCTGACTTCGAGGGCCCCCTCCAGTGGCAGCTCCTCCAGCGGGAGCTCCAGTTCCACGGTGACCCGCTACGTCACGGCAACGGCGGGCAACGTCCGCTCCGGCGCGAGCACCTCGCACCGCGTGGTGAAGACGCTGCGCAAAGGAACCCGGGTCAGGGGCACCGTCAGCAGCAACGGCTGGATCCGGATCAAGTCCGGCCAGTACATCTCCTCGGTCATCCTGAGCTCCCGCGCACCGTCCAGCTCCAGCCGCGACTCGGGCCGTAGCCCTTCGCCGTCCGCGAGCACCGTGACCCGATACGTCACAGCCTCCAGCGGCAACGTGCGCTCCGGCGCCGGTACCAGCTACCAGGTGGTCGACAGTCTGCGTCGCAACACGAAGGTGACCGGCACCCTCACCAGCAACGGCTGGCTCAGGATCAGCAGCGGTCGCTACATCTCGTCCAACATCCTGCGCGGGTCCACCTCCGGGTCCAGCCTCAGCGGGGACGCCGTGATCGCCGAGGCGCGGAAGTACACCGGCATCATGTACCGCTACGGCGGCACGACGACCTCCGGATTCGACTGCTCGGGCTACACACAATACGTATTCAAGAGGCTCGGAGTCGTCCTCCCGCGCGTGGTGTCCCAGCAGAAGGCTGCCACCACTCGCGTGTCCTCGCCCAAGGTGGGTGACCTGGTGTTCTGGGGGACCCATCACGTAGCCATCTACGCCGGGAACGGCTACATCTACGACTCCGGTCGCAGTGGGCTACCGGTGCAGAAACGTCGGATGTTCTCCGGCGTCACGAGCTACGGTCGGGTCGGCTGACTCAGGCCAGACCCAGGTCGGTCAGGGTGTAGGCGGCGCGGTAGTCCAAGCCCTGCTCGGAGATGACGCGGTCCGCGCCGCTGTCTCGATCGGCGATCACGGCGACGGCGACGACCTCGGCCCCCGCCTCTTGACAGGCAGCCACGGCGGTCAACGGAGAGCTGCCCGTGGTGGAGGTGTCCTCGACCACCAACACCCGTCGGCCCCGGATAGAGGGGCCTTCGATCTGCTGCTGCATACCGTGAGCCTTGCCCGCCTTGCGCACCACGAAGGCATCGAGGCGACGTCCTTGGGCGGCAGCGGCATGCATCATCGCCGTGGCCACCGGATCGGCCCCCATGGTCAACCCGCCGACCGCCTCGATCTCCAGGTCGCCCACCAATTCGTTCATCACGTGGCCCACCAAGGGGGCAGCCACACCGTCCAGGGTGACGCGGCGCAGATCGACGTAGTAGTCGGCCTGGGCGCCGGAGGACAACGTCACCGTGCCATGCACGACGGCTTGGTCCCGAATGATCGACAGCAGCTGCTCGCGTGGGGTGCTCACAGGGCCCGAGCCTAGCTCGTGGCCCCGCTCACCCGAGGTCGAGACTCTCGTCTTCCTGGTGATAGACGCCCAGCCGCTCACACGCCTCGTTCAGCAGACCCTGCACGGTCAACGAGTCGGACAGCGGCATGATTGCCGACTCCGTCGCCCCGGCGCGGATGCAGTCGCTGACCTCGATCAGCTCGTGGCTGTAGCCCGCGCCGAGCGGTGGCGCGTCGATGGTGCGAGGGTCCTGACCGGCCTGGGTCACGATGATCGACTTCGGGTGGTGGAATCTCGGGGGTATGTCGATCCACCCCTGGGTGCCCAGGATCCTCGCCGCGCCGGGGCTGGGACCGCGCAGGGAGCAGATCAGGCTGGCTGCCCTCCCGTCGTCGTAGCCCAACAGCATCGAGGAGTCGAGGTCGACCCCGGTGGAGGCCAGAGTGCCTACGATCTCCATCCGGTCGGGGGTGCCGAGGAAGTGCTGGGCGAGCGAGACCACGTAGACCCCCAGGTCAAGCATCGCACCGCCAGCCAGATCCTTATTGAAGAGGCGGTCGTCCGGGTCGAAGTCGCGCTGGACGCCCAGGTCGGCCTGGACGCCCCGCACCTCCCCGATATCACCCGCTGCGATGACCTCACGGGCGGCGACGATGGCGGGCTGGAAGCGCGTCCACATGGCCTCCATGGCGAAGACCTGATGCGCACGGGCCGCGTCCACGAGCCGCTTCGCGCCCTGCTCCGTCGCGGTCAGACTCTTCTCGACCAACACCGCCTTACCCGCGGCCATACCGGCCAGAGCGATGGTCAGGTGCTGCGGGTGCGGGGTCGCGATGTACAGCACGTCGACCTCAGGATCATCGATGATGGCTCGGTAGCTGCCGTGGGCGCGGTCGACGCCGAACTCCTCAGCAAACTTGGTGGCTCGATCCAGCGAACGTGAGGCCACCGCCACCATCCGGGAGCCGGGGACGTGCACGAAGTCTGCAGCCACACTCCGAGCGATCCGACCGGGACCTACCACGCCCCACCTGAGCTCATCCATCGTCACGCCCTTCGTCCGGGGGAAGTTCCCTAACCCATGCTGACGCCCAACCCTAGGGACTTTCGCCGGTCAGCGGCGGCTCATCGTCATCTGACGGGATATCTTGCGCATGAGCGGCCGGGGTAGGCCGCGCAACATGGTGGAGAGCGCCTTGTACTCCGCCGAGGGCACCGACACGACTTTGCCTGCCGAGACATCATCGAGCGCATCCTGAGCCACCCGATGGGCATCGAGCCAGAAACGCTCGGGCAGCTCAGGCATGTCCATCTGGGCGCGGTCGTGGAACTCGGTATGGATGAACCCGGGGCAGAGCGCGGTCACGGTGACGCCCGTGCCGTCCAGCTCCACCGCCAGCGCTTCGGAGAAGGTCGTCGTCCAGGCCTTGATCGCCGAGTAGGTGCCCATCACGGCGAAGGAAGCCACCGAGGAGACGTTCAGGATCGCTCCGTGGCCACGCTCGCGCATGGCCCCTGCCGCGGCGGGGCTGGCCACCAGCACGGCCCGGATCATCACGTCCATGGCGCGTTCTTCCACCGAGAGGTCGCCGGTGCTGAAGTCGTGGTTGATCCCGAAGCCGGCGTTGTTGACCAACAGGTCGATCGGCCGAGCCCGGTCGGCGACGCGGTCTGCCACCTGCTGCAGCTGAGCCCGGTCGGAAAGGTCGGCGACCAACACGTCGGCCTGGACGCCATACCGCTTGGTGACCTCTTCGGCGAGCATCCCGAGGCGGTCCGCATCTCGGGCCACTAGGACCACGTCGTGCCCTCGAGCGGCGATCTCGATGGCCAACGCCCGACCCAGTCCGGCGGAGGCGCCGGTCACCAATGCAGTTCCCATGGCCGCCACGGTATCGCCGGTGGACACACCGTCGTTCCACTTACAGTGGGGCGGTGCGCATTGCTACCTGGAACGTCAACAGCATCCGAGCCCGCGTCGACCGCGTCGTCGCCTTCCTGGAGCGGCACGACATCGACGTGCTGGCCCTCCAAGAAACCAAATGCCGAGACGACCAGTTCCCGTTGCTCGCCTTCGAGGCGGCGGGGTATGAGGTGGCGCACCTGGGTTTCAACCAGTGGAACGGCGTGGCGGTCGTTTCCCGCGTCGGCATCGAGGACGTACAGGAGGGATTCGCCGACATGCCGCAATGGGGCGACCCGCTCGTGACGGAGGCCCGAGCGCTGTCCGCGGTCTGCGGTGGGGTGCGCGTGTGGTCCCTCTACGTGCCGAACGGCCGCGGGCTCGGCGATCCGCATATGGACTACAAGCTGGCGTGGTTGGAGCAGTTGCGGGTCGACGCAACCGGATGGTTGGCTGCCGACCCACAGTCGCAGATCGCGCTGATGGGTGACTGGAACATCGCACCACAGGACGAAGACGTGTGGTCGATGGATTACTACCTGGACAAGTCTCACGTCAGCGAACCGGAGCGGTCGGCCTTCGCCGGGGTGATCGAGGCGGGGTACGGCGACGTGACCCGACCACATACCCCTGGGCCTGGGACGTTCACCTACTGGGACTACACCCAGCTGGCCTTCCCGAAGAAGCGGGGGATGCGCATCGACTTCTGCCTCGGGTCGCCTGCCCTGGCGCAACGAGTGGAGTCCGCCTCGATCGATCGCGAAGAGCGCAAAGGCAAAGGCGCCAGCGACCACGCGCCCGTCATCATCGACCTGGCGCCCTGAGGGCTCCTGACCCACCCGCCGAGGCCTCTCACCTACCCGCCGAGGCTTCGCGCGCTCGTTCTAGGGGCCGATGGCGCCTGATCAGGCAGCATTCGCCCGAAGAACGAGAGCAGGGCGACCGAGGCTAGGCGACTGGGCGGGCGCGGACGAAGGCGAACGGCAAGGTGCAGGCGCTGACTGCGGCCGCCACCAACATCGCCGTGCCGAAGCCGAACCCCGCTGCCAACAGCCCCACCAACACCGACCCCAACCCGGTCCCCAAGTCGAAGCCGACGTTCCACACGGCACTGGCTAGCCGGTAATGCGCTCGGGTGACGGCCTCGAAAGCCACCACCAGCGTCAGGTTCTGCAACCCCCCGTAGCTGACGCCTACCAGACACGCAGCCAGCACGAACACGACCAACACCGCCGGTGAAGGTGTCGAGACCGCCACAGCCCAGGCGCAGAGGGCCATCGACAGCACCGTGAGCAGGGTCAACGGCCAGATGAACCGGTGTGCCCCGAACCGGTCCGACAGTCCACCCATGCCCCACCGGGATACGGCCGCGGTTGCCCCGATCCCGAACAGGGCCGCCGTCGAAGCGGCCCCACTGTCGACCATCTGCGGAGCGAACGTCGTCAACGCACCACCGCTCAGCGTGACGCCCAGCAAGAGCACGGTCGGCACCAAGAGCCGTACGGACGCCGTCCGGACGCTCATCTCATCCCCCTCCACGCGCCGAGCGTCCTCCTCGACCGACTCGTCGACGTCCACGGGCTCCCGCTCCGCGGGTGGGTCCTGCAGGACCCGCCCGAGAGCGATCACGAACGGGATGCCCAGCAGGGGGACCCCCGCCACGATGAACACCCACGTGAAAGACCAGGTCTGGGCGACCCACGGCGCCAGCGGCAGCACGAGGAGGTTCGGCAGCGCGATCGCCAACCCGTAGGCCCCGATGGCCTTTCCTCGCCGCTCCGGCTCGACCAACTCGGCTACGGCTGCCGACCCAGTCACCGTGAGGATGCCGAAGCCCACCCCTCGGATGGCCGAAAGCACCAGGATGGGCACCAGGGCGTTGCTGAAGATCTGCAGCAGTGCCGGCACCCCCATCAGCACCATGCCGGCGCCGATCACCACCGACCAGCCGTAACGCCGCAGCATCCCGGGCACGAACAGCTGGGTCAGGACGGTGAACAGCAGCAGCACGCCGTTCACCAAACCGGCGCCGGCTTCGCTGGCGCCTCCCTGCACCGCCCACAACGGGCTGGTCGGGAGCAGCGCGGCATACCCGGAGAATCCGGTCACAGTGACTCCGACCAGAGCGGGCATCCCCCGCTGGGTCCAAACGCTAGCCACCTCTACTTCTGGGCGGTGTGCTGCTGCGTCGACGCCGACTTGGCAGCCTTGGCGGCGGCCTTCTTCTCCCGCTTCCACGCTCGCACCTGGGCCATCGAGTCGTCGTCGACGACGTCGGCGATCGACATCCGCGCGTCCTCGTCGCCGTACGCTCCGGCAGCCTCTCGCCATCCAGGAGCCTGTAGATCGCACTGTTTGCCCAGCAGGGCCAGGAAGATCTTGGCCTTCTGGTCCCCGAATCCCGGCAGCGCCTTGAGGCGCTTCAGCACAACGGACCCGTCCGGGTCGCCCTCCGTCCAGAGGGCGCTCGTGTCCCCCCGGTAGGTGCGCATGATGGCGCAGGACAACTCATGCACCCGCCGCCCCATCGACGCCGGGAAGCGATGCACCGCCGGGGCGGTGGCGCATACCGTCACGAACTCCTCGGGGTCCATCGCCGCGATCGTCGCCGGATCGACGGTGCCAAGACGCTCGGCGAGCTTGCGAGGACCAGCGAAGGCCACCTCCATCGGGATCTGCTGGTCCAGCAACATCCCTACCAACAGGGCGAACGGGTTTGCGGTCAACAGCCGGTCGGCTTCAGGGTCACCGACCAGGCGCAGCGAGGTGCTCATTCAGGCAGTGTGACACTCGCAGAGCGTGCAGAAGTATCCGCTCGCTTGGCCCTGACCCCGAGCGCGAGAGCGACCACGGTGGCCAGCCCCGCTGCGAGGGCCGCGCCGGTGAACACCGTCTGCACCTGCACCACCCCTGCCGCCAGCAGCGCCTGGTCATCCCCAGGGTCGGGCAGCAGCGCCACGGCCTCGTAGAACCGGCGCAGACCGATGGCGGTGAGCAGGGCCAGACCGACGACCATCCCCACCATCCTGGCCACGACCACCAACGAGCTCACGGTGCCGTGGGCGTATGCCGGAGCGTCCGCGAGCGCCGCGTCGTTGACCGGGGCGATGGCCAGACCGACCCCCAACCCGGCTGCCGCCAGGGTCGCCGTGGTGACCAGACCCTCCGCCAGGGAGCTGACGGTCCACGACGCCATGACGGTGAGCCCGCCCGTCGCTACGGCCAACCCACCGGCTGCGACCAGCCCCGGGGCTATCCAGCGCAGCAGGACACCACCGAGCACCGCCCCCACCGGCACAGCGACCAAACAGCGGACCAGCACGAAGGCCGCCTGCGTCTGGCTCGACTCACCATCCAGTCGGGCCAGCAGCGGAACGTCGACCACGATGGCTACGATCGCGGCACCCACCAGCACACTCACCGCAAGG
>JBBSQA010000005.1:0-119538 GCA_038258285.1 Actinomycetales bacterium | reverse complement strand
GGGCGCGAGCCAGGGGCAGCGCAACACCAACCAGTCATGACCACTCAAACCGACGTCGCCGGGTAGTCCCCGGTCCAGGGCCTCCATCACCAACGTCAAGGTCAACGTCTCGGTCTGGGCGCGCAACGCGTCGATGCCCTCCAACCCCGTAGCGACCTCGCTGCTGCTGAGGCGGGGCGTGACCGGGGCCACGGTCGAGGCCAACACCACTGCACGGGTCCCGTCGCCGATGTGACCTGCCAGCACCGTCCCTGGCCCCCGATACGCCGGCCCCCAGGCGCCGCCCAGCACGTCACCCGCCTCTACACGGGTCACGTCCACCGGCTCCGAATCGAACATACGTCCAGTATCGCAGGACCCACCGACATACCCGCTCCACGAGCGGTCGCTCAGAGTCCGAACGTGGCCGCGATCTCCTTGATTGAATCGGCACTACTGCGCAACTTGATCAGCTCGTCTTCGGTCATCGACGCCGGAAGCCGCCAATGGGCACCGTGCTTGTCCACAACGGTGGGTACGGATAAACAGACGTTGCTGATCCCGTAGTACTCATCGAGCCATGTCGAGACCGGCATGACCCGCCCTTCGTCGCGCATCACCGAGTCGATGATGGAGCAACAGGCCATGGCCACCGCGTAGTTGGTCGCGCCCTTCCCAGCGATGATTCGACCCGCTGATCCCATCACCGCCTGAGCGATGTCGGCGCGCTCGAAATCGTCCAGCCGACCCGTGGTCCTGTGCCAGTCCAACAGCGGAACCCCGCCGATCGTGGCTGAGCTCCACAGCGGGAACTCCGTATCCCCATGCTCACCGACGACGTAGGCGTGAACACTGTGGACGGCCACACCCACCCGCTCGGACAGCTCCTGACGCAGCCGCGAGGAGTCGAGCACGGTGCCGGAGCCGAAGAGCTGCTGCGGGTTCAGGCCCGTCACGCGCAGCGCTGCAGTGGTCACCACATCGACCGGATTCGTTACCATCATGTAGGTCGCGTCGGGGGCCACATCCAGGAGCTGCGGGAGCAGGGTTCGGGTCAGCTCGATGGTGGTGCCGGCAAGGTCCATCCGGCTCTGCCCCGGCTTCTGCTTCGCTCCCGCCGTCACCACGACCATGCGTGCACCTCGCACGATCTCGATGTCGTCGCTGGCCACGATCTCCCCGCGCCGCATGAAAGACAGGCCCTGGGAGATGTCCAGCTCCTCGGCTTCGAGCTTGGTGGTGTTGATGTCGTAGAGCACGACACGTCGGGCGACTCCGCGGGCCAGCGCGGTGTACGCCATGGTTGCTCCCACCGAGCCAGCGCCGATGATGGCCAGGGTGGGTGGTGTCTCATGAGTGTGTGCCACAGGGACAGTCTGACAAACGCCTTGTTGCGGTGGGCTACAACGACCCTGAGTTCACCGGCCGGACAGGCGCTATCCATGGATAGCGCGCCGAACGCAGGTTAGGTTGGCCGGAGCAGAACGCCCTTCGATCGCGCTGGCGCAATGGCTGGTGGTTGATCGTGCCCGCCTCACGAGGAGTTGTATCGGTGAAACTTCGAACCCCGAGCGGGGGCAAGCGCGTCCTCGCGTTCGCCTCCGGACTGACCATGGTGATGGCCACCAGTGCCGCTGCCCAGGTCACAGAGACTGAGTCCACCTCGCCAGCCGTTCCTAGGGCTGGCACGGCAGCCCCGGCCGCGGACCCGGCGCTACCCGAAGGCATCACTGAACGCATCGGGGGTGCGGATCGCTACGAAACGGCAGCACTGGTGGCCGCGGAGTATTCCGGCTCCGTGGACGTCGTCTACATCGCTTCCGGGGAGGTCTTCCCGGATGCGCTGACGGCCCGGGCCACGATCGCTGCAGCCGAGAAGGCCGACAGGGGTGAGAGTGCCGATGACGTGCCTTCGACTCAGGCCGACGGCGCTGGCACCGCTGCGCCGGTCCTGCTGACCAAGGAGTCCGGGCTTCCGCAGGTCACGCTCGATGCGCTGGACGACCTGGACCCCAGCGAGATCAGGATCGTGGGCGGCGAGTCACGGATCAGCGAAGACCAGGAGATCCAGCTCGGGCAGGTCGCTCCGGTGACCCGGTATGCCGGCGACAACCGCTACGGGACGTCGGCCGAGCTGGCCTCGCTGTTCCCGACGGGCCTGCCCACGGTCTACGTCGCCACCGGTGAGACCTTCCCGGACGCCCTGGTGGGCGGAGCTGTGGCCGGCCGCGAAGGCGCCCCGATCCTGCTCACTGACGGCGACGAGCTGAGCGGTCCGACCGCGGAAGCGCTTGCCGATCTGGCTCCGCAGTCCGTCGTGGTCTTCGGTGGACCGAACTCCGTCAGCGACACCACGGTGACGGCGATCAGCGACATCGTGCCCGCCACCACGCGGGTCTTCGGTGAGGACCGCTACGAAACCGCGTCCATCATCAGCGCGGTCTACGAGAAGGACCTCGACCGGGCCTACCTGGCCACCGGCGAGAACTACCCCGACGCCCTTACCGGATCGGCCCTGGCGGCATACGAAGGTGCGCCGTTGCTCTTGACCAAGGACGTCACCCCGCCGGTCACCGTGGCTGCGTTGGACCGTCTGTCACCGCAGGGTGCCACGCTGCTCGGTGGGTCGATGTCCGTCAGCGACGCCAACGCGATCGTCCTCGACGCCGCGCTGCCCGAGTGGATCGACCAGCTGCACCTGCAGCTGTTGTCCTTCAACGACTACCACGGTCACCTCGAGGTCGACAGTGACGCGACGTTGACCGCCGAGCAGGATCCGGACCAGAATCCGGTCGGTGGTGCCACCTACCTGTCCACCACGCTGGAGGGGTTGCGCACGAAGTCGCTGCCCGAGCAGAGCATGACGGTGGCAGCCGGTGACCTGATCGGTGGATCACCGTTCCTGTCCGGCATCTTCCACGACGAGCCGTCGGTGGAGAGCCTCAACGTGATGGGGCTCGACGTCAGCAGCGTGGGCAACCACGAGTTCGACGAAGGCACCGATGAGCTGATGCGTATGCAGGAGGGCGGCTGCCACCCGGTCGACGGCTGCTACTTCCCGGATGAGCCGTATGCCGGTGCCGACTTCCCGTGGTTGTCGGCCAACGTTGTGGAGAAGGACGGTGGCAACACGTTGCTGCCGGGCACCTACACCCAGGACATCGGCGGTGTCGACGTCGGCTTCATCGGGATGACCTTGGAGGCGACGCCTACCTTGGTCAGCCCCGGTGGCGTGTCCACGGTGGACTTTCTCGATGAGGTCGACACCGCGAATGACTCGGCGGCGCAGCTGCAGGCCGACGGCGTGGAGTCGATCGTGGTGCTGCTGCACGAGGGTGGCTACCAGGACGGCGGCTACAGCGACTGTGACGGTATCTCCGGCCCCATCGTGGACATCGCCGAGAATCTGGATCCGGCCATCGACATGGTGGTCACAGGGCATACGCACCAGCCCTATATCTGTGACATCCCGGACCCCGACGGCGATCCACGCCTGGTGACCAGCGCCAACCAGTACGGCCGCGTGGTCACCGAGTCCGACGTGGTGCTCAGCCAGGAGACGACCGACGTCGTGCGCGACGACACCGCGTCGGTGAACAACCTGGTCCTGCAGAACGTCGCCGACCCCACCATGGATGCCCTGATCACCAAGTGGAAGGACAAGTCGGACGTCGTGGGCGCAGAGGTCGTCGGTACGTTGGCCGAGGACATCACCGGCAGCGCCGGTGGCGACCGCGGCATCGAGACGCCGCTGGCCAATCTGGTCGCGGACTCGATCCTCTACGGCACCGAGGGCGCCGACCAGGGTGACGCGCAGATCTCCTTCACCAACGTCGGTGGCGTCCGCGCTGACCTGCTGGTCGACCAGATCACCAACGGTGAGCAGCCGGGCGAGGTGACCTATGCGGAGGCGTTCAGCGTGTTGCCCTTCGGCAACATCCTGGTCTCCATCGACATGACGGGTGCAGACATCAAGGCTGTGCTGGAGCAGCAGTTCGACCCGACCCGCGGTCGTCAGTATCTCGCGCTCGGAGTCTCCGACGGGTTCGGCTACACCTGGGACAACACCCAGCCCCAGGGATCGAAGGTCAGCGAGATGGAGCTCGATGGCGTGCCGTTGGAAGACGGCACGACCTACCGGGTGTCGACGCTGAACTTCCTGGCCGAGGGTGGCGACTCGTTCACCGCCTTCACCGACGGCACCAACCTGCTGGGTGGCCCGGAAGACTTCAAGAACCTTGTCGACTTCATGGGTGACAACCCAGGCCTGACGGCTCCGGAGGATCGGGTGGCCGGCTTGTAACACCTGAGCCGTCGACTCACGCGAAAGTCGCCGAGGATCACGTTCTTTCGTGGGTCCCGGCGACTTTCGCAGGTCTCGACCTGGTTTAGGGGCGGGCGGGCTTAGTCGCGAGGGGTGGACGACGTCGTTCCGAGGGTCTTCGCCACGGCGGCGAGCAGTTCGGGTCCGGCCTCGATGGTCTGGATCTCATCCGCCAACCGCACCCCGGTCTCGACGAAGGCGGACAGCACCGAGGCGATGACGGCGTCCTGGGCCTCGCGGGTCTCCAGCTGACGAGCACCGGACCAGAAGCGGAGCTCCAGGGTCAAAGCCCCCTTGTCCAGCGTGGTCAGCAGGGCCTGAGGCAGCGGCTCCCCGGAGACGGCGGGCACCGACTGCATAGCCTCGATCGCGATCCGTCTGGCGCGTGCGGGGTCGGCGGCCGCGTCGATCTGAACCTCGACGCTGGTGCGCACCCGCTCGTAGCCGGTCTGCACGGTGACCATGTCCGAGTGCATGATCTGGTTCGGGATCAGCACCTGCCGACCGTCGAAGGTCTGCACCGTCGTGCTGTTGAGTGAGATGCCGGTGACCGTTCCCCGCACCTCGCGCACCCCGATCTGGTCTCCAACCCGGAACCGGCCCCGCGACAGGATCATGATCCCGGCGAACATATTGCCCAGGACCGTCTGGAAGGCGATACCGGCGGCAATGGAGATGACTCCGAGGCCCCCGAGGATGTCCACGGGCCGCACGGACGGGAAGACGATGGTCAGCGCTACTCCGATACCGAGCAGGACGACGAGCCACTGAGCAAGAAGACCGAAGACGGAGACTGCGCTGGGCCCTCGTTTGCGCCAGGTCAGGAGACCGACCACGATCCATCGGACCAGCCAGCCCACCACGACGAAGGCCAGCAGGGTCCCTACGCCCACCGCGACGGCCTGCCAGGTCACGTCGGGCACGTTGATCGCCTGGGCCGTCGGGTGGAGTCCGCTCACTAGCACCTGGCCGATGCTAGGTCACTGCGGCACGCTGAGTGCGGTGGCCCTCAGGGCGGCGGCGGCCGATCATTGCCGCCAGCTCACCGGGCCGGGTCGAGTTAGCTCTTCGGCAGCGCGACGACGGCTGCGCTGCGGGTCGCGGGGTAAGCCGCGATGGTGCGGGAGAGGTCGCTGCGGTTGGCCTGGCGGTCGCGGATGACCTGCATGATGGAGCGACGGGGGGCCGGTGCGTCCGGGGTGGCGACCGGGGTGGTGCGTGGGGTGGTGGTACGGCTCTGGGTTGCGGTTGTCATACGTCAAGTGTCCGGAACTAGGTGTCATGCGTCCAATGACTAGTTCAGATAGAAATCATGCACTAGCGTCATGGATATGGATACACAGGTACTGCGGTGGTTTCAAGAGGTGGCCGACGGTGCCACCGTGACCGAGGTCAGTGAGATGGAGCGCACTTCGCAGTCCGGAGTGTCGCGGGCGTTGGCCCGACTCGAGGCGGAGGTCGGAGCGCCCCTGTTCCGACGCTCGGGTCGCCTCCTGCGGCTCACTCACGCGGGGGCCGCGTTCAAACACCACGTCGACCAGGTCATCCATCACGTGGACGACGGGGTCGCTGCTGTCCAGCAGATCATCGCCCCCGAGACCGGCATGGTCACCCTGTCCTTCGAGCCCTTCTTGGGCCGGCGGGTGCTGCCGCGGCTCCTGGGCAGCTTTCGCGCGACCTACCCGCAGGTTCGCTTCGACCTGAGGCCGAAGCGCGACGAGACGGTCACGGCGGTCCGGGCCCGCGGCGAGATCGACCTCGAGCTGTCGACGCTGAGACCGCCCGGGTTGTGGTTCGAGTGGCAACGGCTGGCTCGTGAACCGTTGGTCCTGGCGCTGAGTCCGAGTCATCGCCTGGCGGGGCGGAACTCCGTTGCTCTGGGCGACGTCGCCGACGAGCCCTTCATCACCCTGCTCCCGACGTCGAGGCTGCGGCAGATGAGCGAGGATCTCTGCCGCTCAGCCGGTTTCGAGCCGCGGGTCGCGTTCGAGTGCGACGAGCTGTCGATGGTGCACGGCTACGTGGCTGCGGGACTGGGTGTGGCCGTGGTGCCGGCATCGGCGCTACTGACCGCCGACCTGGGTCGGGAGGCGCCTCGTTCCCTCTCCATCAGCGACGATGGCGCGACCTACGACATCGGGGTGACGTGGCCTACAGACCGTCGCATGCTGCCCTCCGCCGAGCTTTTCCTGGAGCACATCAGGGGACAGAATGTGGGGCCGACCGGCTCGCGGTGAGGTATGCCGTCGCTCACGGCGGGGAGGTCTCGCCCGATCCGCGCTCGATGAGGCGGTAGGGCACCACGCTGTGGACTGCGGGGGAGGTGTCGCCGTCCAGACGGGCCCACAGCTGATTCGCTGCCTGCGCCCCGATGGCCCGGATGTCCTGCTCGATGACGGTCAGTGGGGGGTCGGTGAGATCGGCCATCGGGAAGTCGTCGAAACCGACCAGAGCCAAAGACCCTTGCAGACCGCGCTCGCGGATGACCTGGAGGGCGCCGATGGCCGTGACGTTCCGGGTCGCGAAGACCGCGGTTGGTGGGTCGGGCAGGTCCAACAGCTCATGCATCGCGGTCGCGGACGCGGTGATGTCGTGCAGGTCGGTGCGCATCAGGGCCGGGTCGAGCGACAGGCCCGCTCCGATCACGGCTTGTTGGTAGCCACGGACCCTGAGCTCGGCGGTCTCGATCCGCACCAGGTCCGCCAACAGTGCAATGCGCCGGTGTCCTCGAGCCAGCATGTGCTCCACTCCCGCGCGTGCCCCTGCCCTGTTGTCGACCGTGACCGAGTCGACGTCGATGCCGTGGGGGTGGCGGTCGACGAACACGATCGGCATACCGGCCCGGCGTTCGCTGACCAGGTAGTCGTGACGACGAGCGGCCGGCATCAGCACCAAGCCGTCGACCCGACGACCGACCAGGGCCTGCACCCGATCGCGCTCCCTATCGACCTGCTCGTCGAGGCTGGCCGCCAACACGGCGGCGCCGCGCTCGTCAGCGGCGTCCTCGATGGCCCGTAGCAGCGTGGCGGAGTAGTTGTTGCTGACGTCCTGCACCAACGCGCCGATCATGCCGGTGCGGTTGCTGCCGCGCCGGAGGTTGCTCGCACCCAGGTTGTGTCGATAGTCGAGCTCGTCGACGGCTCGTTCCACCCGTCGACGCGTCTCCGGTGCGACCCCGGACTCGTGGTTGACGACCCGCGAGACCGTCTTGAAGCCCACGCCCGCCAGCGCCGCGACGTCGCGCATCGTCGCGCGTGCCGGAAGAACGGGGGCGGGGTCGACCATGACGTCATGGTTCTACCAGATCGCGGCAATGCGCAATCGTTCGGGTTGACAGGTGCCTCTCGAGGTCGCGATACTCCACGTGACAACGTTGTCTGACGGGGACGGCGTTCCATTCATGAGGAGCAGTTCGTGAGGACCACCATCCGCGGAGACGCCCGGCTCGCCACACCACGCGCTTCCTGGGCGCCGACCACTCTGCGACGGTCAGGTCTCGCTGAACGCCCGCAGACGCAGCGTGTCGAAGGCGGTGTCGAGGATGGCCACTGACACTTCGGAGATGACCACCGGACAGCCGGGGAAAAGCCGCATCGTCGAGAAGCACTTGGTGCTTCCCTTCGTCCTTCTGGTGCTGTGTTTTGCTGCCTGGGGGATCGCGGCCAACCTGACGGACATCCTCGTCGGGGTCTTCCGCGGCATCTTCGACATGACCAACTTCCAGTCCTCGTTGGTCCAGTTCGCCTACTACGGCGCCTACTTCCTCCTGGCCCTCCCGGCCGCGTTCATCACGAGCCGGTTCGGCTACAAGGCCGGGGTGCTCACCGGCCTGGGTCTGGCGGCCGTGGGCGGATTGCTGTTCCTGCCCGCTAGCTCTCTCCTGCAGTACGAGTTCTTCCTGCTGGCGTTGTTCACCCTCGCCGCCGGTTTGTCGATCCTGGAGACGTCAGCCAATCCCTTCGTGATCGCACTGGGCTCGGAGGAGACCGCCACGCAGCGGCTCAACCTGGCGCAGGCGTTCAACCCGGTGGGCGCCAACATCGGGGTCGCGCTCGGGGCCATCTTCATCCTGCCGGCACTGACGTCCGAGGCGGCCAAGACGATCATGAGCCCCGAGGAGCTGCTCGCGAGCCAGGAGGACGACCTCGCGTTGGTGCTCACGCCATACCTGGGGATCGCGGCCCTGCTGATCGTCATCTGGATCCTGATCGCGGTACGCAAGATCCCGGTGCCCGCCGCACCGGACTCCGACATCGTGCCCAGCGGGAACGTGGCGGGCCGGCTGTGGAAGAACCGTCACTACCGGTATGGAGTGGCCGCCCAGTTCTTCAACGTCGCTGCGCAGACCTGTGTGTGGACGTTCACCATCCTCTACGCCACCGACGTGGTCGGGGTGTCCAAGGGGAATGCGGGGTGGTATCTGCAGGCGAGCCTGATCGTCTTCCTGATCTCGCGGTTCGTGATGGTGTGGCTGCTGGGGATCTTCCGTCCCACCCTGCTGCTGCTGGTGATGGCCCTCTTCGGCGTCGCGTGCTGCCTGGTGGCGATGTTCTCGTTGAACATCGTGGGGCTGCTCGCGGTGGTGGCGATCTCCGCTTCCCTGTCGTTGATGTTCCCCACCATCTACGGGGTCTCGTTGCAGGGGCTCGGGGAGGACGCCAAATTCGGTGCGGCCGGTCTGGTCATGGCCATCCTCGGGGGCGCCCTGCTGCCGATGGTGCATGCGCTGGTCATGGACGTCGCCAGTCCCGCCCTCGGATACGTCGTGCCCGGCATCTGCCTGGCCTTCGTCGCGGCCTACGCCCTCTTCGACCTACGCACCGCGCCTGAGGCCGGCCAAGGCGACCCGTCCGCCGCAGGCACGATCCAAGACCCTGGGCCCTCCGGCTCCGCGTCCCTCTAAGGAAGGAGTGACTATGCCTACCTCATCGCACGTTCGCCGCTCACAGCGAACGTTGTTCGGAGCCACTGTCCTCAGCCTGGCCGTGTTGTCTGGCTGTAGTGGTCAGGATCAGGAGCCCGTCACGGTCGGACTGATCACCAAGCAGGAGGACAACCCGTACTGGGTCACCATGCGTGAGGTCGCCGAGGACACGGCGTCGGCCCAGGACGTCACCCTGCTCACCGAGACCGGCGAAAGTGACGTCGACGTCGACAGCCAGGTCACGGCCATCGAAGCGATGGTCGAAGAGGGGGCGGACGGGATCTTGATCGCGCCGACCGACTCCACCGACCTGGTGCCTGCCATCGAGGCTGCGCGGGAGGCGGGGGTCACGGTGATCGCGGTCGACACCCCTGTCCAGCCCCAGTCGGCAGTCGACGCCTTCTACGCCACCGACAACCTCCGTGCCGGGGAGCTGATCGGCCAGTACGCAGCCGCCAAGGCCAACGAGCTAGGCCTGGACCCCCACGTCGCCATGCTGAATCTTGCCCCCGGGATCAGCTCGGGCGAGCTCCGTTCCGAGGGTTTCCTGGAGGGGTTCGGTGTCGGCGCTGACGACCCGCAGATCGTGGGCTCGGCCGACACCGAAGGCAACCGGGAGTTGGCCAAGACCGCGATGGCCGATCTCCTGGCCGAGAGTCCGGAAATCAACGTCGTCTACACGGTCAACGAGCCTGCTGCCTTCGGCGCCCTGGAAGCGCTCAGCGACGCGGACGTGAACCTGGGTGACGTCGTCGTCGTGTCGGTGGACGGTGGATGCGAGGCCATCAAGAACGGCGTGCGATCCGGTGATATCGACGCCACGGCCCAACAGTTCCCCGAGAACATGGCCCGTAAGGGTGTCAGCGCGATCGCCGACGAGGTCCGCGGGGGTGCCACCCCCAGTGGATTCCTCGACACCGGGGTGGAGCTCATCACCGGTGATCCGGCACCCGGAGTGAGCTCGCAGGATGTCCCGTTCGGAGTGCGCAACTGTTGGGGCGACTAGGCCTCGGCTCGCAGCATCAGGGCTCGCTACGATGAGCGGACTGGACTGACAAAGGAGTGGTCCGATGGACTGGTTGCTGGCCTTGTGGATGGTGTGTCTGGCGTCCCCGCTGCTCGTTTGGACGTATCGACGGGTTCGGATTCGAGCGAAAAGGCGCCCCAAGGCGGTCGAGCCGAGCCGCGGCTTCGTGCCCACGATGCCTCGACGGGGCCAGTCCGTGGAGAAGTTGTTGGCCGATCTGACCCGGCTGGAGCGCGACTTCGCTCGCCTCGACGCCTCGGACGCCCCGAACAAGATGATGAGGCTACGGGCTCTGAGCCTGGCCTACGACGACGTTTTGTGCGAGTGCTGCGCCGCGCTGGGTCTGCCGGCCCCGCAGAGCCGCCCGCTGGACTCGGTGGACCGGCTGCAGACCGAGTGCGACCTCGTCCAGCACGGCTTAACCTGGTGAGATGACTGCATCAACGCACCCCGAACATGACCACTTCGATGAGGACGCGCTGGCGAAGGTCCGCTCGTTGATCAAGGACGTCCGCGTCGTGATGTTGACGTCGGTCGACCAGGACGGTGGGCTGGTAAGTCGGCCGATGGCACTCCAAGAGGTCGAGTTTGACGGTGACCTGTGGTTCTTCAGCGAAGTAGACGCGCCCAAGGTCGCCAACGTCCGCGCTACCCCGCAGGTCAATGTGGCGTGCACGGACGACTCGGTATGGGTCTCGCTCAAGGGCCAAGCGGACATCGTTGACGATCCGGACAAGAAGGAAGAACTCTGGAACCCGTTCGTCGAGTCGTGGTTCACCAGCGGCCCGAGGGACGCCACTATTGTGCTGATCCGCGTTCATACAGAGTCAGCGGAGTACTGGACCTCTCCGGGCACCGTCGTCACGGCCCTGTCCATGGTGAAGGCGAAGGTGACCGGCGGCACCCCCGACGTCGGCGACAACGAGATCGTCAACCTGGAGGGTTGAGTCTCGCCTCGGTCCTAGGGCGACTCGGTGCGGCGAGACTGACGCCCTCGATCCGGTAGGAGTCCGTGGTGGACCCCCCAGATCACCGCCTGACTGCGGCTGGTGACGCCCATCCGTCGGTAGGCCGATCGGATGTAGGTCTTGACCGAATTGATGCTGAGGTAGGTCCGATCGGCGATCTCCTGGTTGCTGAGTCCCTGTGTGATCAGCGAGACCACCTCGGACTCGCGGGCGGTCAGACCCTCGGCTCGGGCGGGCCAGTCCGGTTGGCCGGGCCACTGTGAACCGAGCGGCAACTGCTCGGTGTTGAAGACGACCTGGCCGGCGTAGACCTGCTCCAACGCCTCGACCAGCTGATCGCCGTCCAGGGCCTTGGAGAGATAACCGCGCAAGCCCTTGGCCTTGGCTACGGCGGCCAGCGCAGGGTCGATGTTCCAGGTGAAGACGACGACCGAGCCGCTGGGTTTGTGGTTCAGCAGGGTGTCGATCGTCGCGTCGGTGACCTGTGGGCGGGCGAAGGTGTCGTAGAGCGTGATGTCGACGGGCTGATGCGGCAGGGCATTGACGTCGAGCTCGACCACGTGGATGCGGTCGGCATAAGGAACGAGCATCCCCTCCAAGCCGCGCAAAACCACCTCGTAGTCGTCGGCCAAGGCTACGCGGATACGCCGGTCTGGGGCTGGTGGCACGCCCTTACCGTACGCCTAGGCGGGTCCGCCGCTTCGCTGGTTGTAGCGGCGAGCGGCGCGAGAGCCCAACGCGGTCAGCCCGCGCACGACCTGGGAGTTGAGGGCGACCGCAGCCGCCCGCCCGGGGATCGTTGGCGCCGATTTCTCTGCGGGTGCATCCGGCAGCACACGGCTGACGAGGCCCAGGGCTCGCACGGTGGTCGACGGGGCCAGACCGTGAATGCGCAACCCCACGTGGGTCAGGGGCGTGAGACCGACGTGGGGTCGTCCGGCGAGCACCCCGTCAACGATCTTGGCTGCGGCCCGCTGGGCACCCATCGAGAGCACCGGCAGGGAGGCTGCGGGGGCAAACCAGGCATACTCCCGCAGCGCGTCACCGGTGAACAGCGCTCGCTCGTGGGAGCCCGTGCGCATCAACCCCGGGATGACCGTCGTGGAGGTCACTCCCGTGCCGGACAGCTCCGCCGACAGCCCTTCAGAGAAGCCGACGGCCGCGAACTTGGCGGTGGCGTAGGGCAGCAGGTGCGGTGGCGCCACGGTTCCCCCGATCGAAGCCACGGTGCCGATGCGACCCCGGCCCCGCTCCCGCATACCCGGCAAGACGGCCCAGGCCAACTGCACAGGGCCCCAGAGCATGGTGGAGATCGCCTCGTCGAAATGCTCGAGGGTCACCGACTCCGCTGGGCCGACCTGGATCACTCCAGCGACGGTGACGAGCACCTCGATGGGTCCGAGGTCGGCTTCGATGCTTTCGACTATGTGCTCGACCTGGGCGCGGTCGCCGACGTCGCAGACGTAGGAACGCACGCTCCCGAACTCTGCCAGTATGCCGACCGCGGCCGACAGTTCCTCGGCGTCGCGAGCGCAGATCGCGACCTGATGCTCGCGCTTCAACAGTTCGCGGGCGATCAGCAGGCCGAGCCCACGCGAGGCACCGGCTACGAGGGCAACGGAAGGATTCATGACGTTCACGCTACGACTTCACGTCCGGGTGCGCCCGACGTGCGGATCCCGGCGGCTCGGCCTAGCGTCGACGGCATGAAGGCTCTGACGTGGCAAGGGATCGAGAAGCTCGAAGTTAAAGAGGTGGCCGACCCCAAGATCGAGGCTCCCACCGACGCCATTGTGCGGGTGACGTCCACCGCGATCTGTGGTTCCGACCTCCACCTGTACTCGGTGTTGGCGCCCTATCTGCGCAAGGACGACATCCTGGGTCACGAGTTCATGGGCATCGTCGAGGAGGTGGGCACCGAGGTCGGGTCGCTGAAGGTCGGGGATCGGGTCGTGGTGCCGTTCAACATCTCGTGCGGCTCCTGCTGGATGTGCGCCCGAGGACTTTTCGCCCAGTGCGAGACCACCCAGGTCGCCGCGCAGGGGAAGGGTGCACAGCTCTTCGGCTACACCTCGCTCTACGGCTCCGTGGCGGGAGGTCAGGCCGAGTTGGTGCGGGTGCCGCACGCTGACTTCGGGCCTGTCGTGGTCGGCTCCGAGCACGACGACGAGCGCTTCCTCTACCTCTCTGACATCCTGCCCACCGCGTGGCAAGGCGTGGAGTATGCCGACGTAGGTCCCGAGGACACGCTGGCCGTGATCGGTCTCGGTCCGGTGGGCCAGCTGGCGGTGCGCTCCGCCCTCTATCGGGGGGTGGGCCGCGTCATCGGCGTCGACCTCGTGGCCGAACGGCTCGACCTGGCGCATCGACATGGCGCCGAGGTGGTCGACCTGACCGCCGTGGAAGATGTCGCGACGACGCTGAGCGAGATGACCGACGGCCGCGGCCCTGACGCGGTGCTGGAGGCCGTGGGGATGGAGGCGCACGGCAACCCGGTGGCCAAGGTGGCGATCTCAGCCGCGAGTCGGCTGCCCGGGCCACTGGCTCGCAGCGCCGTCGAGACAGCGGGAATCGATCGACTGGCTGCTCTGCATACCGCGATCTCAGCGGTGCGACGCGGTGGGACCGTGTCGATCTCCGGGGTCTACGGAGGGATGGCGGACCCGATGCCGATGATGGAGCTGTTCGACAAAGGGGTCCAGGTGCGAATGGGACAATGCCACGTCAAGCGCTGGACCCCGGCGCTGCACGACATTCTGGCTTCCGCCGATGACGTGCTGGGCGTGGAGGACCTGGCCACTCACCGCCTGCCGTTGTCCGAGGCGGTCGATGCCTACGCGATGTTCCAAGCCAAACGGGACGGTTGCGTCAAAGTTGTGCTGCACCCGTAGAGCTGGGCCAAGGCGGCCCCGAGGAGAGGTTCGATGAAGACGGTCGACGTGATCGTGCTCGTGGGTGGCCGGGGCACACGGCTCGGCGGGGTGGACAAGGCGAGCGTGGTGGTCGACGGTCAGATGCTGTTGTCCCGGTTGCTGGCGTCCTTCGAAGCCCACGATGGCGACGGGTTGAAGACGCGACCGGGGCAGGTCGTGGTGGTGGGACGAGCTCAGGTGCCGCCGGGGGTCTTCAGTGCTCTCGAGGATCCGCCAGGTTCAGGCCCGGTGGCCGCCATCGCCGCAGGGTTGGCCGCCCTGTCTCGAGGAAGTTCGCCCTCGACCTGGACGCTGGTGCTGGCGGTGGACCAGCCCGGAGCTCCAGAGGTCGTGCCACAGCTCTGCCTGGCGATCGAGACGGAGCAGTCGCGGGACCGTGAGGTCCGTGCCCAGGCGATCGTGCCGGTCGACGCGGAGGGTCGTTGGCAGTGGTTGCTGGCGGCGTACGGCACCGACGAGCTGATGCGGGCGATCCACGGCCTCGACGATCTCATGGGCGCACCCATGCACCGCGTCTTCACCCAGTTGGGCGTGAGGGTCGCGGAGGTGGATCACGACCTCCTCGGAGACATCGACACCCCCGCCGACCTGAGACGCTGGAAGGGCACGCTCCCCGCGCTCGAGGTGGTCAGTCCGAGCCGAGACCGCTAATGGTCGTAGCCCCGCAACTGTGACAGCACGTGCGGCAACAGCGGCACCAACACGTCCATCCCCTCCTGGACGCCGGCCGGACGTCCAGGCAGGTTGACCAGCAACGTCCCTCCCGGACGGTGGGAGTGGTCGATCACCCCGATCATCCCGCGCGACACGGCGGCATACGGCGTCTTCTTGCATCCTTCCCGACGGAGGAGCTCGGCCAGCCCGGGCATGTCCCGAGTGATGAGCCGCTTGCTGGCCTCGGGCGTGAGATCCCGGGGCCCGATCCCGGTGCCACCGGTGGACACCACTAACAGAGCGCCGTCGGCCACGGCCTGAGACACGGCTCCAGCAACGGTCTCCACTCCGTCCGGGACGATGACCGGCCCGACGACCTCGAACCCGGCCTCGGTCAACAGCTGCACGAGCAGGCGTCCAGAGGTGTCCTCGCGGCGCCCGTCCGAGCTCCGGTCGGACACCGTGATCGCGCAGGCCTTGCCCATCGAGGGCGCGGCCCGGTCCGCCTCGGACTGGTGATGATGCGGGTGATGGTGATCGTCGTGTCCCATCCCTTCAGTATGCCGACAGACCGTGGCTAAGGCGGTCAGCGCCGAAAGAGCAGCGCATCAGTGTCGGCCGCAGTCTCAGCGGGCCGAGTCGTCGGTCGTCACCGGGGGGATGGCGCACGCGGGTGACCCACCAGGCAGCTGACCGCGATGGTCGGCGACCCACTGATAAACGAGCGCTGCGACGTGGTCGAGTGCGGGCAGCAGGAGCACGGCACCGACCGGGCGCCACCACGGTAAGGAGTGTCGAAGAGCCTGACCGATGGACCGATGCCCGGCGTCGACCGAGCCGTCCTCGCTGACGAACTGCGCTGCCCGGTCACAGTCGGCTCCGGTGAGCCCGTAGGGCGACAGCTCCAGCCGCTGGTAGGGCGCGATCGCGTAGTGGACGCCCGGGTCGAACCAGCGGCGAAGCACACCTGCGCTGGAGGTGCAGAAGCCGCAGTCACCGTCGAAAATGAACACCGGGCGGGGGGTGCGGGCGTGGTCATCGTCCATGGTGGCCAAGGGGCTGCTTTCGCTGCGTCTGTTCAGAACGGTCGTTGGAGCCGATGCCTCAGCATGACGTAGGCCGCCCGCACCCCCGTGGACAGGGTGGGCTCGAGCACCGGGGCGAAGAACGGCGAGTGGTTGAACGGCACGGGCTCTCCGCCGTCGAGCAGCTCCTGAGTATGTCCACCGAAGAACCAGTAGACCCCCGGGACGCCGATCGCCTGCGGGAGGTGGCCGAAGTCCTCGCTGCCCATCGAGGGGGGCACGGTGCCGACGTTGTCCGATCCCAGCTCTGCTCCGATGATCTCCAGTGCTTCAGCCGTCAGCTCCTCGTGGTTGGACAGGAGGGGAAAGGTGTACAGCTCCTCGATCGTCGGTTCCGGCGCTCCCGAAGCCTCCGCTTCGGCCAGGATGACCCGGCGTAGAGATGCCAACACCGCGTCGCGCACGTCGTCGTCCAGGTTGCGGATGTTGACCGTGAACTCGGCGGACGCCGGGATGATGTTCTCCTTCAGCCCGCCTTTGACCGTGGCCACGGTGATCACGGCAGCGCTCTGGGCCGCGACCTCGCGGGCGATGATGCTCTGGATCCGGACGATCATGTAGGCCGTGAGCACGATGGGGTCGATCGTGCCCTCGGGGCGAGACCCGTGCCCGCCACGACCATGCACCGTGACCTTCCAGGAGTCGGCCATCGCCATCGCGGCCCCCGGGGTGACCTCCACCGTGCCCGCTCGGCCCGGCCACACATGCTGGCTGTAGACGACGTCGGGCAGCTGGCCCTGCGGGAGGGCCTTGGCCCACAACCCGTCGTCGAGCATCGCCTGAGCTCCCACCGCCGTCTCCTCAGCAGGCTGGAAGACAAAGATCACCGTGCCGGCCCAGGCGCCGAGGTCGGCGGCGAGCAGGGTCGCGGCGCCGATCGCGCAGGTGATGTGGGTGTCGTGACCACAGGCATGCATCACCGGCACGTCGCTGCCGTCGGGCAGGGTGCCGCGAGCCACGCTCGCGTAGTCCAACCCCGTGTCCTCAGGCAACGGGAGTCCATCGATGTCGGCGCGAAAGGCCACGACGGGGCCGGCGCCGTTGCCCAGGGAGGCGATGAGTCCCGTGCCGCCACAGGGCGTGCACTCGTATCCCAGGCCCGTCATCCGCTCGGCGATCAGGGCCACGGTCTCGTGCTCGACCGCGGACAGCTCGGGGTGGGCGTGCAGGTGCCGGTACAGCTCGTGAAGGTCGGCGCGCAGGCTGTCCGGAATCTCGACCGCAGCGCTCATCGACCGATCACGTTCCCAGCCACGAGCGTGGCCGCCCGGAAACCCGCATGGCCTCGTCCGTATACCGATTGATCCACCTGTGTCATCGCCGCCTTGCCTCTCGTGGGAAGTGTCGTGACCATCTTGCCTGCTTCACCCCGCAGCTCGAGTGCCGACGGGGTAGCCAGGGGTAGGTGGTCGGAGGAAGATGAGCCGCCAACGGAAGGTGCGAGATGACGGAGCCCGCGTGGAGTCCGGACGAGTCCCTGCAGGGTGATCCGGAGACCGAGGAGACCGAGGCGGAGGAGCCGGGTCCCGAAGATCCTGGTGATGTGCGAGTCGTCACCGGCT
This sequence comes from Actinomycetales bacterium, assembly GCA_038258285.1. Lineage (GTDB taxonomy): Bacteria > Actinomycetota > Actinomycetes > Actinomycetales > Dermatophilaceae > Ornithinicoccus. Next base: position 102,082 of record JBBSQA010000005.1, on the reverse strand, counting down.
TCTACGACCCGGCCTACACGGTGGTGATCGGCATCATCACCTTCCTGGCGTTGCTGATCGCCGTCGTCCTGAGCACCCGCTACGTCCTCGGCATCGACATCAGCGGTCAGGGTGAGATGCCTGCTGATTCGTGGGTCGACGGCTCGTTCGCGCAGCGAGCCCGGCTGGCCGGGGCGATGGCCACCCTGACGGTGGCGGTGGTGCTCTTCATCGTCGCGGCCGCCCTGTCGGCCCTCGAAGTGCGGGCCGGTCTGAGGCGCGAGGTGCCACCCGAGGATCACGGCCTCGACCGCAACGTGAGCCCAGGTGACATTGCGGAGGCTCTGCCGAAGATCATCACCGCGGCGTCGTTCGCGCGCGGCACCGCCCTGCTGGTGGTCGCTGCGACCCTGCTCGCGCTGGCGTCGGTTTTTCTTCTGTCGACGATCGAGGACGGTCCGGCCGGCGGGCAGTCGGACGGCGCAGAGTCGACGTCGACTCCCTCGAGAGACCCGGCTACGACGACCGACCCCTGACGGGCCCGGCGCTTCTGCTTGGTCTAAGGTGCGCATGGTGTCACCGCGCAGCCGGCGAGAGAGTCGGCCGTTGATCGAGATCCGCTGGCAGACAGGACAATCTGTATGAAGTTGAGTCGGGTGATCGACACCTCGGCCGCCGTCGCCGAGACCTCGTCCCGCTCCGCGAAGGTCTCCACCCTCGCGCACGTCCTGCAGGAGACCGTAGCCGCATACGGTCGCGGCCATCACTGCATCGAGGTCGTCGCCGACTACGTCGCCGGCACACTCCCGCAACGGCGGGTGGGTGTCAGCTGGCGGGGTTTGCGTGACCTCCCGCCGTCCGCAGAGGTGGCCACCCTGACCATCGAGCAGACCGACGCAGCGCTCACCTCGTTGGCAGCCCTTTCCGGCAGTGGCGCCGCAAGTCGGCGCCGCAAGGCTGTGCGGGGCTTGTTCGCTCGGGCCTCGGCGGCTGAGCAACGATGGTTGGCCGCCCTCATCACCGGAGAGCTGCGCCAGGGGGCGAGCGATGGCGTGCTGTTGCAGGCGATCGCAGCGGCAGCAGGCGTTGATGACCCGATTGTGCGCTCGGCGGTCATGAGGGCAGGTTTCCCGGGGCCCGTCGCGCGGGTGGCCCTGTCTGCGCCCGACGCCGAGTCGGCCATGGCAGCACTGACCGCGATGACCCTGCGTGTCGGCCGCCCGCTCCGGCCCATGCTGTCCGGTTCGTCGCCCAGCGTCGAGGAGGTCGTCACCGGTGAGTGTGAGGTGGCGATAGAGCGCAAGGTCGACGGCATCCGCATCCAGGCTCACGTATGGCAGACCCCGAACGGTCCGGAGGTGCACGTCTTCACGCGGACCCTCGAGGAGATCACCGACCGCGTGCCCGAGGTGGTCGAGGAGCTCGCCCAGCTGCCGACCCGTGCGGCGGTGCTCGACGGAGAGATCATCGCGCTGCGCCCGGACGGTCGTCCCGAGCCTTTCCAGGTCACGGGGGGGCGCACCGCGAGCAGTGCCAACCCCGAGAAGCTGCGCGAGCAGATCCCGCTCACGACCTACCTGTTCGACGTCATGCACTCCGACGGCACGGATCTGATCGACGTGACGAACGCGGAGCGGTGGTCGATGCTGAGCGCGCTCGCGCCGCACCTGCTCGTCCCCAGACTCATCACCTCAGATCCCGTGGCAGCGCGGGCGTTCTTCGACGAGCAGGTGCGAGTCGGCCATGAGGGGGTCATCGTCAAATCTCTCGGTGCGCCCTACACCGCGGGGCGCCGTGGTGAGGGCTGGACCAAGGTGAAGCCCCGGCACACGCTGGACCTGGTGGTCACCGCGGTGGAGTGGGGTAGTGGTCGACGTCAAGGAATGCTGTCGAACATCCATCTCGCGGCGCGCAACGAGCACAGCGACGAGCTGGTCATGCTGGGCAAGACCTTCAAGGGTATGACCGATGAGGTACTGCGCTGGCAGACCGAGCGGTTCCTGGAGCTGGAGACCCGCCGCAGCAGCCACGTCGTCTTCGTCCGGCCCGAGCAGGTCGTGGAGATCGCCGTGGACGGCGTGCAACGATCGCGCCGCTATCCCGGTGGGATCGCCCTACGCTTCGCCCGGGTGCTGAGGTATCGCGACGACAAGAGTGTGCGCGACATCGACAGCCTGCAGAACGTCATCGCAACGTTGGGCGTCGGCCTGGGCCCGAGCCTGGCGGAGTCACCGGGGGACTGAGGAGCGCGTTGCAGGGTCATGATGAGAAGGTCTACATCAGTCCGTAACCACGGCCCCCGCATAAGGAGTCAACGATGACCAACCTGGCGCACCACCTCAGCGACACGGCTGAGCACCACCCGGACCAAGCCGCCATCATCTTGGACGACCACCGGTTGAGCTATCGCGAGGTCGATGAAGCCGCTCAGTGCCTCGCCGCCTGGCTGCTCCAGCAGGACGTGAAGCCGGGGGACCGCATCGCGGTGATGCTTCCCAACCTGCCGTCCTTCCCGGTGATCTACTACGGCGCCCTGCGTGTCGGGGCGGTGGTGGTCCCGATGAACCCGCTCTTCAAGCGCCGCGAGATCGAGTACTACCTCAACGACTCCGGCGCCAAGATCCTCTTCGCGATGCCCGGAGAGGAGGCCCAGACCGCCGCTGACGTCTGTGAGGCACAGCACGTCCCGGTCGGACCCGAGGGGTTCGGGGACCTCCTGACCGACGTCGAGCCGCACGGACCGATCGCGGAGCGGGCTGACTCCGACACTGCGGTGATCCTCTACACCTCCGGCACCACCGGGCGACCCAAGGGCGCCGAGCTGACCCACCACAACCTGGACAGCAACCAGCGCAGCACCGCCGAGACGCTGTTGCATCTGGACACCAACGACGTCGTCATGGGGTGTCTACCGTTGTTCCACGTCTTCGGCATGACGTGCGGGATGAACGCGGCCTTTGCCAACGGCTCAACGTTGACCCTCATCCCCCGCTTCGACCCGGCGAAGGCGTTGGAGGTCATCCAACGCGACAAGGTCACCGTCTTCGAAGGCGTGCCCACGATGTACGGCGCGATGCTGGCTGCGGCGGGACGGGCCGAGAGCGCGCCCGACCTGTCCAGTCTGCGGACGGCGGTCAGCGGCGGCTCCTCGATGCCGGTGGAGGTGCTTCGCAAGTTCGAAGAGGCCTTCAGCTGCGTCATCCTGGAGGGTTACGGACTGTCCGAGACCAGCCCTGTCGCCTCCTTCAACCACCCGGACGCCGAGCGCAAGGCCGGTTCCATCGGCACCCCCATCCGTGGCGTGGAGATGAAGTTGCTGGACCCCACGGGTGAGGATGCCGCCGACGGCGAGATCGGCGAGATCGCCATCCGGGGGGAGAACATCATGGCCGGCTACTGGGCCAACGACGAGGCCACCGCCGAGGCTGTGGTCGACGGCTGGTTCCGCTCCGGTGACCTGGCCCGCAAGGACGAGGACGGCTATTACGTCATCGTGGATCGCAAGAAGGACATGATCATCCGTGGTGGCCTCAACATCTACCCCCGTGAGGTCGAGGAAGTCCTCTACGAGCACGAGGCGGTCGCTGAAGTCGCCGTGGTCGGCGTCCCGCACGACGAGCTGGGTGAAGAAGTCGCGGCCTACGTCGTGCTCGCCGAAGGTGCCTCAGCCACCGAGGACGAGCTGCGCGAGCACGTGCGCTCCCAGGTCGCGGCCTACAAGTACCCGCGTCAGGTCCATCTGATCGAGGCCCTGCCCAAGGGGGCGACGGGCAAGATCCTCAAGCGCGAGCTCACGCAGAAATGACCACGCGACGGTGACCTCTCTGGTCGTACGTCCGTGGAGCCTGGACGATGCCGTGTCACTGCTGACCGCTTTCGCCTCCGACGACCTGGACAGCCAGGGCGGCCCTCTCATGACCGAGGAGGACGCGCGTCGGTGGATCGAGGGTTGGCAGTCCGGTCGAGAGAGTGGTCACGCCGCCGCCTTCGCGATCGCGGTGGACGACGTGCCCGTGGGTGGCGTGGCCCTTGGTTCGATTGAGCGGCGACACGATACGGCGCAGCTGTCCTACTGGCTGTGCGAGTTCACACGCGGGCTGGGACTGGCCTCGAGGGCGACGGCGGCGGTGGCGGCCTACGGCTTCGAGGAGCTGTCCTTGTACCGCCTGGAGCTGGAGCATCGGGTGAACCACCCGAAGTCCTGTCAGGTGGCCGTTCGTGCCGGTTTCCTCGCCGAGGGGCTCGCGCGCTCGAAGGTCCGCGGTGGGGACGAGCGCTTCGACGTCGAGACCCACGCTCGGTTGGTGAGCGACCCGGCACCCGAGATCGACCGCCTACCGCTCGACTCCTAGCTCTTTGCCGCCACCCCCAGCCACCAACTGCACCTCCAGCGCCTGATACAACGCTGTTGGTGCCAATAAGTGGCTGGGGGTGGCGAAAAAGGGGTTACAGCCAGCCGCGGCGCTGGGCCACCTGAGCGGCCTCACCACGCGTGGTGGTGTGGGTCTTGCCGATAGCGCTGGACAGGTAGTTGCGGACGGTGCCCTGGGAGAGATGAACCTGACCGGCGATGTCGCTGACGGGCACCCCGGTCAACGCCAGACGTAGCACGTGCTGCTCCCGCTCCGTCAGGGGGTTCATCCCGTCCAGCAGCGACTCGGTGGCCAGGGTGGGGTCGATGACGCGTATGCCGGCGTGCACGGATCGCACGGCGTCCGCGAGCTCGCTGGCGGGTGTGTCCTTCACCACGAAACCCCCTGCCCCTGCCTCGACGGCACGGCGCAGGAAACCCGGCCGACCGAAGGTGGTCACGATCAGCGAATGCACCTGTGGCAACTGTTGCGTGAGCTGACGGCATACCTCGATGCCGTCCAGCCCGGGCATCTCGACGTCCAGCAGCGCTACATCGATCGCGTGGGCGCGGACCGCGGCGAGCACCTCATCGCCTCGGGCGACCTGGGCCACGACCTCCAGATCCGGCTCCAGTCCCAGCAACGCCGCTAAAGCACCACGGACCAGACCCTGGTCGTCGGCCAACAACAGCCGGATCACAGGTCGACCCGTAGTGTCGTGCCCCGACCGTCCGCCCCGGCGGACATCTGGAGCTGACCGCCTACCGCCTCCACGCGCTCCGCGAGGCCGCGTAGGCCGTTGCCGCGATGGTGCTCGCCCGGGTCACCATTCATCGCGATCGCCTGGAGTCCTCGCCCGTCGTCGGTGACCGACAGGCTGGAGGGACCGAGCTCGACGTGGCACTGCGTGCCTCGGCTGTGCCGCACCACATTGGTCACCGCCTCCCGCAGCACCCACGCGGCCACGGTCCGATGCCTCGAGGCGACCGTGCTGGCCTCGCCGGTCACCGTGGCGCTGATCCCAGCGTCGGCGAGGACGGTATGCGCGGTGATCAGCTCGTCTTCCAGTCGAGCTGATCGAAGCCCCCCGACGGTGGTGCGCACCTCGCTGAGGGCCTGACGACTCAAGGCACGGATGGACGCCAACTCCTCCTTGGCGCGATCGGGGTCGAGGTCCATCAACCGTTCGGCCAGCTCGGCCTTGACCGTAATGACGGTCAGGGAGTGACCCAGCACGTCATGGACGTCCCGGGCCACCCGCCCGCGCTCGGCTTCCAGGGTCATCTGGGTGCGGAGCTCGCGCTGTTCGTACTGTCGCCGGTCGAGGTTCGACACCAGCAGCGTGCTCACTCCGACCAACAGGATGATGCCGGGGAAGACCCACTGTTCGGGGCCCCCGAGCCAGATGCCCAGGCCGGAGAGCAGCAACGAGGTTGCGATGATCCCGAGGGCAGCGCGAGGGCGGAAGAAGAAGGATGCGAAGGACACGAGGAAGGGCGTCAAACCCAAGGCGTCCCACCCCAGCACTGGGGTCATAGCCAGGCTCAACGCCAACAGGATCGCGAAGCGCGAAAGACCGAGGGTGTGGTGACGTGCGGGGCTGTTGCCGTGGCTGAGGCGGACAAACGCCTCGGTGTAGACCAGGGCGAAGACGCCGAGACCGACGATGGTGGTGATCCGCCACTCCCAACCGGTGGGAGCGTTCAGGGCGGCGAAGAACGGGAAGAGGAGGAAGACCAGCCAGATTGTGCTCATCAACCACCCCCACCGTTCCCAGGGGTCGCGGGAGGATGGCTTCTCGTTCATTGACGACCGCGCCCTCGGCGCACCAGGGCCGTCGCCAGCAGCGCGAAGATCAGCGTCCATACGACCACGTTAACCACCGGGACCCACCCGGCCTCTTCGATCAGGACGCCGGTGGTGGTGTCGAGGTTGAAGCCCTCGGTCAACGGGTAGCGCGCCAGCTGCACGTAGCCGTAGAGCGGGGTGAACTTGGCCACGGTCAGCAGCCACCCGGTGAGCGGGAAGAAGATGTTGCCCATGAAGCCGAGGATGACCAATGTGCCACTGGCCGCGCTGACGGCGGCCTCGGAGCGGAAGGCCAGCCCGAAGCACAAGCCGTAGAGGGAGAAGGTCGTTGCCCCGAGCAGCAGAATCACGGCGCTGAACACCCAGACGCGCGCGTCTCCCTGCGCGCCGGTCAGGGCCCCCAGCAGGAAGACGAGGGTGATCGGGATGGCGGCGATCAACAGTGCGATCGTCGACTTGATGACGACGTAGGCGCCATCGCTCATGGGGGTGAGGGCCAGCTGCCGCCCCCAGCCCTGCATCCGTTCGACGGCGGCCATCCCGCCGATACCGGTCGTGGCGACCACCGCGCCGTACGCCGCCATCGAGATCATGATGTACATCGCCACGTTGCCGTTGCCGGCTTGCTCGCTGGAGTACTCCTGTGCGGCCCCGAAGATCAGGAAGAAGAACGCCGGCAGGACGGCGGTGAAGAACATCGTGACGTAGTCGCGCGTGACCCGCTTGGTCTCCAGAACGAGGTAGGTGGTGTTCATGCGTGGGCCCCTTCCGTGCTCGTGTCCAGGGAGGCGGGATCGCCGGTGATGGTCATGAAGGCGGTCTCCAACGAGCCCGTTGCAACCTCGAGGTTGAACGCCCCGAGCTCGGTCAGGAACAACCTGGCCATGGCGTCGGAGTCACCGGAGAGGACGGAGATCCGGTGTCCCTCGACGCTCACGTGGCCCACCTCCGGTATGCCGCGCAGGCGCTCTGCCACCGCGGACGGGTCGGCCTCTGAGGGCACGTCGGCGCTGACCGAGCGGCCGGTCGCGCGTGAGCGAATCTCCTGGGTGGTGCCGTCGGCCACGATCGATCCGCCCGCGATCAGGACGATCCGATCCGCGAAGGCGTCGGCTTCTTCGAGGTAGTGCGTGGCGAAGACGACCGTGCGGCCCTGCGCTGCCTCGGCGTGCATCGACGCCCAGAACTCGCGACGCGCCGAGACGTCCATGCCGGCCGTCGGTTCGTCCAGGATCAGCAGGTCAGGATCAGGAAGCAGTGCGAGCGCGAAGCGAAGACGCTGCTGCTCACCCCCTGAGCACTTGGAGACCCTGCGGTGGCTCAGCTCCTGCAGCCCCGCGCGAGCCATGACGTCGTCCACCGTGTTGTGCTCGGTGAACGTGGAGGCGATCATCTGCACGGTCTCGCGCACCGACAGGTCCCGCAGCAGGCCCCCGGTCTGCAGGACGGCACTCACCCGGCCCGCGGACACCGCCTCACGGGGTGTCCGTCCCAGGACGGTGACCGTGCCCTGGTCCGGCTGGGTGAGGCCCAGCATCATGTCGATGGTGGTGGTCTTCCCGGCGCCGTTCGGGCCTAGAAAGGCCACGATCTCACCCGGTTGGATGTCGAGGTCGACGTGGCGCACCGCCTGCACACGGGTCTTGGACCCTGCGCCGCCGAAGCTCTTGCTGACCCCTGAGAGGCTGATGGCGGTGGGTGGTTGGACGCCCCGGTCCGTCGTAAGAGTGTTCATGCTTCCCAGCATCGTGACCACGGGTTGTCTCCATCCATCCCTGAACGTCACCAGTGGGAGGTGACACCTGTCATACGCCGCGGGACGCTAGTCGATCGTGTTGTCGTTGAACGGCATGAGGGGTGCCACTGTGGGGAAGACCCACAGGAAGAGGAGGACCACCAGCGCCGCCAGCAACAGCAGGGTCAGGACCGCGCGGAGCCAGATCGGACCCGGAAGCGAACGCCACAGTGCGCCGTACATCAGAGCATCATCCGCCCAGCTCGATCGGGAGACCCTCGGCGCGCGGCTGCTCGTAGTCGAAGGAACCGAAGGCCACGATGCGTTGGGCGGCACTGAACTTAGGGTGACATGCCGTCATTACCATCCACCGCTGCGTCGGCGTGGCCTCAGGCTCCCCAGGAACGTCGGCAATCACTTCGGTTTGAAAGGGCGTGACAATCTGCGTGCGTTCGAAACGATAAACAAAGTAGTCATCTTTGGTCTCGACAATGATGGGATCGCCCGAATTCAGTTCTGCGACATTCCATAAGGGTCGTCCGTACGTGGTTCGGTGACCGGCGACGGCGAAGTTGCCGATCTCGCCGGGACCCTCGGATTCCTCGTACCTGCCGAGGACCCCTTGGTTCAGGATGCCGAGGTCCACTCCGTCCATCACCGCCCTCGTCTCGCCGATGGAAGGGAGGTGGACGATAGCCAGAGCCGCCCCCGAGGGGTCTTCGCCCGGGACCGTGGTGACCGCGTCGACAGAGTCGTCCGGAGAGCTACGGGTCAGGTCGTCCGGGACCTCTTCGCCGGCGAACACGGCGCGGGTGGTCTCGAGGATGTCACGGGACTCGGCATTGGCCTCGACGTCGGTCCACCACAGCTGCCACACCAGGAAGAGCAGCAGCAGGACGCCCACGGAGATGAACACCTCACCTAGCGTCCTGATCGCGACCCTCACCACTGCATCCTGACAGTCCACCCTGGATTCGCGCGGAGCGCTGGGCAGCGCACGACATCGCCGCGACTGGGTAGCCTCTGCCTATGGGTACACGGACGACGATCGCGTGGGTGGGCACGGCCGTTCTTGGTCTCGCGGCGTGTGGTGGTGGCGTGCAGCTCAACCAGGCGGAGACCGCCGAGGTGCTGCTGACCAGCGAAGAGTTCCCGTTGGACGGCTTCACCCGGGGCGAGGTCGAGGAGGCGTCACCCGAGGATGCCGACGCCACCAGCGCCCCCTCCGAGGACTCTCTGGCGGCCCTGTTGCAGGACCAGGACGTGCCCGAGGTGTGTCTGGAAGCACTCGAGGCCACCGACCTGAGCAACGACGACTTCACCGCCCAGTCGAGCGTGCTCTTCAGCCAGGGGGATGCCTCGACACCGTTGCCCACGACCGTCAACGTGGTGGTGGCCACCGTCGAAGGAGAGTCTCCGCTGACACCGCTGTCGTCGGTGAACGACGAGTGCGGCGAGATCACCGTGGACGAGGCCGAGGGGTCCATGGTGATGTCGTTCGACGACCTCGACTCACTCGATGGCACCAAGCTCTCCGTGGCCATGGGCGAGCTCACCGTGGACATGATCATGGGTGGAACCATGCAGGACCAGATGATCGTCGCGGGCTTCTCGACCGGGCTGGATGAGGACCAGCTCGCGTCGGTGATCGACGCGCAGGTCGCCAAACTGACGGACACACAAGGGTAACGCGCGATCGTCACATCCGCCCCACTAGTCACACCAGTCACATCGAGTCTGACGACTTGGTGACGGTGAGGTAACGGTCTGATCTCCTACTAGGCAATATCTCTAAGAGGGGCATACAGTTCCGATTATTCGTTTGGTACTTCCAAGGAGATCAGTGTGTCCGCAGGGGGACGCGGCTTTCGCCGCTCGCTAGCATTAGCAGTTGTTTTGTCGATGAGTTATGCCACGGGGGCCGTGGCGCAGGAAACGGATGACAACACCCCTGCAGAGACGTCGGCGACCGCGCCGGCCGACGCGACGGACGGCACCTCTGAAGGTGCCGCCGAAGACACGTCCTCCGGCGATGGCACCTCGAGCGAAGGCACGAAGTCGAGCGGGTCTTCGACGTCCCGGAAGGGCAGCGGCTACGGCGGCCGCGCGACGGGTCCCTCACCGCTGCCGCTCCTCGAGGCCGACCCGGCATACCCCGTGCCCGACCCGCCGAGCAACGACGCACTACCGGTCGAGCTCGACGCGGTCGAGCAATGGCAGCCCAACGTCATCTGTGACCCCGTGGACAAGCCCGGCCTCGAAGCCTTCGGCACCTTGATCGGCACCACGTACGACCGTGCCTACTACACCGCCTCCCGCTCGTGCATCGACCAGAAGTCCGACCACTACGACGGTCGTGCTCTGGACTGGCCGTTGGATGCCGGCAGTCCCTCCGATCGTCGGATCGGTGACGCGGTCGCGACGTGGCTGACGGCGAACGACGGCGAGATGGCCAAGCGCTTCGGCATCCAGTCGATCATCTGGAACGCTCACTCCTGGCGCCCGAACGGCAGCGGCTGGCAGGGGTACGTCGGGCAGTCGACGCACACCGACCACATCCATTTCTCCTTCACCTGGGACGGGGCCATGATGCGCACCTCGTGGTGGACGGGAGTGGCGCTGGAGGAGGTCGACCAGGGGCCGTGTGCGGTGGTGGCCGGCCAGTACGGGGCGATTCCTGCCGGCGTCCGCACGGAGCCGTGCCCCACCGGGCTGATCAGCCCCCCGGAGACGGGCTACACCTCCGTGCGTCCTGGTGGTTCGGGCGAGGGCGTGAGCTTGGTCCAGCCGCTGTTGGGGGTCAAGGCGAGTGGGATGCTCGACGAGACGACGCGTGCGGCTCTGCTGGTCTGGCAGGACGAGCAGGGCATCCCGCAGACCGGGGTGATGGACCAGCTGACCTACGCAGCCGCGATGGACCGCACTCTGCCAGTGATCCCCGAGGCCGGATTGGCCGTGCCGTTGGCCGACTTCATGACCACGGCCTACACGCCCTACAAGCGCGTGGTTCTGGAGGAGGGGTCCGAGGGCCCGGCGGTCGAGCAGTTGCAGAAGGCGCTGGGGATCGAGGCTGACGGCTCCTTCGGTCCGGCCACAGCGCGAGCTTTGCTCGATTTCACCACCGAGGACCCGTTGCTAACCGCCAACGAGAAGACGACGGCGTTGCTGTGGCACCAGGTGGAGCTGCGGGACAACCCCACGTTGCCCTTCCGGTCGACGACCCTGGCCAACGGCGATAAGGGTCCCGTCGTGATCAAGGCTCAGGAGCTTCTGGGAGCAGAGGCGGACGGGGCGTTCGGCCCGAGCACCGAGAAGGCCGTGCGGGCCGCCCAGGCTGAGGCAGGCATCGAGGTGACGGGTGAGGTAGATGGCCCGACGTGGGTGGTCCTGGACCAAGGCGCGACCGTGAAGGCAGACAAGGCAGATCGGCCAGCGAAGAGCACGACCACGAAAAAGGACAAGGCCAAAGATGTGGTCCGCGAGAAGGACGGCCGCGGCGGCAAGGTTGACCCCTCGACCGTTCGCGACTGACGGCTCTCGGGCCACCACTCACCTTCTGTTGATGTCGCGCACCTAAGGTATGCCGCATGGCACGTCCGCATATCGCCGCTCTGCTGGAGAACGCCGTCTTCGGCAACGTCGAGTCCGTGCTGCGGGCCCGCGGCTGGCAGGAGCGCCTGATCGGCTACACCGGGTACGGCAACTCCGGGACCGTCCGCGTTTTGGCTCGGGTGCTGCTCAGCCAGGAGCCGCCCGGCAGTGACGCTCCCGCCGACGACGTCGCCTCGGTGCAGTCCCGGCAAGAGATCGAGGAAGCGGACCTGGCCCGTCGTGGCTGGCGAGCCTTCGTCACCGCCCCGGCGCTCAACACCGCGATCCGCATCGAGATCGGTGCGGCCTCGGTGGTCGTACGCACCGACCGCGGGGGGTACATCGACGTGATGGTGCCCGGTCACGGGTTGGGCTCCGGCTGGCACCAAGCGGTGCTCAGCGCCGTCAACGGCGACAGCATCCGGGTGAGCTGTCACATCGTCGACTCCTCGACCGAGATCGGCCTCATCAGCGACATCGACGACACCGTGATGGTCACCCACCTTCCGAGGCCGTTGATCGCGGCGTGGAACACCTTCGTCCGATCCGAGCAGCGTCGGGAGCCCGTGCCGGGCATGGCCGCGATGTACCGCTCCTTCCTGGCCGAAACGCCGGGCACCCCGATCTTCTACGTCTCGACCGGCGCGTGGAACACGGCGCCGACCCTGACCCGGTTCTTGCGGCGTCATGACTATCCGAGCGGTCCGTTGCTGTTGACGGACTGGGGTCCGACCAACACCGGGTGGTTCCGCAGTGGCCAGCTGCACAAGAGCAGCCAGCTGGAACGGCTGGCCACCGAGTTTCCGAACTGCCGGTGGATCTTGGTCGGGGACGACGGACAGCACGACCCCGCCCTCTACGGGGACTTCGCCCGCGCCCACCCCGACTTCGTCGAGGTCATCGCTATCCGGCAGCTGACGCCGGCTCAGCAGGTGCTTTCCCACGGCCTACCGATCGCCACGGACGAGCTGCTACCCAGTCGTTCGAGCATCTCGGTGCCGATGCTGCGCGCCGCGGACGGCTTCACCCTGCATACCCTGGTGCAAAGCGCACGGCAGCGGATGGGACGACTGAAGCGTTCCTCCTGGGTGCCGATGCAGTCATAGGAGGCCCGATGCCCGAACTGCCCGAGGTGCACGCCCTGGTGGACTTCCTGCGTGAGCGCGCGGTGGGTCGCGTGGTCACCGACGTCGAGCTGGGGTCCATCGCGGTGCTCAAGACGTTCGACCCGCCACCGGATGCGTTGCTGGGTCGACCGGTAGACGGGGCCTCGCGGCACGGCAAGTTCATCGATCTGGACGTCGACGGCACGCACCTCGTCTTCCACCTCGCGCGCGCCGGGTGGCTCCGCTGGTCCGAGACGTTGTCGACGAAACGGGTCAACCCGGGTCGTTCACCCATCGCGTTGCGCGTTCGCCTCGACGACGGGTCGGGCTTCGACCTGACCGAAGCAGGTACGCGCAAGGGTTTGGCGGCATACCTGGTGGCCGATCCCGCGATGGTGCCCGGGGTGGCGGCTCTCGGCCCGGACCCCTTGGACGAGTCGTTCACCCGTGAGCAGTTCGGGGCCATCCTGGAGGGGCAGCGGGCGCAGGTCAAGGGTTTGCTGCGCGACCAGAAAGTGCTGGCCGGGGTGGGTAACGCCTACTCCGACGAGATCCTGCACGTGGCCAAGCTGTCGCCGTTCGCGTTGGCGAACTCGCTCACGGTGGAGCAAGTGGACGTGCTGTACGCGGCCATGCAGAGCACCCTGGCCGGGGCCATCGCTACGGCGAGTGGGAAGCCAGCCGCCGAGCTCAAAGACGCCAAACGATCGGGTATGCGGGTCCATGGTCGGGCCGGTGAGACGTGCCCGGTCTGTGGTGACGTGGTCAGGGAGGTGCGGTTCGCTGACTCGGCGCTGCAGTACTGCGCGACCTGTCAGACCAAGGGCAAGCCGCTCGCCGACCGCGGGATGTCTCGGTTACTGAAGTAAACCGGTGACGCGGTTGCGGTCCCGCGCTGGTCTGCCATGCTGGTCCGCATGAGTGATTCGACCAACGACATCCCGACCGTTTCTGTCTCCGAGCTGGACGATGACGTGAGACTGCTCGACGTGCGTGAGCGGAACGAGTTCCGCGCGGGCCACGCGCCCGGCGCACAGGTTTCCCCGTTGAAGGACCTCGGGACCAGCCTGGGCAACGTCTCCATCGACGAGCGCATCGCGGTGATCTGCCGCAGTGGCGGCCGTTCGAGCCAGGCCGTGGAGTTCCTGCGCGAGCAGGGCTACGACGCGGTCAACGTCGAGGGGGGTATGCAGGCCTGGGCCGAGGCCGGCAAGCCGATGACCTCGGAGAACGACAAGGACCCCGAAGTTATCTGACTCTGGTTCTCACCTGGCCCGGCCAGACCCGCGCTTCGTGGTGCTGAGCACACAGACCTCGGTGCCTCGGTGGATAGACGACGTATTCACGGTCGGACGTTGCGTGGAGGCGGAGGCGACGGGATCGGCTTTCCGGTCACGACGTCGACGAGGAGGATCGTGACCGGACCCGTCTTCCCCTCCACCGTAAGATCCGTGTCGCTTCGATCGATGAGGGGCCCCAGGACGTCCGTCGCGCGCTGCCCGCCTTCGATGAGGTAGCGCACGACGACTCGGGTGCCGAGAGGGACGTCCTGCAGGGGGTGGCTCATCGGCCCATCCTCCCCTGGCGACACACCTAGGTGGATATCGCGATATCTGCGAACCAGCCTAGATTGCCGCATACAGTCTGATCGTGGATCCGATCACCAACCCTTACGCCCCCGGCGCCGGGCAGCGCCCGCCGGAGCTTGCCGGACGTGACGAGCAGCTCGACAACTTCGCGGTCGTACTGGAGCGGATCGCCCGGGGAAGACCTGAGCGCTCGATGGTCCTTACCGGGCTGCGCGGCGTCGGCAAGACGGTCCTGCTGAACTCGTTGCGGTCCACCGCGGTTCGCGCCAAGTGGGGCACCGGCAAGCTGGAAGCCCGACCCGACCAACGCCTGCGACGGCCGGTCGCCGCCGCACTACACATGGCTGTGCGTGAGTTGGGTCATCCGCGGGGCGAGGAGCTGGACCACGTGCTCGGCGTGATCAAGGCCTTCGCCCAACGGGAGGCCCCCGGTGCGAAGATCCGCGACCGATGGAACCCAGGGATCGACGTTCCGGCGGTGTCCGGTCGGGCCGACTCCGGAGACATCGAGATCGACCTCGTAGAGCTCTTGACCGACGTTGCAGGGTTGGCCGCAGACGTCGGCAAGGGGGTGGCGGTCTTCATCGACGAGATGCAGGACCTAGGGCCCGAGGACGTCTCGGCGTTGTGTGCGGCGTGCCACGAGCTCAGCCAGTCCTCGCTGCCTCTGATCGTGGTGGGCGCAGGTCTGCCGCATGTGCCCTCCGTATTGTCCGCGAGCAAGTCCTACTCCGAGCGGCTCTTCCGCTACTCCCGGATCGACCGGCTGGATCGAGCACAGGCGGAGCGCGCCCTGCGATCGCCGGCCCAGGATGAGGGTGCTGACTTCACGGAGGAGGCGCTGGAGGCTATGTATGCCGCGACTGGCGGATACCCCTACTTCATCCAGGCCTATGGCAAGGCGGTCTGGGACCTGGCGCCGCAGTCACCGATCACGTCCGAGGACGTTCAGGTCGGTGCTCCCGAGGCTGAGGTCGAGCTGGCGGTGGGCTTCTTCGGGTCGCGGTTCGAGCGCGCGACCCCGGGGGAGCGGGAGTATCTGCGGGCCATGGCCGATCTCGGCGAGACGCCCTCCGAGGGTCGGCCCACCAACGACGTGGAGTCGGTCACGACCGCGGATGTTGCCTCCTACCTCGACCGCAAGCCGCAGTCCCTCTCACCGGCTCGGGATGCACTCCTGAAGAAGGGGCTGATCTACTCCGCGGAGCGGGGCCAGATCGCTTTCACCGTGCCGCACTTCGGGCGCTACCTGCGAGCGACCGCCTGACCCACCCAACCGAGGCGTCGTAGGAGGGGGCCGTTCAGCGGGAACGAGTGGCCCGTGCTCGCTCCTTGATCTCGCCGATGACCTCGGTCTTGGCTTCGGCATAAGCGTTCATGTCGTCCCATCCTCGGTTGATCAGACTTCTCCTGGTGCTCTCGTAGAGGGCGCGATCATCGGCATCGGAACGCAGATGATCGCGAAGGAGGAGGTACTCAGGCACGGCGGGGTCATCCCGTTCGAAGATGTGGACGTGCACGTCACGAGCCGGTCCACCGTCACCACGATGTCGATGATGGGCTTGGCGGCCAGTCCGGGGACGGAGGGAGAGCCGATGTGTTCGATCCCGACGGACCCCGACGTCAACGCGTCGAGTATTCGCTGATGGTGCTCCAGGTACGAGCGTTCCCAGCGCTCGTCATAGTCGTGCAGACCGACGACGAGCTTCTCGGGACCGCCGATGATCTCGACGGTCGGAACGTCAGGGCGGCGTGGGTGCCGGCTGTCTGACACACCGGCGGTGTGAGTCGATGGCCTTGTTGTCATGCGGACCAGTCGCATCGCGCAGCGTGATGCGCACACCCGGAACATCCGCCGCGAAGGATGAGGTCTGCACCGGCTGCCACGCCTGCGGGCCTCTGTGGGTCCTATGCTGCCCATGCCAGTCGGGTAGCGAGCACGTGAGGACATGAGAAGCATGGTCGAACCAGCACAGAACGTCGCTATGGAACTTCGAGCGAGGGTGCGGGCCTCGGCGTCAGGGCAGGGCGGTGGGCTCCGAGCCGGCCTGTGGGTCAGCTACCTGGACCCGTACGGTCTCGAGGTCGTCCGAGGCTGTGGGCCCGACTGGGTCGGCGTCGATCTCCAACACGGCAACCTTGAGACGGGCGCACTGTCCGGTCTGCTGCGCGTCGCCGAGTCCGCCATGCTTCCGCTGCTGGCACGTACGCCGTCCCACGACCCCGCCACGATCGGGCGCGCTCTCGACTGTGGGGTCAGCGGCGTCATCGTTCCTATGGTGGAGTCAGCGGAGCAGGCTCTTGCGGTGGTCGCCGCCTGTCGGACTCCGCCGCTGGGCTCGCGAAGCACCGGTGGCTGTCGGTCGACACTGGGAGTCAGCCGCGCCCCCGCGGAGCAACTGGTCCTGCCCATGGTGGAGACCGCCGTGGGGTTAACGCACGCCGCCGAGATCCTGGCCGTTCCTGGGGTCGACGGGGTCTTCTTCGGCCCCTACGACTTCTCGATCTCGGCCGGCTACCCCAGTGCGAGCTCACCGCAGACCATCGACGCTCTGCGGGAGGTCATCAGTCTGGCCCGGACTGCGGACAAGATCGTCGGTTTCATGGCAGGTCAACCGGAGCTTCTCGCGGTGGCTGCCGAGGCTGATCTGGTGGCCGTGGACACCGACGTCTCGGCGCTACGCCTGGGACTCAGGCAGATCTTCGGCTAGCAGGCTGGGGGCCGGAAGTTGCGCTGGCGTCTCGGAGGGGACCTTCACAGCACAAGAACCATGAAGATCAACATCAGGGGCAACACGACGAGGTAGGGCAGCAGGTAGGCGAAGATGGCCGCGTTGACCCGGTTCGGCTGACCCATCTGCAGGGCCATCCGCTCCTTCTCGAGCCCCTGGCCCACCCGCCGGAAGTACAGGTAGAAGAAGACGAAGGGGACGATGAAGAACGCCGCGCTCGACACCAGCAGCCACAGCGGGACGTCGTCGAACTCGGCGAACTGCGTGCCCTCGATGAGCTCGCCTTGGGCGGCGGCCCAGGCCACAGCCTGACGGGCGAAGGCCGCCACCAGGATCGAGACGAAGAAACTCAGGAGGGCGGCGATGCCGCGGTTTCCGTGGCTGATCCACGGCGACCCGACATCACGGGCTGACATGGTGTCGTTGGTATCGGACACGACGGACGCCGGCCAGGTCAGGCTTCCTCGGGTAGGTCACCAGCGGCGTGCTTGGCGGTCAGGACGGTGTGGCCGGGGTAGCGGATGTCCTCGATCAGCTGCTGCATGACCGGTGTGGGCTTGGTGGTGAACTGCGAGACCACGATGGTGACCACGAAGTTGATGATCATCCCCACCGTGCCGAAGCCCGTCTCGGGGATGTCGAAGATGCCCGCACTGTTGCCGTAGATGTCGATGGTCCAGATCTGGTAGGCCAGAGTGGTCCCCAGCCCCGCGATCATTCCCGCGGTAGCCCCTGCGGCGGTGCACTTCTTCCAGAAGATGCCGAGCACCAGGATCGGGAAGAAGCTCGCGGCAGCGAGGCCGAAGGCCAACGCGACCACCTGCGCGACGAACCCCGGAGGGTTGATCCCGAGGTAACCGGCGACCAGGATTGCGCCGCCCATCGCTATCCGGCCGACGAGAAGCTGCTGCTTGTCGCTGGCCTGAGGGTTGATCTTCTTGTAGTACACGTCGTTGGCCACCGAGGAGGAGATGACGAGAAGCAGTCCGGAAGCGGTCGACAGGGCCGCGGCCAGACCACCGGCCGCCACCAGACCGACGATGGGGGCAGGAAGGCCGGCGATCTCCGGGGCGGCCAGGACGACGATGTCGTTGTTGATGATCAGCTCGTTGACCGCGTCAGCGCTGCCGGCAATGTTGATCAGGCCGTCGCCGTTGACGTCGTTGAACTCGATCAGTCCGACGCTCTTCCACGTGTTGTACCACCCAGGGGCCGCGGACTCCTCGGTCCCCGACAGCTGGTTGAGGACGTTGAACTTGCTGAACGCTCCGATCGCAGGAGCGGTCGTGTAGAGCAAGGAGATGAAGAACAGCGCCCACAGGGCCGAGTACCGAGCCGCACGCACCGACTTCGCGGTGTAGAACCGGACGATCACGTGCGGCAGACCCGCCGTCCCGAACATCAGCGCCGCCGTGATCAACACCATGTTTAGCCGGCTGGTCTGGGTGAACGCCTCGGTGTATGCCGCGATCCCCAACTCTTGCTGCAGGGCGTCCAGCTCGCTCAGAATCTCTCCGAACCCGATCTGCGGGAACGGGTTGCCCGTCAGCTGGTTGGAGATCGCCACCGCCGGAATGATGTAGGCCACGATCAAGACGCTGTACTGCGCCACCTGGGTCCAGGTGATGCCCTTCATACCGCCCAATACGGCGTAGAAGAACACGATCGCCATACCGAGGACGATGCCCACCGTCTGGTTGACCTGCAGGAAGCGCTGGAAGACGACCCCCACTCCGGCCATCTGTCCAGCCACGTAGACGAACGAGACGACGATGGCGCAGACCACTGCGACGAGCCGGGCGGTCTCGGAGTATCGGTCACCCACGAAGTCCGGGACGGTGTACTTGCCGAACTTGCGAAGGTAGGGCGCGAGCAGCAACGCCAGCAGGACGTACCCACCGGTCCACCCCATCAGGTAGACCGAGCCGGCGTATCCGTTCTGGGAGAACGCGACGATCCCCGCCAGGGAGATGAAGGACGCGGCGCTCATCCAGTCGGCCGCCACCGCAGCCCCGTTGGCGGCAGCGGGAATGCCCCCTCCGGCCACGTAGAAGCCGGCAGTGTCGGTGACTCGACTGGCGTAGGCGAGGTAGATGTAGATGCTGAAGGTGATGACGACGAAGACGGTGGTCCAGAGCTGGATGTCGTTCACGAGTGGTGGACCCCACTCCCGTACTCCTCGATGCCGAACTCCTTGTCGAGCTTGTCCATCCGCCAGACGTAAATGGCAATCAGGATGACGAAGACGACAATCGAGCCTTGCTGCGCGAACCAGAATCCCAAAGGGACTCCCAGGAGTGACACCTGGTTGAGGAAGTCCACGAAAAGAATGCCGCAGCCAAAGGACACGAAGGCCCAGATGCTGAGCAGGACGGCCATGAGGCGAAGATTTCGCCGCCAGTAGGCCCGACGTTGTTCGGCGTCCATCGGCTATCGCCTCTCACCTCGTGATGGCGACCTCGGTGTCGGCCCATCAGACTGGCTAAAGCATCCCAGAACCCGGTGATCCGTCAAGGGGTAGCCTCATCTTTTGTGACGTCGGGTCAGCGTGGTCAGCGAAAGTTGCTTCTGGCGACTCCGCTTCTCTTCGTCGGTGGGGTGCTTCCGTGGCTCTACAGTCCGGTCGGTCCGATCAGCGGTCTGCGTGGGGCCGGGCTGTGGGTCTTCTACGTCGGCATGCTTGCGCTCGCCGGAGCGCTGTTGCCCGCGCGTTTCCGCCCGGCATCGCTGGTGCAGGCACTGATCGTGGCGGCCGTGGCGATGGCATTGCCCTTGTGGCAGGTGGGGCGCATGGTCAGCCTGGTGGGGTTCGCCGGCTGGGCCCCGGGCCCCGGGCTGGTGATGAGCTTCGGCGGTGGGGTGGTCTGCGCGGTCGCGGCCCGCGAGCTGTGGCGACCGACCGTCTCGACCGGGTTGGACGATGCATGACGGGGTTGACGGACCTTGAGGCGATGCTCGCAACCTTGGAACCCTCGCTACGTGAAGGGGAGTTCGTCTACGCCTGCGTGTCCCCGGCCGACGCCGCCCGGCTGCCGGCCCAGGCGACCATCAACGAAGGTGAAGGGGTCAGTGTGGTGTTGCGCCGCCCCGATGCTGATGTGGCCGAGCTGACCTATGACATCGTCCTTCGCTGGATCAGCCTGGGTGTGCACTCTTCGCTCGAGGCCGTAGGTCTGACCGCCGCTTTCGCCCAGACCCTGGGCGCGGTGGGGATCAGCTGCAATGTCCTGGCAGGCTTTCACCATGACCACCTCCTGGTGCCGGTCGATCAGGCTCACGAGGCCATGCAGGCGCTGCGCGACCTTTCCCGTGCTCGCCAGCCGGAGGGAACAGCAGCAGAATGACTCCGAGCGGTGGAGCCACCACCGATCCCGACGGGAGGAGTGCGACGCATGGATATCGTCTTGATCGCAGGGCTGTGGCTGGATGGACACGCGTGGGATGAGGTCGTGCCCGGGCTGCAGGAGCAGGGCCACCGGGTGCACCCGGTCACCCTGCCCGGCCAGGGTGACGGAAGCACGTCGGCCACCCTCGCCGAGCAGCTCGCGGCGGTGCTGGCGGTCGTCGACGCGGCTGCGAGCCCCCCGATGGTCGTCGGCCATTCAGCAGCGTGCACCTTGGCCTGGATGACCGCCGACGCGCGCGCGAGCCGCGTCGCCCAGGTGGTGCTGATCGGCGGCTTCCCCTCTTCCGACGGCGATGCGTATGCCGATTTCCTGCCGACCGAGGACGGTCACATGGCTTTCCCCGGGTGGGAGACCTTCGCCGGCCCGGACTCCGATGACCTCGACGCACCGACGCGGCGGAAAATGGAGGCAGGCGCCATTCCGGTGCCGGAAGGGGTGACCAAAGCGCTGGTTCACTACCATGATTCCGGCAGGCACGACGTGCGGACGGTCGTGATCTGTCCGGAGTTCTCCCCGCAGGACGCGCGCGGGTGGATCGACGCCGGAGACGCGCCCGAGCTGGCGCAGACCAAACACCTCACCTTCGTCGATATTGACACCGGTCACTGGCCGATGTTCAGTGCGCCGACCACTCTGGTGCAGGCTCTGGTCAGCGCAACCGAGACCTGAGCGGCACCCGGGTCGGTCCTGCGGCCTACCATCGAAGCGTGATCGAGCCCACGTCTGATGCCCCTCAGCGCCCCGCCATCGTGCTCGTCTCCGAGCATCGGGGCGACTTGCTGCGCGATGAGTTCGGTCGGTACTCCCGCGACTACTACCTTCGCACCGCCCGCAGCTGCGCCGAAGCGGTGTCGGTGCTGGAAGAGCTGCGCGCGCACCACTACCCGGTGGCCCTCTTCGTCGCCGAGAGCCGCCTGCCGGACGCGGACATCTTGGACGCTTTGGCCGCCTGGCGCCAGGTGGTGCCGACGGCTCGTCGGATGATTGCCGCGCACCACGACCATTTCCTGACCGACGCCGTCGAGCTGCGCAAGGGAATGGCCGTGGGCACCTACGACGCCTATCTCCTGATGCCCCGCGGGGTCCGGGACGAGGAGTTCCACACGGCCGTCGCCGAGCTGCTCTCGGACTGGGGCTCGACCGTGGCCGCCCCGGTGGTCGACAGCGTCCGGTTGGTCTCCCCGGACGCCGACCGGTTGGTGCTCGGCATCCGAGACTTCCTGGACCGGATGGGGTTGCCCAACCGCGTCTATTCGCCGGAGAGCAAGATCGGGCGGGAGATTCTGGGCCGACACCAGGGTGAGCCCGGGTGGCCCGTCGTCGACCCGGTCCGCGGCGAGCCGTTCGTGCCGGCCACGGTCCGTGAGGTCGCGGCGACCGTCTTCGGCCGCTCGGAAGACGTCGACCTCGAGGGCACCGCCGACGTGGTCATCGTCGGCGCCGGTCCGGCGGGCCTGGCCACGGCGGTGTATGCCGCTTCCGAGGGTCTGTCCACGGTCGTCGTGGAGTCCGAGGCGATCGGCGGGCAAGCCGGCACCAGCTCGATGATCCGCAACTATCTGGGCTTTCCCCGAGGGGTCTCGGGGATGAGGTTGGCGCAGCGAGCCCGCAACCAGTCCTTGCGTTTCGGCACCGAGTTCGTCACCGGGTGGGAGGCGAAGGCCCTGGAGCCCGGTGGGCAGGCCGAACCGTTCACGCTGCATACCGACGGTGGCGACCTCCAGGCCCGCTCGATCGTCATCGCGACGGGGGTGGCGTATCGCCGTCTAGGGGTCCAACCCCTGGAGGACCTGGTCGGTAGCGGCGTCTTCTACGGTGCCGCCATGACGGCAGCCCGTGAGATGGAAGACGGCGACACCTTCGTGGTCGGTGGGGGTAACTCTGCAGGTCAGGCCGCCGTCCACCTGGCCAAGTTCGCCCGATCGGTCACCATCCTGGTCCGACGGAAAGGGTTGGCCTCAACCATGTCGCGATACCTGGTCGAGGAGATCGAGGCCAACGACACCATCACCGTCCAGCCGCACACCGTCGTGAGTGACGGCGGGGGCGACGGCCGGTTGGAATGGCTCGAGCTGATGAGCACGACCACCCAACACTCGGAGCGACGTGAGGCACGGGGACTGTTCCTCCTGCTCGGCGCCGAGCCGCACTGCGAGTGGCTTCCGGAGCAGGTCCGGATGGACGAGCGCGGCTTCGTACTGACCGGCCGAGATGTGCCGCAGAGCGACTGGGTGGATGGCCTCCCGCCGGCCAGCCTCGAGACCACCCTGCCGGGAGTGTTCGCGGTCGGCGACATCCGCTCCGGTTCCATGAAGCGAGTGGCGGCAGCAACGGGCGAGGGGGCATCCGTCGTGCCGCTGATCCACTCCCACCTCACAGCAGACGCGCGACGCTGAGCGCAGCGGCTCAAGAAGACGGCGTCACGCTGTCCCCGCCTCACACCTTTGTCTCAACGCGTGTAGGTGCCCGTCGGCATAGCGGATGCTGATGGGTCCGTACGCGGCGCGTGCCACCCAGGCCATCCGGCCCGACCAGGCGAGGTCGACCGAGACGACGCTTCCCGGCGTCGACCCGTCCGTCTCGTCAGCGACGAGCTCGTACGTGGCGCTCATCACCGACGACACGCCCTGGGACTGCCAGCCGAACGTGCGGCCGGGGCGTGACTCGGTGACCGTCCACAGCGCGGAGGGCAAGGGGGGTTGCTCGACTCGGTATGCCGTCTGCTCGTCCCCGTCCTCACGGGTCACGGACAGCACACTCGACGACCACGACGGCCACTGATCGATGTCGACCAGCACGCGCCACACCATCGCTGGCGGCGCCGCCATGCTGACCCTCGCCGCCTCGGACATCGCCTCATCTTTCCACCGAGGGCCAGGGCTTGGCAGACTCCGGCCATGACCGCCGTCGGTGAGCACCCGCACATGGTGATCCGCAACGCTGACCCGGTCGCCGACGCCGCGGCGTGCGCAGCGATCTATGCCCCCTACGTCACCGACACCACCATCACGTTCGAGGAGGTCGCGCCTTCCGCCCAAGAGTTCACCCGGCGCATCGAGACCGCACAGGTGCACCACGCGTGGCTGGTGGGCGAGGTCGACGGCGTGATCATCGGATACACCTACGGGGGCACCTATCGTCCGCGGGCGGCCTATCGATGGTCGTGCGAGACGAGCGTCTACCTGGATCGGGGGCGACGGGGCGCCGGCCGGGGGCGGACGCTCTACCTAGCACTCCTCGACCGCTTGGGCGAGATGGGGTTCCGGACCGCCGTGGCGGGTGCGACCCTGCCGAACGACGCCAGCGAACGCATGCACGCGGACCTGGGTTTCGAGACGATCGGGGTCTTTCGTCGGGTGGGGTACAAGTTCGACCGTTGGTGTGACGTCACCTGGGTCCAACGCGACCTCTAGCGAGGTGGCCCGTGATCAGCTGACGCTTCGTCGCTGCGGCCGTCGATGGGTCCGGCACTGAGGAGGTCTATCCCACGGATCGAGGCGTCGACCAACTGGATCGGGTGGAACAGGGGGACGCCGTCGTCGAGATAGCGGCGGATCTGCAGCAGACAGCCCGCATTCGCGGTCACCACGGCATCGGGCGCGGTCGAAGCGATGTGCTCGACCTTGCGTCGACCCAGCTGCTCTGCCGCTTCCGGCTGGACCAGGTTGTAGATGCCGGCCGACCCGCAGCAGATCTCCGCTTCGGGAATGTCGACCACCCGCAGCTGTGGGATCTGACGGAGCACGGCCCTCGGTTGCTCGGTGATGCCCTGCGCGTGCCGCAGGTGGCAGGCGTCGTGGTAGGCCACGGTCGCCGGGACGGGCCGCCGCGAGGCCCGGGGGCCAAGGTCGGCCAACACCTCGCTGATGTCCTTGACCCGTGCCGCCAGCGTGACCGCCCGCTCCGCGTAGTCCGGATCGTCGCGCAAGAGAACGCCGTACTCCTTCATCGCCGACCCGCATCCGGCCACGGTGACCGCGATGGCGTCGACCTCGGCGGCCTCGAACACCTCGATCAGGTCGCGGGCTCGCTGCCGGGCCTCCTCGTCGCGCCCAGCGTGACCGGACAAGGCTCCACAGCACGTCTGCTGCCGTGGAGCCACTACGTCACACCCCTCCGCCGCCAACACCCGGGTGGCCGCCGCGTTGACGTCACCGAAGAAGACCCGCTGCACGCAACCAGACAGCAGGCCGATCCGGGCTCGGCGTGGGCCATCAGCCGGAGTGAACGCCGGCTGATGCGCCACCACGCTGCGCCAGGACAACGGCGGCAGCAGCGCCTCCATGGCGCGCAACCGGGCGGGTAGGCGCTGGTACAGACCGGTCCTCGCCAGGAGTCTGCTCCCGCCGAGACGCTGGTAGAGCGCTCCGAGGAACGCCGCAGGTCGGAGCCGGTTCGGATAGGGAAACAGGGCGAAGATCAACGCTCGGAAGGCGCGGTCCCCCCGGGTGCGGGTCCAGTTCCGTTCGATCTGGGGGCGGACGGCTTCGATGAGCTGGTCGTACTTCACCCCGGAGGGGCAGGAAGTCACGCATGCCATGCACCCGAGACAGGCGTCGAAGTTGCTCACGAACGTCGTGTCCATCGGCACCTCGCCGTCCTTGGCCATTCTCATCTGGTAGATCCGCCCGCGGGGGGAGTTCGCCTCCTGACCCTCCAGCAGGTACGTCGGGCAGGTCGGCAGGCAGAAGCCGCAGTGCACACAGTCGTCGATCAGCGCGTCGCTCGGTGGTCGCACGGAGTCGAAGGCCTCGAACAACGCGTGCCTGGGTGTCGCATCCATCAGTACCAGCCTTCGAAGCGGCCCGGCGCCAGCCGGGCGGTGGGGTCGAACGCGGACTTGACCCGCCGCAGCACCTCGATGCTGGAGGGTGGCTCGCCCATCGCCGGGAGGTGCTCGTCGACGCTTCGGGGCCGCTGCCTCAGCAGCACGCTCGCCCCGCACCGGTGGGCCTCTTTGCGAAGATCCGTCATGGCCCGAGCGTGGCCCTGCGTAGCTGCCCCCCGGAACCGCACGGTATGGATGCCGAGCGCCATGCTGGAGAGCAGGCTCACCTTCACCCCATGCTCGGTGCTGGCTCGCTGCGAAGCCGATGCAAGGTATGTCGCGTCGCTGGGGCGGCTGCAGATCCTCGCCACGGTTTCTTCGGGTTGACCGAGGACCTGCTCCGCATGGTCTCGCCAGACCGACGTCGCTCTTTCAGGCTCCAGCAACTCGGAGTCGATGCGGTGCTCGTGCAGCACCGACCGGACCGCCGCGCTGGCATGGGCCCGATGTTCAGGTGAACCGTCGAGCCGCACCAGGATCTGCTGGGTATGCGAGCTCCACTCGACGGCGGCGGGATCGAGGGAGCTTCTGCCCAACGCCGCTGTCACACGTGCTGCCGACTCGAGACCCGTCGCGCCGGTGACCGTGACCGACTGGGGCAACGGGTGGAGGCGCACGACCACCTCAGCGACCAGGGCGAGGCTCCCCAGCGATCCGTTGACCAGCTTGGCCAGGTCGTAGCCGGCCACGTTCTTGATGACGTGGCCGCCGGAGCGCCCGGTCGCACCATCGGCCAAGACCAGGGTGACCCCGATCACGAGATCCCGCAGACCTCCGTAGCGCAGTCGTGCCGGTCCACTATCCCCCGCCGCGAGCAGTCCACCGATCGTGGCTCCGCGGGCGGCCGTGGCGGGGTCGATGGCGAGCCACTGGTTTGAGGAGGCGAGGTGTTCCTGAAGGGCGGTCAGCGTTGTCCCGGCTCGCACTGAGGCCGTCATGTCCGCAGGGTTGTGAGTGATCAAACCGCGCATCGCGCTGGTGTCCAGGACCAGATCGGGACGGTCGACCCGGCCTCCCCAGTCGGCCTTGGTGCGGCCTCCCAGGATCACCACGGATCCTCGAGTGTCGGCGAGCAGATCAGCGGCTTCCACCGCCGTCGACGGCGAGACCGTGCTCATCTACCCCGCCTGACCGGGCACTGACTGCTGTTCATAGTCGCTCGATCAGGCCGGCGGCTTCGAGGGGATGCACCCGATAGGGCCCTGGCCGCTCGCCGCACAGCCGCGGAGTGGGGAAGATCTTGCCCGGGTTGGCCAGTCCGTCCGGGTCGATGGCGGTCCTCAGTCGCAGCATCACCGCGAGGTCCTCCTCGGAGAACATCTTCGGCATGGAGCAGGCCTTATCGGTGCCGACGCCGTGCTCTCCGGTGATCGACCCCCCCATCTCCACACACAGCTCCGCGATCGCAGTGGACAGCTCACCACCCCGGTGGGCCTCGCCCTCGACGTCGGCATCGAAGAGGACCAACGGGTGCAGGTTGCCGTCACCGGCGTGGAACACGTTGGCTACCCGTAACCCGGCCTCATCGGCCATCCCCTGCATCCGAGCCAGCGCTTCACCCAACCGGGTGCGGGGAATGACTCCGTCCTGCACGTAGTAGTCGGGGCTGATTCTGCCCATTGCGGCGAACGCCGCCTTGCGACCCTTCCAGATCAGCGCGCGTTCGTGAGCGCTCTGGGCGATACGCAGGTGCGTGCTTCCTGCGTCCCGGCAGATCCGCTCGACGTCGGCGAACCGCTGTTCGACTTCGGTCGCGGGCCCGTCCAGCTCGACGACCAGGGCAGCAGCGCAGCCCACGGTGTAGCCCGCCTTCACGGCAGCCTCGCACGCCTCGATCGCGAGGGCATCCAGCATCTCCACCGCCGCGGGGATGATGCCGTCGGCGATGATCGCGCTGACCGCGTCCCCGGCCGCCTGAGCCGAGTCGAAGTCGGCTACCAGGGTCCGCACGGTCTCGGGCACGCGCAGCAGCCGCACGATGATGGACGTCGCGATCCCCAGCGTGCCCTCAGAGCCGATGACCACCCCGCGCAGGTCCGGCCCGACGCCTTCGACCCCGTCGCCACCGACCTCGATGACCGACCCGTCGGGCAGCACCATCGTCATCGAGAGCACGTGGTTGGTGGTGAAGCCGTACTTCAGGCAGTGCGCGCCGCCGGAGTTCTCGGCGATGTTGCCGCCGATGGTGCAGACCGACTGGCTCGAGGGGTCCGGGGCGTAGTAGAGGCCGTCTGCGGCCGCTGCTCTCGAGATGTCCAGATTGGTGACCCCCGGCTCCACCGTGATCCGCTGGTTCACCACGTCCACGTCACCCACGCCCCGCATCCGGGCCAGGCTGATCACCACCCCACCCAGCACGGGCACCGCCCCGCCGGACAGCCCGGTGCCCGCACCGCGAGCCACGAAGGGGACGTGGGACTGAGCGCAGGCCGCGACGACGAGCGCGACCTCGTGCGTGTTGCGCGGCAGGGCGACCAGCGCCGGAAGGACACGGTAGCCAGTGATGCCGTCGCACTCGTAGGTGCGCAGCTGCGTGTGATCGGTGATGACGCTGTCGGCAGGCAGGTGCGAGCGCAGGTGGCGTGCGAGATCGGCGAGCACCACGTCGCTGCTCGCACTGTCTGTCGTCGTTGACGTGAGCACCATCGCTCGTCCTCCACACACCAGGGGGTTCTCGCCATCAATATGTCATTCCGCGAGAGATCACGCACTCGTCGAGGGCTCGCGCGCTGGGCGAGGTATCACCCGGGGGGAGCACGCCCTCTGGGGTGGTAGCGGCTCGATCGATCGAGTGGCCCGACCCCGGTGGTGAGTGATGAGCACTGCGCAGCGAGAAGTCGGCCTCGTGAACCCCGCCCCGCGGCTTCCCCGCAGAGTGCCGTTCCTCGTCACCGCCGCTCTCGGGATCTTCATCGCGCTCGGTGAAGTCGACCGGCTGATCGGCATGTCGCCGAGCAACGACGGATACACCATCAGCCTCACTGACCTTACGAGCCCCGGACTGCCCTTTCCGCTGCCGGACGGCACGGCATACCCCTGGTCGGCGCTGCGAGAGGTGGTGGCGGCCGACCCACAAGTGGCGGGATTGCTGACGGCATACCTGATGGTCGACCTGGTCTTCGCGGTCCTGCTCGGGACACTGCTTCACCGCGCCCTGCGCGCCGCATGCCGGATCGACTGCGACCCCGCTCGGGGATGGCTGCCGCTGCTCACCACCCCGACGCCGTGGCTGGCCTACGTCGTCATCGCCGCCGACATCATCGAGAACGTCGCGATCTTCCTCATCGCCGAGGTGTGTTCCACCGGCGGCGTCGCGGCCGAGTGGATGCTGGCCACGGCCGCGACGGCGACCTCGGTGAAGTGGTTGCTCGTCATCCTGGCGCTGGTCCAGATCGGACACACGCTGCTCGGGTCGGCGCCCGGTCGTGAACGGATCGCTCGTCTGGTCCATGCCCTGTCTGCCCAGCGGTACTCGCTGCTGGCCTTCCTGCCCATCGCGGCGCTGGGCCTGCTCCCCGGCAGCGGGATCCTGGACCAGGTCCCCGACGTGCAACGTGCCTGGTTCGGCCAGGACCGCAGTGACGTCATCGGGGCCCTGACCGCCGCACTGCTGCTGGTGCTGGTGAGCCTTGGGCTGATCGTGCTGGGACGGTTGATCTCCGACGGGGTCTATCGCCGGGTTGATGTGGTGATGGACGCGAGGCATGGCGCGTCGGTCCCGCAGCGCACAGCGCCACCGTTGTGGATGTGGCTGTACGGGCCCGGCCTCCTCGCCGTGGGCCTGCTGTGGTCCAAGCTGGCTGACGTCGGGGAGGTGAGGTGGCTGCCCCTGGGCCTCTTCGCCGCGATACCCCTGGCCATCGTGGTTCTGTCCTGGTACGTCCGCTGGCACGACCTGCCGTTGAGGGCGCCAGAGCTGCGACGCTACGACGAACAGTCGTTTCGGGCCGTGGTGATGACCGGCGACGCAATTGCGCTCAGCGGTGTGGTCGTCGGCGGGTTGGTGCTGATCCGCTCGCATACAGCCTTCCTGGCACTGGGGGAGGGCACCGCTTTCCAGAGAGTGCTGCCCGTGGTGGGTTTCGTCGGAGCCCTGGCCATCTGGTGGATC
This sequence comes from Actinomycetales bacterium, assembly GCA_038258285.1. Classification (GTDB taxonomy): domain Bacteria; phylum Actinomycetota; class Actinomycetes; order Actinomycetales; family Dermatophilaceae; genus Ornithinicoccus. The sequence continues at coordinate 72,843 of JBBSQA010000005.1, read as the reverse complement.
GGCCCACCCCTGCTGGCTCGAGCGACGGGAGCCTCGACGGCGGGCCCCCTCGGGATGTTGCAGGGCCTGCTCGAAGACCCGGACCAACGGGCGAGCACTGCTCCCGGGGAGGTGCCGCGGTGGATTCGTCGCACGGCCGTGGTGCTGGTGCTGGCGAGCACCGTGGGCTTCCTGGCCCTGGCCCTGTGGCCGGTCGCGGTGACCGAGGTCATCGGCGTCGTGGCCTCGGTCCTGCTAGCGCTCGCTCTCATCGCGTTGCTGGTGGGCTCGACCGTGGTGTTGCACCTGCACTACGCCCCGCCGGAGATCTTCTGGTGGGGGCCGTTGCGGCTGCGTGAGGCACCCGTCGCCACATTGTTGATCTTGACGGTCGCCGGCATCTTGGTGCTCGGCAGTGACCAGAGCGTGCACGGCATCCGAGGTTTGCGCCCTCCTCCCTCAGCCGGGGAGTCCCTGGCGGGGATCTCTGCAAAGCAGCGCGGCATGGATCAGCTCTTCGAGGAGTGGGACGCCTCGAGCCGAGACTGCGTGGGGGTCTCGACCGGTGGGTCCACGCCGCGGACCATCCGGCCGATGATCATGGTCGCGGCCGAAGGCGGTGGGATCCGAGCGGCCTACTGGACCGCTGCCGCTCTGGATGAGATCAAGGAACGGACCGGTGCCGCCACGCAGTGCGGCCTCGATTCGGTCATCCTGGCCTCCGGAGTCAGCGGCGGGGCTGTCGGGCTGACCGTTTCACGGTTTGTCGAGCCGCCGTCCACCTCCGCGACCGGACGTAGCGCTGCCGATGCGGTCTGGACCCTCGGGTCACCCGACGCGCTGGCCCAGGGGACCGTGGGGCTGCTGGTGCGCGACCCGATCTACAGCGTGACGGGCCTGGCGGTGGGCTCGGACGTGCCGGAGGATCTGCAGCGCGGCTGGGTCGATCGAGCCGGGTTGATGGAGACCAGCTGGGAGGGTCAGGTCCCGGAGCTCGCCGAGGACTTCTTCAGTCCACCGGCACGGTCCCGGGGCGAGCTCTCGGCCGCACTGGTGCTCAACTCCACCGCGACGTCGACCGGGTGCCGGGTGCTGGTCAGCCACGTCCGGCAGGGCGATGCTCGAGTCGACGACTGCGCCGGCCCACGCGCGCCGGCCGCGTTCAGTGTGGACTTCGCCGCGTCGTTCATGGCCCGGCAGCCCGAGGAGGGAGACCACTGCGTGCAGCGGCTGAACGCCTCCACTGCAGCCATGCTCGCGGCTCGGTTCCCCTACGTCACGCCTTCGGGGGTGGTGGGCCCCTGTGGTGGCGCGCCGCAGGTGCAGCTCATCGACGGTGGGTATGCCGAGGGTAGCGGCGTCGGATCCCTGGTCGACCTCAGCGCGCCTCTCTTGACGCGGGTGCGCGAGTTCAACGAGGCCGATACCGGTGCCTTGATCGTGCCGGTGCTGGTCTATCTGGACAACGGGCGGGGCAGCGACCTCGTGCAACCGCCCCCGGAGGCGGTGGCCGAGGTGCTGGTGCCTCCGGTCGGCGTGATGATGGGTGGGTCCAGCCAGAAGTCGACCACGGCCTGGCTCCAGCGGGGTGCCGCCATGATCGCTCCTGACAGCGTCGGCATACCCCAGGATCTGTCGGTACGCGCGGCGCTGCGGCCCTGGGGCTCCGGGGTCTTCGTGGTCAACCAGCGCAGCAAGCCGGCGATCGAGGCGCCCTTGGGGTGGGTGCTCTCCGACGCCAGCCGGGCCGACATGGAGTCCTCGCTGGCGGACGACGCCGCCTCCGCGTGCCGCGACGAGAGCGGGCAGGATGCGGTCGAAACCGACCAGGAGGCCGAGATCGTCGGGTACGGGCGGCTCGGAGACCTCATAGAGGCCATGACCGGGTGCTGACAGCAGCTATCGGGCACACCGAAAGAGGTTTTAGCGGGGTGAGCGGTAGAGGCCCGCGAGGAGGGTGATGATGTCCTGCAGGATGGCGGGTGGGTCTGTTTTCATCCAGGCCGCGTAGACGGGTACAGGTGGTGCGTCGCGGACCGGCCGGTACGTGAGTCCGGGACGATGGTACTGGTGGGCTGTCGACTCAGCGGTCACTCCCCGGGCCGCGCCACTACCGATGACGGTGAGCCAGTCGTCGACGTCGTTGGTGGGGATGGTGTGGCTCGGGCGCCCGTCATCGGGCCAGAGGTCGAGCTGGGTGCTCCCGGTGCGCGGATCGATCGCCAACGGAGCCGCGGCTACCTGGGCGAGAACCACGGTACGTTTGCGGGCCAGCGGGTCATCGACGGACATCGCGCAGTAGCGTCTCTCGGCTCCGATCAAAGCCAGCTCGAGGTTGGTCGCCTCCGGTATGCGGCGAAGGATCACCAGGTCACTGGTGCCGTCATGGAGTCCCGCGGTGGCCGTGTTCGTCCGAATCAGACGCAGTTCGTGCTCCGGGAGGGTTGCAGCCCAGCGGCGTTGGAACTCCGGTGTGTGCTTACCCAGCGCGGACCACGCATACCCGATCCGGATGGTGCTGACCCCAGCCCGTGCCTCCTGATGTAAATCAGAGACGACCGCCAGAGCGCGACGGGCCTGCCGAAGCACCCGCTCCCCGGCCGGCGTGAGCTCCACACTGCGCGTCGTTCGGTGCAGGAGCCGCACTCCCAGGACTGACTCCAGGGCGGCGACGTTGCGTGAGACCGCGGTTTGGGAGATGCCGAGCTCAATCCCCGCGTCGGTGAAGGTGCCGGTATCGATGACACCAGCGAACGATCGAAGGTGACGTAGCTCCACATTCACGCGCACAGTCTACCCATGCGTTGAACGCATTAATCCGAATACTTATGCATTATGAGCAGGTCGCAACAGTCCGCAGGCTTCGACCATGACAAAGATGAATGAAGCAGGCCGCGGCCGAACTGCAGGGATCGCCACCGCTGTGGTTGGTGCGCTGTCGAATCAGCTCGGGGCTGCCAGTGGGTCGCTGGCCTTCCCAGTCATCGGCCCCGTCGGCGTCGTCGCGATCCGTCAACTCGTCGCCGCCGCGATCCTGCTCCCGGTCGTGAGGCCGCGAGTCCGGGATTTGACACGAGGTCAGTGGTGGCCGGTCCTGCTCTTGGCGTTGGTCTTCGCGACCATGAACCTCACCTTGTATCTGGCCATCGATCGCATCGGTCTCGGTCTGGCGGTGACCCTGGAGTTCTGCGGGCCACTGGCGGTCGCCCTCCTCAGCACCCGAAGCAAGAACGGTGCGTTCTGCGCCCTCATCGCCGGCGCCGGCGTCATCGCGATCACGCGGCCGCAGGCCACGACCGACTACCTCGGCATCGGGCTCGGCCTTATCGCTGCCTGCAGTTGGGCCGCATACATCCTGCTCAACCGCACGATCGGTACCCGCATCCCCGGAGTTCAGGGCACCGCCACAGCCACCGGAGTATCCGCCGCTGCGTTCCTCCCCGTCGGGGTGTGGATCCTGATCACGACCCGCCCCGACGCCTTCACGCTGGTCTACGCAGTCGGCGCCGGCGTTCTGGCGTCAACGGTCCCGTTCGTCGCAGACCTGATCGCGCTACGGAGGATTCCGGCGAATCTGTTCGGGATCCTCATGAGCATCAACCCCGTCCTGGCCGCGCTCGTCGGAGCGACCCTGCTCCACGAAGACCTCGGCACCATCGAATGGGTCGGTGTCGCACTCATCGTCATCGCGAATACCGTTGCCCTCCTCCTGCCCGGCAACGCACTACCTGGTGGAAGGTCAAGCCCGCGGCACCACGGTTCTGCGCGTGGGCTCCTAGCGCGAGCCGTCGGTCATACCGACAGCTAGTCAAAGGCGTGGCCCCGCACTGACAGACAAGTCACACAACCCTCGAGCTTGATCAGTTCGCTCATGGGCACGGCCACGACCGTCAGTCCCCGAGCCCGGAAGGTGTCGGCGCTCCTGGGCGCGGCGTCCGCCATCAGCACCGTCCGCTGGTCGAGCACCACCACGTGGGCGCCCTCGGGCTCGGGCACGGCGAGGAAGGTCGGCCAGGACGATGGATCGTCCACCAGCGGTTCATAGCCCACGATTGCGCCGTCCGGGAGAGCCGTGACCTGGCTCTTGAGGTGCAACGTCTTGCTCACCGGGACGGGAGCGACACCGAAGCCCACCGGTCGAAGGTAGTGGGCTAGGGCGGCGGCGCCAGCCTCGGTCGTGCGACCACCGACGCCGACGTACACCGTGTCGCCCACCCGCAACACATCACCGCCGTCGAGGGCCACCGTCCCGTCGACCGGGGCGTCCGTCAGCTCTACAGTGCGCAGCCCCTGCGAGCGAGCGGCGGCACGGGCACCGCTGACCTCGGGTTGACGCGAGCGCGCGCTCGGGGCTGCCAGGACCGCAAGGTCGTCGAACACCAACAGGGGGTCCTCGACGAAGACTCCGTCGGGGCAGTCGGGAGCGGGCTGGACCTCATGGACCGCGAAACCCGCCGTGACCAGGGCCTCGACGTACCTCTGCCACTGATCTACGGCCAGGGTCACGTCGACGGACCCGCTGCGCTCGACGTGCGTCACCAGGCCCTCGGCCAACCGTGGGCTGGGCCGACGAACGAAGGCGAAACGATCCCTGGTCATGCCTCGAGACGATGCCACATCGCAGCGCAGGTGGTCCCGCATAGCCCCCGTCCCTATACCCCAGCGTGCGCACTCGACCCCTTGCCGGGAGACTTGGACGTGGGTATCACCACCCGAAACGCCCGCTGACCGAAGGATCCACCGATGGCCACTGTCGCCGACCTGTTGATCGACTCCCTCGCCGACCTGGGGGTGCGCACCGTCTGGGGTGTCGTCGGCGATGCCCTGAACCCCGTCACCGACGCCATCGAACGCTCGGACCGGATCGAGTGGATCGGAGTCCGTCACGAGGAGGTCGGTGCGTTCGCGGCCTCAGCCCAGGCGCAGCTGAGCGAGACCCTCGGAGTGTGTATGGGCACTGTCGGACCGGGCGGCATACACCTGCTCAACGGTCTGTACGACGCGAAGAAGTCACACGCGCCCGTCCTGGCGATCTGCGGTCAGGTGCCGTCGGCCGAGATCGGCACCGAGACCTTCCAGGAGGTCAACAACGACGTGCTGTACGCCGACGTGTCCGTCTATTCGCGCACGGTCAGCAACGCCGAGCACTTCCCCTACGTGTTGGAGCTGGCCGTGAACACCGCGCTCAACGAACGCGGCGTCTCGGTGCTCACGTTGCCCGGTGACGTGGGCGAGCTGGACATCGAAAAGGGCAAGACCCTGAACTTCACGCCGCCGCAGCGTAGGTCGGTGCCTGCTCCGGACCTGCTGGTCCAGGCGGTCGACATCATCGACTCCGCCGAGAAGGTCACCCTGCTGGTCGGCATCGGGGCGAAACCGGGTCGGGCCGCCGTGCTCCGGCTGGCCCAACGGGTGCAGGCGCCGATGGTGCTGAGCCTGAAGGCCAAGGATGGCTTCGAGCACGACAACCCCCACCAGGTGGGCCAGTCCGGGCTGATCGGCAATCCGGCGGCCCAGAAGGCCTTCGACGACTGCGACGTCCTCGTGATGCTCGGGACCGACTTCCCGTACCGGGAATGGTTGCCCGAGGGGAAGACCGTGATCCAAGTGGATGACCGTGGCGGTCACATCGGGCGTCGGACCCACGTCCACCTCGGCCTGGTCGGTGACGCCGGGGACACCGCAGCAGCGCTCGCGGACAAGGTCCAGGAGAAGGGTGAGGTCGGGTCGAAGCATCTGCAGTCCGCCCGAGACACCTACGAGAAGTGGCTGGGTGGTCAGCAGGACCTGGCCTCGGCCGACTACGAAGACCATGCTGTGGGCAAGGTCCGCAAGCACCTCGACAACCGCGACGGTGACATCCGTCCCGAGTTGGTCGCGGCCCAGGTCAACCTTCAGGCAGCCGACGACGCGATCTTCACTGCGGACACCGGTATGTCGACGGTCTGGCTCTCGCGGCTGGTGCACCTGCGTGCCGACCAGCGGTTGGTGGGGTCGTTCAACCTCGGCTCGATGGCCAACGCGATGCCTCAGGCGCTGGGTGCGCAGGCTCTCGACCGCGACCGACAGGTCATCGCCTTCTGTGGTGACGGCGGACTGACCATGCTGCTCGGTGACCTGATGACGGCCGTGCCCTACGGCCTGCCGGTGAAGCTCATCGTCTTCAACAACCGGCGCCTGGGCATGGTCAAGCTGGAGATGGAGCAGACCGGACTGCCGGAGTCGGGCACCGGGCTGGCCAATCCCGATCTGGCGGCCGTGGCTCGCTCGATGGGCTTCCACGCAGTCCGGGTGGAGGACCCCAAGGACGTGGCGGCCGCGGTGGCCGAGGTGTTGGCCCATGACGGACCCGCTCTGCTCGACGCCGTCACCAACCCCGAAGAGGTCTCCCTGCCCCCTAAGCCGACGGTCCAGCAGGGCGTGGGCTTCGGAATCGCCAAGGTCAAGGAAGTTCTCACCTAGCGCCTGACCGTTGTGCGCGCTCTCCGCGCGTTGGCGCCGTGCAGGAGCGCGCACATCGGTCAGGAGCGGAAGCGTTGCAGGTGCACTCGGCGGCTTAGCTGCAGCAGGGGCCGGACCAGCATCGCCACGCTTCCCAGCAGGAAGAGCCAGACGCCAGCGGTCTCCGTCGACGTGCTGAAGAAGAGCACGCTGCCCACGATGAAGAAGACGGCGATCAGGATGTCGTCCATGATCGACAGGACTTCGTAACGGTTGCGGATGACGAGCTCTTCGGGTCCGATGTGCAGGTCCATCTCGCCGGGGTCCCGCGCCGCGCTGGGGTCGGCCGCCATCAGCACAGACTCTGGGTGAGGTCTGCGGCGCCGCCACGCAGTCGGACTTCGGCGTGGGCGCCGTTGACCAGCGGCATGAAGGGGGCCACGTGGCCGCAGTCGACGTCACCGATGATCGGCACGTCCAGCGAGCCCAGCGCATCCAGCACCGCCTCGTGCTGGGTCAAGGTGTCGTCGTCAGGCGCGGTGCTTCGTCCCACCAGCACCGCGTTGGCTCCCGCGAAGAACCCCGCCAGGCGCATCCCGTGGAGTGCTCGACAGATCGTGAACGCGTTGGCCTCCGCCGCCTCGACGTAGACCACGGTGCCTTCGGGGGCATGCTCGGCCACGAACCGCGGCACGTCCCCCAGCGGCGAGCCGACCAGCGGCGAGAGGGTCTCGATGCAGCCGCCGATGAGCCGGCCCCGCACGTGCAGGTCGCCACCGACGTCCAGCCGCTTCCAGCCACCCTCGGCGTCGAGCGTCAGCTCGCTGGCCCCCGGGTCGGTGGCGAAGTCGACGTGGGAGTGCTTGCGGTATCGCCCCGGTGGGAGCTGGGAGAAGCTCGTCCCGGAAGGCATCGCCGCGATGTCCAGCCAGGAGAGCAGCCCGTTGGCGGGGCGGTAAGGCGTATCCATCAGGTTGCTGCCGTGGATGGTGGCGACCCCCGCTCGCAGCGTCAGTGGGGTGATCACGGTGGCGATATCGGAGTATCCGACCACCCACGTCGGGTCGGCCCCCGCGATGGCCTCCCAGTCGAGCAGGGCCAGCACGTCGATGGCGGTCTCTCCACCCCACGGGGGCACCACCGCCCGGATCTGCGGATCCACCAGCATCGAGGTCAACTCGGCCGCACGGTCGGCGGCCGGAGCGCTGACGTGCCCGGACGCGGGGTCACCCACGCCCAGACAGTCGCCCAGCACCACCTCATACCCCCGATCCCGCACCACCTCCACGGCGACGTCGAGGCGTGGTCGTAGGCGGTCCGGCACTCCGCTGGACGTTGCGCTCACGCCCACGACATCGCCGCGGCTCAACGGAGCCGGAAATCTCACCACCATGGGTCAAACCTAGCTCTGCGCGGCCTCGAGAGATCAGAGTCGACAGCGGAGGACGGACGTGTGATGGGATGAGTTGGTGACAGCCACACCCAGCACACCCGGGTTGCCCGCTGCGGTGCCCCCCGATAGCGCCTCCGCTATCACCGACACCCTGAGCGATCTGTCGGCGGCTCGGCGACAGACGTTCCTGCTTCGCGCCCACCGCCGGTGGAGGGAGCTGCTCGACGGGTTGAGCGTGTACGCCGACCCCGAGGCTGTCGCCGGTCGCTGTCTGGAGCTCGCTGCGAGGGCCTACGCGCGGCGACCCGAGGACCTGCACGTCCTGGACGAGCAACGGCTCCTCGAGCCCGACTGGTTCCAGCAGCCATCGATGGTGGGCTACGCGGCATACACGGAGCGGTTCGCGGCGCCGGGCACCGGCTTGGCGGGTGTCGCGGACCACGTGGGCCACCTGCGCGACCTCGGGGTGACCTACCTGCACCTCATGCCCTTGCTGCAACCCCGGCCCACGCCCAACGACGGTGGGTATGCCGTCGCCGACTACCGCACGATCCGTCCGGATCTCGGGACGGTCGAGGATCTGCAGGACCTCGCCGGGGCGCTGCGGGTCAACGGCATCAGCCTCTGTCTGGACCTCGTGCTCAACCACGTGGCCAGGGAGCATGAATGGGCCGCCGCTGCGCGGAAAGGTGAAGAGCGCTACCGCGACTACTTCTACGTCTACTCCGACCGCACCGAGCCTGACTCCTACGAGGCAACGCTGCCCGAGGTCTTCCCCGACTTCGCACCGGGCAACTTCACCTGGGAGGAAGATCTCGACGCATGGGTGTGGACCACGTTCAACTCCTACCAGTGGGACCTCAACTGGTCGAACCCGAACGTCTTCTGTGAGATGGCCGACGTCATCCTCTATCTCGGCAACCTCGGGGTCGAGGTGCTGCGTCTGGACGCCATCGCTTTCACCTGGAAGCGCAAGGGCACCAACTGCCAGAACCAGCCGGAGGTGCATGCGCTGACCCAGGCGCTGCGGGCTGTCGCTCGCATCGCGGCCCCGGCGCTGACCTTCAAGGCCGAGGCCATCGTCGGTCCCGACGACCTGGTCTACTACCTGGGCCGTGGGGTGCACCACGGCAAGGTCAGCGACTTGGCGTATCACAACGGGCTCATGGTGCAGATCTGGTCGATGCTGGCCAGCCGCGACGTCACCCTGGCTGCCCACGCGCTGTCGCGGATCCCCGCCATCCCGGCCACCACGGCCTGGATCACCTACCTCCGTTGCCACGACGACATCGGTTGGGCGATCGACGACCGTGACGCCGGGGCGGTGCATCTCAACGGCTTCGAGCACCGCAACTTCCTGTCGGAGTTCTACGCCGGGGATTTTCAGGGCTCGTTCGCCGAGGGTCTGGTCTTCCAGCACAACCCCGAGACGGGTGACAAGCGCATCAGCGGCACGGCAGCCAGCCTGGCCGGGGTCGGTGCCTCGGCGGCGAGCGGCTCGACCCAACGGCTCGACGACGCCATCGGTCGCGTCTTGGTCGGCCATGCGCTGATGATGGGCTGGGGCGGCATCCCGGTGATCTGGTCCGGCGATGAGATTGCGACGCTCAACGACGCCGAGTGGGACGCCACCCCAGAGCATGCGGACGACAACCGCTGGGCGCATCGACCCTCCTTGGACTGGGAGGTCGTCTCCGGACTGGCCGAGGCGTCCGGGTCCCCGGCGGCGCGGGTCTTCGACGGATTGCAGTCGCTGGTCAGCGCCCGAGCGGCCTTGCCGCACCTGCACGCCGGAGTCACCGCCCGACCGTTGCCGACGTCTGCTCCGGGCGTGCTCGGCGTGCTGCGTCAGCACCCGATCGGCCCGATGGTGGGCCTCTACAACATGACCGAGCACGAGCGCTTCGTGCCCGGTTGGTGGCTGCGCGAGCAGGGACTGGATCCGTATGCCGTGCATGACCACGTGGCTGGAGCGGCACCGAAGGTCACCGAGTACGAAGACCTTCGGCTGACGGCATACCAAGCGTTGTGGTTGACCGCTAGCTAGCTCCGGCGCTGATCGGTCGCGGTGAGGTCACCGGGGTCGGCGTTGGCGCCGCACACGACGACCGTGACGCGCTCGCCGTCGGAGGGTACGTAGGCGCCGCTGGTCAGTGCCGCCAAGGCTGCCGCTCCGCCGGGCTCGGCAGCGATGCGCGCGGTACGCCACAGCCACTGTCGCGCCTGCCGGATGTCGTCGTCGCTGACCAGGACGGACTGACCCGAGGCGGACCGGACGGCGGCGAAACCGAGCGCACCGATCTCGCTGGCGCCCAAGGAGTCAGCCGCCACCCCGGACGGCTCGACCGGGACCGGGCGACCCGCTTCGAGGGCATCGTGCATCGCCGGGCAGTGGTGCGGCTCCACCGCGACGATTCCCATCCTCGACCCCCACCAGGAGGCCATCCCGCCGATCAGCCCGCCCCCGCCCACAGCCACGAACACCGTGTCGGCCTCGGTCTGCTCGTCGAGCTCTGCGGCCAGGGTGCCCTGACCGGTCAGCGTCGGCACCGTGTCGTAGGCGTGGATCGCCAGCGCGCCCGGCGCTTGGGCGAGATCGAGACTGGCATCCAGGGCCTCGGCATACCGTTGGCCGACCTGGTGCACGGTGGCCCCGAGGGCGTCGAGTCGCTCGACCTTCACCCTGGGAGCGGTCCGGGGCACGAAGATCTCGGTGGGTATCCCGAACACCTGGCCTACGTGCGCCACCGCGAGCCCGTGGTTGCCCCCGGACGCGGCGACCAACGTGGTGGGCATCTCCGCCTGTGACAGCACGCAGGTGAAGGCTCCCCGCGGTTTGAACGATCCGGTGTGCTGGAAGAGCTCGAGCTTGAGGGTGATGACCACCCCCGAGTCCAAGGCCACCTCCATCACCGGGGTCCGCCGCACGCGTGAGCGGATCATGCCTTGGGCCGCCGCGATGTCGTCCCGAGTGGGCAAGGTGGAGGAGTTCGACGGCATACCGCACATGGTCGCATTTGCGGCTCGCGGTGGACTCGTCGACCGGGCCCGCCTGCACAGGAACCGGCAACGGACGGTCCTCGGGCGCGTTGCTCCTGGACGCTCTCGCCTTTGCCGGTCTGGGTGCCGTCGGCCGACTAACCTTGCGGCATGTCGAAGCACTTGTTTTCGCAGGTCGACGTCTTCTCGGCGGAGCCGATGCGGGGAAACCCGGTCGCGGTGGTGCACGACGCGGTCACCCAGGACGGCCACGACCTCGCCACGGAGGAGATGCAGGCCTTCGCCCGCTGGACCAACCTGTCGGAAACCACGTTCGTACTGCCTCCGCGGGACCCATCGGCCGACTATCGGTTGCGTATCTTCACACCCGGGGGTGAGCTTCCGTTTGCTGGGCACCCGACGTTGGGGAGCTGCCGCGCGTGGTTGGCCGTCGGGGGGACCCCGGCTGACACGGGCGTGATCGTGCAGGAATGCACCGCGGGGTTGGTCCGCATCCGGCACGCCGCAGGCCGCCTCGCCTTCGCCGCCCCGCCCCTGGTGCGGTCCGGTCCGCCCCAGGCCGATCTGCGGGAGGCGGTCACCCGCTCGCTCGGGCTCAGGGATGACCAGGTAGTCAGCATGTCGTGGGTGGCCAACGGCCCGAACTGGTTGGGCGTGCTGCTGCACGATGCCCAAACCGTCCTGGCCGCCGAACCGGACTTCGAAGCCATGCGGGCCCTCAGTGGGGTCGAGGTGGGCATCATCGGGCCGCACGATTCTGACCGGCCGGCGGCCTACGAAGTGCGCGCGTTCTGCCCGGACCTGGGTATGCCGGAGGACCCGGTGACCGGCAGTCTGCAGGCCGGTCTGGCGCAATGGTTGGTCGGTGCCGGCGTTGCTCCTGACCGGTACGTTGCCGCCCAGGGCACGGTCCTCGGACGTGCCGGTCGGGTGTACGTCGACGCTGAGCGCATCCAGGTTGCCGACGTCGGCGTCGTCGACGACGCTGGTATATCCCACCACGACGTCCTCGGCGACATTTGGATCGGCGGGGACACGATGCTGAGGATCGCCGGGGCCGTCGACCTCGGCTGAGCACATCGCCGGCACCGCGTCTGCGGGGGCGGGGCTACCGGCGTCGGTGGGGGTCCCTCGGATCGGGTCTTCCGTCGACCCGCATCATCGTCCGAGCGAGCCCGGCGATCACCAGCAGGCCGCCGGCACCGGCCGCCGGCAGTCCTATATTGACGTCGAAGACGGCGGCCAGACCGAATGCCAGTGCGACCAGCGCGACGCCGATGAGGATGGTCGCGAGCAGTGACATTCGGCGGGTGGGTTGGCTCGGTTGCGACATATCGGCTCCTTGTCGGGATGGGAAAAGCCTAGACGGCCCACTCGACTCGGTCATTACACTTCGACGATGGTGAGTTGGGCCGAGTCGGTGTCGGCGTTCGAGGATGCTGCCTTCTGGTTCCGTCAGGTTGTCCCCGCCGCTGCCGGTCGTTGGGAAGAGGTCGGTCTCGGGGACTGGACGATCCGGGATCTCGTCGGCCACACAAGCCGTGCTCTCCTCACCGTGGAGTCCTACCTCGGTGACGCTGAATGCCCCGTGGAGGTCGAGACCGCCGCCGACTACTTCCACCTCGCGTTGGCCGCCATCGGTGACCCCCAAGCGGTAACCGGGCGAGCCCGGGCTTCAGGCGTGGCGCTCGGCGAGCACCCGGAGCGCTCCGTTGCGCAGATCAGTGCCAGAGTCACGGCCCGGGTCAGCAGCGCGGGCGAATGCTCCCGGGTGTCGACCCCGGTGGGCGTGATGCGACTGCGGGACTACCTACCGACGCGCACGTTCGAACTCACGGTGCACACCAGCGATCTGGCCTCAGCGCTGGGTAGGCTGGACACGCCGCCGCGCACGGCCGCAGCAGAGAGTCTGCGGCTGGTCAGCGACTTCATAATGCGCAACGGGCAAAGCCTGCCGGTATTGCGGGCCGTGACCGGTCGTGGAGGACTGACGGCTGGTTTCACCGTGCTGTAGTCAACTGCCGTCGCGCAGAGCCTCGATCAGTTCGTCCTTGTGCATCGACGAGCGCCCATCGATGTCGAGCTCGCGGGCGCGGTCCTGGAGCTGCTCGACGGTCCAGTCGGCGTAGCTGCCGGCGTTGCCTCCGCGCTCACCGACCTTCTCCCGTGAGTCGCGCGCGGCCGCGTTGGCGATCGCGGCCGCCTTGGCTTTGCTGGCTCCATCTTCACGAACCGCTTCGTAGACCTTCCGGTCCTTGATCGAAGGGCCGGGGTCGTCTTCGTTCTTCGCGTTCATAGTCCATCCACCGTACGGGGACGCTTGCGGCGCTCGATCGTCAGGACGGGCGGCGGGTCATCTGCAGCTGGTGGACCCCGATGTACTCGACCCGGAAGCCGGCCTCGCAGTAGCCCAAGTAGAACTCCCACATACGGCGGAAGCGCTCGTCGAAACCGTGCGTGGCGATGTCGTCCCAGTTGGCGTCGAAACGGGTTCGCCACCGTTTCAGGGTCTCGGCGTAGTGTGTGCCGAAGCTCAGGTCGCTGCTGACCTCCAGCCTCGTGTGCTCAGCCAGGACCTCGTTGATCGCTCGCAGCGAAGGCAGGATTCCGCCCGGGAAGATGTACTTCAGGATCCAGGAGTGCGAGCGCTGGGTGCGCAGCATCTGCTCGTGGCTCATCGTGATGGCCTGGATCGCGGCGGCACCGCCGGGCGCGAGCAAGCGGTCGATGGTCTGGAAGTAGGTCGGCCAGAACTCGTATCCCACCGCCTCGATCATCTCCACGCTGACGATGGAGTCGAACTCGCCGTGCACTTCCCGGTAGTCGCTGATCCTCAGGTCGACCCGGTCGGCATAGCCGGCGCGGTCGACCGTTTCCTGGGCCAGGGCCAACTGCTCGGAAGACAACGTGATGCTCGTAACGTGGGCGCCGCGTTGGGCGGCGCGCACGATCAGGGATCCCCACCCGGAGCCGATCTCCAGCACGCGACTGCCCTCGCGGACCCCGGCCATGTCCAGGATCGAGTCGATCTTCCGTTCCTGCGCCTTCTGCAGGTCGCCATCGAACGGCTCGCCGCCTTCGAACAGCGCCGAGCTGTAGGTCATCGACGGGTCGAGGAAGCGCTGGAAAAGGTCATTGGACAGGTCGTAGTGCGCCTCGATGTTGGCCTTGGCGCCGCCGTCGAGAGTGTTGCGCTGCACCCGTGGCGCCCGCAGGTCCGCAACCGCGCGGAACTTCTGCAACGGCTCGGGCACCAGTCGCGTGAGGCGGGCAGCAAACGGCGCCAAGACGTCGGCGAGGTCGTGCCCCGCTGCTGGCCTCCAGTCCCCGGCCATATAGGCCTCACCGAAACCGATCTTGAAGTCTCGACCCAACCGCGCGAAGTACTGCTCGGCGTTGACGATCTCGAACACCGGGGACTCGTCGTCGCCCCCGCCCGTCATCTCGCCATCCGGCCAGAGAACCCGCACCGGCACCATCCTGATCGCGGACTTCCACAGTGCTTGAGCGATCGCAGCGCGCATGGGAGCGGTAGCCACAGCGGGCATCACCGGCTCAGCGTCGCCGGATCGCTCGGTCTGGATTTGTGACTCTGTCATCACGATTCCTTCGGGGGGCTGATGGTGCGGGCGGGCTTGAAGCGGTAGTCCTTTGGCCCACAGGTATATTCCGTGCGCCCGAATCAAAGTGCTGACCTTCTGGGACATCAAAGGATGCCGAGCAACCTGGGTCATGACACCGCCTCGAGTGACCGGCTCCGGTTTTCCTTGGAAATTCGCAGTGAAGTCCGGTTTGGATTGGAGCTCACCATTGCGGTGCAGATTAATCGTCACCGAAACGCGATGGGGCTTCAAGACGAAATGCAGTCGGTAGCGTCCGGCCAGATCATAGAACGGCGAAACATAGAATGCCTTGTCGACCTCGGACGATCCAGATTCGTCGGGGTTTAAAAGATAGGCGTGCCGATCTCCATAGGTGTTATGCACTTCGGCGACCACACAGATCAGCTCGTCGGTGTCCTCATCGAGACACCAGAAGACACTCAGCGGATCGAAGACGTAGCCGAACACTCGGGCGTTGGCCAGCATCACGACGCGAGGACGGGCCGGCAGGAGAACGCCGTGGGCGTGGGCGAAGTGCAACACGTTGTCCTTGATGCTGCGGGTCGGGTCGCCGAGATGGTCCGCCGGGCTGAACTGCGCGACCTTGGTCAAGGGCCGGCTCAATCGGGGCAGATGGTCGAGGTCGACCAGCCACTGGTAGACCCCGTGGCGCAGTTTGTGGTCGATGGGGCCGTGGCGTCGGTGCGCGACGACCCCGGGCACCAGCGCCGGGAGCGCGGGAAGGGTGATGGTGGTCATGCTGCGGAAATGGTCCAGTCTGCTGCGGCGTGACCCGAACGACACCCGTCTTCGTGGAATCCCCAGCCGAAATGTGCCCCCGCGTAGGCGGTGGTCGAGCTGAACAGCGACGTCAGCTCACCTTGTGCCGCTACCGAAGCCGCCGTATAGGCCGGGTGCGTGTAGTGCATGGTCTTCAGCACCGAGGTCGGATCAAGATGGTCTGTGGCGTTCAGCGTGACCAGGTAGTCCTTCGAGGACTGGTGGCCTTGCAAACGGTTCATCCAGTAGGTCACCCGGGCGGCTGCAGATGGCTCCGTGCAGTGGTCCATCACGTAGTTCCACGATGCGCGTGCCTGTCGGGCGGTGGGCAGGATGGAGCTGTCGGTGTGCAGCACGGTCTCGTTCTCGGAGTACTCGAAAGCGCCCAGGATGCGCTTCTCCTCCGGACTCGGATCGGCGAGGAGCGCTAGGGCTTGGTCCGCGTGCGTGGCGACGACGACCTGGTCGAACACACTCACCGCGTCACTGGCCGTGCGCACCTCGACGGGCCCATCGAGGGGTGGTCGAGTGATCGAGACGACGGGATCTCCACGGCGTATGTCGGTCAAGGTGTCCGCGATGGCGGTGACGTAGGTCGAGGAGCCACCGACCACGGTGAACCATTGCGGACTGTCGGTGAGTTGCAGCATGCCGTGATGGTTCAGGAAGGTGAAGAGATAGCGAGCGGGATACTGCAGCGCCACCGCATCCCCAGAACTCCACACGCACGAGACGAGCGGCACGGCGTAGTGCCTCACGAAGTATTCGCCGTACCCATGATCACGGAGCCAGTCCCCCAAGGGGGTCAGGTCCTCCGGTGGTGAGTCGTCGACGAAGCTCTTGGCGTCGTCATGAAAGGAACGGACCTGGGTCAGCATCCCGACGAAAGGCCGACGCAGCAACTGCCGGGGCCGGGCGAGGATGCCTTTGAGGCCGCGACCCCCGGCATACTCCAGGTTGCAGCCGTGGCAGGTGATGCTCATGCTCATCTCGGTAGGCCGAGCCTCGATGCCCAGCTCCGCGAAGAGCGCCCTCAACCGGGGATACGTGCGGTCGTTGTGCACGATAAAACCGCTGTCCACCGGATAGCGCTGACCGTCGGGGTCGGTGACGTCGTGAGTGTGGGTGTGACCACCTAGCCGTGGCTCGGCCTCGAACACGGTGACGGCGTGTGTCGACCGCAACGCGTAAGCAGCCGTGAGGCCGGAGACGCCAGATCCGATCACGGCTACGGTGGGGTGACGCACGCGGTGCTCCTAGTATTCGCTAACCTAAGGGCCAACTATTCATTTGACCGTCGAAAGACTACAAGGCCCAACGTGAGCGACTCCATCATGGTTCCCGACCGCAGGCGCATTCCTGTGCGCTCCGCTGCGCGCCGGGTCAACCACGCTGTCCGGGTGTTGGTGTCGACGACGCAGCTGTATGCCGACGGAGTCGGCCACAACCTTGGGCTGCACCGCAGTGACCTGATGGCGCTCAACCTGATGTCGCAAGCGGCCATGCGCGGTGAGTCGATGACCCCGACCGACGTCGCCAAGCAGATGAGCCTGTCGGCGGCCGCCGTCACGGCTCTGGTGGACCGGTTGGAGCAGGTAGGTCACCTGGTCCGTCAGCCCGACGCCCAGGACCGCCGCCGGGTGCGACTGGGCGTCAGCAAGCAGGCGGAGTCGGTGAGCCGGGAGATGTTCCGCCCGATGAACGAGCGACTCGCCGACGCGATGAGCGCCTACAGCGACGACGAGCTGGAGCTGGTGGCGCGCGTCCTGAAGGACCTCAGCGACGCCGTGAGCGATGTCGAGCCCGGCAGCAAGCCCGCAGAGCCGACAGGCTCTACGCTGGGCGACCATGCGACTGGCTGACCTCACTGTTGAGCTTGATCTGACCCCTCCTGACCCGCAGGCTGCCGGGGTGGACGTCGCCTACGTCACGCATCAGGCCGACTGGGTGCAGAGCGGCGACGCGTTCGTCGCGATTACCGGGGCCCGGTTCGACGGACACAGTTTCATCAGCGAGGCCGTGAAGCGGGGAGCCGTGGTGGTGCTGGGGCAGGGCTTACCCGACACCGTGACCTGCCCCGTTCCGTACGTCGTGGTACCCGATGCCCGGGCTGCGTTGGCTGATGCGGCGGCGGCCCTGGCCGGCCATCCGAGCCGGGGCATGACCGTGGTCGGGGTGACCGGCACGGACGGCAAGACCACGACCTCGTGCCTGGCCAGACACCTGATGCGCGCCACCGGTCGTCCCACGGGACTGCTGTCGACGATCGGCTACGAGCTGAGCGACGGGGTCCTACGTCAGCCACCCACGCACTTCACCACGCCGGAGTCCCCCCAGGTGCAGCAGATCCTCAGGGAGATGGCCGACGACGCCGTGGAGGTCGTCGTGGTGGAGACCTCCAGTCACGCGCTGGCTCTGGACCGGGTGCGGGGTGTGGAGTTCGACATCGCGGTGTGGACCAACCTCAGCGCTGAGCACCTGGACTTCCACGGCACGATGCAGGGCTACTTCGAGCACAAGGCGCTGTTGGTGCAGCGGTCCCGGCATGCGGTGCTGAACGCGCAGGATCCGTGGACCGAGCAGCTCCTGCCGATGACGCAGCACCCGGCGGGGTATGCCGCTGAGCCCGCGGAGCGACTGGCGCTGGTCGATGGGCTGGATCCGGGGTGGCGGGCGAGCAACGTGGTGGAGGGACCGAACGACCTGCGCTTCACGCTGCATACCCCGGACGGAGAGTTCGAGGCGGTGTTGCCGATGATCGGCCGGTTCAACGTGGCCAACGCCTTGGCGGCCCTGGCTGCCGGCCGGCTCGCCGGTGCGGCCACGGCCGAGCTGGTCGCCGCGCTCGCCAGTTTCGGCGGGGTGCCCGGCCGAATGGAGATGGCGACGCGGACTGCGGGTCAGCCCCGGCTCATCGTCGACTTCGCGCACACCCCGCCCAGCCTCGACAAGGCCTTGGAGACGGTGCGCGTCACGACCGAGGGTGAGTTGTGGGTCGTGCTGGGCTCGGCGGGCGGACCGCGTGACCCCGGGAAGCGGGCGCCGCTGGGCGAAGTCGCCACGCGCGGCGCCGACCACGTCGTCTTCACCGAGGAGGACCACCGGGACACCCCCATCCGGGACATCCTGGGCGAGATGGAGCGGGGGGCCGGCGAGCAAGGGCGAGACAACTTCGTCTCGATCCCCAACCGCGTGGAGGCAATCCGGTATGTCGTCTCGCACGCCCGCCCGGCTGACACGATCGTGCTGGCCGGGAAAGGCCCGGAGACCACTTTGGAGCGAGACACCGAGACGATCCCGTGGGACGAGATGGGCGAAGCGGTGGCGGCTCTGGCTGCCTCCCGTGCCCCCTAACCCGACAGGGGCCCGCGCGGGCATGATGGGTGGGTGGATTCTGCATCGGCCGACCGGGCAGCGCGCACCCCAGCGTTCACGACTCTGGCCGCACCGGCGTCCGTCGAGATCGAGGTCAAGCGGTCACGGTTCCTGTGCTCCGTGCAGCGGGTCGACTCCGAAGACGCAGCCCGCGAGGTCGTCGCCGCCACCCGCAAGAGCCACTGGGAGGCCGGGCATCACTGCTCGGCGATGATCCTGGGCGTTGATCGGACCCTGGAGCGCTCCAGCGACGACGGAGAGCCCGCTGGTACGGCTGGGGCGCCCATGCTCGAGGTGCTGCGCGGTCGAGAGCTGAGCGACGTGGTCGCGGTGGTGTCCCGGTGGTTCGGCGGCACCAAGCTGGGCACGGGGGGTCTGGCGCGCGCCTACGGTGACGCGGTGCGCAGCGCCTTGGACACGGCCTCGACCCTGCGCTGCGTGCTGGTCGAAGAGTTCGTCATCGAGGTTGACCACGCCACGGCCGGCCGCCTGGAGAACGATCTGCGCGCTCGGGGAGTGGACGTGCTCGCCACCGAATACGTCGAGCAGGCTCGGATCAGCCTCGGCATACCCGCTGGGCGCCGCGGCGAGCTGGAGTCGACGCTCGCCGAGTTGACCTCCGGGAGCGTGGACCTTCAGGCCGCCGGCTCGAGCTGGCGCGACACCCCCTGACCGATGTGCGCGCCGTTGCACGATGCGGAGGCGCGAAGGGCGCGCACATCGGTCAGGGGCGCGGGGGGTTGAAGGCGGCCATGACGTCGGCGTGGTCGATCTCCGAGATATGCCGATCAGCCCACTGCGGGGACTTGTCCTTATCGACGAGCTGGGCTCGCACGCCCTCGTCGAAGTCGGGGTGGGCGATGACCGCGCGGGCCAGCTGCAGGTCCTGGGCGAGCACCTCGTCCACGGACATATCGGCCGCCCGGCGCAGGGCCTCGAGCGTCAGTGCCACGGAGTGAGGCGACCGCTGCTCGATCAGCTCCACCGCGTTGGTGGCGGCCGGGTCATCGCAGGAGCGCAGCCGCTCGAGGATGGTCTCGATATCCACCCCGGCGTAGCACTCGTCGATCCACCCGCGATGCTGCTCCAAGGACGATTCACCCGACGCTTCGGGGTCGACCCGATACTCCACCGGCGGCTCCCAGCCCGCCAAGGTCTCCGCGTCGGACTCGGCAGCGGTCCGGGACAGGTCGGCATATACGGCTTCCTTGGCGCCCGAGGAGACCACATGGTCGGCCAGCCCCAGCATGACCGCGTCCGCTCCGCCCACCGTCACTCCGGTCAAGGCCAGGTGGGTTCCGAGCTGTCCCGGTGCGCGGGCCAACAACCAGAGCGCGCCGACGTCGGGGAAGAACCCGATGATCGTCTCGGGCATCGCGATGGTCGTGCGCTCGGTCACCAACCGGTGTGAACCGTGTCCCGAGATGCCGATGCCGCCGCCCATGACCAGCCCGTCCATCCACGCCACGTAGGGCAGGGGGTAGTCGGCGACCATCCCGTTCAACTCGTACTCGCGAGCGAAGAACTCGAGTGCGCGCTCATGATCGCCGTCGCGGATGACCTCGCGCACCGCCCGGACGTCGCCTCCGGCACACAGCCCCTTGTCGCCAGCGCCGTCGATCCACACGGCCTTGACCACCGTGCCGTCGGCCCAGCCCGCCAGCGCCGAGCGCATCGCATCGATCATGTCGCCGTCCAGGGCGTTGATCGCTCGGGGGCGGTTGAGGGTGATGACCCCGAGGGACCCATCGGTCCGCGTCTGCACCGTCTCGGCGCCAGAAGTGCTCATGCGTGGAGGCTATCGGGACGACCCACCCCGCGCGCGTGCGTAGACTTCGGCGCCATGGGCAAGGCTTCTCGACGCAAACGTCAATCCGATGAACGAGGCCGTGCAGGCTCCGATCCGAGCCAGGCGCGGGCTCCGCACATCGCACGACCCTTCAACGGGCTCAGCAACGAGACCGACTGGGTCGCGATGCGCGAGATCGTCCCCACGGCGACCGCAGTGATCAGCGTGACGTTGCCCGACGGCACGGAGCGTGACGTCACCCTGGCCACGGTGTTGCCGGGCGCGATGCCGGCGGTGCACCGCGCCGACGGGGAGGTGCTCGTGGCGCTGCAGTCGCGGACGTCCAGTGGAGACGCCAGCCGCGACATCGCCCAGGCCCTGCTCTCAGCCGTGGACGCCGAGCCCGGCAGCCCGATCACCTCGGTCCGCCCCGCCACGGTCGGCACGCCGCGGCTGCAGGACCTGGTCGGCGCCGACCAGCCCCTGACCGTGACGTTGCACGAGGACTTCTCGTTCTGGGTGGGCGATGAGGAGACCAGCCCCGAGGTTGCCGCGGCGCTGGAGCAGACCAACGCCGCTGCGGTGCCGACGACCAAGATCGACGACGTGCCCTCGGCCTACTGGTGCCTCATGGGGGAGCGGGCCTACATCCGCTGGATCCTGCCCCAGGACGAGGACGCTGCCACGACCGCCTTCGCCCGTTTGCAGGCGGCCGGGGAGCACACCCTCGGTGAGGGGACCTCGTTGCTCGGAGCCTTCCGCGCCGCAGGCGTGTTGGTGCCGGTCTTCGAGGTGGATCCTGAGGTCGACGCGGCGGAGATGGGCCCAGCGCTGGCGGCCATCCAGGACCGCTACACCGCCGCCCTGGAGGTCACGGACAGCCTCACCGCCGACGAGCGACGGGCCCGCGACGGCATCATCAGTCGTCAGGTCACCTTGCGCTGAGCATGGCTGACGCTGCGGAGTCCGGTGTCGTCGCGGTCGTCGCTGCCAAGGACGAAGCGGAGCGCATCGCCTCCACGGTGCGCCATCTAGCCTCGGGCGTGAGCCAGATCGTCGCGATCGTCGTGGTCGACGACGGCAGCACGGACCTCACGTCGCAGATCGCCCGCGAGCACGGCGCACACGTGGAGCGTCACCGGTCCAACCGGGGCAAGGCGGCCGCGATGACCACCGGTGCACGGGCGGCACGGCGGATGCACCCTGAGGCCGCGGTGCTCTTCGTCGATGCCGACCTGGAGGACAGTGCCGCTGCGCTCGGCGTGTTGTGCCTGCCCGTCCTGCGCGGCGAGGCGGATATGACGATCGCGGTGTTGCCTGCGCAGAAGACGGCCGGAGGCGGGTTCGGGTTGGTGACCGGGCTAGCCGCACAGGGCATCGAAGATCTCACCGGGTGGCGACCGAGGCAACCCCTCAGCGGTATGCGGTGTGTCCGGCGGAGCACCCTCGACGCCTCGCTGCCGCTAGCACGGGGGTGGGGGGTGGAGGTCGGCCTCACCATCGACGTGCTCCGAGGCGGTGGGCGGGTCCGCGAGGTGCCGTGCGAACTCCACCATCGAGTCACCGGGAAGGACTGGCGATCCCAACTGCACCGAGCGCGTCAGTACCGGGACGTGTGGGTCGCCCTTGCGCGGCGACGCAGATCGCTGCACCGACGGCGACTGTGAGCCCGAGGGCCACCACCGAGATCCCCGAGTCGTTCAACACCCAGCCCAGCACCCAGACCGCGATCAACGCTCCGGCGCAGGAATGCATCAAGGGCTGGTCCCACACGGGTCGTAGTGATCGCGACAACCGAGACCGGCGAGCGAACACGGCGTAGACCGCTGCCCCCAGCGCCGCCACGGCCAACCAGGAGGCGGGGTAGTCCAGCAGTATGCCGAGGCTCTGGTCGAGCTTGCGGGCGACGATGTCCCAGGCATCGCCGTCCAACACAGCCTGCACGAAGTTGCCGAGATGGGAGCGCTCGTCGGCCGGTCGCAGCCAGTCGCCGACCATCACCACTCCGCCGACCGCCGCCGCGATGATGACCAGCAGGAAGACCACTGAGGGCCGGACGACCCGCCCGGCCGCAGCCATCGCCAACAGCCCGGTCCCGACGACGGTCGCCGGCACTCCACCGAAGTCGGCGCCCCACTCAGGCCAACCGTCGATGGCGGCTGCCGTCAGCCCGATCGACAGCACCGCGATCACCCCCCACCAGCGTTGACTTCTTCGCGACTGCTGCAGCATCGAGGCGATGGAGCCGGCGAGGATGATCGCCGCCGCCGAGAAGATGCCGAACGCGATGTTACCCATGCCGTAGAACCGGCCCGCCGCGACCGGCTGAACGCCAAGGACCGAGATCAGCCCGAGCAACCCACCGCGGATGACGTCCACCCCGATGACCAGCATGGTGACGGCGGCGATGATCGCGATGGGGACGAGCGGGTGGGGCACCAGGTAGAGGTAGACCGCCCACGCGCCCCCGATGAGGACAGCACCGATCAGCAGGGTCACCAGGACGAGGGCGAAGGTGGGCTGGCCCAGGCCGACGGTCGCCGGGTCCGTGATGGCGGGGTTGGCGCCGAAACGCCACCACGGAAGCGCCGAGGCCGCGAAGGCGGACACGGGGAAGGCCATCAGCGCCGAACCGGTGACCGATAGGGCCACACCGGCGGCGCGTCGACTGCGCTCGAACGTGGCGAACCGCACCCACAACCCGGTGGCCAGCATGGCCGTCGCGAGCAGGATCCCCATCGTGGCGGCATACCCAGGGAGCACCCGGGTCGACAAGGTGGCCGCGGCAGCGAGGTTGCGGTGTGCCGAGGCGACGTCGGCGTCCTCCGCCGGACTCGAGGCCGTGATCACCGCACCGGAGGCGGCATCAACGATGTCCTCGTCCACCCCCCCGAAGTTGCTCAGGATGCTCGTGGTCAGGTCGGTGGTCTGGACGAGGCCGGGCTGTCGGGCGCTGGCCGACCACAGCTGGGCCGGGCCCCCGGTCGCGACGGCAGCAGGGGCGCCGTCTTCGACCGTGGTCATGAGCACGGGGTGCAGCGCAGCAACATCGGTCTCGTCGGAGAGGCCGGCCACGACGAGCAGCGTCTCGTCGGGCAGGGAGTCGATCAGCTGGGCCACCCCGGTGTCGAGTCCTTGAGCGTCCACCCCCGAGCCGTCGATGAGGACGACGCGGCAGCGGGCCTTCCCCGGTGGGTCGGACGCCTCCTCGAGGTCGGCGAGCGGTGCGGGGTCGTAACGGCGCACCACACCGCGGCCGTCGGCCGCACCCAGGGCCGCGGCGGGGCCGTAGGCCGCCACGCACTGGTCCTGGTCAGCGAGGCCCCGGTGGAGCAACCCGAGCTCGGCGACCAGGGCCTGATCCTGGGCTGCGGCCTGCCAGTCAGGGAACCGCAGGAAGGTGGCGTTCACTCCGCTGGTGTAGAGCAGGTCCGTGGGGTCTGCGGCGCACCGTGCCGCGGTGTCCGGTTCGTCGATGGCGGCCCGTTGACCCGCACCCAAGGTCAGCCAGCCGTCCACCGGGCAGGTGACCGGGTAGGTGCCGCGCACGACCAGGGAGCCGCCGGCTCCGGTGCTCTCGACCTGCTGGAGGGTGGGGGTGGTCTCGTCGATGTCCGACCACGACCACCCGGGAACGCCCACGACGACGATCCGGGGCGCCCCTTGGAGGTCGCGTGCCCCGGCGACCGGTCTCCCCGGCTCCGACGAGGACGAGCCCGCCGTGGCGGCGATCGCCAGGATCCCCAGGGTGAGCACGAGCAGAGTGATAGCTGCTGCACGCACCCGCCCTCCCTTCATACCGGCACACCCTAGACGGCGGTGCTGCGCAGCCGCTCCCGCGCGCTGGCACTAAGGTCGGTCCGTGACTTCGCCGGACCTGTGGGCCTTCGTGGCCGTCGCCGCTGCGGTGGTGGCCGTCGTCGCGCTGCTGGTGGCGCTGAAGAACCGGCGCCGGTATGCCGCGATGACGGCTCGGTACTCCGTGCTGTGGGGCTCGGGCGAGGCCGACGTGAGCGAGGTCCTGGCTGCCCAGTCTCGGGCGTTGGGGGCCGAGCGTGCCCGCATCTCCGCGCTGGAGGAGTCCGTGGCGTTGGTCCGCGGCGGGGTCGAGCAAGGCCTCCAGCACGTCGCCGTGGTGCGTTACGACGCCTTCGGTGACATGGGTGGGCGGATGTCCTTCAGCGCGGCGATCATCGACGACCGAGGGGACGGGCTGGTCCTGAGCTCGATCCACGCCCGCAGCGAGTCGCGGACCTACGCCAAGGGCATCGTGGGCGGCAAAAGTGACGTCACGCTGAGCCCCGAGGAGCGTCACGCGCTCGACGCGGCTCGCTCGGGCAAGACCGACTGAGGCCGTTAGGAGTCCTGGCCGGTCTTTCGGGGAAGGCGCACGACCAGGCTCTTGGGCCGCACCTCGACGTCCATCACCACGCCGGCGCCCAGCACGTCACCGTCGACCTGGATCTCGACCGGCTTGGAGGCCTCGACGCGGAAACGGGTCGAGGCCAGGTGGGTCAGCCGGGGCGGGGGGCCGATGATGTCGCGCTTGAAGACCAGCTTGCGCCAGATCGAAGCCCACCCGAGCAGCCCCCGGGGGTAGAGCAGGAGGGCGGTGACGAGCCCGTCGTCGGACCGTGCCTCGGGCAACAGCTCGAACCCCCCTTGCAGCTTGCCGACGTTGCCGACGATGACCGAGCGCACCTTGCGGCGCTCGCTGTGGCCGTCGGCTGCCTGGACGTGCACGTCGAACTGCGGTCCCTGGAGGTGTTGGGCCCCGGCGAAAACGTAAGCCCCCCAGCCGATCTGGGCTTTGAGGTCTTCGGGGGCGGTGGCCATGATCTCCGCATCGAAGCCGATCCCGGCCATCACGAGGAACGTGTGCTCCTCGACCTCGTCGGCGTGCTCGGTGTCGCCGGCGTCCTCGAGGTCGACGTTGCGGGCCTCGTCGTCGGGGTCCTCCCGCCGGGCCTCCAGCTGGTCGGCGCTGGGCCGAGTCAGTCGCAGCGAGCAGGTG
This sequence comes from Actinomycetales bacterium, assembly GCA_038258285.1. Classification (GTDB taxonomy): domain Bacteria; phylum Actinomycetota; class Actinomycetes; order Actinomycetales; family Dermatophilaceae; genus Ornithinicoccus. The sequence continues at coordinate 47,470 of JBBSQA010000005.1, read as the reverse complement.
TCGATCTCTGCGTTCCGACCGGTCAGCACCACCGTCATCGAGCGGCGTAGCGAGTCGATCGGCAGCGATAGGTTCCTGGCCAGCAGGTTGCCGGTTCCGCCGGGGAGCAGGCCGATGGGTGTGCCGGTGCCGACCAGCGCGGAGGCCACGTTCCGGACCGTGCCGTCACCACCGAGGGGGCACACGACGTCGACCCCGGCCTCGATGGCCTCCTGCGCCTGCTTGTGGCCGGTCTCCTCGACGGTCGTCTCCGCCCACCAGGGATCGGACCATCCCTCGTTGGCGCACATCCGACGGATCATCGCCCGCACGTCGGCCACGTCGTCGAACTTGGTGGGGTTGATGATGATGGCCGCCCGAGGCTTGGTGTCCTCCGTCTTGGACCCCGCTTCGAGCGATCCCGGGCTCGTCTTGGCCCGACCGCGACGGGGTTTCAGGGGCCCCCAGCCTCGCGCCTGGACGGCGTCAGCCTCGGTCCGGGCCAGGTATGCCGTCAGCGCCACGAGGAGCAGCACCACGGCAGCGGCGAGGCCTAGGAAGAACCAACTCGGGTCAGAGGACATGGCCACACGTTAGGTGATCAGCGGGGGTGTGACGTCCCGGACACTGTGGTCGCGGCGTACCCACCGCGTTTCCAGCCCCTGACCGTTGTGCGCGCCCTTGTGCAACGCGGATGCGGGGAGGGCGCGCACAACGGTCAGGGGCGGGGTGCGAATGGGGCAACAGCGCGCACAACGGTCAGGGGGCGGTGTGGTCGGCGGCGCCGACGCGTTCGGCAGGATCCGTGCCCGCCGGCTGGTCCCGGAAGTTCAGGTAGCTGTAGATGATGGTGCCCAGGGCAATCAGGCCGGACAGGATGAGCGAAGCCCCCGCGCCCCACCCGCCGAGCAGCCACCACCGTTCCGCCACCGGCCACCAGGAGGGCGCCGGGGGGTGGAGACCCCATACGAGCCCGACGGCGATCAGGCCCAACGCCAAGACGACCGAGACCGAGATGCGAAAGGCGGAGGACACGCTGTCGGCGGCCGTGCGCATGGCAGCCTTCTTCACGGGTCCCAGACGTCTCTGTGCCCACTCGTACTGGCTGGACAGCAGAGCGACCCCGGCGAAGAGCGCGAGCAACCCCGGGCCGGGGAGTACCAGCGCGGCGAGCCCGACGAGGACCAGGATCCACCCGGCGCCCTCGATCACGATTCGTTTGGCAAGACGTGCACCAGCAGACACAGCGTTCCTCTCGGCATGGTCGTGCTTCGATCCCTGATCTGACAAGGATGTGCACAACCGCACCACTATAGGTCCCGCGCCTCATGGTCAGCAGGGCACGGTGCGGAGCGCTGATGGTGGGCGTCAACGAGGAGCGGTGAACTCCGCCAGGAAGTCGGTCAGCAGTTGGGCCGATTGTTCGCGAGGCAGGGCCTCGATCAGCGTCAGGACGGTGGTCAGGTCGATCTCTCCGGTGGTGCGCGCGGCCTGGGCCAGGGCCGCCGGATCGGGTATGCCGTCCGCTGGCGCTGCGCTCGTGTCGGTGGGAGTCGTGGGGGAAGCGAGGGTCGGGGCGGGGTGACCTCGAGCATCGTCGGCCCCCGCACGCAGCGCCGGGAGCAGCTCGGCCAACAGCCCTTCGGTGACCGGAGTGATCGTGAGGTGGGTAGTGCGCGGAATCAGCGTGCCATCGGGTTGTTGCAGGCCCGGCTGTCCCTGCAAGACGAACCCGTGCGCCGCGACCTCGGCTGCCCACCGGTGCGGATCGACCTGCTGTCCGGCGTCCGCTCCGGGGTCGGTGCGGACGGCGATCAGGGGTCCGCTCGGCTCACTGTGGACGCTCAACCCGGGGATCGCCTCGATCGCCCCGCACACCGCAGCGGTGGCGCGGACGACCTGACGCGTCAGCTCGATATATCCCTGCTCGCCGAGGGCGCTCACCACGGCCCAGCCCGCCGCCAGGGAGGTGGCCGACCGGGTGCCCAGCACCGTGGGGTTGACCACGGGGTAGCCCAGCCAGTCGGTCAGGGCGAAGTAGCGGGCGCGATCCAACTCCGGGTCCGCGAAGAGCAGCAACGAGGTGCCCTTGGGTGCATAGCCAAACTTGTGCAGGTCAGCGCTGATGCTGCTGACGCCCGGCACCTCGAAGTCCCAGGGTGGCAGCGGCGATCCACCCGCGCGGGGCCACCACGGCAGGATCCATCCACCGACACAGGCATCCACGTGGCAGGGAACGGAGGCTCGCTGGGCGGCTTCGGCGACCTCCGCGACGGGGTCGATCACCCCGTGGGGGTAGGACGGCGCGGACACGACCACGAGCGCAGTCTGCTCGTCGAGGGCGGCCGTCATGGCGGAGGCGGAGGGCACGCCGGTGGCCGGGTCGACACAGATCAGGACGACGTCGAGGCCGAGGTAGTGGGCGGCTTTGTGGAAGGCTGCGTGGGCTGAGGTGGCGATCACGATGGAGGGCCGGCTCCCGTGGCCCGGGTGACGCGAGCGCCACAGGTCTCGGGCCGCCTTGACGGCGAGGATGCAGCTCTCGGTGCCGCCGGAAGTGATCGAGCCGGTGGCGGTGGGGCCGTGCAGCATCGCCCGACCGAACGAGACGAGGTCGCCCTCCATCAGCGCGACCGAAGGAAAGGTGGTGGGATCCAGGCCGTTAACCGTCTGCAGCATCCGGGCAGCGTCCCCGGCGAGTGCGTCGAGCTCCGGCCTGCCGCTGTCGTAGACGTAGGACAGCACTCGCCCCCCGTGGGTCGGAGCATCGTGTTCGCGGTATGCCGACAGCCGGCTCAGGATGGCGGGCGCGTCGAAGGGCGGTGGGTGGACCACGACGGCGGGCGGTCAGTGGGTGTCGGCGCTGCCGGCGGACTGGTCCAGCGTGGTCTGCGCCAGATCCGAGGGAACCCGGGTGAACCGGAGCACTTCGCCCTGGGAGTCGCGGACGGCGGAGATGAACGCACCCGCCCAGGTGTTCTCGAAGGCGATGATCAAGGCCGAACTCTCCGGAGCCAGGTCGTCGCCCACCTCGGCCACGTCGTCGATGCCGAGCGCACCCGGCTGCAGCAACGTCACCTCCGGGAAGGGGCTCGATGTCCCGTCCTCGAAGTCGGACCCGGTCATCGACGTCACGGCGCCGTCGGCATCTTTGCGCACAAACACCATGTCGACCAGGCGCACGGTCTGCGTGTCATGCAGACGCGCGATCTCGGGGGCGATGGCCCCGTTGAACTGGTTCCCCTCGAAGCCGATCACGATGATGTCGATGGGCGATGACCCTGCTGCGGCAGTGTTCGTCATGGATCGAGGCTACCAAGATGAGAAGGCCCTGAGGGGTCTTCGCCCGACTGTCGCAGGTTTGGTTGGACTACTCGCTCGAGGTGCTCGGCTCGCGATAGCGGCGCAGGACGAGCAGGCTGAGCGAGACCAGGACGGCGGGTGGAGCCGAGAAGGCCAGCACGATGGCCACCCGGGCGGACTCCGGCTGGTCCACGACCACGCCGCCGGCACTGGATTGGAACCGGCCGATGGCCAGCGCAATCAGCACGATGCTCGGCCCCAGGGCCAACCCCGCGGTCTCACCGGCCGTCCACACGCCGCTCATCGTGCCGCCCCGTTCCCGGCCGGCAGCGTTGATGACGTCCGGCAGCATGGCCAAGGGGAACAGCTGCATGCCGGCGTAGGAGACGCCCGCGACGGCGACTACGACGTACACCCACCATCCGGGAGCGACGAGCAAGCCCAGCAGAGCCACGGTGGCGGCGAGGAAGCCCAGTGACGCAGCGCGCAGCGAGGCGGGCTTGCCGTGCTGGGCGGCATACCGCGTCCATAGGGGCATCACCACCAGCGCCGGGCCGACGAGGGCGAGGAAGACGAACGTCAGCGCGCTCTGGTTGCCGAGGACGTAGGAGGCGACGTACTGCGCGGCGCCGAGCATGATGCCGACGGCGAGGGCTTGCAGGATGAAGACGGACAGCAGCACGCGGTATGACGGATCGCCTCGGATCACCTCGACCGCTGCACCGTAGCTCGCACGCACGCCGGTTGGGGTGGTGCCGGTGACGGGGGTCGCGCGGTGTCGGCGCAACCCCCAGACCGCACCCAGCATCCCGGCCAGAATCAGGGCCGCGATGACCACCGCCATCACGAGATAGCCGACCGGCCCGCCCCCGGTGACGTCGCGCACCGCCGGCCCGCCGGCGCCGACCAGCAGGATCGTCAACGTCAAGGTGGCAATTCGCCAGCTCATCAGACGCGTGCGCTCGCGGTAACCGTCGGTCAGGTCGGCGGGCAGCGCGATGTAGGGCACCTGGAAGAGGCTGAAGGAGGAGGTCGCCAGCACGAAGAAGACCAGGACCCAGCCTGCGGAGGCGGTTGGGGACCAACCCTGCGGGGTGGCGAAGGTCCCGATGAAACCGATGGGCAGGGTCACTGCTCCGATCGTCATCAACCGGATCCGTGAATTGCGCCGGGTGGCCTCGGCATCGCTCAGGGCGCCGATCGCCGGGTCGATGATGACGTCCCACACCTTGGGCACGATGACGATGACCGAGGCCAACAGGGCGGGCACCGCCAGGCTGTCGGTCAGGTAGTAGGCCAGGACCAGGCCCGGCAAGGTGCCGAAGCCCCCGGTGCCCACGCTCCCCGCCGCGTACCCCGCGACTTCACGGGTCGGAATCCTTCGGGCCATCTGTCGTCCTCCCTCAGCCGCGGTCACCCTATCCAGGAAGAGTCCTGCGGTGCCCGAGGCGGGCAGAGATGTCGGCCGCGGCATGTTGCACCGCGGCGACGAGGTCCGGCTGCGGGGCCGCGTCGCTCTCGGCATACACCGGGAAGGTGACGGCTACCCCGGCCACGGGGTGGCCGGTGTGGTCCAGGACCGGGGCCGCTACAGAGGCCAGACCGGGCGTCACCAACCCCATCTCCTCGGCATACCCCCGGGCGCGCGTCTGAGTCAGGAGGGGCCGCAGGCTGCTGAGGGAAGTGGGGCCGATGTCGTGGCGCTGCACGAAGGCGTCGGACGACGGGAAGAGGGCCCGCACCTGGGCCGAGGGCAATCCGGCCAGGATGGCCAGACCGCTGGCCGTCAAGGAGGCGGGTAGGCGCACCCCGACGTCGCTGACCAAGGACGGGCGACCGGCCACGCGCTCCTCGATGACGTAGAGGACGTCGCGCCCGTGCAGCACGGCCAGGTGAGCGTTGTGTTTGGTGCGGTCGGCCAGCCTGGTCAGCAACGGGCGAGCCACGCGTTGCATGGGAGTCTGCCGGCCGTAGGCGGAGCCGAGCTCGAAGGCGGCGACGCCCAAACCGTAGGTGCGCTCCTCGGGGAGGTGCACCACAAAGCCCCGGTTGATGAGCACCGACAGCACCCGGTATGCCGTGGAGCGGGGGATCCCCAGCTCTCGCGCGATGCTGGCCGCCGGGACCGGTGCCAGGTGCCGACTCAGCAGCGCGAGCACGTCGAGTGCGGCGGCTGCGGCCGGAGCGCTCACGGTCGATCCCCTGTCGGGGGTGCGGCGTGTGGGCCCATAGCCCACAACCTACGCGCGGTCCCGGGTTAGGTCGGGGTGCTCAGCGGGTTGTCGGTGTCCGTGAGACGTTCGGCGAAGCGCGGTCGCAGGGCCAGTGAGACGTAGACCAACCCGACCAGGACCGGCACCTCGATCAGTGGTCCCACGACTCCGGCCAGGGCCTGTCCCGAGGTGACCCCGAACGTGGCAATGGCGACAGCGATCGCCAGCTCGAAGTTGTTGCCGGCGGCGGTGAAGGCCAGTGTCGTCGTGCGCTCGTAGCCCAGCCCCAGCGCGGCGCCGAGGGCGTACCCCCCGCCCCACATCACCGTGAAGTAGATGAGCAGCGGTAAGGCGATACGCACTACGTCCAACGGTTGGGAGGTGATGGCCTCGCCCTGCAACGCGAAGAGCACCACGATCGTGAACAGCAAACCGTAGAGCGCGAAGGGACCAATACGGGGAAGGAACTCCTCCTCGTACCACTGCCGCCCCTTGGCCCGCTCCCCCAACCGGCGGGAGAGGTACCCCGCCAGCAGAGGGATACCGAGGAAGATCAGCACACTGCGGGCGATGTCCCAGGTGGAGGCATCGATCGTGGCCTGGTTCAGTCCGAGCCACCCTGGCAGCACGCTGAGGTAGAACCACCCCAGACCCGCAAACGCGAAGACCTGGAAGACCGAGTTGATCGCGACCAGCACCGCGGCCGCCTCCCGGTCTCCGCAGGCCAGGTCGTTCCAGATGACCACCATCGCGATGCACCGGGCCAGGCCCACGATGATCAGACCCGTGCGGTACTCCGGTAGGTCGGGCAGCATCAACCAGGCCAAGGTGAACATCAACAGAGGACCCAGGACCCAGTTCAACACCAACGAGCTGATCAGCAGGCGTTTGTCGCCGACCACGGCCGCAGCCCGGTCGTAGCGAACCTTCGCCAGCACCGGATACATCATGACCAACAGGCCGATGGCGATCGGAAGGCTGATCCCGCCGACCTCGACCCGCTGCAGGGCCCCACTCACGCTGGGCACCCCACGCCCCAGCATCAGCCCGACGATCATGGCCACGCCGATCCACACCGGCAGGAAGCGGTCCAGTGTGGACAGCTGGCCTACCACCGCCTGCCCGTCGGCAGTCTTGACGCCGCTCACTCCTGCACCGGTCCAACGGAATCAACGCGGGTGGAGGCCAGGTGCTCGGGGGTCCCCAAGAGGGAGGCAAGCTGCGCCAGTGTCGCCGGGACGACCCGGTAGAAGACCCACGTGCCTCGCCGTTCGCATTCCAGCAGGCCCGTCTCTCGAAGGACCTTGAGGTGGTGGGAGATCGTGGGTTGCGACAGGTCGAAAGCCGAGGTCAGGTCGCAGACACACGCCTCACCCCCCGACTGGGCCGCCACCATGCTCAACAAACGCAACCGCACCGGGTCACCGAGAGCCTTGAACACGCGCGCCAGATCGGCCGCGCCGTCCGTGGTCAACGGCGCTCGAGTCAGCGGAGGGCAACACGGAACGGACACGATCGGAGCGGCTTGATGAGACATGGCTCTATATTGACACCTTTCTATCTACTTCCGGTTGGTCTCTTCGGTGCGGTCTCAGCGCAGCACTGGCCAGGCTCAGACCGCCCCAGGCGCAGAACAACCCGGTGGGATCGGTGAGGTCGACCAGCCTTCCGAACGCGGGTGCGCCGAGCGCCTGTCCGGCGGCGATCGTGAAGAAGCCCAGGCCGACGCCGAGGGAGGTCCGGTCCGGGTAGAGCCGGGTGCTCCAGACCAGGATGAGTCCTGTCAGTCCGATATAGGAGGAGCCGAAAAGGGTGGCAGCCAGGAGTGCTGCTGTGGTGGAAGTCGGTGCGAAGGCGAACAACGCGGTCCCGGAGCCCATGAGCAGCATCAAAACGACCCAGGTCCTGCGGAGGCCGGCTCGTCGGACGAGGTCACCGCCGAGCGCGCCGACGATGCCGGAGGCGCCCAGCACGTCCACACGATGGCCACGGTCGGGGTGATCGCGAACTCGGCACCGAACTCGGGGGCGAACAGCCCGTAGGCGAAGCGGGCTAGTCCGTAACAGGTGCCCACCAGCGCTGCCCCCGCTCCGACCATGGCCCACCGGGTGTCGGCTTTCGGCGCCATCGACGAGCGGGTGGGGTGGGTTGGAATCACGGGATTGTCCAACGGTAGAACGGCCGTTTCATTTACTCGCGCTACCGGAAGCGTATGACGTCGACGACACAACCTCAGGTCCCGACTGGCTCAGTGCGTGCGCGGCTGCCGAGTGCGGCAGAGGTGCTCTTCTACTCTCAAGGAATCGCCTCGACCGGTGTCGACGCCGTCATCGAGCGGGCGGGGGTGGCCACGGGGTCTCTTACAAGAACTTCGGTGGCAAGGACGCCTTGGTCCAGGCCTACCTCCACGACCGCGCTTACGAGCAGCACCTCGTCGATCGTCTGGGCGAGCTGTGCGCTGCCACGAACGGCGACGACCCGGACGACGTCTGCCAGGACCTACTCCTCATCTACGAAGGCATGAACAACCTCATCGCCCTCAACGAGGATCCCGACCCTGTTGACCGCGCGTACCGGCTTGCCCTCAGCCGCCTCGAACGCCCCTAGGTTCCGATTTCCCTACGCCGTCGCACTTCCGGTTCTATGTGCAGTTGGAGCGGAGTGGACGCAGCGCAGCCCCTGTTGTCGAGGAGAGGCGGCAAGCGGTCCGCTCGCGTTTGACAGACCTTCTCGGCGGGCATGAACTTGGGTGAATGAGCACCGTTGAGTCCTCGCCCTCGAGCGATACCCGAGCGTCCTTCTTCGGCCATCCCCGGATGCTGGCCAACCTCTTCAGCGTCGAGCTGTGGGAGCGGTTCTCGTTCTACGGGATGCAGGGGATCCTGCTGTACTACATGTACTTCACGGTCGCTGAGGGCGGCCTGGCCATCGACCGCGGGGTGGCCACCGGGCTGGTCGGCGCCTACGGCGGCGGTGTCTATCTATCGACGATCCTGGGTGCCTGGCTCGCGGATCGACTCCTGGGCTCGGAGCGGGTGCTGTTCTACTCCGCGATCATGATCATGCTCGGCCACATCTCGCTGGCCGTGCTGCCGGACGTCCTCGGTCTGACCATCGGGTTGATCCTGGTGGGGGTGGGCTCCGGCGGTCTGAAGGCCAACGCGACCTCGTTGGTGGGCACCCTGTATGCGGAGGGTGACGAGCGACGCGACGCCGGCTTCTCGATCTTTTACATGGGCATCAATATCGGAGCTTTGGTCGGGCCCCTCATCACCGGCTGGTTGCAGCAGAACTGGAGCTTCCACGTGGGCTTCGGCGCTGCGGCCGTGGGTATGTTGGTCGGCCTGACGCAGTACGCCTTGACCCGCAAGAACCTGCCGGACGAGGCGCACGACATCCCGAACCCGCTGCCGGCGGAGCAGTTCAGTCGGTGGATCGGGGCCGGGGTCCTCGTCCTGGTCGTCGTCGCGGGGGCACTGTTCACCGGGTTGGTCGACGCGGGCAACTTGGCCAACGTGATGGCGGGCCTGGCCATTGCGGCCTCGGTGGCCTACTTCGCCTTGCTTCTGACCAGCGCTCGGGTGGATGCCACCGAGCGCAGCCGAGTGCTGTCCTTCATCCCGCTCTACATCGCCTCGGCTGCCTTCTGGGCCCTGTTCCAGCAGCAGTTCACGGTGGTGGCGATCTACTCCGAAGAGAGTCTGGACCGCACGTTCTTCGGGTGGACGATGCCGCCCAGCTTCGTGCAGTCCATCAACCCCGTCTTCATCATCGTCTTCGCGGGGGTCTTCGCCGCCGTGTGGACCAAGATGGGCTCGCGTCAGCCCAGCTCCCCGCTGAAGTTCGCGGCCGGACTGGTGGTGATGGGGATCGCGTTCTTGGCCTTCATCCCGTTCTCCGGCGGTGGGCCTAACAGCACTCCGCTGCTCGGTCTCGCGTTCATCCTGTTGCTCTTCACCTTCGCCGAGCTCTTCCTGTCCATCTCGGTCGGCACGACCCTCGCCGGAATCCTGGCCGGCTACTATGACCGAGACAACGAGGTGCCGTACTTCTCTGCCATCGGCGGCACCGCGATCGTCCTCGGACTGATCCTCGCCGCCCTCGTGCCGATGCTCAAGAAGTCGATGCGCGGGGTCCACTGAGCCCGCTTGGTCCTAGCCGCCGCGAGCGCCGGCTTGTCTCATATGTGGGACACATTGCTCGCCAACACTCTGGTCTCGCGATGAGTCAACCCCTGCAATAGAGGGATGAACACCGTGCACGTAGGAGTGGCGGGGGTATCGCCCCGAGACGTCATCGATGTCGCGAGGCACGGAGCGGCCGTGCTCCTCGGCGAGGAGTCACTCGCCGAGATGAGCCGGTCGCGTTCGGCGGTCGAAGCCCTAGCCCGTGATGACCGACCGCACTACGGCATCTCGACCGGTTTCGGGGCCCTGGCCACCACCCATATCCCGGTGGAGCGTCGTGCCCAGCTCCAGCGCAGCCTGATCCGCTCCCATGCTGCGGGCTCCGGTCCCGAGGTGGAGCGCGAGGTCATCCGAGCCACCATGCTGTTGCGCCTCGCCACGCTGGCGACTGGGCGGACGGGCATCAGGCCCAGCACCGCCGGCGCGTATGCCGACCTGCTGAGCCACGGCATCACTCCGGTCGTGTACGAGTACGGCTCGCTGGGTTGTTCCGGGGACCTCGCCCCCCTGTCGCACTGCGCGTTGACGCTGATCGGAGAGGGGCAAGCGCGCGACGCGGGCGGCACGCTGATGCCCTCGGCGCAGGCCTTGACCGCCGCCCGGCTGGAGCCCGTGCAGCTGGCGGAGAAGGAAGGTCTGGCACTGATCAACGGCACCGACGGGATGCTCGGCCAACTCGTCCTGGCCCTGCACGACCTCGCAACGTTGATCGTCACCGCCGATGTGGCAGCGGCGATGAGCGTCGAAGGGCAGCTCGGCACCGACGACGTCTTCGCCGCCGACCTCCAAGCCCTGCGACCCCACCCGGGCCAGGCGGTCTCGGCCGCCAACCTCAGGGTGATGATGACGGGCTCAGACATCCGGGAGAGCCACCGGACCCCGTCGTGCACTCGAGTCCAAGACGCCTACTCGCTGCGCTGCAGTCCGCAGGTCCACGGCGCGGTCCGCGACACCGCCAACCATGCAGCGACGGTGGCCGACCGGGAGCTCGCTTCGGCCATCGACAACCCCATGGTCACCCCTGACCTGAGGGTGGAGTCGAACGGCAACTTCCACGGGGCTCCCGTCGCCTACGTCCTCGACTTCCTGGCCATAGCGGTGGCCGACCTGGCCAGCATCTCCGAGCGGCGCACCGACCGCTTCCTGGATCCGGCCCGCAGCCGCGGGTTGCCGGCGTTCCTGGCACAGGACCCCGGTGTCGACTCCGGGCACATGATCGCCCAGTACACCCAGGCCGGAATCGTCTCCGAGCTCAAACGACTGGCCGCGCCGGCCAGCGTCGACTCGATACCCAGCTCGGCGATGCAGGAGGACCACGTCTCGATGGGCTGGCACGCTGCGCGCAAGCTGCGTCGGTCCCTGGACGGACTGACGCGGGTGCTGGCGATCGAGGTGCTCACCGCCGCTCGCGCCCTGGAGCTGCGCGCACCGCATACCCCCGCACCCGGCAGTGCCGCCGTGATCAGGGCGCTACGGGAGGCGGGGATCCCCGGCTGCGGACCCGACCGGTTCATGGCTCCCGAGATCGCGACCGCGGTGGAGCTCGTCGGCTCCGGCCGGATCCGAGCCGCTGCCGAAACGGTCACCGGATGGTTGGCCTGAGATGACGCGCTCGGTGGGCGACTCAGCGTTGATGGTCCCCGATCACCCGGGCCCGCCCAGCGGCCCAGCCCGTGGCGGACTGCGGGATGGCAAGCGCCACCAGAGCGATGACCGGCCACGTCCATCCTCCGGTGAGATCGTGCAGCACCCCCACCGCGAAGGGTCCGACGGCCGCGGCCACGAGGTAGCCGAGCCCCTGCGCCATGGTGGACAGGGACGACGTGTCGTCGGGGTTGGCCGTGCGCAGGACGATCAGCGTCAGCACGAGCGGGAAGTTGCCGCCCAGCCCCGCTCCGATGAGCACTGCCCAGAGCACGGGAACCGCGGTCGGTGCAAGGAGCAGACCGAGGAAGCCACTTGCGGCCACGGCGCTGAGCACGACGGGGAAGTATCGCTGGTCCTTGGCGTGGGCGGCCCAGCTCGGGATGATCAAAGCCATCGGTATGCCGGACAGGGTGGCCACCGCCAGGAGCAGGCCTGCCGAGGAGGCGCTGATACCTGCGGCCCGGTAGATCGAGGGAAGCCACGCCAGCATCGCGTAGAAGATGGCCGACTGCAGGCCGAAGAACGCCGTGACCTGCCAGGCCAACGGCACCCGCAGCAGGGTCCGCATCCCGCCCGCGCTTGCGCCCTCGACCGGGTGGGCCGGGCCACTTCCTCGAGCCCGGGGAGCCCAGAGGGCCAGGGCCGCGGCGGCCGTCACCACCCATACGCCCAGCCCGATCCCCCAACCGAAGGCCGAGGTGAGCGGCACCGTGATCGCGGCCCCGATCGCGGCCGAGGCCGTCAAGGTGGTGGTGTAGGCGCCGGTCATCAGCCCGGGGTGGCGTGGCGCGTCTCGTTTGACGAGCACAGGGAGCAGCACGTTGCCGACCGCGATCGCGGCCGAGACCAGCACGGTCCCGAGGAAGAGCGTGCTCACCAGACCGGCGCTGCGCAACACCAGCCCGACCGTCAGGACGAGCAGGGCCAAGGCCGCGGTCGCGTCCACCCCCAGTCGGGCGGTCAGCCGCGGAGTCAGCACCGCGAAGATCCCGAAACACAGGACCGGGGCCGCCGTCAACAGCGAGACCTCCACCGCGCTCAGCGACAGGTCGGCAGTCAACCGGTCCAGGACCGGGCCGACCCCCGAGATCGGGCCTCGCAGGTTGGCCGCCAGCGCGACGATGCCTGCGATGACCAGGCCCCGCCGCAGCCAGCGTGGGCGCTCTGCGCTCTGAGTCACGTACCGACCTTCCTTTCGGGCCCTCCGAGTGGGCAACCACCTGACCTTAGGGCCAGCGCGCACGTCTTTGAGACCCCGCTCCCACGCCCGAAGCGCAGATGACCACCCCGACCGGCACCGCACCAACGAGCAAGGAGACCACCATGGAAGGCGCCCGACCCGTCCGCGCACCCCGAGGAACGACCCTCACGGCACGTTCGTGGGCCACTGAGGCGCCGATGAGAATGCTGATGAACAACCTCGACCCCGAGGTGGCCGAACGTCCCGACGACCTCGTCGTCTACGGCGGCACCGGCCGAGCGGCGCGAGACTGGCGATCCTTCGACGCGATGGTCGCCACCCTGCAGGACCTGCGTGAGGACGAGACCATGCTGGTCCAGTCGGGGCGGCCGGTGGGCGTGATGCAGACTCATGAATGGGCGCCCCGGGTGCTGATCGCCAACTCCAACCTGGTCGGAGACTGGGCGACCTGGCCGGAGTTCCGGCGGCTCGAGCAGCTCGGCCTGACCATGTACGGCCAGATGACCGCCGGATCGTGGATCTACATCGGCACGCAGGGCATCCTGCAGGGCACGTACGAAACCTTCTCCGCCGTCGCGGCCTCGCTGGCCTCCCGGCACCCCCATCGGTATGGCGGCTCGCTCACCGGCACGCTCACCCTCACTGCAGGATGTGGAGGGATGGGTGGCGCGCAGCCGTTGGCCGTGACGTTGAACGGGGGCGTCTGCCTAATCATCGACGTTGACGAGTCTCGACTCCGTCGCCGGGTGAAGTCGCGCTACCTGGACGAGGTCGCCGAGTCCTTGGACGCCGGTGTGGCGCGGGCACTCGCCGCCAAGGCAGCTCGTGAGGCCGTGTCGATCGGGGTGGTCGGCAACGCGGCGGAGGTCTTCGCGGAGCTGCTGCGCCGAGGGGTGGACATCGACATCGTGACCGACCAGACGTCCGCGCACGACCCGCTGTCCTACCTGCCGACGGGCGTGTCCTTGGAGGACTGGCATGATCTGGCGGACAAGAAGCCGGAGGAGTTCACCGATCGGGCCCAGGAGTCGATGGCTCGACACGTCGAAGCCATGGTCGGCTTCCAGGACGCTGGGGCGGAGGTCTTCGACTACGGCAACAGCATCCGCGACGAGGCCCGACAGGGCGGCTACGACCGTGCCTTCGAGTTCCCCGGGTTCGTGCCGGCCTACATCCGGCCGTTGTTCTGTGAAGGGAAGGGCCCGTTCCGCTGGGCGGCGCTGTCGGGCAACCCCAAGGACATCGCGGCCACCGACCAGGCCGTGCTCGACCTCTTCCCCGACAACGAGCACCTGCATCAGTGGATCCGCGGCGCGCAGGACCGAGTGGCCTTCGAAGGGCTGCCGGCGCGCATCTGCTGGTTGGGATACGGCGAGCGGGACAAGGCCGGGGTGAAGTTCAACGACATGGTGGCCTCGGGGGAGGTCGAGGCGCCGATCGTGGTGGGCCGCGACCATCTCGACTGCGGCTCGGTGGCCAGCCCCTACCGCGAGACCGAGTCCATGGCCGACGGCTCGGACGCCATCGCCGACTGGCCGCTGCTGAACGCCCTGGTCAACACCGCTTCCGGCGCCTCCTGGGTCTCGATCCACCACGGCGGCGGGGTCGGGATCGGCCGTTCCCTGCACGCGGGCCAGGTCTGTGTGGCCGACGGCACCCCGTTGGCCCGGCGCAAACTCGAGCGTGTGCTGACCAACGACCCCGGAATGGGCGTCATCCGCCACGTCGACGCCGGCTACGGAGAGGCCGATGCGGTAGCCACTGACCGAGGGGTCCGCATACCCATGCAGGAGTCCTGATGCTCCGTCTGCGTCTCCGCATCCGTCTCACCCGTCGTGTGCGCGTTCTTGGGGCGGGTGCTACCGGATCAGCCACCACTCGACGGACCAACGAGCGCACGGCAGGGAAGATGAGGGTGATGGCTAGATGAGGGGAAGGTGAAGGGCTATGGATGGCGAGACGAGCCGGATTTTTGACCGGATGTGGGCTGACCTCGAGTCGATCGGACGGGTGTCGTCGGGGGGCTACCGACGGTTCGCCTGGACCCGAGAAGACCACACGCTGCGCGAATGGTTCTCCGCCCAGGCCGCCGAGCGGGGCCTCGACCTGACACAGGACCGCGCCGGCAACCAATGGGCCTGGTGGGGCGACCCCGACGCAGCCGTCCGCGCCGGGCGGCCCGGGATCGCGACCGGCTCCCATCTGGACTCGGTGCCCGACGGCGGCGCCTTCGACGGCCCCCTCGGGGTCGTCTCCGCCTTCGCCGCGATCGACGCGCTGCGGACTGCGGGCATCGAGCCGCAACGACCGGTCGGGGTCGTGAACTTCGTCGATGAGGAGGGCGCACGGTTCGGCGTGGCCTGTGGTGGGTCGCGGGTGCTGACCGGCGCTATGACGGCCGAGCGGGCCCTCGGGCTGACCGACGACTCCGGTCTGAGCATGGCCCAAGCGCTCATCAGCGCGGGGCAGGACGTCACGCATTTCGGCGCCGATCCTCAGGCCCTGGCCCGGGTCGGCACCTTCATCGAGCTGCACGTCGAGCAGGGTCGAGGGTTGATCGACCTCGACGCACCGGTCGGGGTGGCCCGCGACATCTGGCCGCACGGGCGCTGGCGGATCGACCTGCCGGGGGAGGCCAACCACGCGGGAAGCACACGCATGCAGGACCGGCAGGACGCCATGGTCGCGCTCGCCGACGTCGTGCTCGCGGCCCGCGACGCCGCGCTGAGGCACCGCAGCGTGGCCACCATCGGCAAGATCGCCGTCGAGCCCGGTGGAGTCAACGCCATCGCCAGCCACACCACCGCCTGGCTCGATAGTCGGGGCCCTGACGAGGAGCCGGTGCGTGCCCTGATCGCCGAGCTGCGCGAGCGGGTGGAGCGAATGGGGGGACAGATGTCGCAGGAGTCGTGGACGAGTCCGACAGCGTTCGACGCGGGGCTGAGCACGAGGTTGCGCCGTGTGCTGGGGGTCACCTCCGGTGCTGAGGTCGAC
This sequence comes from Actinomycetales bacterium, assembly GCA_038258285.1. GTDB lineage: Bacteria > Actinomycetota > Actinomycetes > Actinomycetales > Dermatophilaceae > Ornithinicoccus. The sequence goes on along the minus strand of JBBSQA010000005.1, from coordinate 31,946 downwards.
GGGGCACTCGACCCAGCAGACACCGTGCCCCTGCTCGGCTCGGGAGCCGGACACGACGCGGGGATCTTGGCCAACGCGGGCATCCCGGTGGCGATGGTGTTCGTCCGCAACCCGACCGGGGTCTCGCACAGCCCCGCAGAACACGCCGACCAGGCCGACTGCCACACCGGAGTGGCTGCGCTGACCGCCTGCCTGGCCGAGCTGGTCGGACCCCGGACCGAGCCTCGCCCATGAAGTGGCACGCCGAGGTCGCCCATCTGCCCGAAGGAGTGCGGCACAACGTGCTGATCGAGGCGGAGGACGGTGTCTTCACCCAGGTCATCCCCGATGCCGACCGGGATCCCGGCGAAGTCGTCGAACGCCTGCCCGGGGTGCTCCTGCCCGGCTTCGCCAACGCCCACAGCCACGCCTTCCACCGGGCCCTGCGCGGGCGAACCCACGCCGGCGGCGGCACCTTCTGGACGTGGCGCGAGGCGATGTATGCCGTGGCTGCACGGCTCGATCCAGACACCTACTACGCGTTGGCGCGCGCGACCTACGCCGAGATGGTCCTGGCCGGGATCACCTCGGTCGGTGAGTTCCACTACCTGCACCACGGCCCGGGGGGCACGCCCTACGACGACCCCAACGCGATGAGCCACGCCTTGGTCCAGGCGGCCGAGGAGGCCGGGATCACACTGACGTTGCTCGACACCTGCTACCTGGCCGGGGGACTCAACGCCTCGGGACCGCAGCCCCTGCGCGAGGTCCAGGCCCGATTCGGCGACACCGACGCCCAGACCTGGGCTTCGCGGGTGATGGCGATGAACGACGCGGTGACCGACGGCCGGACTCAGCTCCGCCTCGGGGTCGCCGCGCATTCGGTGCGCGCGGTGCCTCGCTCCGCGCTGGCCACGATCGGGGAGGTCGCTCACGCCTTGGCCGCACCCACGCGTCCTAGCGCCCCGCTGCACGTGCATCTGTCCGAGCAACCGGCCGAGAACGACGCCTGCCGGGCCGCCTACGGGACTACGCCGACGGGAGTGCTGCACGCAGCGGGCATCCTGGGCTCGCACGTGAGTGTCGTACACGCCACTCATCTGAGCGCAGGCGACGTCGGGCTGCTCGGCGGCGCTGGAGTGACCGCGTGCTTCTGCCCGACCACCGAGCGCGACCTGGCCGACGGGATCGGACCGGCGAAGGCCTTGCTCGAGGCGGGAGCGCGACTGTCCCTGGGGTCGGACCAGCACGCTGTCATCGACCTCATCGAGGAGGCTCGAGCCCTCGAGATGCATGAGCGCCTGGCCTCGGGGCAACGGGGGCGGCTGAGCCCGGCGGATCTGATGCACGCCGCCACGGCCCACGCCTCCCTCGGGTGGACCGACGCCGGGCAGATCCGGGTGGGTGCGCGCGCAGACCTTGTCGCGGTGCGCACCGACTCCGTGCGGACGACCGGGACGGACCCGGCGCAGATCCTCTACGCCGCCAGTGCCGGGGACGTGGACACCGTCGTGGTCTCGGGCCGTACCGTGGTCAGCGAGGGGCAGCACGTGCTCGGCGACGTTGGAGCGCTGTTGCGGGATGCTCTCGAACCATTGCTGGGAGGCACCTAATGGGTATGTTGATCACCGGTATCAGCGAGCTCGTGACCTGCGACGACACCCTCGACGGCGCCGATCATCGCGAGGCTCTCGGCGTCCTGAGAGACGCTGCTGTGATCGTCGGGCGTGACCCGCAGACCAACGAGTCGAGTGTCCTGTGGCTGGGGCCTGCAGCGGATGCGCCGGAGGCGGACTGGGCGATCGACCTTGGGGGGAAGTCGGTCCTGCCTGGGTTCGTGGACAGCCACAGTCACCTGGTGTTCGCCGGTGAGCGTTCGGCGGAGTTCGCCGCGCGGATGACCGGCCAGGCCTACGACGGCGGTGGCATCGCGACAACGGTGTCGGCGACCCGGGCGGCCAGCGACGACACCCTGCGGACCCTGCTGCGGGCGCGCGCGGACGAGATGCGTGCCCAGGGCACGACGACGATCGAGATCAAGAGTGGCTATGGACTGACCGTGCACGACGAGGCTCGTCTGTTGCGCCTTGCTTCCGAGGTCACCACGGAGGTGACGTTCTTGGGTGGACACGTCGTGCCACCGGAGTCGCGTGGTGACACCGCCTCCACCGGGGGTCGGTCGGCCTACGTCGATCTGGTCTGCGGCGACATGCTGGAGGCGGCGGTGCCCTACGCCCGGTGGATCGACGTGTTCTGCGAGCCGGCGAGTCCGCACGCCTTCGATGCCGAGGAGTCCCGGCGCATCCTGACCGCAGGGGTCGCGGCCGGATTGGGCGCCCGCGTGCACGGCAACCAGCTCGCGCCCGGTCCGGGAGTGCAACTAGCGGTCGAGTTCGGTGCGGCGAGTGTGGACCACTGCACCTATCTCTGCGCGGATGACGTGGACGCGCTGGTCGACGCTCGCGACACCACCGTCGCCACCTTGGTGCCGGGCGTCGAGTTCTCCACCAGATCCCCCTTCCCGGATGCCCGTGCGCTCCTCGACGCCGGAGTCTCGGTGGCGCTGGCCACCGACTGCAACCCCGGCACGTGCTACTCGACCTCGATGCCGTTCGTCATCGCACTCGCGGTCCGCGAGATGGGGATGACGCCGGCCGAGGCGGTCCGCGCCTGCACCGCGACCGCCGCGCAGGCTTTGCGACGTGACGACGTCGGGGTGGTGCGGGTCGGCGGGCGTGCCGACCTGGCCGTGCTGGATGCACCTACCTATCTGCACCTGCCCTACCGCCCCGGTGTCCCCCTCGCGAAGACCCTCGAAGTCTGACTTCACGCGGGCCATCCACCCTGCCGCCAGGCTTTAGGCTGGGCCGATGATCGATCTGCGTATGGTGCGTGACGACCCCGAGCGGGTGCGAGCCTCACAGCGGGCCCGCGGTGAGGACGATGGCCTGGTCGACGCCGTGCTGTCTGCCGATGAGCACCACCGCTCCTCCCTGTCGGAGTTCGAGCGGTTACGCGCCGAGCAGAAGTCGATGGGTCGTGACGTCGCCAACGCCCAGGGCGAGGCCAAGATGGCCCTGTTGCAGCAGGTCAAGACGATCTCGGGACGGGTCAAGGAGCTCGACAAGCAGGCGCGCGAGGCCGAGCAGCAGCGCGACGAGGCCATTCGTAGGATCGGCAACGTCATCATCGATGGCGTGCCGGCCGGTGGTGAGGACGACTTCACGCTCATCGAAGAGGTCGGCACCCCGCGAGACTTTGCCGCCGATGGTTTCGTGCCGGCCGACCACCTGGAGGTTGCGGGGCGGCTGGACGCGCTCGACATGACGCGCGGCGCCAAGGTCTCGGGTTCACGCTTCTACTACCTCAAGGGAGTGGGGGCCCGGCTGGAGATGGCGCTGCTGCTGTTGGCGTTGGACCGTGCACGTGATGCGGGTTTCACCCAGCTCAAAGTGCCGACCCTCGTGCTGCCCGAGACCATGGCCGGGGCGGGGTTCCTGGACGCGCACGCCGACGAGGTCTACCACCTCGACGCCGACGACCTCTACCTCACCGGCACCTCCGAGGTCGCTCTCGCCGGCTATCACGCCGACGAGATCATCGACCTCAGCGAGGGACCCAAGCGCTACACCGCCCTGTCGACCTGCTTCAGGCGCGAGGCCGGCAGCCACGGCAAGGACACCCGCGGCATCATCCGGGTGCACGAGTTCCAGAAGGTCGAGATGTTCGCCTACGTCCGGCCGGAGGACGCCGAGGCCGAGCACGAACGGATGCTGGCGCTGGAGCGCGGCATGCTCGACAGCATGGGTCTGCCCTACCGCATCATCGACACGGCGGCCGGTGACCTCGGCGGTCCGGCGGCTCGGAAGTACGACTGCGAAGCGTGGGTGCCGACTCAGGGCCGGTATCGAGAGCTGACCTCGACGTCGAACTGCACGACCTACCAGGCCCGCCGGCTGAACACGCGGGAGCGGGACCCGAACGGTTCCGGCACGCGCACCGTGGCCACGCTCAACGGGACGATGGCCACCACGCGGTGGCTGGTCGCGATCCTGGAGAACCACCAGCAGAGCGATGGTTCTGTCGTCGTGCCCGACGCGCTGCGTCCGTACGTCGGGGAGTCGGTGCTGGCGCCTCGCTGAGCGCGGGCAGCACTCATCCGTTTGGCGGAGGTATGTGGGCCATCGGCGACATAACCTTGCCCGGTGACAGGGACGATGCTGGGACGACTCGAAGAGGTGCTCGGGTCCGAGGAGGACTGGGAACGTCCGGGGCCTACGAAGGCCGACCGTAAGACCGACGTTTGGTTGGCCCTGGCGTTCTTCGCTCTTGCCGCGCTCGGCAGTGAGCTCCTGCGCTCTGTCGGCCTCTTCGCTGACAACCCGGTGGGCGCGATGGAGCAGTACCTGGGCATCGGCAGCGCATCGATCATCTTGGTGTGGCGACGCGCCTACCCCGTTGCTGTCGCCGCGGCGGCCACGTTCCATCTCCTGATCGTCGGCTCGCTGGTCCCTTCGGTGGTCTCCAGTCTGCCGATGCAGGTGCTCTACTTCTTCGCCATCTACAGCGGGGTGGCGTGGGCCAAGGACCGCCGGGTCGCCACCTACGTGGTTATCGGCCTGGGGGTCTCGCTGTTCGCCTGGGTTGCCTGGTTCCTGGCGTTGAGCTCGGGCGTCGCTGAGATCTACGGTGAGGCGGCCAACGAGGGCCAGGGCCCGATCCCACCGACCCTCGGGGTGGCCGGTTGGATCATCCTGAACAACGTCCTCTTCTTCGGCGGGGCGATCCTCCTCGGACAGGTCGACTGGCGTCGAGCGCTCCGCACGGCCGAGGTGGCCGAGCAGGCCGAGACCATCGTGGTCCAGGGCACCCGCCTGCAGGATCAGGCGGTCATCAACGAGCGACTGCGCATCGCACGCGAGCTGCACGACGTCGTGGCCCACCACATCTCCGTCATGGGGGTGCAGGCCGCAGCCGCACGTCGGGTGCTGACCACCGACGGCGACGCCGCGAGCCAGGCCCTGCGCTCGATCGAAGGCTCATCGCGCGACGCGGTGGACCAGATGCGCGATCTGCTGGGCACCCTACGAGCCGGGGACACAGGAAGCGACGTGCCAGGGGAGGGCGAACGAGCCCCACAGCCGGGTTTGGGCGACCTCGCGGCGTTGGCCCGCGAGTCCAGCAGCGCCCAGTGTGACGTCGAGGTCCGGGTCGTGCCGAACGACGAAGATGTCTTCCAGCAGGTGGCAGCGCCGGTGCAGCTTTCGGTGTATCGGATCGCCCAGGAGGCCCTGGCCAACGTCCGCAAGCACTCGACCGCACGGTCGGCCCGCGTCGCCGTACGCATCGAACCGTCGCAGAACAGGGTCGAGATCGAGGTGGTCGACGGTGGTGCTCCCCGCCGCGGCACGACCGGCACCGGCCTCGGGCAACGAGGGATGAGTGAGCGCACCCGACATCTCGGCGGTGGGCTCGAGGTCGGCTCGCGACGCGGGGGTGGGTACCGAGTGCGGGCCTGGTTCCCGATGGACGGCAGCATGGCGCGGCATCGCGCTCGGGAGTCCGCATGAACGGAACATCGGCATGAGCGATGACGTCCCGATCCGGGTGTTGCTCGTGGACGACCAACCCCTGTTGCGTTCTGGCTTCTCCATGATCTTGTCGACCGAGCCCGACATACAGGTGGTCGGCGACGCTGAGAACGGTCTACGCGCGATCGAAGAGGTCGCCCGCCTGCACCCCGATGTGGTGCTCATGGACGTCCAGATGCCGGTGCTGGACGGCATCGAAGCCACCCGACTCATCGTCTCCGGGCCCGCGGAGGCGGGGGTGGCTCCACCCAAGATCGTGATCCTGACGACGTTCGACCGGGACGACTACCTCTTCGACGCGCTGGCGGCGGGGGCCAGCGGGTTCCTGCTGAAGAACGCCGACGCCGAGCACCTCGTCGAGGGCGTCCGCACGGTCCACGGCGGGTTGGCCCTCCTGGCGCCCGAGGTCACCCAGCGGGTCATCGCCGCCGCCCACCGCACGCCATCCGCGAGCGTGACCTCGACCTCGACCCCACCCGAAACCACTCAGCCCCTGCGGACCGACGGCATCCTGACCGAGCTCACGGCGCGCGAGTCGGAGGTGCTGACCCTGATCGCTACCGGGCTGAGCAACGCCGAGATCGCCGGTGCGCTCTTCCTGTCCGAGGCCACGGTCAAGACCCACGTCTCGAACGTGCTCACGAAGCTAGGGGTTCGCGACCGGGTCCAAGCGGTCATCGCGGCCTATCGAAGTGGCCTCGTTCCACCGACCGGATGAAGCGCGGAGAGGACGAGATCCTCCGTATGGCCGATGTGCCCACCGCGCCCGGCCCCTAGCGTTGAAGGGTGATCCAGAACGAAGAGCGGCAGCGCATCAGCGCACCCCGACGAGAGGGAGACGACCATGCTTGAGGTTGACGCAGTCACGCGGACCTACGGTGAGATCAAGGCCGTGGACGGGGTGTCCTTCGAGGTGCCGACCGGCTCCATGGTCGGCTTCGTCGGTGGCAACGGTGCCGGCAAGACCACCACCATGCGGATGATCATGGGGATCCTGGCTCCCGACAGCGGTCACGTCCGGTGGGAGGGTCAGGAGCTGACCAGGGCCACGCGGACACGCTTCGGCTACATGCCCGAGGAGCGTGGCCTCTATCCCAAGCAGCCGATCTTGGACCAGCTGGTCTACCTGGGCCGCCTGCACGGGATGAGCCAGAGCGACGCCAAACGCCGCGTCAGTGACCAGCTCGAGCGGTTCGGGCTCGGGGAGCGGATGAGCGACAAGGTCGAGACGTTGTCCTTGGGAAACCAGCAACGCGCCCAGATCATCGCCGCCGTCCTCGGTGATCCGATTGCCTTGATCTTGGACGAGCCGTTCTCCGGCCTGGACCCAGCGGCGGTCGACCAGATGTCCGTGATGCTGCGTGAGCACACGTCGTCCAAGACCCCCGTCCTCTTCAGCTCCCACCAGCTCGACCTGGTGGACCGACTGTGTGACTCCATCGTGGTCCTACACGCCGGCAAGGTCGTGGCCGCTGGCACGTCGGCTCAGCTGCGCGAGACCGGACCGTTGCGGTATCGGTTGACCGTGGGCGAGGACGCCGGATGGGTCCGTGGACTGGACGGCATACGAGTGCTGGACCTGGACGGGAGGACCGCCGTCGTCGAGCCCATCGACGAAGGGGCGGCCCAGCACCTGCTGGGTGAGGCGGTCTCGCGTGGAACCGTGCACGATTTCAGCAAGGTTGTCCCATCGTTGAGTGAGATCTACCGGGAGGTGGCGGCATGAGCACGCGCACAGAGGAATCGACCCCGGCCACGACCGAGAGCTCGGACGCAGGCACGCCGTCGCGAGCAGGGACATCGCCGTGGGCCTTGGTGACCGCCCGCGAGATCCGGGTCAAGCTGAGCGACCGCAACTTCTTGATCTCCACAGGTCTGACGCTCGTGTTGATCTTCGGTCTGCTCGGTTTCCAGGCGTTCATGGCGGGTCGTGACTCGGCCCCTGAGTACGTCGTGGCGGTGACCTCCTCCGAAGGGGAAGCGCTGGTCGCTCAGGGAGAGCAGACGTTGCAGACCGACGAGGATGGCGCCACCATGCAGGCCGAGGTCGTTGCGGACTCCGACGCCGGAACGGCCCTGATCAGCGACGAGGATGTCGACGCGATGCTCACCCCGAGCGACGACGGCTGGACGCTGAGCGCCGACGGCGAGCCGCCGGCCGACCTGCGCGACGCGGTGGCCGAAGCGGTCCGTAGCTCGGCCCTGAACGCCAACGCGGAGTCGGCCGGCACGACGGTGCCGGCGCTGTTGGCCGGAAGCCAACTCGCCACCTCGGACATCTCCGGTGAGGACGGCACCGCGCAGGTGGTCCAGGTCATCGCAGGCATTGTCTTCGGACTGCTGTTCTATATGGCGTCGCTGACCTTCGGCATCAGCATCGCCAACAGCGTGGTGGAGGAGAAGCAGTCCCGGATGGTCGAGATCCTGGCTGCCGTCATCCCGGTCCGGGCATTGCTGACCGGCAAGGTGCTCGGTAACACCCTGCTGGCCTTCGGCCAGATGGCTCTCATCGTCGGTGTCTCGCTGATCGGGCTCAGTTTCACCGAGTACGACCAGTACCTCCCGGCGATGACCGAACCGCTGCTGTGGTATCTGCCGTTCTTCATCGCAGGGTTCGTGGCCCTGGCCTGCGTCTGGGCCGCGGCCGGGGCGCTGGCCTCCCGCGTGGAGGACTTGCAGTCCACGACCCTGCCGCTGACCCTGACTCTGGTCGGTATGTTCGTCCTGGCGCTGAACCTCGATGGGTTCGCCCGCGTCGTGGGCTCCTTCGTGCCGGTGATTTCGACCATCCTGATGCCGATGCGCCTCCTGGAAGGAGACGCCTCGTGGTGGGAGCCCGCCGTGGCCCTCGCCCTGACCGTGGCCTTCTGCTGGGTCACCATCAGCCTGGGTAGCACGCTGTATCGCCGCGCGCTGATGCAGACCCAGGGCCGGGTCAGCGTCAAGCAGGCTCTGCAGCTCAAGGACTGAGGTGGGTGGGAGCACGCAGGCCGTTGCCCAGCGGCCGGGCCGTGCTCCCGCCACGTAAGGTATCGGCGTGGACATCAGCGCTGGCCCGATTCCTGGGGGCAGCCCCTTGGTCGCCCTCGACATCGACGGGACCATCGTGCATCACGACGGGCACCTGTCCGATCGGGTAGCACGAGCCATCACCAACCTGGCTGACAGCCAAGCCACGGTGATGATCGCTACCGGGCGCTCGGTCACGGCCACGATGCCCATCCTGCGTGAGCTCGGGCTGGTGCGGCAGGGGATGTATGCGGTGTGTTCCAACGGAGCGGTCATCGTCGCGTTGGACCCACAGGCCGAGCTCGGCTACCGACTGCACCACGTCGTCACGTTCGACCCCAAGCCCGCCGTGGACATCCTGATCCGCCTCCTGCCCGATGCGATCATCGCGGTCGAGGACGTCGGGGTCGGCTTCAAGGTGAACCGGCTCTTCCCCGAGCCGGACCTGGCCGAGCGCCAGGTGGTGGTCAGCGTCGAGGAGCTCGTGGCCCACCCCGTGCCGCGCGTGACGGTGCGGGACCTCAGTGCGGAGCCGGTGAACTTCGCGCGGCTGATCGACGACATCGGTCTGCACGGGGTGAACTATGCGGTCGGTTTCAGCTCCTGGTTGGACCTCGCCCCTGAGGGTGTCTCGAAGGCCTCCGGGCTGGAGACCGTCCGACGGGCGTTGGCCATCGAGCCCGCGCACACCGTCGCGGTCGGGGACCAGCGCAACGACATCGAGATGCTGCGGTGGGCCGCCCGTGGGGTCGCCATGGGGCAGGCGCCGGCCGAGGTGGTCGAGGCTGCCGACGAGGTCACCGCTGATGTCGAGCACGACGGTCTGGCCGTCGTGCTGGAAGAGGTCATGTCCTCGCTCCGGGACGTCGCCTGATGTCCACCCGCCTGGTCATCACCTCTCCCGCCAACCCGCGGCTGAAGTCTCTGACGGCCTTGCGCCGCAGACGCACGCGCGAGGAGGAGGGGGTCACGCTCGTCGAGGGATACGAGGAGCTGCAGCTCGCGTTGGCCGCCGGGGTCCGACCCCGGTCGTTGTTCTACTGCCCCGACCTGATGGCCGATCCGGCCACCCAGCGGGCGTTGATCGACGAGACGTCGACCCGCGGTGCCGACATCTTCGAGCTGAGCCGGGCGGCCTTCGAGCGGGCGGCCTACCGCGAAGGACCGGACGGCTTCCTGGCCGTCGTCAGCACCGTCCACCGGACCTGCGCCGACCTCGAGGTGGCCGAAGACGCGCTCATCCTCATCTGCGAGGGCGTGGAGAAGCCGGGCAACCTGGGCGCCATGTTGCGCACCGCCGATGCGGCCGGCCTCGACGCCGTGATCGCGGCCGACCCGGTCACCGACTGGGGCAACCCCAACGTCGTGCGCTCCTCGAAGGGCACGGTGTTCTCGATGCCCGTCGCCAGCGACACCACCGAAGCCACCCGGGCTTGGCTGGACGCTCGCGGCATACCGATCATCGCCGCGACCCCCGACACCACGGTGCTGCATACCGACATCTCGTACGCCGGACCGGTCGCCATCGCAGTGGGTGCAGAGAAACACGGACTGACCGATGACCTGCTGGCCGGTGCGGCACACCGGGTACGGATCCCCATGGTCGGTCAGGCCAACTCACTCAACGTCTCGACCTCGGCCGCGATCGTGGTCTACGAGGCCGTCCGGCAGCGTCGAGCGGCGATGCAGGGGAGGAGCCCCGCCTAGGGCGTGGTGCAGAGCACTCGGTGATCTGTGTCACGATGTTGGGTATGCGGATCGACCACGTCTGTTATGCAGCCGGACCCGAAGGCATGAGAGCCACCGCTCTGCGGCTGGCCGAGCTGCTCCAAGTGACCCCCCGCGAGGGCGGTGTGCACCCTCGCTTCGGCACGCGCAACATGGTGCTGCCGCTGGCCGACGGTCGATACCTCGAGGTCGTCGAGGTGCTGGACCACCCTGCCTCGGACAAGGCCCCCTTCGGTCAGGCGGTGCGAGCCCGGTCCAACCAGGGCGGAGGCTGGATGGCGTGGGTCGTGGCGGTGGAGGACCTGTCCGACATCGAGGAGCGGCTGGGCCGTGAAGCGGTGCCGGGCAACCGGCATACCCCTGAGGGTGTCGAGCTGACCTGGCATCAGATCGGGATCAAGTCGCTCATCGAGGACCCACAGCTGCCGTTCTTCGTGCGCTGGGACTCCTTGGACCACCACCCGTCCAAACTTGGGGGTGGCGGAGCCAAGCTCGTCGGCCTCCACATCGCCGGCGACCCGGTCAAGATCCGGGAGTGGCTCGGGGTGCCGGACGTCTCGGCCGCAGGGGGACACGACATCGACATCGAGTTCGACCCCTCCGAGCTGCATGCTCTGGAGTCCGTCGTGTTCGACACCGCCGGCGGGACCGTCACGATCTGAGCGGCCTCCGCCAGCGCCGTGGCGTTGACAGCGTCGTTACAGGTCGAACCGGCGCAGCCGCAGGCTGTTCAGCACCACGATGATGCTGGAGGCCGCCATGGCCCCACCGGCGATCATCGGGTTCAGCAGCCCGAACGCCGCGAGGGGGATGACTGCGGTGTTGTAGCCGAAGGCCCACGCCAGGTTCTGCTTGATCACCCGCAGCGTTTCCCGGGACAGACCGATGGCGGTGACGACGGACTCGACGTCGGAGCGCATCAACACGATGTCGGCCGACTCCATCGCCACGTCGGTGCCGGAGCCCATGGCCATCCCGAGGTCCGCCTGGGCCAGGGCCGCAGCGTCGTTCACGCCGTCGCCGACCATGGCCACCACACGTCCCTGCTGCTGCAGGGCGGCGACCGCCGCGTGCTTGTCCTGCGGCAACACTCCGGCGGTGATCTGGGCGGGATCGATGCCGACCTGGCGGCCGACCGCTTGGGCCGTGGACTCGGCGTCTCCGGTCAGGAGGTGCGGGGTGAGGCCGAGATCGCGCAGGCGCTGGATCGCCGCGGCGCTGGTCGGACGGGTCTCGTCCGCCACCGTCAACGCTGCGCGGGCCTGCCCGCCCCAGCCCACCAGGATCGTGGTGCCCGGCTCGCCGAACGCGGGACGCAGGGCTTCGGGCACCTCCTCGAACAGATCGGCCTTGCCCACGGTCACGGTGGTGTCCTTGATCCGCGCGCTCGCGCCCTGACCGGGCAGGTTGATGAAGTCATGCACATCCGGAACGGCGAGGGAGCGGCTATCTGCTGCGTCCACGATCGCTCGGGCGATGGGGTGCTCGGAGCCGCTCTCGACGGCGGCGGCCGCGGTCAGGGCCGCGTCCTCGGTCAGGCGCCCTCGGGTCGTGACCTGCGTCAGGCTGGCCTGACCGGTGGTGATCGTGCCGGTCTTGTCGAGCACGACGGTGTCGACCCTCTGGGTGCTCTCCAGGATCTGTGGTCCCTTGATGAGCACCCCCAGCTGGGCACCCCGCCCGGTCCCGGTCAGCAGTGCGGTCGGGGTTGCCAGACCGAGCGCGCAGGGGCAGGCGATGATCAGCACGGCGACAGCCGGCTCGATGCTCTGCCCGAGGTCCTGACCGCTGATGAGCCACGCGATCAGCGTCAGCAGTGCGATGACCAGCACCACGGGCACGAAGACCGCGGACACCCGGTCAGCGAGACGCTGGACGGGGGCTCGGCCCGTCTGGGCGTCCTCGACGAGGCGGGTGATCTGGGCCAGGGTCGTCTCGGACCCGACTCGAGTGGCTTCCACGGTCAGCCGCCCGTGGGCGTTCACGGTGGCGCCGGTGACGCGGTCTCCCTTGCTGACGTCGACCGGGAGGGACTCACCGGTGACCATGCTGGTGTCGATGGTGCTGGCGCCGTCGACGACGAAGCCGTCGGTGGCTACCTTCTCGCCGGGGCGGACGACGAACCGCATTCCGACCTCGAGGGCGTCGATGGAAATGCGCTCCTCGCGCCAGGCACCGCTGCGCGGGTCGTTGCGCAAAATGGCAACGTCCTTCGCGCCGAGGTGCAGCAGAGACGTCAGGGCCGACCGGCCTGAAGCCTTCGCCCGGGACTCGAAGTAGCGACCGATCAGGAGGAAAGCGGTGACGACAGCCGCCGTTTCGAAGTACAGGTGCCCCGTGAATCCGGTCAGCACCGCGAGGACCGACCAGCCGTAGGCCGCGGTGACGCCGATCGAGACGAGGGTGTCCATCGTGGAGGCGCCGTGTCGGGCGTTGATCGCTGCGGCCCGGTGGAAGGGCCACGCTGCCCAGGCGTAGACCGGGGTGGTCAGGACGAGCTGCAACCACGGGCCGGCCGCGCCGGTGGCATCGCGGACCGGCGGCACCATGGCCAGGAACAGCACGATGACGGCGAGCGCGCTGGCCACGATCGCTCGACGGCGCAGTGCCGCATCACCGATCAGGTCGTGGTTCATGTGGTCGTGCTGCATGCCCCTCTGGTCCTCGCCGTCAGTAGCGCTGCTGTTGCTCGCGCTGTCGTCGCCTCGCGCGGACACCGGAGAAGCGGTGTAGCCGGTCTTGGCGACCGCAGCCACCAGGTCCTGGACCGTGTGGGGGTCGGCATAGGAGACGCGGGCCTTCTCGGTGGCGAGGTTGACCGTGGCCTCGACACCGTCGAGGGCGTTGAGACGGCGCTCCACGCGCGACACGCACGATGCGCAGGTCATCCCTTCGATGTCGAGGTCGACCTGGTGGGACTGGCTGGTGGAAGTGGTCATGACTCCTTCTGGAACTGCTGAGCGTGATGGTTTGAGAGGGGAAGCTAGCTGCGTACGAGCCGGGAGATGGCCGCGGCGGCCTCACTGACCTTGGCTTGGGCCGCTTCGTCGGACTCGCGAGCGGCATCGACGACGCAGTGGCCTATGTGCTCCTCCAGCAGGCTCAGGCTCACGGCCTGCAGGGCTTTGGTGGCCGCGCTGACCTGAGTGAGCACGTCGATGCAGTACGTGTCCTGCTCGACCATCCGCGCGATCCCGCGCACCTGCCCCTCGATGCGTGCCAGCCGCTTCAACTGGTCCTGCTTGGTCTCGCTGTAGCCCGGCGTCGTCATACTCTGACAATACCCCCTGGGGGTTTAATATTCCTGACCACGTCAGCGGTGAAGCCTACGGGACAGGGGCGAACTCGCAGAAGCTCTCGTAGTGGTCCTGGGTGAAGAACCATTCCTCGGGGTCGTCGGCGTCCAGTCCACCCGTGACGATGCGTCGGGCGCCGCGATGGTCCAACCCCGGGGTCTGCACCGTGTACTCCCGGTAGTACCCGCGCTGCTCCTCGGGCAACTCACCCTCGTAGTTCCCGAAGGTGCCCCCGTCGTCGCCGGGATAGTCGTACGGACCGCCCACCTCGATGTCGTCGATCACCACCAGCGTCGTGGCCGGCAGATCTTCGAGTGCGCAGTCGGGGGGATGCCCACCTGGCTCGGCCTCCGTGTATGCCGTCGCGCTCGGAACCGGTCGCGCTGACTCCGTCTCCTCGGCGGGCAGGGCGTTCCGCACGTAGAGCAACACCAGGAAGGCAACGAAGGCCAGGGCGCACAGCACGAGGAGTCCACGGGCCAGACCGTTCTTCACCGCGGAGCCCCCGTGTCGGTGCGTGACTCAATACCGAACGCGAGACCGAACCGCTCCACCTGTGCCCAGCTAGCCATAGCGTTCGATATTAGCTGCCGACACGTTAATCTTGACGTTCACGAAAGAATCGAGGTCAAGGTGCATCAGCGGATAGCGGCAACAGTGCTCGGCGGGGTGGTCCTGTCGGGTTGCGGGGCCGCGGAGCCGAAGATCATCGAGCTGTACGGCGATCCGTCCTCACGTCTGGTGGAGGCCACCGTCAACACGTGCGAGCAGCACCCTCGCCTGTTGGTCGAGGAGTCCTCGGACGAGGTCACCGTGACGTTGATCGTCAACGACCTCGACTTCAGCCGCGGCCTGTGCTCCGATGGCGCAGCGGTGACCTTGGTCGACCCCCTCGGGGAGCGGGCCGTCGTCGACGGGTTCACAGGTGAGCCGCTGAATGTGCTCCCGTCCGAGTCGGCTCCCCGGATGCGCTAACGCCTCGAGTCACGGCCTCGGCTCCACCACGGTCAGTCGAGGTGGGCGACCAGGTCCGGCGCGATCCCGACGTAGCTCGTCGGCGTCATCTCAACCAGCCGCTTCTCCTCATCGCTCGGCAGTCCCAGGCTCCGGACGAACTCACGCAGGTCTTCGCCGTTGATCCGGCGCCCCCGGGTCAGCTCTTTGAGGCGGTCGTAGGGGTTGCTCATGCCCTCGACCCCCGATGCGGCGAGTGCCCTCATCACGGACTGGATCGGCTCGGCCAGAACCTCCCAGTTGGCGTCGAGATCGGCGGACATCGCCTCCGGGTTGGCGTCCAACCCGGCCAGACCACGACCGGCGTTGTCGATGGCCAGCAGCGAGTGACCCAGCGCCGTGCCGACGTTGCGTTGCATCGACGAATCCGTGAGGTCCCGCTGCAACCGTGAGGTCACCAGCGTGGAGGCCAAGACCTCCAGCAGCGCGTTGGACACCTCGAGGTTGGCCTCGGCGTTCTCGAACCGGATCGGGTTGACCTTGTGCGGCATCGTGGAGGAGCCCACCGTGCCCTGGCCCCGCACCTGCGCGAAGTAGCCCATCGAGATGTAGGACCACAGGTCGGTGCACAGGTTGTGCAGCACCCGGTTGAACCGGGCCACGTCGGCATACACCTCGGCCTGCCAGTCGTGACTCTCGATCTGGGTGGTCAGCGGATTCCAGGTCAGCCCGAGCCCGCTGACGAAGTCGTGGGAGATCTGCTGCCAATCGGCCCCGGGGACCGCGGCCAGGTGGGCACCGTAGGTGCCGGTTGCGCCGTTGAACTTGCCCAGATACTCCGCACGCTCGATGCGCCGAACCTGGCGCGCCAAGCGGGCCGCGAGCACCGCCAGCTCTTTGCCCATGGTGGTGGGCGTGGCGGGTTGGCCGTGGGTGTGAGCCAGCAACGGTATGACGGCCAACTCGCGGGCCAGGTCGCCCACCTGCGCGACCAGCTGCTGGGCCCGAGGGAGCCAGACGTCGGTGATCGCCCCCTTGATCATCAGGGCGTAGGAGAGGTTGTTGATGTCCTCGGAGGTGCACGCGAAGTGCACCAGCTCGGCGAGGTCGTCGCGGCCCTCCAGCCGGTCGCTCAGCCTTCTGCGCAGGAAGTACTCGATCGCCTTGACGTCGTGGACCGTCTCCGCCTCGATGGCGCCCAACTCGGCGATGGTGTCGGCGTCGAAGTCGTCGACCAGCGCGCGCAGCCTCACCTGCTCAGCATCGCTGAGCCGGCCCGCCCCGGGCACCACACCGTGCCCCGTGAGGTAGATCAGCCACTCGATCTCCACGTGCAACCGCTGCCGGTTCAGCGCCGGCTCGGAGAGGTGCTCGATGAGCGGTCCGACCGCGGTGCGATACCGGCCGTCCAGCGCGCCGAGGGCAAGCGGAGGCGTGACGTCAAGAAGGGAGGCCATGGACTCATCTTCCCAGAGGCGGGCGCCAGAGCTACTTCTTGGCGTTGGGGTCCTTGGCCTGCGCCTGCAGGTAAGCGTCAGTCTGTGAGTCGCGTTCCTCACGGGCGGCCATCACGGCCTCTTCGGCGCGTTCCTCGAGAGCGCGCGCACGGCCCTCGGCCCGGTCGGCCTCCTCTTGAGCGTCGATCGCCTCTTGACGAGCCAACGCTGCGGCGTCGCGGAGCTCCTTCGCCGTGGCCTCCTGACCAGCGATACGCGGGTCATCGGCAGCAGCCTTCTCGCGCAGCCGTGCGGCCTCCTTGCGAGCCGCCGAGCGACGCGCCGCCAAGAGCGCCACGACCACCAGGATCAGCACCACTGCCGCTACCAACCACCACACCCAGGCGTTATCGCCCATGACATTTCCTCCGAGTCGTCGTCCTAGGCACAGGGTAGGCCGGAATCGCGGTGCTTGTGCACTGATGTCCAGGAGGCCGGTCGCACGTCGAACCGAGTAGGGGACTCAGGGTGTCCCTATCTCAGCCAGCAGGTCTGCGCTGGCCTCGACGATCTGCTGTTGGGCGTCGACGCGCGAGATCGTCGGCTCACCGTCGCCGGGCTGCTCGCCGTAGTCGCCGAAGAAGGCGTGGACTCCTCCGTCGACCGGCACGAAAGTGGTGCCGGAAGGCAGCTTCGGTGCGCTGGCATCGATGTCGGCCGGCACCGCAAGGCCGTCCTGCGTGCCCGAGACGGATGTCACCGCGAGGTCTGCGTCGGCCAGCGTGCCGAGCGGATAGGACGCCCACAACAGCAGGCCGTCGATCTCGTCGAGGTGCTCACCCGCGTAGCTCGAAGCGACCACCCCGCCGAGGCTGTGCCCGCCGATGGCCCAGTGATCGACCTCGGGGTGATCTTCGACAATGCCACCCGGTGCGCCCACGGCCGTGAAGCCGATGTCGAAGGGTTGCTTGACGATGACGGCGAGATAGCCCTGCTCAGCGAGCTGGGTCAGCAGCGGTACGTAGGCCCGAGGATCCACCCGTGCGCCGGGCTGGAAGACCAGGCCGGTGCTCGCCCCGGTGTTGGTCGGAGTGAGCGTGATGGTGCTGACGGTGTCGATGACGGTGACGTCTGCGGTGCCGGACATCGCGGCGATCGCGTCGCTGGAGGCCGTGAACGGCCGGAGGTAGATCATCGTCCCGACGACCGCGAGCGTGACCAGCAGCCCGAGGGAGCGCAGTGAGATGCGGACCCATCGCCGCCGTGGGCGGACCGTGCGAGTTCGGTGGAGGTCGCGGACGCCCGCAGCGATGAGCAGCATGCCGACGATCCCGACGATGAGCACCGTGACGGACTGAGCGGGGTGCCCGGCCAGAGGCGCGCTCGCTCGTGTCGCTGCGAGCCACACGGCGACACCGAGCCACGGGACACCGAGGCCGATCTGCCACCACCCGCAGCGCGTCGCTGATGTCTTGCTCATGGCACTCATGCTGACACCGCGACAGGACACGCGCTCAGCGGGGCCAGCGCCGATCGCCCCGTACGACCGGACGCAGATGCACTCACACCGAGAGGGCGGCCAGACTCAGGGGAATCGTGAGGGTCAGGACCGCGAAGCAGATCATCGCGGCTGCGCGACCGTGCCGGGGGGTCGCGGCGTCAGCGATGAGCAGGAGTCGCGCCCTGGTGTGCTCGGCCGTCCCGCCGACTCCCATCGTCGCCTCGGGGTGCGCCCCCCGAGACATCGTCACCAGCGCCCGGGCCAGGGGCCTGGCCCCGCTGGTCCGGAGGGCCGCTCGGTCTGCGAGTGCCTCCACGAGCAGGTGCACCTCGATGAGCGCGGCCTCGCAGCGGACCGGACGGGGGACCGCATGGTGCAGCACGCTGAAGAACTCGAGGATGAGGTCATGGCGGGCGTTCAGGTGGGCTCGCTCGTGCGCGAGCACGGCGCCGAGCTCATCGGGCTCGAGGGCCTCTACCGCACCGGCGGTCAGCACGATCCGGCGTCCCGCTCCGGGCACGCAGTAGGCCGTGGGGCTGGCGTGCGGGAGCACGGTGACGCTGCTCTGCGGGTCGGCCTGGCCGAGGAGATCGACCAGGTCGCGGTGACGCTGTCGCAGCGTGCGCAAGCCGGTGCCGACCCGATGGGCACTGAGCAGGAGCCGACCGAGCATGAGCGCACTGAGCGCGACGGCACCCCAGAACAGGACCATGGTGCGGTCGGTCAGCGACCACGCTGCTACCGGCGCGGTGAGCAGGGCCGCGAGGATGCCGGAGAGAGCGACACACTGCCATACGAGCAGGGCTGGCCCCGGACACAGCCGAAAGGAGGTCTGTGGGGCCATGATCCTCGGCGCCGCGACCGAGAAGGTCAGCGCGACCAGAGCCAGAAGCACGACAGCCAGGGTGTCCATGCGGGCTGGCCTTCGCCTAGCTGTGGCGCCGCTCGACTTCGGCCAGCGCGGCCCGCAGGTCGTCCAGCTCGCCGGCGTCGGCCTGGTCCAGGAAGTGCAGCATGGCCGCCTGACGGTCACCGGAGTCCAACGTGTCCAGGCCGACCCGCATCGAGGCGGCCGTCAGCTCCTCACGGGACGCGGCAGCGGAGTACATCCAGGCACGACCGGCGCGGGTGCGGTCGGCCAAGCCCTTCTTGGCGAGGCGGTCCAGCACCGTCATCACGGTGGTGTAGGCCAGGTCACGGGATCCGTTGAGGTCGGTCAGGACCTGACGCACACTCTGGTTGCCACCCTGGTCCCACAGGACGGTCATGACAGCGCGTTCCAGATCGCCGAGACCGCTGAATTTCTTGGGCACGGGAGAATATTACGCCCCTTGGTTACGCTCTGCTTTCCGTGAGGTCAAAAGGGAAGCATGACCCGGACAGGCGCCCACCGAGGGACAGGCAACGAAGAGACGAGGGCTCTATTCGTCGGGGTATCCGTTCGGATTGCCCTGCTGCCACCGCCAGGTGTCGGCGCACATGTCCTCCACGGTGCGGGTGGCGCTCCAGCCCAGCTCGAGATGAGCCCGCGAGGGGTCGGCGTAGGACGCGGCGATGTCTCCGGGACGACGGGGGCCGACGGCATACGGGATCTCCTGTCCGCTGGCGGCGGCGAACGCCTCGACCAACTCCAGGACGCTGGTGCCGTGCCCGGTGCCCAGGTTCCACGTCGAGATGCTGCGCTCGTGCTCGCCGATCCACCCCAACGCCGCCAAGTGTCCCGCCGCGAGGTCTTCGACGTGGATGTAGTCGCGCACCCCGGTGCCGTCCGGGGTGTCGTAGTCGCCGCCGAAGACCGACAGCTTGTCGCGGCGACCGACAGCGGTCTGGGCGATGAAGGGCATGAGGTTGTTGGGGATGTCGCTGGGGTCCTCGCCGAGCTGACCCGAGGAGTGTGCACCGACGGGGT
Source organism: Actinomycetales bacterium (assembly GCA_038258285.1). Classification (GTDB taxonomy): domain Bacteria; phylum Actinomycetota; class Actinomycetes; order Actinomycetales; family Dermatophilaceae; genus Ornithinicoccus. Next base: position 12,543 of record JBBSQA010000005.1, on the reverse strand, counting down.
TGAAGTAGCGCAGCAGGGCGATCCGCCATTGGGGTTCGGCGATCGCAAGATCGGTGAGGATCTGCTCGATCATCACCTTGGTCCAGCCGTAGGGGTTGGTGGCCGACGTCGGGAGGTCCTCGGTCATCGGCACCGGCGCGTCCGGGCCGTAGACGGTTGCCGAAGAGGAGAAGACCAGCCGGTGGATGCCATGGTCCGACATCGCCTGGATGAGGGACAACGTCGAGCCCACGTTGTTGCGGTAGTAGGGGACCGGCTTGGCCACGGACTCCCCGACCGCCTTGGAGCCGGCGAAGTGGATGACCGCGTCGATGGACTCGGTGGCGAACAGGGCATCGACGGCTGGCCGGTCGGTGAGGTCGACCTCGTGCAGCGTCATCGATGCACCGGCCAGGGCCTCGATACGAGGCAGCACAGAGGGCTTGGAGTTGCTGAAGTTGTCGGCCACCACCACCTCGTGCCCGGCCTCCAGCAGCTGGACGGTGGTGTGGGACCCGATGTATCCGGCACCGCCGGTGACGAGGACGCGCATGCGTGCAGTATGCCGTGACCCCGGTCGCCCCTGCACGGCTTGGCCTGTGCAGTTATGACGTCAGGACAGCACAACTGCACAGGCCAAGAGGATGCTGAGGGATCCCCAGCCCCGGTTGATCCACAGGGGTCCTTCGGTCGCGCCGGCGATCGCTCAGAGTGAGGTGATGGGGCCCGACCGTGAGGAGCTGATGAGACGGGCGCGCGGGGTCGCCCGGAGTTACGCCGGCTTGGCCACTCGGGTGATGCTGCGCCACGTGGGGCTCACGGTCAGTTTCATCCGAGCTCAGGAAAGCGCGGGGCGCTGGACCAGGCTCGGGCGGCATAGCCTCGGTGTCACCTGCACGACGCCGACCTTCGAGGGTCAGCACTGGGTGGCGATCTGGGAGTCTGGCCCTGGCGCGGTGCTCGACGGGGCGAGTGCCCTCTACGCTGCCGGACTCACCGGCTGGACGGAGCCGGTCATCCACGTGACCGTGCCCTCAGGCCATCGTGTGCATCGGCTTCCCGGGGTGCGGATCCACCGGCTCGACAAAACCGATGCCGTGGTCCGTTCGGGTCTTCCTCGGACGGTGCCGGAGGTGGCAGCGATCCGAGCGGCTCAGTGGGCGACCAGTGATCGAGCGTCGGCCACCCTGCTGGCGATGACGATGCAGCAGCGGCTGACGCCACCGCAACGTTTGATGGACGTGTGGGCCACGGTGCAGCGCTGCCCGCGACGGCAGTTGCTGGACCAGGTGGTGCGTGACGTCTGTCGTGGTGCAGAGTCGCTGGGCGAGCTGGACTTCACCCGTATGTGTCGTCGGCGGGGCCTACCTGAGCCGACCCGTCAAGTGCTCCGTAAGGGGCGCCGGGGAAGGATCTATCTCGACGTGGCCTGGGAGGAGCTGGATGTCCATGTCGAGATCGATGGGGCGCAGCACTCGCAGGGGCTGAACGCGGTCGACGACGCCGTGCGGCACAACGACCTCGCGGTCCACGGCACGATCAACCTGCGCATTCCGGTGTTGGGGCTCCGTTTGGCTCCTGAGGTATTCCTCGACCAGGTTGCTGCGGCCCTGGATCGGGCGAGATCGACCCACGACGTCGCTTAGACCCTGCACATATGTCGTCAGAGCGAAACTTCTGCAGGGGACAGCTGGCGAGGCTGCGTCATGCCGGGCACTGCCGTGGGGGGCATGGGGGCGCTGTGGCAGTCTGGCCGGATGAATCCGTGGACCTTGGAGCCCAGCGGGCAGGGGGTCGCCGAGCTCGTCTGGACCGTTGATGACCCGTGGTGGCTCGACGCCCAAGCGCCCGCGGCCCTGGCGGAGTTCCTGACCCAGGGGTATGCCGAGGGGCTGCACCGCGTCGAGGCTCAGGTCCCCCGCGACGACCGGGAGCTGCGGCAGGCCCTGCAGCGGGCAGGTCTGCGCCCCGAGGGGGTCGCCCGCGGTCGGCATCTCGACGCCAGCGGTGCGCCGGTCGACGTGCTCCGGTTGGCCCGGCTGGCCGATGACCCGTTGCCTGGCACCCGCCAAGCCTTCTTGTCGATGCTCAACGCCACGTTGCCGACCAAGCGCGTGATCGCCCAGGGGCTCATCCGCAACGAACGTGGCGAGGTCCTGATGTGCCAGCTCACCTACAAGCAGGAGTGGGATCTGCCGGGTGGGGTGGTCGACCCTCACGAGTCGCCCGCCGGGGCGTTGGCCCGGGAGATCACCGAGGAGCTCGGGGTCGAGGTCCAGGCCGGGGCGTTGCTCGCAATCGACTGGCTGCCTCCCTACCGGCAGTGGGACGACGCTGTGCTGCTGGTGTTCGACCTCGGGGTGCACCCCGACCTGCCCGGACGCGCCCGGCTGCAACCGACCGAGATTGCCGGCCTCCACTGGTGTGACACCGCGCAGGTCCAGCAACGAGCGGCGCCATACGTCGCTCGGCTGCTCACCCAGCTACGGTCCGCAGTGGGATCCGAACCGGCCGCGCCAGGTGTGACCCCTGAGGGGCCGGTCTACCTCGAGGACGGCCTTCCCTACGATTTCCAGGGTTGAGCCGGACCCTTAAGGTGAGCACGTGAGAAAGGCTCGACCATGATGAACCGGCACGCCCCCGAGGTCGTCGAGACGATCCTGCCCGGGGTGGGCGTCAAGTACGAGCTGAGCACCCGAGGAGGGACGCCCTTGTCGCTGGTGGTCAACCGCGAAGGTGGCTCGGTGCTCATTGCCTACGACGCCCGCGATCCCGACCGTGCATCGCTGACCGTGCCGCTCGATGACGACGAGAGCGAGGCGTTGGCCGGTCTGCTCAACGGTGCGTCGATGGTGCACCACGTCAGCGAAGCCGCCAAGCTTCCCGGGCTGCAGACCTCACGGCTGCGGATCGACGAACACGCTCCTTTCGACGGGCTCACGCTCGGTGAGACCCACGCCAGGACCCGCACGGGTTGCTCGATCGTGGCCATCGTGAGGGGGGTCGATGTGGTGACCTCGCCCGGGCCGGAAGAGCGATTCCGCACCGGCGACCTGTTGGTGGTCGTCGGCACCGAGCCCGGCGTCGAACAGCTTCGCAAGATCCTCTGGCACGGTCCGTAAGGAGCCACCGTGGACCACCTGGCCGTCCTGTTCGTGGAGCTCGGCGCGCTCTTCGCCGGATTGGCCATCCTGGGACTGCTCGCCAAGCGGCTGCAGATCTCCGCGATCCCGTTCTATCTGCTGGCGGGGCTGGCCTTCGGGGACGGTGGCCTGGTCAAACTGAGCGCTGCGGACCCGTTCGTGGAGGTGGGCGCCGAGATCGGTGTGATCCTGCTTTTACTCACCTTGGGCTTGGAGTTCACCTCCTCCGAGCTCATGGCCAGTCTCAAGCGCCATCGCACCTCTGGCGTCGTCGACCTCCTGCTGAATGCGGCTCCGGGGCTGATCGCTGGATGGTTGCTCGGGCTGCCGATCGGCGGCATCCTGGCGGTGGGGGGCATCACCTGGATCTCCTCCTCCGGCATCGTCGCCCGAGTGCTCGCCGACCTCGGCCGGCTCGGCAACCGCGAGACCCCGTCGGTGCTCTCGCTGCTCGTGCTCGAGGACATCGCGATGGCCTTGTATCTACCGATCCTGGTCGTGGTGCTGTCCGGCGGAGGTCCGTGGCAGGCCCTCGCTGGAGTGTCGTTGGCCCTCGGTGCGGTGCTGTTCATCCTGCTCGTGGCCCATCACGGAAGTGACCGACTGGAGCAGCTGCTCGACCACCCCGACGACGAGCAGGTGCTGTTCCGGGTCCTCGGGCTGACGCTGCTGGTGGCCGGGATCGCACAGGGCGTCGGTGCCTCGGCAGCGGTGGGGGCGTTCCTGGTCGGTATCGCGATTCCGCACGCCTTGGCCGATCGGGCTCGCCACCTGCTCAGCCCCCTGCGGGACCTCTTCGCCTCGGTGTTCTTCGTGGCCTTCGGGTTGGCGACTGTCCCGGCCAACATGGTGCCGGCGCTGTTGCCGGCGATTGCGCTCGCGCTGGTGGGGATCATCACGAAGATGGCCACGGGCTGGTATGCCGCTAGGCGCGACGGGGTGGCGCGCCCGGGGCGGTTGCGGGCGGGGGCGGCGTTGGTCTCCCGGGGCGAGTTCTCCGTGGTGATTGCCGGTCTAGCCGTCAGTGCCGGTGTCGCTCAGGTAGGTCCGCTCGCAGCGGCCTACGTCATGGTGCTGGCGGTGCTCGGGCCGATCCTCGCGCGCCTCGCCGACCCGGTGGGCGAACGTCTCCTGCCGGTGCGCCGCCCTGGTCTGCCGTAAGAGATCTGCGCCGACGATATACACCGAGGGCCCAGCGGGTACAGAATCGCCTCGATATGAGAACCCGTCGATGAGCTCCGAGCGAGCAATGCCCTCACACGACCACCAGCACCACGGCGGGATGTGTGGTGGGTTGGACCACTATTCCGGTGACTACACCCCGCAGCAGCAGGCCGATCTGGACCGTGTCCTGGCCTTCAACGCCTCGATGAGCCAAGCCATCAACGCCGGTCTGGACGTCACGGCGACCGAGGCGTTCCTGGACCCGGATCCGTTGCGCTACATGTGGGTGGACGAGGGGCAGGGAAAGATCGAGGAGCAGATCGCCGGCGCCGAGAAGGTGTTGGCGCAGGCTCCGAGACTGCCGGGGGAGCCGCGGGACGGGGTCGAGTGGATCGAGGAGTCGGGCAAAGCGGCACGGCCTTCGATTGCCGCGTCCGCCGACGGCACGACCTTGACCACCTGGGTCGAGTGGGTGCCCGAGCGCGGTGAGGTGCTCCGCGCTCAGGTGCGTCCACCTACCGCCTCGGGTGGGTCCGCAGTGGTCGAGGAGATCACCACCGACCCGGTCGACCTCTTCCGTCCGGTGGCCGCTGTCGACGCGAGCGGGGTGATGTGGGTCTTCGTGGCGCGTCGGGACACCCCCAGCAGCCCGGTCGGGGTGTATGCCGCTCGTCGAGGCGAGGACGGATGGTCGCCGTTGGAGTTGGTCAGCACTACCGCTCATCCATCGTTCAACCACGAGGTGGCGGTGGATCCGAGCGGTGGTCTGGTCCTGGTGTGGCAGGCCCCGGTGGACTCGGGGTTCGGCATCTACGCCCGCACCCAGGCGGCGGGCCGGTGGGGGCCGACCTCGTTGGTGTCTGAGGGTGTCGAAGCCAACGTCTGGGACCCGGCCGTGGTGGTCCTGGCGGACGGCGCGAGGATGTTCGCCTGGTCGGAGTATGCCGACGGTTCCTATCGCGTTGTCCTGAGGAACCGCTCGGCCGACGGCGCGCTGGGGCAGCCTCGCGTCATCACCGGTGGGAGCGACTACGCGCTGCACCCCAGCATGGCGACGACCACGGACGGCCGGGTGTGGTGCGCCTTCGACGTCATCACGATGCACGGTCATGCCGGCAGCGGACCCACCCGGTTGAGACCTGCCCGCGAAGTCGGGGCTGATCCCACCCGCATCGTTGGCGTGCGGCCCTCGGGGGACAGCGTGCCCTCAGAGCTGATCCCCGAAGTCTCGGCCAGCATCCGCGTGGTCGAGGTGCTGCCTGAACGCATCCGCGAGGCTCCAGGGGAGCTGGCGGCCCGGCTCGACGTCGTGCCCTCCGGGCTACCCAAACTGGTCGCTGGCTTCGACGGGGGCTTGGCGGTGGTCTACCGGGTGCATCGCAAGCTGCCGCTGATGACCTACTACTGGGAGATCGCTGTGCAGGCGTTGGGGCCGCAGGGCTGGGACCCGGCGACCACCTTCAGCGGGACCGACGGGACGTTGGAGGAGGCTGCGGTCACGGCGTACCCCGGTGGGTTCACGATCGCCGCTCAGATGGACCGGCGCCTGGAGCGGGCGCTGACCTGGAGCGAAGGTTTCGGCGGCCGGGACTGCCCCTATCTCTACGAGCACCACGGGTCCGTCATCTGGCACGGCATCCACGGTTTGGGGCAGATCGTCCATGCCCACCGCGGTCCCTTGCCGCCGCTGTGGACCCCGGCCGAGGGCAATGGCCAGCGGGCCCGCGTCGAGTCGGACCAGCGCACTGAGGCCCGGCCGTGGGTGAAGACGACTCGTGAGCCGGCACCGCGGGAACGGCCGAGCGCCCTCATTGGCGGTGAGGAGATGCAGCTCTACTGGGGGGATCTGCACCGTCACTCCCTGGTCAGTCGGTGCACCTCCGGCGACGAGCCGAGTCTGGAGGACTTCTACCGCTACGCCTGGGACGTCTGTGACTACGACTTCTGGGCCGTCACCGACCACGCCGAGAACTCCTCGGACCATCAGTGGTGGAGCATCCAGAAGATCGCCGACCTCTTCCACATCCCTGACCGCTTCGTCCCCCTCTACGGGTTCGAGTGGACCTCGGCCAGTAGTGGCCACCAGAACGTGATCTACGGCGACGTCGAGCGAGGGGCGCCGCTGTTCTCCTGCATGGCCGACGCCACCAATACTCCGACGGGGCTGTGGAAGGCGCTCCGGCAGCACCCGGCATACCCGGCGATCACCATCCCGCACCACCCCGGCGCGGCCATGGTCTACAACGACTGGGACTACCACGACCCCGATTACTCACGCCTGGTCGAGATCTTCCAGGCCTGCCGCGGCAACTACGAGACACCCGGGTGCTTCCGGCAGTACTCGGACGGCACGGCGACCGGCACGTTCGCCCTCGACGGGTTGCTTCGAGGACATCGGTTCGGGTTCATCGCCTCCTCCGATCACGGACACGGCGCGAGCTACGTCGGGGCCTACGCGCGCTCCCTGGACCGAGCCGAGGTGTTCTCGGCGCTGCAGCAACGGCGCACGTTTGCGGCCACCACGCGGGACGTGACTCTTGACGTGCGACTGGTCGGCAGCGAGGGGGGCGAGGCGTTCATGGGAGAGGAGGCGGTGATCGCCGGCTCGCGGACGGTCCGGGTGCACGCGTCGGGGTATGCCGATCTGGCTCGGATCGAGATCGTCCGGGACGGCCAGGTGGCGCACGTGGTGTCACCGTCGGTCGCTCAGGCGGGTGAGGTCGAGGTCGGTCTGCGCGTGGAGTGGGGCGAGGCCGAGGGTGCGACCGTCTGGGACGGCGCGCTGGGAGTGGAGGGCGGTCGGGTGTTGGCGACACCGTTCTGGGGGCCGCAGGTCGTCGCGGTCGACGAGGCGTCGGTGACCTGGCAGGCGACGACGCACAGCTTCGGCGATCCGTACGGGGCTCAGCGCGGTGAGGTCGAGATGACGCTCATCGGTTCACCGGCGGCCGAGGTGCTCGTGCAGATGCGCGACCGATCCCTTCGAACCACCCTGGCCGAGATCACCGAGGCGTTCGCGACCGACGGACGGATCGGCATACCGGCGGAGACGGGGGCACTCGGTCGGGCAGGACTGCAGCCCTCCGTCGGCGGACTGACCTCGTTGGGGGTGCGCGAACTCACCGTCGAATGGACCGACCCGAGACCCACACCCGAGGGTGAGTCGTTCTACTACGTTCGCGCCTACCTCGTCGACGGCGAGATGGCTTGGTCCTCCCCGGTCTGGGTGGCTACGGGAGACGGCGAGCGCGCGCCGGTTCGTTGACCCCGCGGATCGATGCGAGGTGCCTGGAGGAGTCAGCGACGCGTGCGACCGACGAAGTGGTCCATGGTGTTGTTGATGCCGGGTTGGTTCACCAGTCGGTCGAATAAGCTCAGCGGAAGCACCCGAGCCGGCGACTCCGGTCGGCCCTTTGGTCCTTTCCATGCGGAGCGACCCGCAAAGCCGAACGCGGCGAACTTGCTGGCTGAGGAGTCGGTCTGCCTCGCGACCCCCACCAGTCCTGCCGCGCTGGCAATGGTGACGACAGTGCCCCGACGGTGCTCGACCATGGCGTCGTCGGAGGCATCGAGCAGTTCTCACCGGTGACGACCCGGCGTTGTTGATCGGCCGGCGGGTGATCCATGCCCGGCAAACCGTAAACCGAGGCGCGATACTCACCATATGAGCGAGATGGACGTGGAGTTCCAGGGGCCGGTCATCGAATGGCGCGGCCCTGCACCGTTCTACTTCGTCGCCATCCCGGAGGAAGCAAGCGAGGACATCAAGTTCGCAGCCAAGGGGGTGGAGTACTGGGGGCAGGTGCCGGTCGTGGTGCGGATCAGCGGCACCGACTTCACCACCGCGCTGTTCCCCAAAGATGGGCGCTACCTCCTGCCGTTGAAGGCGGCCGTGCGGACGTCCCTGAAGATCGGACTACATCAGCTGGTGAGGGTGGCGTTGAGGGTAGAGCAGCGGTAGGAAGGGCAGATCGGGCCGTGACGGCGAGGGGGGGCTCTCCCACGTCTTCGAAGGAGATGAAGCATGCCGACACCGTCGCCGGGCGTAGAGCCGTGCGCTGCATTGTGGGTCGAATGCTGCCGGATCTGGGGACACTGGCCCCAAAATGCAGCGCACGGGTCGTAGGGGTGACTGGCTGAAACGAGTTATACCCGAAAGTGTCGTATTGGTGGGTTCCCGTTCGTAGTGTCAGTAGAGAGCGGTCAACGGGCCGCCCTGAGTGAAGGAGATCTGTCATGGCGCATTACCTGTTGAGCGTGCACGGGCCGGTGCAGCGCGAAGAGTTCGGTGAGTACGGCTCGGAGGAGGAGATGGAGCAGGCGTTCGCTGCGACCGGCGCGTTCAACGACCAGCTCCACGCCGATGGCTACTGGGTCTTCGCTGGCGGTCTGCAGCCAGGAACGACGGCCACCGTGGTGGACGGCCGTGGTGAGACGCCGGTGATGACCGATGGCCCCTACCTGGAGACCAAGGAGGTCATCGGTGGGTTCTGGGTGATCGATGCCCCCGACCTCGACGTTGCGCTCAAGATCGCGGCCCAGGGGTCCAAGGCGTGCCGCGGCACGGTCGAGGTCCGCCCGTTCGAGGGCCTTGCTTGAGCTCGAGCGAACCGGATCGCAAGGGGCTGGGCGGGTCAGCGGCTCTCGAGCAGGTGTTCCGCAAGGAGTACGGCCGCCTGATCGCCGGCCTCGTGCGCCGCTTCGGTGACATCGACCTGGCCGAGGAAGCCGCGGGCGAGGCCATGGTCCTGGCGCTGCAGAGATGGCCGGAGTCAGGAGTCCCGGCCAACCCCGGCGGCTGGCTCACGACCACCGCGGGACACCGAGCGATCGACCGGCTCCGCCGCGAGAGTCAGCGCGACGCCAAACAGCAGGCGGCCTTCATGGATCAGAACGACACACCTCACCAGCCGGAAGGTCCGGTGGAGGACGATCGTCTGCGGCTCGTCTTCACCTGCTGCCATCCGTCGTTGGCGCCGGAGGCTCGGATCGCGCTGACGCTGCGCCTGCTCGGTGGGCTGACCGTGCCGGAAATTGCCCAGGCGTTCCTCGTGTCCGAGACGACGATGGCGCGCCGGATCACCCGGGCGAAGAAGAAGATCGCCGCGACGAAGGTTCCCTACCGGGTGCCCGAACGCGCAGACCTCCCCGCCCGACTCGATGGCGTCCTGACGGTGCTGTTCCTGATCTTCAACGAGGGCTACCTCGCCACCGGGGAGGGAGAGCCTGTGCGGTCGGACCTCACCGGTGAGGCGCTCCGGCTGACCAAGATCCTGCGCCAGTTGCTCGCACGAGAGCCCGAGGTGACCGGGTTGCTGGCATTGCTCCTGCTGACCGATGCTCGACGTGAGTCCCGGGTGCGTGACGGGCAGCTGGTCCCGCTCGAGGAGCAGGATCGCGCCGGCTGGGACGCCGCCCAGATCGCAGAGGGGCAGGACCTCGTCCGCCATTGCCTCGCGATCAACCGTCCGGGCCGATATCAGATCCTCGCCGCGATCAACGCCGTCCACACCGCCGTCGCCACCGCATCGGACACAGACTGGTCGCAGGTCCTCGCGCTGTACGACCAGCTGACCCGGATCGACCCGTCACCGATTGTGGCGCTCAACCGTGCGGTTGCGGTCTCGCGGTTGGACGGCCCCGAGGTCGCCCTAGCGCTGGTCGACCGCCTGCCGCTCACGGGCTATCACGCGTGGCACGCGGCCCGGGCGGACCTGCTGCGACGGCTGGGGAGAAGCGCGGAGGCGAAGGCATCGTATGCGGCCGCGATTGCTGCCACCCAGAACTCTGCGGAGCGGTCCTACCTCGGGAGAAAGCGTGGAGAGCTGGTGTGAGCTGCTGCGCCCCCGCCAGGACGAAGGCTCTAGCGTCGCCCGTCGGCGGGGTTGAAGAGGTTCAGCATGGTGGAGACGATGCTGACGATCAGCGCGCCGAGGATGGCGTCCCAGAAGAAGTGCTCCACCTCGAACGCCAGGCCCAGACCCGAGGCAGCCCACGACGTGATGGACAGCATGATCGCGTTCAGGACGAAAGCGAACAGGCCCAGCGTCAGGATCAGCACGGGTAGCGAGAGCACGAACAGGATGGGCCGCAAGACCGCGTTGAGCAGTCCGAAGACCAGACCGACGGCAGCAATAGTGATCACGGTGTTGAGGGGTTCGGCGCCCTCGCCGAAGATGATGCCCGGCACGATCAGCGAGGCCACCCAGAGTGCTACTCCGTTGGCCAGCACTCGGAAGAGGAAGGATCCCATGGAGGTATCTTGGCACGGCCATCCTGGGCCGCGGCTGAAAGCGAGCGGTCTAGGGTGAGGCCATGACCGATCACGATGACGCTGAGGAGTCACCGGTCCAGCTGCGCACCACGCTGAGCGCGGTCCCGGCCTACAAACCCGGCAAGCCCGCCGCCGCCACGCACGGCCGGACGGCATACAAGATCAGCTCGAACGAGAACCCCTACCCTCCGCTGCCGTCCGTGCTCGACGCCGTCGCCAAGGCCGCGGAAAACATGAACCGCTACCCCGACATGGCGGTCACCGAGCTCACCCAGGAGATCGCCGAGCGGTTCGACGTGCCGATCGATCACATCGCCACGGGTACCGGGAGTGTGGGTGTCCTCACCCAACTGGTCACCATCACCTGCGACCCCGGTGACGAGGTGGTCTACGCCTGGCGTTCCTTCGAGGCCTACCCGATCATCATGGCGCTGGCCGGCGCGACCTCGGTGCAGGTCCCGCTGGACGACGATGCTCGTCACGACCTCGGTGCCATGGCGGACGCGATCAGCGCCCGCACACGCCTGGTCCTGATCTGCACGCCGAACAACCCCACCGGTCCTGCCGTGCGGGAGGACGAGCTGCGGGAGTTCCTCGACCAGGTGCCGAGGGACACACTGGTGGTGATCGACGAGGCCTATCTGGAGTTCAACACCACCGAAGACAGTCCTGACGCCCTCGCGCTCTATCGCGAGTACTCCAACGTCGCGGTCCTGCGCACCTTCTCCAAGGCCTACGGACTCGCCGGGCTGCGCGTGGGATATGCGGTGGCGCCCGAAGAGGTCGCTACCGCGCTGCGTAAGGCCGCCACCCCGTTCGGGGTCTCGGACATCGCCCAGCAGGCCGCTATCGCCAGCCTGCGGGCGTACGACGAGCTCGAAGTGCGGGTGAAGGCCCTGATCGAAGAGCGCATCCGCGTGTGGGAAGCCCTGCGCGAGCAAGGCTGGGACGTGCCGCAGACGCAGGCCAACTTCGTCTGGCTCCCGCTGGGTGAGCACACCACCGACTTCGCCGAGACGTGTGGCAAGGCGGGTCTCACGGTCCGACCGTTCCCCGGCGAAGGCGCCCGGTGCAGCATCGGCGAGACCGAGGCCAACGACCGCTTCATCGAGGTCGCCGGCGAGTATGCGGCGCGCACAGGGCAGTCTTAGGTCGTGCATCCTCCGCAGATTCGCTAGATTCAGCAGTTGGACCAGTCGAAGGAGGGTCGTGTGAGCGACGACGAGGTCGCCCCGGAGTCAGCAGAAGCCGCGACGCATGAGCCGCCGGTGGTGGATGTCACGGACGGTGGGCCCGAGATGGTCCAGTTCCTCGACTCGACCGGGCGTCGTATGGAGCCTTCCGCTGCCAGCGCCCCCTACGCGGCATACCTGGACGACGTCACCGAGGACGACCTGCGCGGGTTGTATCGCGACTTGGTGCTGGTGCGCCGCGTCGATTCGGAAGGGTTCGCTCTGCAGCGTCAGGGTGAGTTGGGTCTGTGGCCTTCGCTCCTGGGTCAAGAGGCTGCACAGGTCGGGGCCGGGCGGGCGATGAGGCCTCAGGACTACGCTTTCCCGGGTTACCGCGAGCACGGTGTCGCCTGGTGCAAGGGCGTGGACCCGGTCAACCTCCTCGGTATGTTCCGTGGGGTCAACCACGGCGGTTGGGACTCGGCGGAGAACAACTTCCACCTCTACACGATCGTCATCGGCAACCAGATGCTGCACGCCACCGGATACGCCATGGGGGTGGCTCGCGACGGAGACGTCGGCACGGGAGACCCTGAGCGCGACACGGCGGTGATGGCCTTCACGGGCGACGGTGGCACGGCCCAGGGTGACTACAACGAGGCGCTGGTCTTCGCGGCGGTGAGCCAGTCACCGGTCGTCTTCTTCGTGCAGAACAACCACTGGGCGATCTCCGAACCGAACGAGAAGCAGTTCCGTGCGCCGATCTACAAACGGGCCGAAGGTTTTGGCTTCCCGGGCATCCGGGTCGACG